>NZ_JBNHGC010000001.1:0-1061977 GCF_059090885.1 Arthrobacter sp. Y3223065 | reverse complement strand
GTGACCGTCGTCCGCAGGGTGACCGTCCCCGTCAGGATCGTGGTGAGCGTCGGGACTTTGGCGATCGTCGTCCGCAGGGTGACCGTCCCCGTCAGGATCGTGGTGAGCGTCGGGACTTTGGTGACCGTCGTCCGCAGGGTGACCGTCCCCGTCAGGATCGTGGTGAGCGTCGGGACTTTGGTGACCGTCGTCCGCAGGGTGACCGTCCCCGTCAGGATCGTGGTGAGCGTCGGGACTTTGGTGACCGTCGTCCGCAGGGTGACCGTCCCCGTCAGGATCGTGGTGAGCGTCGGGACTTTGGTGACCGTCGTCCGCAGGGTGACCGTCCCCGTCAGGACCGTGGCGGCAGCGCATCAGGTAACGCCGGCGGCTTCCGTTCACGGGATGACCGCGGTGAGCGTCGGGACTTTGGTGACCGTCCCCGCCAGGATCGTGGTGAGCGCCGGGACTTTGGCGATCGGCCGCGTCAGGATCGTGGTGACAGGTCATTCGACCGTGCCGGCGCAGCCCCCGAACACAACGCCCGGGACCTGCGCAGCTCCAACCGGGTCGACCGCCCGCGTTCGCCGGAGATTGACCCCGACGTCACAGGGGCAGAACTGGACCGCGTCACTCGCGCCCAGCTGCGGACCTTGGAGTCCAAGAACGCTGAATGGGTTGCCAAGCACTTGGTGATGGCCGGACGACTACTCGACGAGGAACCGGAACTGGCCTTCCAGCACGCCTTGGCGGCAAGCCGCAGGGGTGGGCGTATGGCACCGGTGCGAGAGGCCGTCGGCCTGACGGCCTACGCGGCCGGTCACTACGGTGAAGCCCTGAGGGAATTCCGCACCTTCCGCCGGATCAGCGGTTCCAACGAGCACCTGCCGATCATGGCCGACTGCGAACGTGGCCTCGGACGGCCGGACAGGGCGTTGGAGCTGACGCGATCAGAGGACGCCGAAACTCTGGATACGACGGGCAAGGTGGAACTGGCGATTGTGGCTTCCGGTGCCCGCTCCGATCTGCAGCAGTATGATGCGGCGGTTGCAGCCTTGGAGATTCCGCAACTGGACCGGAACCGGGCCTTCTCCTACAGCCCGCGGCTCTTCCGCGCGTATGCGGACGCTTTGGATGCCGCTAACCGCGGCGAGGAAGCACAGCAGTGGAGACGCCAGGCGATGGTGGCCGAAAACGCTCTGGGTGTGGGAGATTTTGCCGAACCTGAGATTGTCGACTTGGTCGGCGATGACATGGAACCGGTCGACGGCCCGCGCGAGGCAGGATCCGTTGCTGAAGAGCCAGCTCTG
This sequence comes from Arthrobacter sp. Y3223065, assembly GCF_059090885.1. NCBI lineage: Bacteria > Bacillati > Actinomycetota > Actinomycetes > Micrococcales > Micrococcaceae > Arthrobacter > Arthrobacter sp. Y3223065. The sequence continues at coordinate 1,060,688 of NZ_JBNHGC010000001.1, read as the reverse complement.
GTCGGCGACGCAGGGATGACCGGGCCGGCTGAATCTGAAGAGGGCATGCCGGACGACGGTGAAACCGAACCTGTGGACGGCTCTCCGGCAGGCTCAGAGGAAGTGGCTGCTCCAGCTGCGGTGGACGCCGAGGACATGGACGCCGAGGACGCGGACGCCGAGGACGCGGACGCCGAGGACGCGGACGCCGAGGACGCGGACGCCGAGGACGCGGACGCCGAGGACGCGGACGCCGAAGACACCGGCGCTGCGCCTGCGCCGGCCAGCAGGGACAATGACGGGTAACCCCCTGATCTCCGGCTATGACGCCGTGCTGTCGGACCTGGACGGTGTTGTCTACGCCGGGCAAAAGGCTATCCCCGGAGCCGTCGAAGCGTTGAGGCGCCTCGCGGAGACCCGGACCGCACTGGGCTACATCACCAACAACGCGTCACGGTCACCGGCGCAGGTGGCCGCTCATTTGCGTGAGCTCGGTGCCCCGGCCACCGCCGATCAGGTCTTCGGATCGGCACGCGCCGGTGCGCTGATGCTTGCGCGGCACGTTCCCACGGGCTCAAAAGTTCTGGTCACGGGCAGCCAGACGCTGGCGGATGAAACAGCGGCCCAGGGCTTCGTCCCGGTCCGCTCCGCCCTCGATGCTCCGGTCGCCGTGATCCAGGGGTTCGACCCGGAGCTGGGCTGGAAGGATTTGGCGGAGGCGTCATTCGCCGTCGCCGCCGGCGCCGTCTGGATCGCCACCAACACAGACCTGACCATCCCCCGGGAGCGTGGCATCGCCCCCGGAAACGGGTCGTTGGTGGCCGCCGTCCAGGCGGCCACCGGTGTGGCACCTCTGGTCGCGGGAAAGCCGGAAGCGGGCATCTTCACGACGGCGGCTGCGGCGTTGGGAGCGCACCGGCCGTTGGTGGTGGGGGACCGGCTCGACACCGACATCCTGGGCGGCAACAACGCAGGCATGGACACGGCAGTCGTACTGACCGGCATCGACGGGGTCGAAACGGTGCTCGCCGCGCGCACCGCGGAACGGCCACGGTATCTGCTGGGCAGCCTGGCGGAACTGTACCGGCCCTATCCTGCCGTCACCCCTGACGGCTCGGGGTTCCGCTGCGGTGCAGCGCTGGCCGCCGTCGAAAACGGAAAGCTCAACGTCTCCGGCAGCCGGGAGGATGTGGACACCTGGCGGGCTGCCTGCGCGGCCTGGTGGGATGCCTATCCGCACCAGGCATCCGCGGCCACGCCTGACCTTTCCGGCTGAACGCCGATATTAGACTGACTCATGCGGTTGGGTACATCCGCCGACGCAAGGGAGGAAAGCTTGCACCTGCCAGAAACAGGGGAAAGCGGCGGCCAGATGCAGCCGCAGTGGCCAGTCCCCGGTGACTCCACGGCCGACGAGTCAGTCGACACCATCATCTCCGCCCTGACCCATGTTCCGGATCTCCCGGTACGCGAGCACCAAGCCGTGTACCAGCAGATCCATGACGATTTGTTGGCCGACCTGGAGACCGAGGCTGATTGAGCCCGATGCCCAGACTGGACCAGGAGCTCGTATCCCGCGGATTGGCACGGTCCCGTACCCATGCAGCCAAGCTCATAGCGTCCGGACGGGTCAGCCGTGCCGGAACTGTTCTGACCAAGGCGTCGGCCGCCGTCGGCCCGGACGACCCGCTGGTTGTGGCCGCCGACGGAGGCCCCGACTACGTCAGCAGGGCCGGACACAAACTGGCCGGAGCACTGGCGGCCTTCCCCGCGGTTGATCCGGCCGGCCTGCGCTGCCTCGATGCGGGAGCTTCTACCGGCGGTTTCACCGATGTACTGCTGCGCGCCGGCGCGCGGGAGGTCGTCGCCGTGGACGTCGGGCACGGCCAGCTCGTCGACGCGATTCGCACGGACAGCAGGGTCAGGGTGTTTGAAGGCATGAACGTCCGGTATCTCGACCCGGCAGCGATCGGCGGCCCGGTGGATCTGACCGTCGCGGATTTGTCGTTCATCTCCCTCACCATGGTCATCGAACCCTTGGCCGGCGCCACCCGTCCGGCCGGGAATCTCCTGCTGATGGTCAAGCCGCAGTTCGAGGTTGGCCGCGAACGGCTGGCGCGCACCGGCGTCGTAAGTTCACACGCGGAACGGCACAGGGCCGTACGCAACGTTGTCGCCGCGGCCCTGGAAACGGGGCTGGACGTCCGCGGATTGGCGGCCAGTCCGCTCCCGGGCCAGGACGGGAACGTCGAATATTTCCTGTGGATAAGTGTGCCGCCGGGGGCTCCGGAGCGCAGAACGGGTAGGGTGCTGCAGGGGGCAGTGGACGCAGCAATGGCCGATTTTCCGCAGGAGCGGGGAGCACGGCCGGACCAGTTGGATGAACCGAGAGGTCAGGAACCGGAAGTGGAGCGATGAGCCGGCGGATATTGGTGCTCGCGCATACCGGGCGGGCAGACGCCTTGGCGGCCGCGCAGGAAACGTGCGCCCAACTCCACTCGTCCGGCCTGGTGCCGGTCATGCGAAGGGAGGAGGTCGGACACCTCCAAGAGACCTATGGCGAGCTGGCCGTTCCCACCGAGATCCTGGACGAGGACATCAGCCTGAACGGTGTCGATCTGGGCATGGTGCTCGGCGGTGACGGCACCATCCTGCGCGCCGCTGAGCTGGTCCGGGAATCGGACGTCCCGCTGCTTGGCGTCAACCTGGGACATGTCGGCTTCCTGGCCGAGAGCGAGCGGGCGGACCTGGCCCAGACGGTCCACTGGGTGGTAAACCGCGAATACACAGTTGAAGAGCGCCTGACCATTGACGTGCAGGTGTGGCTGGACAAGCGCAAGATCGGCCATACCTGGGCGCTGAACGAGGCAGCGGTGGAGAAAGGCGACCGGCAGCGGATGTTGGAGGTAGTGGTCGAGGTCGATGCCCTGCCCATCAGCTCGTTCGGCTGCGACGGCGTGGTGATGGCCACCCCCACCGGGTCCACGGCCTATGCCTTCTCGGCGGGCGGCCCGGTGGTTTGGCCGCAGGTGGAAGCCCTGCTGATGACACCGATCAGCGCCCACGCGCTGTTCGCCAAACCGCTGGTGGTGGCCCCGGATTCGATCATGGCGGTGGAAGTGCTCAGCCGCAGCGATGCCAACGGCGTATTGTGGTGCGACGGCCGCCGCAGCCTGGAGCTGCCGCCCGGATCCCGGATCGAAGTGACCCGCTCCAACAAACCCGTGCGGCTGGCCCGCACCCGGAGGACGCCGTTCTCGGAACGTTTGGTCCGCAAATTCGAACTACCGACGTCGGGATGGCGCGGCCCCGTCAGCCCCTCGGAAGAACAACCGCCGACCTCGTCCCTGCCTACCGTGCGAACAGTGGAACCACGATACGCCCAGCCAAGCCAGGAGGCGCCAAAGTGATCGAAGAAATCCGGATCCGCAACCTGGGCGTCATCACCGAGGCCACGCTTCCGTTGGGGCCGGGGCTGTCGGTGGTGACGGGCGAGACCGGAGCCGGCAAGACCATGGTGGTCACCGCGCTTGGCCTGCTGCTGGGAGCCCGCGCCGATGCCGGGGCGGTGCGGACCGGGGCACCCAACGCCGTGACCGAGGCCGTGGTTCGGCTTGCCGCGGGAAGTCCTGCCCTGGCCCGCGCCGGTGAAGCGGGGGCGGACATCGACGAGTTCGACGGCGGAGCCGAACTAATGCTCGCCCGTACGGTGAACGCCGACGGCCGCAGCCGCGCGCACGTCGGCGGCCGGGGAGCGCCGGTGGGAACGCTGGCCGAAATAGGCGGCCACCTGGTGGCGGTCCACGGCCAAACAGACCAGCTGCGGCTCAAGAGCCAGCAGGCGCAGCGGGAAGCGCTGGACAAGTTTGCCGGTGAAGCCCTCACCACGGCGCTGTCCGGTTACGCAGCATCGTTCGCCCGTTGGAAGGAAGCCAGCGCCGAGCTGGAGACCCTGCGCACCGAAGCCCGCGAACGGCTGCGCGAAGCCGAGGCGCTGCAGCAGGCGCTGGAGGAAATTGATGGGCTGGACCCCCAGCCCGGTGAAGACGACGCCCTCAAGGCCGAAGCCGTAAAGCTGGCGAATGTCGAGGAACTGCGGGCTGCTGCCACCTTGGCTCACCAGGCACTCGTGGCCGAGGAGTACACCGATTCTCCGGACGCGACGGCCCTGGTGGACGCGGCGAAGCGGTCGCTGGAGCAGGTCCAGGACGAAGACGCCGACCTGGGCCGTGCTGCGGCCCGGCTGGCCGAGGTCGGAATCATCCTCGCCGACGTCGCCGCGGAGTTGGCGAGCTACGGCGCCTCGCTGGACAGCGAGGGCCCGGGCCGGCTGGAGGAGGTCGAGGCGCGCCGGGCCGACCTGGCACGGCTTGTGCGCAAATACGCGCCCAGCATCGACGAAGTGCTCGAGTGGGCCGTTCAGGCCCGCAGCCGCCTGGAGGACCTGACCGACGACTCCAGCCGGATCGAGCGGTTGGAGGCAGAAATCGCCGAACTGGACTCCGCTTTGGCCGTCCAGTCCGCCGCCGTGACGGCGCTGCGGCGTGAAGCCGCTGCCGAACTTGGCCGCCGGGTCGGCGCAGAACTGTCGGCGCTGGCCATGGCCGAGGCCGAACTGTTGATCGATATCGAACCCGCGCCGGCCCTGACGGTGCACGGCGCCGACGTCATCACGTTCTTGCTGAAGCCGCACCGGGGCGCCCCGCCGCGCCCGCTGGGCAAGGGTGCCTCCGGCGGTGAACTGTCCCGCGTGATGCTTGCCATCGAAGTGGTGCTGGCGGAGGTGGATCCTGTGCCCACCTTCGTCTTCGATGAAGTGGATGCCGGCGTCGGCGGCAAGGCAGCCGTCGAGATAGGCCGTCGCCTGGCCATGCTGGGGCGCTATGTGCAGGTCATTGTGGTGACGCACCTGCCGCAGGTGGCGGCTTTCGCGGACCAGCACATCCGCGTGATCAAGACGGCCGGCGGGGATGACGGCGGGATGACCGCCAGTGACGTCCGGTTGCTCGACGACGAGGAACGGGTGACCGAACTGGCCCGCATGCTTGCGGGCCAGGAAGAATCCCATTCCGCCCGGGCCCACGCCCAGGAACTGATCGACGGAGCGAGGGCGCTGTAGCATCGGCTACAGGCACGACCAGCCCCCCGCCGCCGGCGGGGGAGGAGTTGACCGGCGGGTGTGTGTTCGCACACCCGGCAGCGGTCGGAACGGCCTTGAGATCCGAGGGCGTCCAGAAAGGTGATAGGCTCGAATTCCGTGGTGCAGCGAACTAATTCCCGGTTTTCCAAGTCGTCCAAGACGACCAAACATATCTTCGTCACCGGCGGCGTGGCGTCCTCGCTCGGGAAGGGACTGACGGCTTCAAGCCTCGGCCACCTGCTCCGTGCCCGCGGCCTCTCCGTGACGATGCAGAAGCTCGATCCCTATCTGAACGTGGATCCGGGCACGATGAATCCCTTCCAGCACGGTGAAGTCTTCGTCACGGACGACGGCGCGGAGACCGATCTGGATATCGGACACTACGAGCGGTTCCTGGACGAGAACCTGGACGGTTCGGCAAACGTGACCACCGGCCAGGTTTACTCCACGGTGATCGCCAAGGAACGCCGCGGCGAATACCTCGGCGACACCGTTCAGGTCATCCCGCACATCACCGACGAGATCAAGCGCCGCATGCGCCTGCCCGCCGAGCCCGTCGCGGGCAAGAAGGTTCCGGACGTGATCATCACCGAGATCGGCGGCACCGTCGGCGATATCGAATCGCAGCCGTTCCTGGAATCCGCCCGCCAAGTCCGTCAGGATGTCGGGCGGAACAACGTGTTCTTCCTGCATGTCTCGCTGGTGCCGTACATCGGCCCGTCGCATGAGTTGAAGACCAAGCCGACACAGCATTCCGTCGCCGCGCTTCGCTCCATCGGCATCCAGCCGGACGCCATCGTGATCCGGTCCGACCGGGAAGTCCCCGCGGCGATGCGGGAGAAGATCGGCCGCATGTGCGACGTGGACATCGACGCAGTCATTGGCTGCCCGGACGCGCCGAGCATCTACGACATCCCCAAGACCCTGCACTCGCAGAACCTGGACGCGTACATCGTGCAGCACCTTGACCTGAAGTTCAAGGATGTCAACTGGACCAAGTGGGACCGGCTGCTGTCGGCGGTCCACAACCCGAAGCACCACGTCGAGGTGGCGCTGGTGGGCAAGTACATCGACCTGCCCGACGCCTACCTGTCGGTGACCGAAGCGCTGCGCGCCGGCGGCTTCGCCAACCAGACCCGGGTGAAGATCCGTTGGGTTCCCTCGGATGACTGCGCCACCGAAGAGGGTGCGGCCGCCGCACTCGACGGCGTGCACGCCATGTGCGTGCCCGGTGGCTTCGGCATCCGTGGCCTGGAGGGCAAACTCGGCGCACTCAGGTACGCCCGCGAACACAAGCTGCCCACCCTTGGCCTGTGCCTGGGCCTGCAGTCGATGGTGATGGAGTACGCCCGCAACATCGTGGGACTGGAAGACGCTTCCTCCACCGAGTTTGATCCGGACACCAAGCACCCGGTGATCGCCACCATGGCCGAGCAGCTGGACATCGTCGACGGCAAGGGCGATTTGGGCGGCACCATGCGCCTGGGCCTGTACGAGGCGGCCCTGCAGTCCGGTTCCGTCGTTGCAGAGACCTACGGCAGCACCAAGGTCAGCGAACGTCACCGGCATCGCTACGAGGTCAACAACGAATACCGCGACCAGCTGGCTGCGGCGGGCCTGGTTTTCTCGGGTACCTCCCCGGACGGCAAGCTGGTGGAGTTCGTTGAACTGCCCCGTGACGTGCACCCTTACTACGTCTCCACCCAGGCGCATCCGGAACTCAGCTCGCGCCCCACGCGGCCGCACCCGCTGTTCGCGGGCCTCGTTGCCGCCGCCCTGGAACAGGGCAAGGCCAAGGCACCGGCAAAGTCCGGAGCCTGAGTGTCGGCACACCCCGAGGTCTTCGCCGACGTCCCTGATCCGCGTCCGCTGGTCGACAGCCGTACGGTGTATCGGGGACGCATCTGGGACGTGGTCAGCGACACGTTCACCCTGGGCCCCGGCACCGGCGAGACGCTAGTGCGCGACTACATCGCACATCCGGGGGCGGTGGCCATCCTGGCGATGGACACGCAGGGACGGGTCCTGCTGCTGAGGCAGTACCGGCAGCCCACCAGGATGTCGCTGTGGGAGATCCCCGCGGGGCTGCTGGACGTGGACGGCGAGGACTTCGTGGATGCCGCGGTGCGGGAACTGGCCGAGGAAGCGGACCTGGTGGCCGGTCGCTGGAACGTGCTGGTGGACTTCTTTAATTCGCCCGGGTCCTCCAGCGAGGCAATCCGGATCTACCTGGCCCGTGACCTCTCCGAGGTTCCGGAAGCCCAGCGGCATCAGCGCACCGATGAGGAAGCCGAAATCGAGCACCTCTGGGTGGATCTGGACGACGCCGTGGACGCGGTCATGGCCGGACGGCTGCACAATCCGTCGGCCGTGACCGGGGTGCTCGCCGCCGCCAGGGCTGCGGCCACCGGCTTCGAGAACCTGCGCCCGGCCGATGCTCCCTGGCCCGAGCATCCCAGCCAGCGCCCGGACGGTGCCGCTGGAACCGGCCGGGACTGATCCGCCATCGCGCCCGTGCAGGCCCCGTCAGCCAAAGGAGACGAATTCACCGCAACGCCGCTGGGGCGCGCGGCGGGCGACTACTTGCAGCACATGGCGGTGGAACGCGGGCTGGCCGCCAACACCGTAGCGGCCTACCGCAGGGACCTGGGCCGTTACCTGCGTTTCCTGCAGGCGCGCGGGGTCGGCGAGCCGTCCACGGTGACCCGACACGATGTCACGGCGTTTGCCCAAGCCATCACCGATGGGTCCGACGGCGCCGCCGCGCTGAGCGTCAGGTCCGCGGCGCGGACCATCGTGGCCGTGCGGGGGCTGCATAAGTTTTGGACGCTTGAGGCGATCACGGAAACCGACCCCGCCACTGACGTGCACCCGCCGATGCCCGGCAAACGCCTGCCGAAGGCGATTTCCGTAGCCGCTGTCACCCGGATCCTGGAATCGGCGGGGGCAGACACCCCCACCGGGCTGCGCGACCGGGCGCTCTTGGAGTTCCTGTACGCGACCGGCGCGCGGATCAGCGAAGCGGTTGGCCTGGACGTCGACGATGTCAGCGTCGAACCGCAAGGCGACGGTCCCGCCGTCGTCCGCTTGTTCGGCAAAGGGTCCAAGGAGCGGCTGGTGCCGCTGGGCTCCTTTGCTGCCCAGGCGGCGGACGCGTACCTGGTCCGGGGACGTCCTGCTCTGGCCGCGAAGGGACACGGCACACCGGCGTTGTTCCTGAACGCCCGCGGTGGCCGGCTGAGCCGCCAAAGCGCCTGGACCATTCTGAAGACTGCCGCGGAAAAGGCCGGGATCACCCAGCCCGTTTCCCCCCACACCCTGCGCCACTCCTTCGCCACCCACCTGCTGGAGGGCGGCGCGGACGTCCGGGTGGTGCAGGAGCTGCTGGGCCATGCGTCCGTGACCACGACGCAGATCTACACGCTCGTCACCGCCGATACCCTCCGCGAGGTTTACGCGGCGGCACATCCGCGGGCCCGGGGCTGACGGGGTAACCGTGGAGCGCGGGCTTGCTGCAGCGGAACATGACCCTTGGAGCCGTGGCGCCGGGCTAGACTCGCTGCCATGACTGTCGCCGTTGCCCTGTGCTTCCTGCTCCGGGAGGACGCGGGGCGCCGTTACGTGCTCCTCGGCCGGAAGAAGACCGGGTTCGGCACCGGGAAGGTCGTGGGAGTCGGCGGCAAAGTGGAGCCGGGGGAGGGCGACGACGACGCGGCCTGCCGGGAGATGCAGGAAGAGACCGGAGTCCGCGTCGGGCCCGAGGCGCTGGAGCAGGCCGGACGGATTTTTTTCGATTTCCCGGAGCAGCCCGCGTGGAATATGGACACCGCGCTCTTCGTGGCCCGGCGGTGGGAGGGCGTCCCGGTCGAGTCTGCGGAAATCGCCCCGGCCTGGTACCGCGTGGACCGGCTGCCGCTGGGGCAGATGTGGCAGGACGCCGGCCATTGGCTGCCGCTGGCGCTGTCGGGGCAGCGGCCTCGGCTGCGGGTGCTGATGCAGCCGGATAACGAAACAGTGGCCGGCGTCGAGAATCTCGACACCGGCCACCGCGTGGCCTGGCAGACCTAGCGGCCCAGCTCCCGCTGGGCGGGCCCGTTGTATTCACTGAGTGGACGGATCAGCGAGTTCGACTCCAGCTGCTCCATAATGTGGGCGGTCCAGCCGGTGATGCGGCTGGCCACGAACAGCGGGGTGAACATCTCCGTGTCGAACCCCATCAGGTGGTAGGTGGGCCCGGCGGGATAATCCAGGTTCGGTTTGATGTTCTTGGCCTCGGCCATCGCGTGCTCAAGGCCGTCGTAGAGGCCGAGTATTTCGGGCCGTCCATAGTGTTCGATCATCTTGTCCAGGGCGGCCTTCATGGTCGGCACGCGGGAATCGCCGTGCTTGTAGACCCGGTGGCCGAAGCCCATCACCTTCTGCTTGTCGGCCAGAGCCTGCTCCATCCAGGTCCGGGCGCGGGCGGCGGCCTCCTCGCGGGGCTCATCGGGGCGGATGCCGATCTGCTCGAAGGTGTGCATGACCGCCTCATTCGCTCCGCCGTGCAGCGGGCCCTTCAGCGCGCCGATCGCACCGGTCACGGCCGAATGCAGGTCGGACAGCGTGGAGGTGATCACGCGCGCCGCGAACGTGGACGCGTTGAAAGAGTGCTCCGCGTACAGGATCATGGACACATTAAAGGCGTCCACGACTTCCGGGGCGGCCTCTTCACCGAAGGACATCCAGAGGAAGTTCGCCGCGTAGCCCAGGTCTTCGCGCGGTTCCACCAGCTCCTGGCCGCGGCGGCGGCGCTGGTCGTAGGCGACGACCGCCGGGAAGGCTGCCAGCAGCTCCACGGCTTTGGCCATGTTCGCCTCCGGAGAGGAATCCCCGGCCAGCGGGTGTCGGGCTCCGATCACGCTGGCGGCCGTCCGGCAGACATCCATCGGGTGGGCCTCGAGCGGCAGCACATCGATGACCGATTTCACCACCGGGTCCAGGGCTCGTCCGCCGCGTTCGGCCGCCGTGAAGTCCCGCAACTGGCCGCTGTCCGGCAGCTCTGCGTTCCAGAGCAGATACGCCACTTCTTCGAAGCTGCAGTGCGCGGCCAGGTCCTGGACCGGGTAGCCGCGGTACAGCAGCGAGTTCGTCTCCGCGTTGACCTTCGAGATCTTCGTGGTGTCGACGACGACGCCGGCCAGCCCCTTGCGGATCTGCGGTGCTTCGGTTGATGCATCGGTGCTCATGGCGACTCCTATGTCTTGTGGTCAGTGCCGGCCGGGCACCTGGAAATTGAATACAGAGGTGTCGAATTGGTTATACGCCTCATAATCCACCAATTCGTACAAACGCGCACGGGTCAGCATGTCCGCGACCCGTGACTGCTGGGTCCCGTCGGCCTTGATGGCGTCGAGGGTCCGCTCGGCCGCGCCCATCGCGCTGCGCAGCAGGGTGACCGGATAGATCACCATGTTGACCCCGGCGGACGACAGCTGGTCCACCGTGAACAGGTCACTCTTGCCGAACTCGGTCATGTTGGCCAGCACGGGCACGTCAACGGCCTCGCGGATGGCAGCGAATTCCTCCAGCGTCCTCATGGCTTCGGGGAAGATCGCGTCCGCGCCGGCATCGACCAGCGCGCGGGCACGGTCCTGGGCGGCAGCCAGGCCGTCGACGGCGCGGATATCGGTCCGCGCCATGATCAGGAAGTTTTCGTCCCGGCGGGCGTCCGCGGCGGCCCGTATCCGCTTGCTGGCGGTCTCCAGGTCCACCACGTTCTTGCCGTCCAAATGGCCGCAGCGCTTGGGATTGAACTGGTCCTCGATGTGGCAGCCGGCCAGGCCCGCGTTCTCCAGCTCCTGCACGGTGCGGGCCACGTTCATCGGCTCGCCGAAGCCGGTGTCGGCGTCCACCAGGGCCGGCAGGTCGGTCATCCGGGCGATCTGGCCGGCCCGGGTGGCGACTTCGGTCAGCGTGGTCAGCCCGATGTCCGGCAATCCCAGGTCGTTGGCCAGCACGGCGCCGGAGATGTAGACGCCGTCGAACCCCTTCTCCTGGATCAGCCGCGCCGAGAGGGGATTGAACGCGCCCGGGAACTGCTGCAGCTCCCCGGACGCCAGCCCCTCGCGCAGGGTCCGGCGCTTCTGCTCCGGGGTGGTCGCAGAGTAAAGCATTTAGAACAGCCCCTTCGGTCCGGCCGCGAGGTCGATGACCCCGCCGGCTGCCTGGATATTCAGCTGGTCCAGCTCGCCGACGGCCAGTTCGGGCAGGCGCTCGGCGACGGCCAGGAACCTGTCGATTTCAGCCTCGTCAACGATTCCGGCCGCCAGCGTGCGCAGCTTATACACGTACTGTTCCCGGGCGAACGGGCGGGCGCCCAGCGGGTGGGCATCGGCCACGGCAATCTCGTCGGTGATGACCGTTCCGTCGGCCAGGGTGATCTCCACGGAGCCGCCGAAGGCCTTCTCCGAGACGTCCAGCGAATGGTACCGGCGGGTCCACTCCGGGTCTTCCTCGGTGCTGACCTTCTGCCACAGCGCCACGGTGTCCGGGCGGGCCGCACGCTCGGGGGCGTACGAATCAACGTGGTGCCAGGCGCCATCCTGCAGGGCCACCGTGAAGATATAGGGGATCGAATGGTCGAGTGTTTCGCGGGAGGCCGCGGGGCTGTACTTCTGCGGATCGTTCGCGCCGGAGCCGATCACGTAGTGCGTATGGTGGCTGCTCTTGATCAGCACCGACTTCACGTTCTCCGCGTCGGTGGCCTCCGGATGCATGCGGTGCAGCCTGCGGGCCAGATCGATCCAGGCCTGTGCCTGGTACTCGGCCGAGTGTTCCTTGGTGTAGGTGTCCAGGATGGCGCGCTTGGGTTCGCCCGGGGCCGGCAGCGGCACGTCGTAGGAGGCATCCGGGCCGTCCAGCAGCCAGGCGATGACGCCGTCTTCGCCTTCGTAGATCGGCACGGGTGAGGTCTGTCCGCGCATGGCCCGGTCCACGGCTTCCACGGCCATCTTGCCGGCGAATGCCGGTGCGTGGGCTTTCCAGGTGGAGATTTCGCCCTTGCGCGATTGGCGTGTCGCCGTCGTCGTGTGCAGCGCCTGGCCGACGGCCTGGAAAATGGTCTCCGTATCCAGGCCCAGCAGCGTGCCGATGCCGGCGGCGGCGGACGGTCCCAAATGGGCCACATGGTCGATCTTGTGTTTGTGCAGGCAGATGGCCTTGGCCAGATCGACCTGGATTTCGTAACCGGTGGCGATGCCGCGCATCAAATCGCGGCCGTTCGCGCCGACGTGCTGGGCCACCGCGAGGATCGGCGGGATGTTGTCGCCGGGGTGCGAGTATTCGGCGGCCAGGAACGTGTCGTGGTAATCCAGTTCGCGCACGGCCACGCCATTGGCCCACGCCGCCCACTCCGGGGAGGTTTTCCCGGCGACGCCGAACACCCCGGCGCCTTGTCCGCCGCCGGAGACCGGGTGGCTCAGCGCCTGCGCCCGTGCGGCGATAATCGGCCCACGGTTCAGGGATGCGACCGCCACCGAGGCATTGTCGATGATCCTGTTGATCACCATCTCGGCTACATCGTCGGTAACCTCCACCGGGTCGGTGGCTACCCGGGCGATCTTCTGGGCTAGCTGGTCCTCGCGCGGCAGGTTCTCTTCGCTGCGGTAGACGCGTACGTGGTGCTTGACGGTCATTCAGGCTGTCCTCTCGGCTGGCAGGTCGGTCCGGTGTTTCGGATCGGTGGTCTTGAAGTGTTCCAGGCTCTGGTGGAGATGGATGCGGGTGGCCGCGGCCGCCACCTGGCTGTCGCCGTCGGCGATGGCGCCGGCGATGTTGGCGTGTTCGGCCGCCGACGCCAGCAGCCGGGCCGGGTTGTCCCGCGCGAGCCGGCGGATCCTCACCAAGTGGACGCGCAGGTTGGCCATCGCTTGACGGAGGTAGGTGTTGGCAGCGGCGCGGTCCACTGCGGCGTCCAGCCTGCCGGCCAACTCGTAGTATGCCCGGGGATCCGGCACGGCGCCGCGCATGGCCTCGGCAGCCGCAAGGAATTCCTGCTGCAGCCGCCGGAACTCGGCCGGTTCGCCGCGTTTGGCGGCCAAAGCCGTCGCCTGGCACTCCAATGCCGTGCGCAGTTCGAAGAGCTCGGTGACGTTCTCCAGCGAGACGTCGGCGACGACGACGCCGCGTCCGGTGTGGGGCGTGGTCAGCCCTTCCGCGGTCAGCCGGCCCAACGCCTCGCGGAGCGGGGTGCGGGAGATGCCCAGTCGGGCGGCTTGTTCCACCTCGGCCAGGACAGTACCCGGAGGCAGCCGCCATTCCACGATGTCCTCGCGCAGCGACCAATACGCGCGTTCGCCGGCACGCAAGTTCTGCTTCATGGTGCCAGTGTATACACAGTTGTGCCTGCCGTGCGCGAAAAGCGGAAAAAGCGTCCCCTTTGTATACATAAGTTCGCCGTCGTGCCCTCAAAGCGAGTCTTCCGCGCCGCGTAGGGCGTTGAACCTTAGACCTCTACTTGAAGCTAAAGGCTCGCCGGTCATCAGCCGCCTGTCGATCGATAACAGGACGGTCACTGTAACCTTGTCAGGAAGAAGAACGGCAGCGAAACGATGGAAGCTGGGTTAGATACGTGAGCAGCGAACAAGGTTCGACAACCACTCTGCGGCAAGCGGACGAGGATGTCCTGGGCCCGACCGGGCGGCCGCTGACCGAGTTCCCTGAACCGCCCGTCCTGACATCCCATGGTCCCGCGCGAATCGTGGCAATGGTCAACCAAAAGGGCGGCGTCGGCAAGACCACGTCCACCATCAACCTCGGCGCAGCCCTGGCCGAGGTCGGCCGCAAGGTCCTGCTGGTCGATTTCGACCCGCAGGGCGCCCTGTCGGCGGGGCTGGGCACCAATCCGCATGAGTTGGACCTGACCGTCTACAACGTGCTGATGGACCGCAAGACCGACATCCGCGAGGCGATCCAAGCCACGGACGTGGAAAACATCGACCTGCTGCCGGCCAACATCGACCTCTCGGCCGCGGAGGTGCAACTGGTCAACGAGGTGGCGCGCGAACAGGTCCTGGCCCACGCGCTGCGCAAGGTCGAGGACGACTACGACGTCATCCTGATTGACTGCCAGCCCTCGCTGGGCCTGCTGACCGTTAACGCGCTCACCGCAGCCCACGGCGTGATCATTCCGCTCATCTGCGAGTTCTTCGCCCTGCGCGCGGTGGCGCTGTTGGTGGAGACCATCGAAAAGGTCCAGGACCGGCTCAACCCGCGCCTGCAGATCGACGGCGTGTTGGCCACCATGTACGACGCCCGCACCCTGCACAGCCGCGAGGTCATCGGCCGACTGCTGGAAGCGTTCGGCGACAAGGTCTTCGAAACCGTGATCAAGCGCACCATCAAGTTCGCCGACGCCACCGTCGCCGCCGAACCGATCACCAGCTACGCGGGCAACCACGCCGGCGCAACCGCCTACCGCGATCTGGCCAAGGAGCTCATCGTCCGCGGCGGCGCCCCCTGATGAGGCCCTCGCCGGCAGGGACAGTCCCGGCAGGGACAGGGCCGGCACGGCAGGACCCCCCGCCAGGCGTCCCGGGGGAGGAGGGCGACCGGAAGCCGGCGGGCTTCGCCGTCACCCTGGACAATTTCAGCGGACCGTTCGATTTGCTGTTGGGACTCATTTCCAAGCACGAACTGGACATCACCGAAGTGGCGCTTGCCCGTGTCACCGACGAGTTCATCTCCTACATCCGCCGCCTGCAGGCCGACGGCAACGACAAGGCCCTGGACGAAGCCAGCGAATTCCTCGTGATCGCGGCGACCCTGCTGGACCTCAAGGCCGCCCGGTTGCTGCCTACCGGCGAGGTGGAGGACGACGAAGACATCGCCCTGCTCGAGGCCCGGGACCTGCTCTTCGCCCGGCTGCTGCAGTACAAGGCCTTCAAGGAAATCGCGGCCCTGCTGGGCCAGCGCCTGGCCCGGGAGGCAGAACGCTTCCCGCGGCAGGTCGCGCTGGAGCCGCAGTTCGCTGCGCTGCTGCCCGAGCTCGTGTGGCGCACGCCCCTGGCGGAGTTTGCCGCCCTTGCGGCCAAAGCGCTGGAGCCCAAGGAGCCCGCGCCGACCCAGGTGGGACTCGCGCACCTGCATGCGCCGCCGGTCAGCGTGAAGGAGCAGGCGGCCCTCCTGGGGGCACGCCTGCAGGCGGGTCGGCCGCTGTCGTTCCGTGCGCTCACCGATGATGCGGACGGCGCGCTGGTGGTGGTTGCGCGGTTCCTGGCGCTGTTGGAGATGTTCCGCGACGGCGTCATCGCGTTCGAACAGGTTGCGCCGCTCGGGGAGCTGACGGTCCGTTGGACCGGCCCGGACACGGAATGGACCGGCGATAACCTCAGCGAAGAATATGACAACGCACCGGCGGCCGACACGGCCACGGACGGAACGGAGGGACGCGATGACTGATCCGCTGGAGGAACCGGCCGGACCCCAGGTCGACGTGGAGCGGTTGCCGGGCGGTGCCCGCGCCGCCTTGGAAGCGGTCCTGATGGTTATCCACGAACCGGCCACCGATGTTGAATTGGCCACAGCACTGGCCCTGCCGGTGGACACCGTCCAGGCCCTCCTGCTGGACCTGCAACGGGAGTACGACGGCGGTGCAGCCGGCAGGCCCGCCGCGGAGCCGCGGGGCTTTGAGCTGCGCAACATCGCCGGCGGTTGGCGGATCTTTTCGCGCAGCGATTTCGCGCCGCTGGTGTCCCGCTTCGTGCTGGAAGGCCAGACCGCACGGTTGACCCAGGCCGCGTTGGAGACGCTGGCCGTCATCGCGTACCGGCAGCCGGTCTCCCGGGCCCGCGTTTCGGCCATTCGAGGGGGCAACGTCGATTCCGTCGTGCGCACGCTGACCCAGCGCGGACTCATCGAGGATTCCGGCACCGATCCGGAGACCGGAGCCATCCTGTACCGGACCACCTCTTATTTTCTGGAAAGATTGGGTATAGGAAGCATCGGCGAACTGCCGGAGATCGCCCCGCATCTGCCGGGGCTGGAAAACCTGTCCGAGTACGACGACGCTTCGCTCTAGGCTGCCGGCCTCCGGCAGCACCAGACCATTGCAGTAGTTTCCACGGGTAAGGATCCACCATGACACAACCGCCTCGTTCCGGTTCCGGACGGAACAACCCCCGCGGCGGAAAACGTCCGGGCGACGGCCGCCGGCCGGACGATGCTGAGCGCCGTCCGCAGGGCGGTTCCGCCCAGGGACGTGGCCGGCCCGGTCAGGGGTCCGGCGGCGCGGGCCGGACCGGTGCCGGCAAGCCGGGCGGCGGCCGCTCCGGCGCGGCCGGACGGGACCAGGGCCGTAACGAGTTCGGCAAGAGCTCCGGTCAGCCGGGTGCCCGCCGCGGTCCGGCCGACCCCGGTGCGGCCGACCCCGGTGCGGCCAAGCACGGCAGCCGCAAGCCGTCGACGGCCGGTCCGGGCGCAGGAAAGCCTGGCAAACCGGCCGGCGGCAAGGCCGCAGGCAAGGCAGCGGGCAAGGCAGGGGCCGGCAAGTCACGCGGCGGGAAGCCGCAGCGACCGGCCGGCCCGCAGCCCTTCGGACGGGAGCGCTTCGGCCAGAACCTCGGACCGGTCAGCCGTCCGGGCCGTCCCTCGCGGGCGGGAGCGGGAGCGTCCTCCGAGCTGCACGATCCGGAGGGAGTACGCCTGCAAAAGGTCCTCGCCGGGGCCGGTGTAGCCTCCCGCCGCGTGTGCGAAGAATTGATCCAGGCCGGCCGGGTCGAAGTGGACGGCGTGACCGTGCGCGAACTTGGCGTGCGCGTCGACCCGTCCCGCGCCGTGATCCATGTAGACGGTATCCGCGTCCAGATGGACGAAACGCTCACGTACCTGGTCTTCAACAAACCCAAGGGCGTTGTCTCCACCATGGAGGATCCGGAAGGACGCCCCTGCATCAGCGACTACCTCAAGCCGCAACAGGGCCAGCGGCTGTTCCATGTGGGCCGGCTGGACCAGGCCACCGAAGGCCTGCTGCTGCTGACCAACGACGGCGAACTCGCCAACCGCCTCACCCACCCGTCCTACGAGGTCCCCAAAACGTATCTTGTGCAGGTCCGCGGTCCCATGCCGCACGGTGTCGGGGCACGGATGAAATCCGGAATCGAACTGGAAGACGGCGTGTCCTCGGTCGATTCGTTCAAGCTGGTCGACTCGACGCCAGGACATGTCCTGGTGGAAGTCGTGCTGCATTCGGGCAAGAACCGCGTCGTGCGCCGGTTGTTCGACGCCGTCGGCCACCCCGTGGAACGGCTCGTCCGGATCCAGTTCGGCCCCATCCGGCTGGGTGATCAGCGACAGGGCAGCATCCGCGCCCTGGGCCGCCAGGAAGCAGGGCATCTGCTGGCCTTGGTGGGGATGTAGCCGGTGAACCCAGCACACGCGCAGGCTACCCATCTGTCCGGCCCGGTCCTGGTGATCGGGACCGGGCTGCTTGGAGCCAGCATTGGGCTTGGCCTGCGTGCCCGCGGTATCGACGTCCTGCTCTCGGACCCATCGCCGTCGGCCCAGGGCGTGGCGCAGGATATCGGTGCCGGACGGATCCTGCCCGCCGGGGAGAAGGTGGAACCCCAACTGGTCGTCGTCGCGGCGCCGCCGGACGTCACCGCCGCCGTCGTGTCGCGGGCCCTGCGCGACTACCCGGACGCCGTCGTCGTGGATATTGCGAGCGTCAAGACGGCTGTCTTCGAGGCGCTGGCCAAGGATCCGGACCTGGGGGAGGCGGACCTTGGCCGTTACGTGGGCACCCACCCGATGGCGGGACGGGAAAAATCCGGCCCGGTCGCGGCCCGCGGCGAGATCTTCACGTCGATGCCGTGGGTCCTGTGCCCGTCGGAATTGTCCCTGCCGGGTGCGGTGAAGGCCGCGCACGCGCTGGCGATCGACCTGGGCGCGGTGGTTTCCCAAATGTCGGCCGACGAGCATGACGCCTCCGTGGCGTTGATCTCGCACCTGCCGCAAGTGATGTCGTCGCTGCTGGCCAGCCGGCTGCAGGACACGCCGGCGCACGCCTTGTCCCTGTCCGGCCAAGGCCTGCGCGACGTCACGCGGATCGCGGCCAGCGACCCGGCGTTGTGGGTGCAGATCCTCGGCGCGAACGCGTCCCGGCTCGTGCACATCCTGTACGGCGTCCGCGAGGACCTGGAACGGCTGATCAGGACGCTTGAGCACCCCGAGGCCGACGGCTCCCGGTTGGATCTGGCCCAGCTGATCAGCGAAGGCAACGCCGGCCAGGCGCGGATTCCCGGCAAGCACGGTGCTCCTCCGCAGGCGTTCGCGTGGCTGACCGTCCTGGTCGACGATACGCCGGGCCAAATCGCCCGCCTGCTTACCGAGATCGGCGAGGTGGGCATCAACCTGGAAGACCTGCGCCTGGAGCACTCGGCCGGCCAGCCGGTGGGGCTGGCGGAGCTCGCCGTGCTGCCCAGCAAGCGACACGAACTGATTGATTATTTGACCTCACACGGATGGAAGGTTGTGCAATGAGCGCGGCGGAAGTGGACATGGCTCGTTACCGGCAGGGCAAGGCGCTGGTGGTTGCCATCGACGGGCCGTCGGGCTCCGGCAAGTCGTCCGTCAGCAAGGAAGCCGCACGCCGGCTGCACGCGTCCTATCTGGACACCGGCGCCATGTACCGGGCCGTGACCTGGTACTGCGTCAACACCGGTGTGGACCTGGCGGATGCGGCGGCCGTCGAGCAGGCCAGCAAGGACGTCGACCTGCAGATCAGCACCCATCCGGACGACGAATATGTGCGCATCGGCTCAACGGACATCACCGACGAGATCCGCGAGCCGTCAATTTCCGCATCCGTGAGCGCCGTGGCCACCACGCTGGGAGCGCGGGCCGAGCTGGTCCGGCGCCAGCAGCAGATCATCGCCGATTCCGGCCGCCGGATCGTTGCCGAGGGCCGCGATATCACCACGGTGGTTGCTCCCGACGCCGAGGTGCGGCTGCTGCTGACCGCCAGCGAAGAGGCGAGGCTGCGCCGGCGCGGCCTCCAGCTGGGCGGGACGCAGAGCGACGCCGACCTGCACGAGCAGGTGCTGGCCCGCGACGCCAAGGATTCGACCGTCGTGAACTTCTCCGAGGCCGCCGACGGCGTCTTCACCGTGGATTCCTCCAATCTGGATTTCGAACAAACCGTCGAGGCGGTGCTCGCCGTCGTGCGGCATGCCGCGCACTGAACTGGCCAGCGCCGGCACCGGTGCGGATCACCGGCCGCAGCGGGATGGCATCCCTCGCCCCGGCCGCGTTTTCCACGTGGCGTTCGGCTCCCCGGAGACCTGCCGGCGGCTGCCCTCGGTGGCCGGCCGTGTTTCAATGGACACTGCAGCCGAAGAGATCCGCCGGAAGCTGTCCGGCCATGTCCGGCAGCGTGGCGTTCACCGGGCAGCCGCTTCCGGCCAACCATGCCCGCGACGACAATCGGCTTGCTGCCTACCCAGAAGGAACAGACGATGAGTGACACCCAGCCCGGAACCTCCCCGGCGGACCGGCCGGCCGACGAGGAATACCGTCCGGCGGGCGAGGACCAGATCGCCGAGCACATGCTGGAGCTCGACGACGCCGAAGCCGAGTTGCGCGCCGCGTCGCTGCGCGCCGGCCTGGCCGACTACGACCTTGACGACGAGGACGCCGCGCTGCTGGCCGCGGCCGGAGAGCCCGTCCCCGAAGACGAACCGCTGCGGGTGGCGCCCGTGCTGGCCATCGTCGGCCGGCCCAATGTGGGCAAGTCGACGCTGGTGA
Organism: Arthrobacter sp. Y3223065; assembly: GCF_059090885.1. Lineage (NCBI taxonomy): Bacteria > Bacillati > Actinomycetota > Actinomycetes > Micrococcales > Micrococcaceae > Arthrobacter > Arthrobacter sp. Y3223065. Next base: position 1,040,791 of record NZ_JBNHGC010000001.1, on the reverse strand, counting down.
ACAGGATCTTGGGCCGGCGCGAGGCAGTGGTCGAAGACACCCCCGGCGTCACCCGCGACCGTGTCTCCTACTCGGCCCACTGGAACGGACGCCCGTTTACCCTGGTGGACACCGGCGGCTGGGAGCATGATGCCCGCGGCATCCACGCCCGCGTCGCCGACCAGGCCGAAATCGCGGTGGACATGGCCGATGCCGTCCTGCTGGTGGTCGACGCCAACGTGGGGGCCACCGCCACCGACGAAGCAGTGGTGAAGATGCTCCGGCGCAAGAAGAAGCCGGTCATCCTCGTGGCCAACAAAGTGGACGACATGGCCCAGGAAGCCGAAGCCGCCACCCTCTGGGGCCTCGGCTTTGGCGAACCGTACCCGGTATCGGCGCTGCACGGCCGTGGCACGGCCGACATGTTGGACGCCGTCATGGAGGTGCTGCCGGAGTTCTCCGCGTATGGGGGACTGGAACGCACCGGGGGGCCCCGCCGGGTGGCGCTGATCGGCCGCCCGAACGTGGGCAAATCGTCGCTGCTGAACAAGCTGGCCGGCAGCGAGCGGGTAGTGGTCGACTCCATTGCCGGCACCACCCGCGATCCGGTCGACGAAATGATCGAACTGGGCGGGCGCACATGGCGCTTCGTCGACACGGCCGGGATCCGCCGCCGCGTGCACATGCAGCAAGGTGCCGACTTCTATGCTTCGCTCCGCACGCAGGCAGCGCTCGAAAAGGCGGAGGTCGCCGTCGTGCTGCTGGCCGTGGACGAGGTGCTCAGCGAGCAGGACGTGCGCATCCTGCAGTTGGCCATCGATTCCGGCCGGGCGCTGGTGCTTGCCTTCAACAAGTGGGACCTGCTGGACGACGACCGCCGCCGGTACCTGGAACGCGAGATCGAGCAGGACCTGGCCCACGTGGACTGGGCGCCCCGGGTGAACATTTCGGCCAAGACCGGCTGGCACAAGGACAGGCTGGTTCCGGCGCTGGACCGCGCCCTCGAGTCCTGGGACAAGCGCATCCCCACCGGCCGCCTGAACGCCTTTCTGGGCGAACTGGTCGCGGCCCACCCGCACCCGGTGCGCGGCGGCAAGCAGCCGCGCATCCTGTTCGGCACGCAGGCTACCTCCCGGCCGCCGAAGTTCGTGCTGTTCACCACCGGTTTCCTGGACCCCGGCTACCGCCGGTTCATCACCCGCCGGCTGCGGGAAACATTCGGCTTCGAAGGCACCCCGATCGAGGTCAGCATGCGGGTGCGCGAGAAGCGGTCGCGCAAGCACTGATCCGGCCCCGGCCCGCGGTCCGGGCACCGGCGCCACCGCCCCGCGGGGGCGCCGGTGGTCATGACGCAAGGAAAAATGCTGTACAGTATTTGAGGTGGTTCCGCCGGTTGCATGAAGCGGAACTTCGGGTTGTGGCGCAGCTTGGTAGCGCACTTGACTGGGGGTCAAGGGGTCGCAGGTTCAAATCCTGTCAACCCGACAGCAAGGGATCCGGTCCGCGAGGGCCGGGTCCCTTTTCCATTGGCTTGTGCAAGGCCCTGTATGCCTATACTTTCAGCGATGGCGGGGAACGGATCCTTGCCGCAGCAACTGGCCGTCCATGGTGCGAGAAAGGCAACCGATGAGCAATATTCCTGCCGACCTGAAGTACACAGCCGAGCATGAGTGGGTGGCTGCCGCGGATGCAGAGGGCACGGTGCGCCTGGGTATCACCGACTTTGCACAGGACGCCCTCGGCGACGTGGTCTACGTGCAGATGCCGGAAGCCGGCTCTTCCATTACCGCCAACGAGGTCATCGGCGAGGTGGAATCGACCAAGAGCGTCAGCGACATCTACGCTCCCGTCAGCGGCGAAGTCGCGGCCGTCAACGACGCGCTGGAGTCCGACCCCGCCCTGATCAACTCCGATCCGTACGGGGAGGGGTGGCTGCTGGAGGTCAAGCTTTCGGATCCAGCAGCGCTGGAGACTCTGCTCAGTGCCCCGGAGTATGAACAGCAGGTAGGCTAGGAGCTACCGGAGCCACTCGACGGCCAACCGGTCCTGAACCGGTTGGCCGCTACATTTCTACGGGAGGAACTATTGATGGTGGGCGAAGCTCGCAACGCCACAAACAACGGGAACGGCGACGGCCGGAACCCGGAGGCGAACGCGGAAACCACATCCATCTCTTTGCCGCCGCAGACGCTGGTTAACGTCGCCAAGCCGAGGCTTTCCTCCGAGGAGGAAGCATCGGTGTTCGCGCTGCCTGCGGGGTCGGCGCTGCTGATAGCCCACGGCGGCCCGAACGCCGGGGCGCGGTTCCTGCTGGACCAGGACGTCACCACGGCCGGCCGGCACCCGGAGGCGGACATCTTCCTTGACGACGTCACGGTGTCGCGCAAGCACGCGGAATTCCGCCGCTCCGGCGACGGCTTCATGGTGGTGGACTCCGGCAGCCTTAACGGCACCTACGTCAACAACGACCGCGTGGACAGCCTGCAGTTGCGGACAGGCAACGAGGTGCAGATTGGCAAGTTCCGCCTGACCTACTACGCAGGCACGGCGGCAAAGGGGCAGGGCTAACCTGTGCCCGGGTCCCAGCCAGCACGGCGCACCCTCGGGTCGTCCCGGGAGGGGTACCGCAGCAGCGTCCTCAATATCGGCGAGGTGCTGCAACAGCTGACGGAGGAGTTCCCGCAGATCACGGCCTCCAAGATCCGCTTCCTGGAGGAAAAAGGGCTGATCAGCCCCCAACGCACGCCGGCCGGCTACCGGAAGTACACCACGCAGGACGTCGAACGCCTCCGCTTTGTGCTGGCCCTGCAGCGCGACCAGTACCTGCCGCTCAAGGTCATCAAGGATTACCTCGACGCGATCGACCGTGGCGAGCGGCCGGAAGCCCTTCCCGGCGGCATGACCCTGGCCCCCCGGATGGTCTCGGAACCGCTGGCGGCAGAACTCAACGGAAGGGGGCGGGCGCTCACCCGGGCCGAACTGCTGCAGATCAGCGGAGCCTCCGCGGAACTCGTGGACGACCTTCTCGCCTACGGACTGATCAACGCCCACGACGCCTGTTTTGACGAACACGCACTCAAGGTCGTGCGCGCCTGCAGGCAGCTGGGCAGCCATGGCATCGAACCGCGGCACCTTCGTCCGTTCCGGGCCGCCGCGGACCGCGAGGTCGGGCTGGTGGAGCGTGCCGTGGCACCGCTGGCGTCCCGGCGCGATGTCGCCTCCCGGGCGCGTGCCGCGGAAGCCGCCAAGGAAATCAGCGATCTGTGTCTGAACCTGCACACTGCGCTGGTTCACGGGCACCTGGCCCAAATGGACCGCTGAACGGAGAAGCCATGCTCGAACTCGAGGTTGTCGGAGTCCGCATTGAACTCCCGTCGAACCAGCCGCTGGTGCTGCTCAAGGAAACCGACGGCGAACGGCACATACCCATCTGGATCGGCGCGCCGGAAGCCAGCGCGATTGCGTTCGCCCAGCAGGGCATCAAACCGCCGCGCCCCATGACCCACGACCTGCTGCGTGACGTCGTCGACGTGCTCGGCCGGCGCATCACTGAAGTCCGCCTGGTGACCGTCCAGGACACCGTCTTCTTTGCCGAGCTCGTGTTCGACGGCGGTGCAACCGTCAGCTCCCGCGCCTCGGACGCCATCGCCGTGGCACTGCGTGTGCCCTGCCCGATCTACTGCGCGGACGAAGTGATGGACGAGGCCGGGGTCAAGATCGCCGAAGCCGCCGAAGATGAGGAATCCGACGGCCAGGCGCAGGAGACCGCGGAAAGCCAGTTGCGCGAGTTCAGGGAATTCCTCGCCGACGTGGAGCCCGAGGACTTCGAAAAATAGCCGTCGCCGGGCTCTGGCCCCGCACCCGAATCGGCCGGCCCGGGGGCCGGGCGTCCGACACGCCGCAGCAAAAATGCCAGCGTCTTTGACCGGCGGCCCCCGCCGTTCTAACGTCGAAGCATACAGTTCCCATTGCAGCGCAGGCCAACTCAGGGCAGACTTAGACCAGACCTCTGGGCTGACTGCGATGCTCATTCCCCACAGGGAACTTCGACAAGGAGGGTTCACGTGAGTCCTAAAGGTGATGCGGGCGAGATGCCGCACGCTCTGCAGACCGGCGCTGCCATACCCGCAAGTGCCCAGGGCTTGCTGTTCACCGAAGACCTGCCCGTGCTGGACGAGGACGCCGGCTACCGCGGTCCCACAGCCTGCAAGGCGGCCGGCATCACCTACCGGCAGTTGGACTACTGGGCACGCACCGGGCTGGTGGAACCCGCCGTGCGCGGCGCGTCCGGCTCAGGCTCCCAGCGCCTTTACAGCTTCCGCGACATCCTGGTCCTGAAGGTGGTAAAGCGCCTGCTCGATACCGGCGTCTCGCTGCAGCAGATCCGCTCCGCCGTTGGCCACCTGCGCGAACGCGGCGTGGAAGACCTGGCCCAGATCACGCTCATGAGCGACGGGGCCAGCGTGTACGAGTGCACCTCCGCAGACGAGGTCATCGACTTGGTCCAGGGCGGACAGGGTGTCTTCGGCATCGCTGTCGGCCGGGTGTGGCGAGAGGTCGAAGGCAGCCTCGCGGAGCTCCCCAGCGAACATGCCGCAGAGGAGCAGGACTTTCCCGACGACGAGCTGAGCCGCCGGCGCGCTGCGCGCAAGATCAGCTGAGCGATCACAAAGGCTTAAACAGCGGGAGGGGCTCCGGGGAAACCGGAGCCTCTCCCGCACCTTAAGGTGCGATCCAGGCCGTTTCTGCCGCCGGGCCGGGACCCGCTGTCAGCCGGGCCGCCAGCCGGGCCGTCAGCTGGGCTGGCGGCGGAGCGCGCGGCTGCGCATCCGCCCGGAATCGGTCAGGTTCCTGAGCAGCTCGTCGAAAAGCGCGGCCGCCTGCCGTGCCGATTCACCCGGCCACTGGTGGACGGAATGCGCCGCACCCTGGATCTGCTGCCAGTTCGCCTGCTCCGCGATGGTGGGAGAGAGCAGCAGGTCGCCGAACATGGTTTTCATTTCAGCCAGCCGGTAACCGTGCTCATTGGAGCTGGTCCGGACACGGTTGGCCACCACCCCGGCCGTCTTCAGGTCCGGGGCGAATTCTTCCCGGAACAAATCGATGGCCCGCATGGTGCGTTCGGTGCCGGCCACCGAGAAGAGGCTCGGCTCGGCCACGAGCAGCACCCGGGTGCTCGCCGTCCAGGCCATGCGCGTCAGTCCGTTGAGCGACGGCGGGCAGTCGATGAGCACCAGAGAGTAATCATTCACCCGTGAGAGCACGGTGGAGAGCCTGCGCAGGTCCCGGCGGCTCAGATCGGGCCGGTCGTAGATGCCGGAGTAGGCAGAACCGATGGCGACGTCGAGAACCTGCCGCCCGGCAGCCGGCGCGCTGCCGGGATCCGCTGAGGCCACCCAGCCGCTCGGGGCGACGTTGGCCCGTAGATCGGCTTTGCGCGCGTTCTTGAGGAGCCGGCCGACGTCGGTCTGGCGGGACGGCTTGACGCCGAGTCCCGTCGTGGCGTCAGCATGCGGATCCAAGTCGATGACCAGGGTGGGGATTCCCGCTGCCAGCGCCGCAGAGGCCAGGCCCAGCGTGACCGAGGTCTTGCCAACCCCGCCCTTGAGGCTGCTGATGCTCACTACTTGCACGTAAAAACCAAAACCTAACGTATCGAGTCGTGGGGCTTCTGCGCCGGACCTGTCTTCACGGCACCCTATTCATCATAAGTGGAGCGCCGCAGCACACCGTGCCACCCGCGCCGCCGGGGCGTTTCGCCGCCAGCGCCGTAACATGCGGACCGTAAGATCCGCCATGGTGCGTGATCTGTGCAACACTGGCTTGCCAGTGCAACGGGCCGTCCGTGAGACTTGGCTCACTGAGTCCGCCGGCACCGGCGCCGGACGGTCGTGCTTCACACCCAAAGTCCGGACACGGCAACGATGCAGGAGTGAAATGTTCGAAAAGATCCTGGTAGCCAACCGTGGCGAAATCGCCATCAGGGCATTCCGCGCGGCCTATGAGCTGGGCGCCAAAACCGTGGCGGTGTTCCCGTATGAGGACCGCAACTCGATCCACCGGCAGAAGGCCGACGAAGCGTATTTGATCGGTGAGAAGGGACATCCGGTCCGGGCTTACCTCGACGTCAACGAGATCATCCGGGTCGCCAAGGAGTCGGGCGCGGACGCCATCTACCCCGGCTACGGGTTCCTGTCCGAGAATCCCGAGCTGGCCCGCGCCGCTGCCGGTGCCGGCATAGCCTTTGTCGGCCCAAAGGCCGAGGTGCTGGAGCTCGCGGGGCACAAGGTCCACGCCCTGCACGCAGCCCGCAAGGCGGGGATCCCGGTGCTGAAGTCCACCGAACCCAGTGCGGATCCGGAAAAATTGCTGGTCGAAGCCGAGGAGATCGGCTTCCCGATCTTCGTCAAGGCCGTCGCCGGCGGCGGCGGCCGCGGCATGCGGCGGGTCGACAGCCGCAACGAACTTCCGGAAGCCCTCGCGGCTGCCATGCGGGAAGCCGACACGGCCTTCGGGGATCCCACCGTATTCCTTGAACAGGCCGTGCTGCGGCCGCGCCACATCGAAGTGCAGATCCTGGCCGACGGGCAGGGCAACGTCATGCACCTCTTCGAACGCGACTGCTCGCTCCAGCGCCGACACCAGAAGGTCATTGAAATCGCCCCCGCACCCAACCTGGACGAGGGCATCCGGCAGGCACTGTACCGGGACGCGGTCAAGTTCGCGCAAGCGCTCGGCTACACCAACGCCGGCACGGTTGAGTTCCTGGTGGACACGGTCGGTGAACGGGCCGGGCAGCATGTCTTCATCGAGATGAACCCCCGCATCCAGGTCGAGCACACGGTGACCGAGGAGATCACCGACGTCGATCTGGTGCAGTCCCAGCTGCGCATTGCCGCCGGTGAGACCCTGGCCGACCTGGGCTTGTCCCAGCAGGCCGTGTCCGTCAACGGCACCGCCATGCAGTCCCGTATCACCACCGAGGACCCGGCCAACGGATTCCGTCCGGACGTGGGCAAGATCACCGCCTACCGGTCAGCCGGCGGCGCCGGAGTCCGGCTGGACGGCGGGACCATCTACACCGGTGCCGAAATCAGCCCGCACTTTGACTCGATGCTGGTCAAGCTCACCTGCCGTGGCCGCGACTTTGCGACGGCGGCCGCCCGCGCCAAGCGTGCCCTGGCCGAGTTCCGCATCCGCGGCGTCTCCACTAACATCGCGTTCCTGCAGGCGGTGCTGGAGGACCCGGACTTCCTGGCCGGCAACGTCGCCACCTCGTTCATCGACGAGCGGCCGGAACTGCTCAAGGCCCGTATCTCGGCCGACCGCGGCACCAAGCTGCTCACCTGGCTGGCGGACGTCACCGTCAACAAACCGCACGGCGAGCTGCCGGTGTCCACGGCACCGGTGGCGAAGCTGCCCGAACCAGCCAGGAAGGCGCTGGAGGCCACCGGTGCCCTGACAGCCGTTCCGGCGTCCGGCTCCCGGCAGCGGCTGCAGCAACTGGGCCCGGAGAAGTTTGCGGCCGCGCTGCGGGCCCAGACAGCCGTGGCGGTCACGGACACGACCTTCCGTGACGCTCACCAGTCGCTGCTGGCTACCCGGGTGCGCACCAAGGACCTGCTCAACGCCGCACCCGCCGTCTCGGCACTCACCCCGCAGCTGCTCTCGGTCGAGGCGTGGGGCGGCGCAACCTACGATGTCGCGCTGCGCTTCTTGGGCGAGGACCCGTGGGAGCGTTTGGCGGCGCTGCGCCAGGCGATGCCGAACATCTGCCTGCAGATGCTGCTGCGCGGACGGAACACGGTCGGCTATACCCCGTACCCGGAGGAAGTCACCACGGCGTTCGTCCGGGAAGCTGCCGCCACCGGCATCGACATCTTCAGGATTTTCGACGCGCTCAACGATGTCTCCCAGATGGAACCTGCGATCCGTGCCGTGCGGGAGACCGGAACGGCCGTGGCCGAAGTCGCGCTCTGCTACACCGGAGACCTGCTGGATCCGGCAGAGGACCTGTACACGCTGGACTACTACCTGGAGCTGGCCGGGCGGATTGTTGACGCCGGGGCGCATATCCTGGCGATCAAGGATATGGCCGGTCTGTTGCGTCCGGCGGCCGCGGCGAAGCTGGTCACGGCGCTGCGCGAGCGTTTCGATCTCCCGGTGCACGTGCACACCCACGACACGGCCGGGGGTCAGCTGGCGACGCTGCTGGCCGCCGTCGATGCCGGTGCAGATGCGGTGGACGTCGCCAGCGCGGCCATGGCCGGCACCACCAGCCAGCCGCCCATGTCGGCGCTGGTTGCGGCGTTGGCGCACACCGAACGCGACACCGGCCTGGACCTGGCCGCCGTTGGCTCGCTGGAGCCCTACTGGGAAGCGGTACGACGCGTCTATGCACCGTTCGAGTCGGGGCTGCCGGGGCCGACCGGCCGCGTGTATGCGCACGAGATTCCGGGCGGCCAGCTCTCCAACCTCAGGCAGCAGGCTATTGCGCTGGGACTCGGGGAGAGGTTCGAGGCGATCGAGGACATGTACTCCGCCGCGGACAAGATCCTGGGCCGCTTGGTGAAGGTGACCCCGTCGTCCAAGGTGGTGGGCGACCTGGCCCTCCAGCTGGTCGGTGCAAACGTTGATCCTGAGGAGTTCGCGTCCGATCCGGGGAAGTACGATATCCCCGATTCCGTCATCGGCTTCCTCTCCGGCGAGCTGGGCGATCCTCCCGGCGGCTGGCCGGAGCCGTTCCGCACCAAGGCCTTGGCCGGGCGCAATATCAAGCCGCGCAACGAGGAGCTGACGGCCGAGGACTCGGCAGCGCTGGCCGCGGACCCGGCCACCCGGCGTGCGGCCCTGAACCGGCTGCTGTTTGCCGGCCCTGCCAAGGAGTTCGAGAAAATCCGGGACATGTACGGCGACGTGTCCGTGCTGGACACGCTGGACTACCTGTACGGGCTGCAGCCGGGAACCGAACACGTGATCGAGCTCGAGAAGGGCGTCCGCCTGATCGCCATGCTGGGGGCCATCTCCGAGCCGGATGAGAAGGGCATGCGCACCGTGCACTGCACGCTCAACGGCCAGCAGCGCAATGTGATGGTGCGCGACGCCAGCGTGGAATCCGAGGTCAAGGTCGCGGAGAAGGCCGATCCTGCCCAGCCGGGGCACGTGGCGGCTCCGTTCGCCGGCGCAGTCACGGTCATCGTCAAGGTCGGCGACACCATTAAGGCGGGCGACACCGTGGCCACCATCGAGGCCATGAAGATGGAGGCCGGCATCACGGCTCCCGCCGGAGGCACCGTCACGCGGCTGGCGGTCTCGGCCGTCGAACAGGTCCAGGGCGGAGACCTGCTCCTGGTCATCGACCCGGCCTAGGGCCGGAGGCAAATACTCGGGAAGAGAAACGCAGGGCCGTGGCTGTGAAGCCGCGGCCCTGCGTTTCCGGCAAGGTTACTGACGCACGCCGGCGTAAATCTGCTCCACGTACTCGTCGAAATCGGCCAGCACCTGCGCCCGCTTGATCTTCAGCGACGGTGTCAGGTGCCCCGATGCTTCAGTGAAGTCGGACGGGATGATCCGGAAGGACTTAATCCCTTCCGCCTGGGAGACGGTCTGGTTGGCCCGGTCGATGAGCGCCTGGATCGCCGCCTTCACCACTTCGTGGTCAGCTGCCTGGTCCATCGTGGTGCCGGCCGGGAGGTTGTGGCGGTCCAGCCAGCCGGGCAGCGCCTCCTCGTCCAAGGTGATGAGCGCGGAGATAAACGGCCGGTTGTCGCCAATCACCACACATTGGGAGACCAGCGCATCGGCGCGGATTTGATCCTCAAGCTGGGCCGGGACAACGTTTTTGCCACTGGCCGTGACGATGATTTCCTTCTTCCGGCCGGTGACGCGCAGGAAACCGTCCGCGTCCAGTTCGCCGATGTCACCGGTGCGGAACCAGCCGTCTTCGAAGGCCTCGGAGGAGAGGTCGGGACGGTTGAAGTAGCCGCGAAGCACACAGACGCCCTTGGCGAGGATCTCGCCGTCGTCGGCGATCTTGACGGCGTTTCCGGGCAGCGGGGCCCCGACCGAGCCGATCTTGACCAGTTTGGGGGTGTTAACCGACACCGGGGCCGTGGTTTCGGTCAGGCCGTAGCCTTCCAGCACCAGGAGGCCGATGCCGTGGAAGAAGTGCCCCAGCCGTTCGCCCAACGGACCGCCGCCGGAGACCGCGTGCTCGACCCGGCCGCCCATCGCCTCACGGATCTTGTGGTACACCAGCTTGTCGAAGAGCTTGTGCTTGAGCTTGAGCATCAGCGGTACCTTGCCGGCTTCATCGGCCCGGGACCAGGCGACGGCCGTGTCCGCGGCGGCGTGGAAGATCTTGCCCTTGCCGCCGTCCTCCGCCTTGAGCATGGAGCTGTTGTAGACCTTCTCGAACACCCGCGGGACCGCCAGGATGAAGGTTGGCCGATAGCTTTGCAGATCCGGCAGCAGGTTCTTGATGTCCGGAGTATGCGCCACGGTGGCACCCGCGGCGACGCACAGGACGGAGACAAACCGCGCGAAGACGTGGGCCAGCGGCAGGAACATGATGGTCTGCGCGCCCTCGTGGGCCACTTCCGGCAGCGCCGCCGCGGCGTTCTTGGATAGCTCCACGAAATTTCCGTGGGTCAGTTCACAGCCCTTGGGCCGACCGGTCGTGCCGGAGGTGTAGATGATCGTGGCCAGGTCGTCCAGGCCTGCGGCCGTACGGCGTTCCTCCACGGTGGCGTCGGGAACATCCCGGCCGGCGGCGCGGAGAGCGTCGAGTGACTCCTCGCCCAGCTGCCACACGTGTTTCAGGTCTTCCAAGCCTTCGTTGAGGGCGGCCTGGCGGACCTTCGCTTCATGGGAGGCGCTCTCCGCGAAGACCCCCACGGCACCGGAATCGCCGAGGATCCAGGCGATCTGGCTGGGGGAGGAGGTCTCGTAAATCGGCACCGACACGGCTCCGGCGAACCAGATCGCGAAGTCCACCAGGGACCATTCGTAGCGGGTGCGGGCCATGATGCCCACCCGGTCGCCTGGCTGGACGCCGCTGGAGACCAGCCCCTTGGCCAACCGGGTCACGTCCGCGAGGAACTCAGTGGCACGGATGTCCTGCCACGTCCCGGACGAGTCCTTGCGGGAAAACAAGGCCGGATTCGATCCCTTCTGCGCCTGCTCAACCACCAGGCCGGCGATATTGGCATCCCGCGGAACGTCAACCAGGACGGGCACGCTGTATTCGCGCACGATAGCTCCTCACTTCTTCAGCTGTGGCCAGCTCCGGATAGCCTCCCTGACGGAGGTTCCTTTTAGCCTATAACCTAAATCACAGCGGATACTGGCAGGTAACCTACGAAACGGTAACGGTCGGCCCGCTCCCCGCCTAAGCAGCCCCGCCGGGATGGGCTGCTTAAGATGGTCTGGTGGAGAACAGCGCCCTGGCGGTGGGGATAGACATCGGCGGCACCAAGGTGGCGGCCGGGGCCGTCGACCGGTCCGGGCGCGTCGTCGCTGAGCTGGTCCGCCCCACGCCGGGACGCGATCCGCGGCACGTGGAACACCTCATCGCGACGCTGGTGCGGGAGTTGGCGTCGGAACACAACATTGCCGCAGTGGGCGTCGGAGCGGCGGGGTGGATGGACCTCGCCGGCGGGACCGTGCTGTTCAGCCCGCACCTGGCGTGGCGGAACGAACCGCTGCGGGACAACCTGGAGCGGCTGCTGGGCCGGCCCGTCACCGTGGTCAACGACGCCGATGCCGCCGCCTGGGGCGAGTTCCGCTTTGGTGCCGGAACGGGAGAGCGACGTTTGGTCTGCATTACCCTGGGCACCGGCATCGGCGGAGCCATGGTGATGGATGGCCGGCTGGAGCGGGGCCGGTGGGGTGTTGCCGGGGAATTTGGGCACCAGGTCATCATGCCCGGCGGGCACCGCTGCGCGTGTGGAAACCGCGGCTGCTGGGAACAATACGCCTCGGGCAATGCCTTGGGACGCGAGGCCCGGGAGCTGGCCGCGGCGAACTCCCCGGTGGCCCAGCGCTGGCTGCAGGCCGCGGGCGGGGTGGTGGATGACATCACGGGTGCGGTGGTGACGGACCAGGCGAAACGGGCCGACCCTGCCAGCGTCCGGCTGCTGGAAGAGGCCGGGGAATGGCTGGGGCTGGGGCTGGCCAATCTTGCCGCGGCGCTGGATCCGGGCCTGTTCGTGATCGGCGGCGGGCTGTGCGAAGCCGGCGACCTGCTGTTGGAGCCGGCCCGCCATGCGCTGGAGCGGAACCTGACGGGCCGCGGGTTCCGGCCGGTGGCGGACGTGCGGTTGGCTGGCCTGGGGCCGAAGGCCGGAATGATCGGCGCCGCGGACCTGGCCCGCGGCGATTCCACCTGATTCCACGGCCAAGCGCTAGACCCGCGCCCCGTCGTCGTGCCCGTCGCGTTCCTTCGGCAGCCGGAAGACCAGATAGACGGCAGAGGCCACGAACAGGGCCACCAGCGCCAGTATCGCAGTGAAGGGTGCGCCCCGCCAGAACATGGCGGTCAGCAACAAACCCAGCGGAGCCCCCACAGCCCCGATCCACGCCAGTACCAGTAGCGGTTCGCCTGCGCCCAGTGGAGCAGGTTCCGGCGGCACGTAGCCCTCGTCGTCGTCCGGTTCCGCGACGGTGTAATCCCGCGGGCCGGGCGGGGCTCCATCCGCCGGGATCTCCGGCAGGCGGTTCTCGAAAATCCCGCGCAGGCGTTGGGGATCGGTGCCGTTGCCGGCAGCGGGCCGCTCCGGAGGCCTGCCGTCCGCGCTCCCGGAGTCTGTCTCTTCCAGCCGGGCCACGAGATCCTGCCAGGCGGCGTCGTCCCGGTCCTGGTCATGCCCGGGCATGCGTGGCTCCCGTCTGCCCCAGCGAAGTGGCCGCAGTGGCCTGGATGAATTCGGCCGACCGGCGGTAGATCAGGTCGGCGTCGTGGTCCATGGTGGCCACGTGATAGCTGTCCGCCAGCGGCACCACCTCCAGCCGGTCCGTGCCAATCCGCCGCCGGAGTACATGCATGGAAGATTCCGGGACTATATGGTCCACCGCGGAGCGGAAAACGAGTGTCGGAGCGGTGACGCGGGGCAGATCGGCCACGACCGTCTTGAAGAGCTGGCCCAGCTGGTGCGCGGCAGCCACCGGGGTGCGTTCGTAGGCGCCCTCATCCATGCCCGGCTTGTTGATGTCGTTGCCAATGGCCGGCACCGAGCGCAGGACGTACTTCAACACGCCCGTGAGCGGCGCCCGCGGGTCCGCGATGGTGAGACCCGGGTTGACCAGCAGCACGCCGGAGACCGGGCGGTGCGCGGCCAGCCGCAGCGCCAATGCCCCGCCCATGGACAGCCCGGCCACGAAGACGTGGCTGCGCTCGCGGGCGAGCTCCGAAAAGGCCTGCTCGGCCGCCCCGTACCAGCTTTGCCAACGGGATGTGGCCAGATCCTGCCACGTGGTGCCGTGACCGGGCAGCAGCGGCAACCGTACCGCGTAGCCGGCATCGGCCAGGCTCTCCGCCCACCCCCGCATACTGCGCGGGGAACCGGTGAAACCATGAAGCAGGACGACGCCGACGCGGGAATTCGGGCCGTGCCCGGGGCTGGAAAAGACGCCGTCGGCAACAGAAGTCATGGCACTATCGTGTCATTACGGGAGCCGTTCGGCCATCGATAGCCGGCCGGTTCCTTCTCCGGTACCCCCATCCTGCGCAGCCACGCAGACGCAAAGCTGGAGTAGAGTCTCAAGCGGTATTGGTAAAGCGGCCGGCGGCGGCGGAACGGAAAGGCACACGTGTTCTACTGGTTCATGAAGACCATCGTCGTAGGACCGGTGGTCCGGCTACTCTTCCGGCCATGGGTCAAGGGGCTGGACAACATTCCGGACAGCGGCCCGGCGGTGCTGGCCAGCAACCACCTTTCCTTCTCCGATTCGATTTTCCTGCCCCTCGCGGTGCCCCGGCCAGTGGTGTTCCTGGCCAAGAGCGAGTACTTCACCGGCAAAGGCGCCAAGGGCAAGCTCACCGCGGCCTTCTTCAGGATGACCAACCAGCTTCCGATGGACCGATCCGGCGGAGCGGCCTCGGCCACGTCCCTGCTGGCGGGAAGGGACGCGCTGCAGGACGGCGGCCTGCTGGGCATCTACCCGGAGGGCACCAGGTCCCCAGACGGAAAGCTGTACCGGGGCAAGACCGGTGTGGCGAAGTTGGTGCTGCACACCGGCGTGCCGGTGATCCCGGTGGCGATGATCGGCACGGACAAGGTGCAGCCCATCGGCCGGCGCATCCCCAACATCCGCCGGGTGGGCATCATCATTGGCAAGCCTTTGGATTTTTCCCGCTACAAGGGGCTGGAAGACGACCGGTTCATCCAGCGTTCGGTCACCGACGAGATCATGTACGAGATCATGCGGCTCTCCGGCCAGGAGTACGTCGATTCGTACGCCAGCACGGTCAAGGCCAGGCTGACCGCACGCAAACCGGCCAAGGCGGAAAGCCAGCGCCACGCCGCCGTCGGCCTGCCGCCGGAGCAACCGGAGCCTCCGAAGGCCAAAGCACCGGGAGCCATCACGGTTATCGGCGGACCGGCACCCGCCGCCAGTCCGGCACCCGCCGCCGCCGGACCGGCACCCGCCGCCGATTCGGCACCCGCCGCCGCGGGACCGGGGGAGGCGCAGTCCGGGACGGACGAGCAGGCTGCCGGCCAGGCCGCAGCCGCCACACCCTCCGGCGCCCTGCCCGACAGTGCTGGCGACAGCGCGGCCGGGCAGAGCGGCGCAGCCGGCGAAGCCGCGGGGGACGGAGCGGCTCCGGCCGGCCTCCCGGACGCCGGGGGAGCGGTCCGCGGGTCCGGCCGGAAGGGCCGGCGCTGACGCCGTCGGAATGTGACGCCCATGTGGCGGCCCATGACCTCTTCACGTGAAGCCAGCGAAGCCGCAGGTCTACGATTGAAGGGTGACCGATACAACCTTCATTGCTTCCGTTCCCGACCAGCTGCCGACGGCAGCGGACTATCCCGGTCTGGATGACTGGCGAGAGCTGCCGGTGGTGCAGCAGCCCACCTGGCACGATCCCTCGGTCTACGCGTCCTCCGTTGCCGAGCTGAACTCCCTGCCGCCGCTGGTCTTTGCCGGGGAAGTCGACGTCCTGCGGGAGCGTCTGGCCCTGGCCGCCGACGGTAAAGCGTTCCTGCTCCAGGGCGGGGACTGCGCCGAAACCTTCGGCGGAGCCACCGCCGACAAGATCAGTGCCCGCGTCAAGACCATCCTGCAAATGGCGGTGGTGCTCACCTACGGCGCCTCGCTGCCCGTGATCAAGATGGGCCGGATGGCCGGACAGTTTGCGAAGCCCCGCTCGTCCAACGACGAAACCCGTGAAGGCGTGACGCTGCCGGCCTACCGCGGCGACATGGTCAACGGCTTTGATTTCACCCCCGAGTCCCGGGCCCACGATGCCAGCCGGATGGTGCAGGCGTACCATACGTCCGCCTCCACGCTGAACCTGATCCGGGCTTTCACCCAGGGCGGTTTCGCCGACCTGCGCCTGGTGCACCACTGGAACAAGGGCTTCACGGCCAATCCGGCACATTCACGCTACGAGTCACTGGCACGCGAAATCGACCGCGCCGTGAAGTTCATGGACGCCTGCGGCGCCGACTTCGACGCCCTCAAGCGGGTCGAGTTCTTCGCCAGCCATGAAGCGCTGGTGCTGGACTACGAGCGCGCGCTGACCCGCATCGATTCGCGGACCGGCCTGCCCTACAACACCTCGGGGCATTTCCTCTGGATCGGTGAACGTACCCGCCAGCTGGACGGCGCCCACGTGGACTTCCTGTCCAGGGTGCGAAACCCCATCGGAGTCAAGCTGGGCCCGACCACGTCCGCCGACGACGCCCTGCGGCTGATCGACAAACTGGATCCCCAGCGCGAGCCGGGCCGGCTGACCTTCATCACCCGGATGGGTGCCGGCAACATCCGCCACAAGCTGCCGGAGCTCGTGAAGCGGGTCACCGAGAGCGGCGCCAAGGTGCTCTGGGTGACCGACCCCATGCACGGCAACACGGTCACCTCGCCCAACGGTTACAAGACCCGGAACTTCGACGACGTCATCGAGGAGGTGCGCGGTTTCTTCGACGTGCACCACGAACTGGGCACGTTCCCGGGCGGCCTGCACGTGGAGATGACCGGCGACGACGTGGCGGAGTGCCTCGGCGGCGCCGATCCCATCGATCAGAACGCCTTCCTGGACCGCTACGAGTCCGTCTGCGACCCGCGGCTGAACCACATGCAGTCCCTGGAAATGGCGTTCCTGGTGGCGGGGGCGCTCTCCCGCCAGCGGTAGCCAAACCCACGCTTGCCGCCCGGCGCTGCTCAGAGCGGGGACACGGAAGGCCCGGAACCAGGTGAACAGGTTCCGGGCCTTCCGGCCGTCACGGGACGCGGGCGCCGCCGGCGGCTGGCGGCATCAGACCACGGTCAGCGTGATGACCGAGCCCTCCGGCAGAGACCCACTATCCGGGTCCTGTGTCCGCACGGTGCCGAAGAAGCCGCCGAGGAACTCCTTGACCTTCACCTCGAAGCCCAGTTCCTCCAGCGCACGCTTCGCCTCGTCCACCTGCTGGCCGACAGTGTCCGGGACCTCGACCATCCGCGGGCCCTTGGAGAGCGTCAGGGTGACGGTGTCGCCGCGGATGACCTGGCCTTCGGCCGGCGTCTGCGCCGCCACCGAGCCCGCCGGAACGTTGCGGTCGAACACGGCCTCCGGTGCCACCTCCACCTTCAGGCCGGCGCCTTCCAAGGCTGCGGCGGCGTCGGACTGCGGCTGGCCCACCACCTGCGGCACGCTGAACGGCTTCGGCCCCTTGGAGACCGTGAGCCCGACGGCGGTGCCGCGCCGCAGCTGTTCGCCCTCGGCGGGTTTGTGGCTGAGGACGGTACCTGCCGCTGCTTCCTCGTCGTACGCTTCCTTGACATCCCCGGCGGCAAGCCCTGCTTCTTCCAGCGCGGCGGTGGCCTCCTTCACGCTCATGCCCGCCAGCGGCGGCACGCCGAAGAGCTGCGGGCCCTTCGATACCACGAGGGCCACCTGCTCGAAGCGGCGGATTTCGGCGGGCGCATCCGGTTCCGTGCCGACGGCGAGCCCCGCGGCCACCTTCTCGTCGAAGACTTCCTCAAGCGTGAACTCCAGCCCCTGTTCCCGGAGCATGCCCTCAGCTTCCGCTACCGGCTTGCCGGTCACGTCGGGAACGGAAACGATGGCGCCGGGCCCGATGCCGAAGAACCACCCTGCGGCTGCGACCAAGGCGGCCACGATGGCCAGCACGACAATCCAGATGATGCCTCGGCGCCGGGGATTGCCACGGCGCAGGTTTTGTTCAGGGCGCCGCGAGCGGCGGGCCACTTCCCGCTGGCGTTTCTTCGATTCGCGGGCGGACAGCGGCCGCTGCTGCCCGGCCGGTGCCGCGGCGGCCTCGCCGGCGCTGAAAACCTGCGTGTGATGTGCGGAGCGGGAAATGACGGTAGTGCGCTGCGGATCGGAAGGGATGACCTGGGTGGATGAGGTCGCCGCCGGCTCGGTCCGGGCTGCCTGGGCATCCAGCTGGGCATCGCTGAGCGACTTGTGCACGTGCCGCAGTTCGCCCAGCAGCGCTGCGGCGTCCACCGGCCGCTGGTCCGGATCCGACCCCGTGCACCAGAGCACCAGCTCGTCGAGGTCGGGAGCCAGCCCGGGAACCAGGGTTGACGGCGCGGGCACGGTGGAATTGACGTGCTGGAACGCTACCTGGATCGGCACGTCGCCGGTGAACGGCTGGCGCCCGGTCAGCATCTCGAACAGCATGATGCCCACCGAGTAGACATCGCTGCGTTCATCGGCCGCGGTGCCGGTGACCAATTCGGGCGGCAGGTATGCGACGGTCCCGATCAAGGACCCGGTGCTGGTGCTGGTGGTCACGGCGCGCGCCAGGCCAAAATCGCCGAGCTTGACCCGCCCGTCGTCGGACATCAGCACGTTCTCCGGCTTGATGTCGCGGTGCACCAAACCTGCGGCGTGTGCGGCGGCCAGTCCTTCGATGACAGGATCAAGGACTGCCAGGGCGTGCCGCGGCGTCAGCGGAGCGGACTCGTCGAGCAGGTCCCGCAGCGTGTGCCCGGGCACGTATTCCATCGCGAGGTAGGCGACGTTGCCGTCGATGCCCTGGTCGTAGACGCCCACCACATGGGGGTGCGAGAGCCGGGCCGCGGACTTGGCCTCGCGTTCGAACCGTTCCAGGAAGCCGGCGTCTTCGGCCAGGTAGGGATAGAGCACCTTGAGCGCCACATTGCGGTCCAGCCGGGTGTCGGACGCCAGGTAAACCGTGGACATCCCGCCGCGCGCCAGGCGCGAGGCAACCCGGTAGCGCCCGTCGATCAGGGCGCCGACCAGTGAATCAGTTGCCGGTTGCACTATACGATCCTAAGTCCTCACAGCGAAAGGACCCGAATCCACACCGTGGTTCGGGTCCTTTGCCAGGGGCAGCCGCCGGCTAGAACTTCTTCATGTGCGATTTCACCGCGGCCACGTAGGCCTTCGTGTCGCTGTACATTCCGTAGGTCATCACGCCGTACTGGCCCTGGTAGTAGGACGCAATGGCGATGTCCAGGGACGGGCTGGTGCTCACCAGGGAGCGGATGATCGCTACGCCGGCGGTCGCGTTGTCGTAGGGATCGAGCAGGTTGAGCTTGCGGCCCACCAGGGTCGAGGCCCACTCGCCCGAGGACGGAATGACCTGCATGGCGCCAATCGCGTTGGCCGGCGACACGGCGTCCTGCTGAAAGCCGGATTCCTGGTAGGCGTGCGCCAGGGCGAGCCGCGGATCCACGCCCATCTTGGCCGCCGTTTGGGCGATGATGTCCTTCATCTGGGCCGGGGTGGGCTGCGGCGTGGAGAGCAGCAGGCGCTTGTTCTCATTGGCCTTGCCCACCACCGCGGCCGGATACGTGTAGTGCAGGAAGGTACTGGGCACCAGCGGCTGGGCCGACGCGGTGCCGACGTTCGACGTCGTGGTTTGCGCACCGCCGGGGACGCTGATCTTCTGGCCAGGGTAGATGATCGAGGTCGACTTCAGGCCGCTGGACTGCAGCAGGCTGGACAGCGTCACGTTGAGCTTGCCGGCGATGCCGGAAAGCGTGTCGCCGGACTTGACCGTATAGCTGCCCGTGCCCGTGGCTGCGGTGCTGCTGGCCGGCGCCTTGGACGACGCCGACGCGTTGGTCACGGACGAACCGCTCACCTTGATCTTCTGACCGGGGTGGATGACCGAGGTGACCTTGAGGTTGTTGGCGGCGAGGACGGCGCCCAGGCTCATGCCGTGGCGGGCGGCAATTCCGGAGAGGGTGTCACCCGGCTTGACCGTGTAACTGCCGGTGCCCGAGGGGGCGCTGGTCCGGGTGGAAGGTTTAGCCTGAGCGGCGGACGGGACGCTGGAAGCCTTGGCTCCGCCGTTGACCGAGATCTTCTGGCCGGGGTAGATGATCGAGCTGATCTTGAGGTTGTTGGCGGAGAGGAGGGCGCCCAGGCTCATGCCGTGCTTGGCGGCGATGCCGGAGAGCGTGTCGCCGGACCTGACCGTGTAGCTGCCGGCGCTGGTTTTGGTGGAAGCTTTTGCCTGGCCCGCGGCCGAGGCGGTGGAGACGCGGGCGGCTCCGCCGTTGACCGAGATCTTCTGGCCCGGATAGATGATCGAGCTGATCTTGAGGTTGTTGGCGGAGAGGAGGGCGCCCAGGCTCATGCCGTGCTTGGCTGCGATGCCGGACAGGGTGTCGCCGGACTTGACCGTGTAGCTGCCGGAACCGGACGAGGACTGCGTCGCCGCATTGCCGGAGGACTTCGCGGCCGAGCCGCCCAGCTTGATCTTCTGCCCCGGGTGGATGATGGTGCTGGCACCCAGGCCGTTCAGCGACAGCACTTTCTGCACGGACAATCCGTAACGGGCCGCGATGCCGCTGACCGTCTCACCGGCCCGAACCGTGTGGGCGGCGGGAGCGGTCTGCGCCCGCAGCGACGCGGGCAACTGGGCAACAACCTGGGAAGCGGGAATGAAAGCAGTCGCCGGAACAGTGACGCCCGGAATCGCCGCCTTGGGCTGCAGCGCCGAGCGCGGAGGCAGGTCGGCGGCCTGGGCCGGCATGGCCAAAGCAGCGGAGGACAGTACGACGGCGGGAATCGCCGCGGTTGCTGCCGCGGACAGCAGCACCCGGCGGGGCTGGCTGCGGTCGGTGCGCGTGATCGGGCGCTGATCGGTCATTGGTGTCCCTCATCCTCGTTTTACGGCCTGGCGAGCGTCCCCCAACGGGCCGCGCAGTGGTACTGGTGTGCCATTTGTTATCGATGTGAAAACTGTTACTCAAGTGAATTTACACTATTGACGCATAACACAAAAGCCACAGCGGGCGAATGAAGAATGAAGGCGGCGTGTCGAAAAGGAAATGGCTCAGCGGGGGCCGCCGTGGCACCCTTATACGGTGAGTGAACTTGAAGAACTGATTGCCGATTGGCTGCCGCTGCCGGACGTTGCCGAGCAACTGGACGTCTCCATTAAAAAGGTGCACGCCCTGCTTGAAGAACGCGCCTTGATCGAGGCACGAGTTGGGGACCGCCGGATCCGCTCGGTGCCGGCGGCGTTCCTGGTCGGCGGAACCGTGCTCGAAAGCCTCAAGGGGACGTTGGCCGTCCTGTCCGATGCCGGCTACAGCGACGAGCAAGCACTGGTCTGGCTCTTCACCGCCGATGATTCCCTGCCCGGCCGGCCCATCGACGCGCTGCGCGAGGGCCGCAAGACCGAGATCCGCCGCCGCGCCCAAGCGCTCGGCTGGTAGGCGTCCGGCCCCCTGCGGCACGCCGCCGGCTACGCGCCGGGGCCGGGCTCAGGGCAACCGGCTCAGGCGCTGCGGCGCACCGCCGAGTCGGCCAGCCTGCCCAGGGCCTGGCGCACGCCGTCCGGTACCGGCAGGGCTGCCAAGGCTGCGTCCACCGCAGCGGTCCGGTCGGAAATCATCTGCTCGGCGGCAGCCAGGGCGCCGCTGCTGGTGATCAAGCCCCGCAGCTCTTCCACCGCCGCGTCGGAGAGCTCCGGTGAGCCCAGCCGGGCCTCCAGCAGGGTGCGTTCGGCCGGCGTGCAGTGGTTGAGCGTGTGTGCAATCAGCACGGTGCGCTTGCCCTCCCGCAGGTCGTCCCCGGCCGGCTTGCCGGTCGTGGCCGGATCTCCGAACACCCCCAGGACATCGTCGCGGATCTGGAAGGCCTCGCCCAGGGGGAGCGAGAACGCCTCGTAGGCCTCCAGCAGGCCGGCCGAAGCGCCCGCCAGTGCGCCGCCCACGCACAGGGGATGCACGGTGGAGTACTTGGCCGACTTGTAGCGCAGGATCTGCAGGGCGCGGTCCACGGCGGCTTCCGCCGGGCGGCCCGGGCCGGCCGCTTCCTCCAGCAAGTCCAGGTACTGCCCGGCCATGACCTCCGCGCGCATCCGGTTGAAAATCGCGCGCGCGGGCGTCTCGGACGCGGACTCCACCCCGATCCCGGCAAAGACTTCTTCGCTGAGGGACAGGCAGAGGTCGCCGGCCAGCAGGGCGGCGGCTTGCCCGTAGCGTTCGGCGTCCAGCGCCCAGCCGTTGAGCCTGTGCTGCTGTTCGAACCGCCGGTGGACGCTCGGGCTGCCCCGCCGGGTATCCGAGCGGTCGATGATGTCGTCGTGGATCAGTGCCGCGGCCTGGAAAAGTTCCAGCGCGACTCCTGCCTGAACGGACTGCGCGGCGAGCACGGGACCCCCTGCCCCGCGCCAGCCCCAGTAGGCCAGCAGCGCCCGGAGGCGCTTGCCGCCCGCGGTGAGGTCGGTGATCGCCTCCACCAGCGGTGCCGCGTCCGGGGCCGCCTCCTGCAGCAGGTCCTTCTGCCCGGCGAGGAACTCCCGGAGCAATCCGGCCACGGCCTGCCGGAAGTCTTCCTGTTCGGCAGCGACCGTCGTCGTCAATGAGGGCTTCACACCGCTACCTCCGGTCTGCCCGTGCGGGGCGGAATTTTTCAGGGCGGTACAGCATGCGGCGGAGCTCCTCGCGGTGGTACTGATGTCTCCAGCCCAGTCTAGACAATGTGGTGAGGCCGCCGGGGCGGCGGCTGCCGCGGCGCGGCACGGCAGGGCGACGGCCAGCCTACGATAGTGCTGTGACCTCCCCGGACCAGCAGAACTGCACCATTCTCCACGTGGACATGGACGCCTTTTTCGTCGGCGTGGAGTTGCTGGAGCGGCCGGAGCTGGTCGGGCAGCCGGTCATCGTGGGATCCGCCTCCGGCCGGGCGGTGGTGCTCTCGGCATCGTATGAGGCCCGCAAATACGGCGTCCGCTCGGCGATGCCGATGGCGCGGGCCCGCATGCTGTGTCCGCAGGCGCTCATCATCGAACCCAGCCACACCAAGTACCAGCAGGCCTCGGCCCGGATCATGGCGATCTTCCGGGAAATCACGCCGTACGTGGAACCTCTCAGCGTCGACGAAGCTTTCCTCGACGTGGCCGGTGCGCGCCGGCGGCTGGGTGAACCGCTGGAAATCGGCGCGCTCATCCGCCGCAGGATCTCGGCAGAGTTGGGCCTGACCGCGACGGTAGGCATCGCCGCCACCAAGTTCGTGGCAAAAATCGCTTCCACGCATGCCAAACCGGACGGACTGCTGCTCATACCCGAGACCGAGACGGTCGAGTTCCTGCATTCCCTGCCGGTAGGAGCCCTTTGGGGAGTCGGCGCTAAAACGCGGGAGGTCCTGGCCCGCCTCGGCATCCGTACCGTTGCCGATGTGGCACAGACTCCGCCCGCGGCGCTGCACCGCGTCCTGGGAGCCACCGGCGACCACGTCCATCGACTGGCCTGGGGAATCGACGACCGGACGGTCACCCCGGAACGGGTGGAGAAGAGCATCGGTGCCGAAGAAACCTTTGAAAAGGACGTCGACGACGACGAGCTGCTGGAGCGCGAACTCCTGCGGCTGGCCTATCGGACCGCCGCCAGGCTCCGCGCCGGGAACATGCGCGCCGGGACCGTAGCGCTGAAACTTCGGTATTCCGACTTCACCACCCTGAACCGGTCACGGAAGCTGCCGGCGCCATCGAACAGCGCCCAGCAGCTGCAGGCCGCAGCGGCGGGGCTCCTGGCGGCCATCGGCGAGCGTCCTCAGGCGGTCCGGCTCATCGGCTTGCGGGCGGAGCAGCTGGAGGACGCCGGCCGGGGCGGCCAGCAGTTGAGCTTTGACGGCCACGAGGATACTTGGCACAGTGCCGAACAGGCCCTGGACGAAGTAAACCGGAAGTTCGGCGGCGCGGGAATCGTGCCTGCCTCGCTGCTCAAGTCCGGGCCCCGCAAGCCGACGGAGCAGGGCCCGGAATCCGGCCGCCGGCCGGGGCGGGGCCGGGGCGCTTGAAATCGCCGGGGACGGGATCACAGTTGGGTCATCTTAGCTTTCGATTGCAGGCTTTGCGCTCTATTCTTAGTAGCAAAGGTCAATTCGGTTCCGGTTGGTTTCAGGAACTCTTGTCCCGCGGAGTTCGTTGTACGCTATGCACCCCTGGGGGACTGGAACAAAGGAGGCTCAGATGCCACTCTCAGAGCATGAACAGCGGCTGCTGGAACAACTGGAGCAGCAGTTGCATGCTGATGACCCGAAGTTTGCCAGCCACATGGAATCGGCCAGCGGCCGATCGTTGTCGACGCGCCACATCGTCGTGGGCTCACTCGTCGCGATTGCCGGAATCCTGGTCCTGCTCACCGGCATCCTCAGCCAGATCATCGCCGTCGGGGTCCTGGGTTTCGTCATCATGGGTGCCGGCGTTTACTGGGCCACCACGCGTCGGGCCGGGGCAGGGTCGCCGCGGTCGACCGGCAACAAGCAGACTTCCTCGTCGAAGGGCGGCTTCATGGCGAGCCTCGAGGAGCGGTGGGACGAACGGCACCACGGCGAAGACCGCTGACACAAGACCCGGCCACCGGGAGCAGCCGCTGAGGCTCCTCCACTTTGCCCCACCCCGCGGCTAACGGCCGGGCAGCACGAAGGCAAGACCCGTCAAACGTCGGGTCTTTTCGTGTTTAAGGGGTCTGGTTAGCGGCGATCCGCTCCATTCCGCCCCACCACGGCCGGTTCGGCCGGGCCTCGACCGGATCCACCGGGATCTCCCGCTGCCGGTGGCTCCCCAAACCCTCCACTTTCCTTCCACTTCGCTCCACCCGGTTACTTCCGCGCCCTCATGCGGATGACACCGAACATTTCCAGCTACAAAAGGGGCCGGAAGTAGTTGACTGTGGCGTGATGTGGAGTAAAGTGGAGGACATAAGAGGGTAGTGGTGACGCAGGGGGCGATGGTCTCCTCTAATCGGCGGGGCGGTGGCGATGTTCCTCGGGACACATTCGCCGCGGCTGGACGAGAAGGGGCGCCTGATACTTCCCGCAAAGTTCCGCGAGGAGCTTGCCGATGGACTCGTCCTGACGAGGGGCCAGGAGCGTTGCATCTACGTCTTCAGCCAGAAGGAATTCGAACGGGTTCACGAGGAGATGCGGAAGGCTCCGATATCTTCCCGCCACGCCCGCGACTACATTCGGGTCTTTCTGTCCGGAGCCTCTGACGAAGTACCGGACAAGCAGGGCCGGGTCACCATCCCGCCGGCGCTGCGAACCTATGCAGGGCTCGATAGGGAGTTGGCGGTCATCGGCGCGGGAACCCGCGCGGAGATCTGGGATGCCCGGGCCTGGGACGACTACCTCCAGGAGCAGGAAACCGCCTTCTCCGAAACAGACGAAGACGTACTGCCCGGAGTCTTCTGACCCCGGGACGACAAACACGACACGCGGCACGGACGTTCTTGGATGAGATCTCCAGCCGCCCGGTAGGTCCAACCTGGCTCACCTTCCCCGGAGCCAGGCGGGACAGGCCAGGCGCGGATGGGGATCTGGTTCAAGGACCTTCGGCCCTAAAAGACAGTGACTAACCGGTCCCATGTACCGGCAGGAAAGAAGGCTTCAGGATGGACAGCGAGCGGCCGGCAGGGGAGCGCCACATTCCGGTGCTCCGCGACCGCTGCATCAACCTGCTCGCCCCGGCCATCGAGCGCGCGGTGGCGGAACGGGGCCGCGCCGTCGTCGTCGACGCGACGCTCGGCATGGGCGGACATTCGGAGGCCATGCTGCAGCGTTTCCCGCAGTTGCACCTGATCGGGATCGACCGGGACGAACAGGCGCTGGCGCTGGCCGGAGAACGGCTCCGGCCTTTCGCCGGGCGCACCGATCTGGTTCACGCGGTTTACGAGGAGATCGCCGACGTGGTTCATGACCTCGGTGCCGGCCAGATCGACGGCGCGCTGTTCGATCTGGGCGTCTCCTCGCTCCAGCTGGACGAGCGGGACCGCGGTTTCGCCTATTCCTACGACGCACCCCTGGACATGCGGATGGACACCAGCAGGGGGATGACTGCCGCGGACATCGTCAACACGTATGCCGAGGCCGACCTGGTGCGCATCATCCGGCGCTGGGGCGAAGAAAAGTTTGCCGGACGGATCGCGTCCAGCATTGTGGCGGCCCGCGATGAAGCCCCGCTGACCACCACCGGCCAACTCGTGGACGCTATCCGCAAGGTCGTGCCGGCTGCCGCGGCGCGGACCGGCGGCCATCCGGCGAAACGCACCTTCCAGGCGCTGCGCATCGAAGTCAACGAGGAGCTGGACGTGCTTGAGCGGGCCCTGCCCGCCGCCATCGACGTGCTGGCCCTCGGGGGCCGGATTGTCGTGATGTCTTACCACTCGCTGGAGGACAAGATCACCAAGGCCGTCTTCGGCCAGCTTTCGAAGTCATCCGCACCCCGCGGCTTCCCCGTGGAGCTGGAAGAACACAAGCCGCAGCTGAAGACCCTGACCAAGGGCACCGAAGTGCCTACGGCAGCAGAGATTGAAGAGAACCCGCGGGCCGCGTCGGCCAAACTGCGGGCGGTAGAACGGATCCGGAACAGGAGCGCAAGATGAGTGCCAGTGCCCACGCGGCCCGTCCCGACCAGCATCAGTACGTGCACGGCAGCGCTGCGCCGGCCCGAGGTCCCGCAACCGCGCCCCGGCAGGCGCCCCGCCGTACCCCGCTCTCCGTTGTACCCAACGGCCCGACACGCAAGCGGGTGCCGTTCGCCCTGTTCTGCTTCACCGTCCTGGTGCTCGCCCTCGGCAGCGTACTGATGCTGAACATCTCGGTCTCCAGCGGACAGTACAAGCTGGTGGAGCTGCGCAACGAGCAGGTGTCCCTGGCCCAGGCGAACGAAAAACTGACACAGCAACTCGAAAACAACCAGGCTCCCCAGAATCTGGCTGCCAAGGCGGCAGAATTGGGAATGGTTACCTCCCCGTCGGTGGGGTCCATCAATCTGGAGAGCCGGAAGGTCGCCGGGAAGCCAAAGGCCGCGGAAGCAGGCGCGGCGCCGGAGCTGCTGGTGGCCCAGCCGGAAAACCCGGGCCACCAGCCGCCCGCCAACGACGGGGCCGGGAAGAAGGCCGGCGCCCCCGCCGCGGCGGAGGAAACGGCGAAATCTGCTGCCGCTGCCGAAGCCGCCGCAGAAGGGGACTCGGCACGGAAACCAGATCAGAAGCAGCTAAACGGCGGCAGCATCCCGGCGCCGAAGCAACAGACAGGCCAGTAACCGCCCGGCAACGCAAACGAGGTACGTGTGGCAGCACCAACAGCCGACCGGCAGCACCCCAACCGCACGGCGAGGGCCACACGGAGGCTCCGGGCCGGGCTGGCGATCGTGCTGGTCCTGCTGGTCATCCTCGGGGCCCGTTTGTTCCAGCTGCAAGGACTCGACACAGCCGGCATGGCCCAGGCTGCGGTGGACAAGCGCCTGCGCACCGTCGACCTGCCCGCGCTGCGCGGCGAGATCCTGGACGCCAACAACAACGTGCTCGCCCGCAGCGTGCAGCGGTTCGACGTGGTGGTGGACCAGCGCCTGGTCGAGGACTACACCAGGTTCGACCCGATCAGCCAGAAGTCCGAGGACGTCAAAATCGCCGACGCCATTGCCGAGCTGGCGGGCATCCTGGGCCAGGACGTGGAGACCGTCACCGAAGCGGTCATCGGCGACAAGCCCTTTAATTACGTGGCCAAATCGGTCACCCCGGAAGTGCAGCAGAAGATCGAGGACCTGGCGTTCCCCGGGCTGTCCGCACGTGCAACCACCATCCGCAACTACCCGGCAGGGGCGGTGGCCGGCTCCGTGGTCGGGTTCATGCGGTCGGACGGTGTGCCGCTCGAAGGCATCGAGGCCTCGCAAAACGACGTTCTCTCCGGAACCCCGGGCTCGAGGACCTACGAAATCGGTGCCGACGGCATCCGCATTCCGGTCGGGACCAACGAAGAAGTCCCGGCCGTGGACGGCCAAAGCGTGCGCCTGACCCTGAATACCGATATCCAGTGGTACGCCCAGGAAGTCATCGCCGAGACCGTGCAGGATTACGGCGCCGACTACGGCACCGTCGTCGTCCTCAATGCCAAGACCGGCGACCTGATA
This sequence comes from Arthrobacter sp. Y3223065, assembly GCF_059090885.1. Taxonomy (NCBI): domain Bacteria; kingdom Bacillati; phylum Actinomycetota; class Actinomycetes; order Micrococcales; family Micrococcaceae; genus Arthrobacter; species Arthrobacter sp. Y3223065. The sequence continues at coordinate 1,013,243 of NZ_JBNHGC010000001.1, read as the reverse complement.
GCGCTGGCGGATTCCACGACGGTGGACCCCAACGACCCGGGCGCCACTCCCGACAGCGAACGGCAGTCGATGGCGGTGACCCGTGCCTTCGAACCCGGGTCGACCACCAAGATGATCACCATGGCGGCCGCGATCGAAGAGGGCATCACCACCCCGGCTTCGCGATACACCATCCCGCCCAAGTACACGGTCAACGGCCAGACCTTCCAGGATGCGACGCCGCACGGCACCCTGACGCGTACGACGGCCGGAATCTTCGCTCAGTCGCTGAATACCGGCACCACCATGATCGGGCAGCAGCTGACGCGCCAGCAGCGCTACGACTACCTGCGGAGGTTCGGCATCGGCCAGCGCTTCGACATCGGCATCAACGGGGCGACCGCCGGCCTGCTGGCCGAGCCCGGGACGTGGGACGGACGGCAGGAGTTCACCGTCCTGTTCGGCCAGGGCCTCGCACAGACAGCCCTCCACACCGCCGTTGCCTTCGGGACCATCGCCAACAACGGCGTGCTGATGCAGCCGCGGCTCATCGACGCCTATATCGACCCGAACGGCACCGAGCACGAGGTGCCGGTCGAGAAGGGCAGCCGGGCGGTGTCCAAGAAGACCGCCAACCTGGTGCAGGACATGCTGGAAACCAACTCGAAGTACCACAGCGGCAAGCCCGGTAACATTAAGGAGTATCGGATCGGGGTCAAGACCGGTACAGCCGAAGCACCGGCCGCTGACGGGGGATTCAGCGGCTACACCATTTCGATGGCCGGCATCGCCCCGATGGAGGATCCGCAGTTCGTCGTCGTGGCGACCATCCAGCGGCCGCAGGGGGGGGTGCTGACGCTGTCTGCCGGACCGACGTTCAAGAAGGTCATGACGCAGGTCCTCAACGCCTACGACGTGCCGCCGTCCACCAGCAAACGGGTCGACCTGCCGCTGGAATGAACCAACCTGGAGAATATGTGAGTTCCACTGCCGAGCAGCCCCACCGGTCCGCCTCGCCCTTGCGGCCCCAAACGGTCAGGCCGGTCCGGTTGGCGGCGCTGAGCAGCATGCTGCAGCACCGCGGGCTCCCCGTACCGGTGGGGAGCCCGGCGACGGAGGACCTGGCCTTTACCGGTATCACCATAGATTCGCGTTCCGTCGAGCCGGGGGACCTGTACATAGGCCTGCCCGGGGCCCGCCGGCACGGCGCCGACTTCGCCGCCCAGGCCGAAGCGGCCGGAGCAGCGGCCATCTTGACCGACGACGACGGCGCCCGGCGGGCAGCCGGCTGCGCCCCCGGGCTGCCGGTGCTGCGCTCCGGGGACCTGCGCGCACTCGTGGGCCCGCTGGCGGCCGCCGTCTACGGCAGCCAGCCGGAGGGCGGCAGGGCGCCGGCGCTCTTTGGCGTCACCGGAACCAACGGCAAGACCACCACCACCTACTTCATCAAGTCCCTCCTGGAGGCGCTGGGCCTCAGCACCGGACTGATCGGAACCATCGAGATCACGGCCGGCTCCGAACCCATTCCCAGCGCCCTGACCACGCCGGAATCGCCCGAGGTGCACGGGTTGCTGGCGCTGATGCGTGAACGGGGGCTGGACGCGGCGGCCATGGAGGTCTCCTCGCATGCCATTTCCTTCCGGCGCGTCGACGCCGTCCGGTTCGACGTGGCCGGCTTCACCAACCTCACCCAGGACCATCTGGACCTGCACGGGAGCATGGACGAGTACTTCGAGACCAAGGCCCGCCTGTTCAGTCCGGAACGGTCCGGCCGGGCGGTCGTCTGCGTCGACGATGACTGGGGCCGTCGACTCGCCGGCCACGCCCGGGCCGCCGGAGTCCCGGTGGCCACCGTGGCCACGCAGGGCGGCAGCGCCGACTGGTCCGTCCGCAACCCGGTCCGTGCAGGCCTGGGACACCGGTTCGAACTGCACGGGCCCGGCGGCGTGCTGCTGCGGCTGCACACCGGACTGCCCGGCTCGTTCAACATCTCCAACGCCGCACTGGCCGTGGCGATGGTGGCGGCCTCCGGAACCTCCCCGGCCAGGCTCCAGCAGGCGCTGGACGCGGCGGATCCGCTGACCGTCGAGGTTCCCGGCCGGATGCAGGTGCTCAGCGAGAACCCGGCAGCGATCGTCGACTTCGCGCACAATCCCGACGCGCTCGAGAGAACCCTGGCCTCGGTGCGCCGTCCCGACCCCGGGGCCCGCGTGATCGTTGTGTTCGGGGCGACGGGAGAACGCGACCAAACCAAGCGCCCGCTGATGGGGGCCATCGCCGCCCGCCTCGCCGACGTCGTCATTGTCAGCGATGACGACCCGCACGGCGAGGATGCGGCCCGCATCCGCGCCGACGTGCTGGCCGGTGCCCGTGCCGCGGCCGAACAGGAGCACCTGCCGGCCGAGATTCTCGAAGTCTTCCCCCGTGCGGACGCCATCGAGCGCGCCGTGGCCCTGGCGGAACCCCGGGACACGGTTCTCGTCGCCGGCCGCGGCCACGAGGTCTGGCAGGAGGTCAACGGGGAGAACCTGGCCCTCGACGACCGGGAGGAACTGCGCGCGGCCCTGCACCGGCACGGATTCGAAGTGCTCTCCCCGAACGCGGTAGAGTCCTAGATCGTCATGATTGAACTAACTGCAGCCGATATAGCGGCGATTACCGGCGGACGGATCGTTGGGGAGCCCGTCGGTGCCGCGGGGGAGACCGCCGGCATCACCGTGAGTTCCGCCACCACAGACTCCCGCGAGATTGAACCCGGCGGCCTGTTCGTGGCCAAGCCGGGCGAGACGGCAGACGGGCACTTCTTCGTCGCTGCGGCGTTTGAAGCCGGTGCCGTGCTGGCACTGACCGAACGCGAGGTCTCCGACGCCGCCGGCCGCCTCCTGCCGCAGATCGTGGTGGCGGACGCCGTGCTGGCCATGGGCGCCGTGGCCGCGGCCATCGTGGCCCGGCTGCGCGCCGCCTCGGGACTCGAGGTCGTGGGCATCACCGGCAGCGCCGGCAAGACCACCACCAAGGACCTGCTGGCGGGCATCCTGCGCCGGGTGGCGCCCACCGTGGCCCCCATCGGCTCGTACAACGGCGAGGTCGGCGTCCCGCTGACGGTGTTCGCCGCGGACTTCAACACCCGCTACCTGGTGGTGGAGATGGGTGCCACCGGCATCGGCCACATCCGGTACCTGACGGACATGGTCAACCCAGGCGTCGGCGTGGTGCTGGGCGTCGGGAGCGCCCACGCAGGGGAATTCGGCGGCGTGGAGAACATAGCGATCGCCAAGGGCGAGCTTGCCGAGGCGGTGCCACCCGGCGGTACCGTCGTGCTCAACGCAGACGATCCCCGCGTCCAGGCCATGGCCGGCCGCACCCGGGCCCGCATCCTGTACTTCACCTCCGACGACGACTTCACCCTGCCCGACGGGAGCGCGGCCCAGTTGCTGCGGGCCCGCGGCGCCGGTGTCAACGACGCCGGGCACCCCGACTTCACGCTTCGCTTCCCGGACGGCTCCGAGCACCGGGTAACCTCCGGGCTGATCGGCGTCCACCACGTGACCAACCTGCTGGCCGCCGCCGGCGCCGCCTGGGCGCTGGGCGTGCCGGCGGAGACCATCGCCGCCGGCCTGGACGGGGCCGGCCCCGCCAGCCGCTGGCGGATGGAGCGGACCGAGCGCGCGGACGGCGTCACGGTGATCAACGATGCCTACAACGCCAACCCGGAATCCATGCGGGCGGCGCTGCGCACGCTGGCCGAACTCGGCCGCGGCCGCCGTACCTGGGCGGTGCTGGGCGAAATGCTGGAATTGGGCGAAGACTCCGTGCATGAGCACGACGCGATCGGACGGATAGTGGTCCGGTTGAACATCTCGCACCTGATCGTGGTGGGAGAGGGAGCCAAGGCCATGCACAACGCCGCCGTCTTGGAAGGCTCCTGGGGCGACGAATCGCTCTGGGTGCGGACGCCTGAGGAGGCCCGCCGGGTGCTCGAGGAGAAGCTGGAACCGGGCGATCTGGTGCTGTTCAAGTCCTCCAACGGAGCCGGGCTGCGGTTCCTGGGCGACCGGATAGCATTAGGAAATCCGTCGACGGCTGGCCCCGCCGCGGCGGCAGCGCGCGGAATCGAAGCCCAAGAGGAAGGCCAGGCGCAGTGATAGCCCTGCTGATCGGTTCTGCCCTGGCGCTGGTCCTGTCCCTGCTCGGTACTCCCTTGTTCATCAAGCTGTTGGTGAGGAGGGGCTACGGCCAGTTCATCCGCGACGACGGCCCGACGGCGCACCACACCAAGCGCGGAACGCCCACCATGGGCGGCGTGGTCATCGTGGCCTCGGTGATGCTCTCCTACTTTGCCACGCACCTGATGATGTGGGTGATGAACGGGGACGCGCACCCCGGGCCCACCGTCTCGGCCGGCGTCCTTATGCTGCTGATGGCCGGCATGGGGCTGGTGGGTTTCCTGGACGACTTCATCAAAATCTCCAAGCAGCGCAGCCTCGGGCTGCGGGCCTGGGCGAAGATCGTGCTGCAGGGCATCGTCGGCATTCTCTTTGCCGTCCTGGCCCTGAACTTCCCGGACAATATGGGCCGCACCCCGGCCTCGATGAACATTTCCTTCGCCCGTGACATCCCGTGGCTGGACCTCGCCTTCGGCGGCACCGTGCTCGGCACTATCCTGTTCATCATCTGGTCGAACATTATCGTCACGGCAGCTACCAACGGCGTGAACCTGACCGACGGGCTGGACGGGCTCGCGGCGGGCGCGTCGGTGATGGTCTGCGGCGCCTACATGCTGATGGGCATCTGGCAGTTCAACCAGAGCTGCGGCTCGGTCAAGGTGCCCGGGGAGGTCTGCTACGAGGTACGCGACCCGCTGGACCTGGCGCTGCTGGCAGGGACCATGGCCGGCGCGCTGATCGGGTTCCTGTGGTGGAACACCGCGCCCGCCAAGATCTTCATGGGCGACACCGGGTCGCTGGCGATCGGCGGCGCCATCGCCGGGTTCGCCATCCTGTCCCGCAGCCAGCTGCTGCTGGTGGTCATGGCGGGCCTGTTCGTGATCATCTCGCTGTCCGTGATCATCCAGGTGGTCTACTTCAAGCTCAGCGGCGGCAAACGCGTCTTCAAGATGGCGCCCCTGCAGCACCACTTCGAGCTCAAGGGCTGGGCCGAAGTCACCGTCGTCGTCCGCTTCTGGATCATCGCCGGGCTGTGCGTGGCTGCCGCGCTGGGCATCTTCTACGCCGAATGGGTCCTGGGCTCATGAGCCGGCTCGATTCACTCACCTCCTGGGACGCGGACTGGTCCGGGCTGCGCGTGGTGGTCGCCGGCATCGGGCTGTCGGGTTTCTCCGCCGCCGACACGTTGATCGAATTGGGCGCCGCCGTCGTCGTCGTCGACGGCAGCGACACGGAGGAAAACCGGGCCAAGGCAGACACGTTGAAGATTGTCGGGGCCCGGCAGGTCCTGCTGGGCGAAGACCACGTCCGCGCACTGCCCGACGTCGGCGGGGAGCCGGCCGAGCTGGTGGTCGCCTCGCCGGGCTGGCAGCCCCGGACCCCGCTGCTGGCGGCCGCCGCCGACGCAGGAATTCCGATCTGGGGCGACGTCGAACTCGCGTGGCGGGTACGCGAACGCGCCGGCCGGCGCACTGCCGAATGGCTGGCCATCACCGGTACGAACGGTAAGACCACGACGGTGGGGATGGCCGAATCCATGCTGCAGGCGGCCGGGCTGCGCGCCATCGCCGCGGGCAACGTCGGCACGCCGATCCTGGACGCAGTGCGTGATCCCATCGGCTACGACGTCATCGCCGTCGAGCTTTCCAGCTTCCAGCTGCACTGGACCCACACGATGTCCCCGCTGGCCTCCGTGGTGCTCAACGTGGCCGAAGACCACGTGGACTGGCACGGAACCTATGAGGCGTACCTGGCCGACAAGGCCAGGATTTATGAGCGGACCAGGATCGCGTGCATCTACAACGCCGAGCAGCGCGAGACCGAGGAGATGGTCGAAGAGGCCGACGTCGTCGAAGGCTGCCGGGCGATCGGCTTCACCACCGGCATGCCATCGGTCAGCATGGTCGGCGTCGTGGAGAACCTGCTCGTGGACCGGGCCTACATCGAAGAACGCCGGGACTCCGCGGCCGAGCTGGCCGGCCTCAGCGACCTGGGTGAACCGGCGCCCCGGCACCAGGTGGCCAACGCCCTGGCCGCCGCCGCCCTGGTCCGGGCGTATGGCGTGGAACCGGCCGCGGTCCGCGAAGGACTCCGGCGGTTCGATCCGGGGGCACACCGGATCCAGAAGGTGCTGGAGCGCGCCGGAGTGCTGTGGGTCAACGACTCCAAGGCGACGAACCCGCATGCGGCTTCGGCCTCGCTGGCCTCTTTCTCCTCCGTCGTGTGGATCGCCGGGGGTCTGTCCAAGGGTGTCAACTACGACGAGCTGATCGCCGACCACGCGCGCAGGCTGAAAGCGGTCGTGCTGATCGGCAGGGACAACACCGCCCTCCTGGCCTCGTTGCAGCGACACGCACCGGATGTCCCCGTCGTCCACGCGTACCCGGGGGACACTGGAGGCAGGCCGCCGACGACGGGGAACGTTGACGGCGAAACCGTGATGACGGCGGCCGTGGAAGCAGCAGCCGGCATCGCCGCCGACGGGGACACCGTGCTGATGGCCCCGGCAGCCGCCTCGATGGACCGGTTCACCTCCTACGCTCACCGCGGCAACGCGTTCATGGAAGCCGTCCGCCGGTACGGAGAGGGACAGGCACCGTCGACTAAGGAGCAGTAATGGCCACCACCCGCAGCGGAAGCCGGCCACCGGCCGCTGCCCGCGGACACGCCGCTCCCGGGACGAAGGCCGCCCCCGCCGGCCGCCTGCGCGAGCTCCGCCAGCGCGGCACCGATCTGTTGGACCGCATCCAGGGCACCGGAACGCAGTCCAGCGGGGCCAGCTACTACCTGATCCTCGGCTCCGCCCTCGCCCTGACCGCCATCGGCCTGCTGATGGTGCTCTCGTCGTCGGCGGTGGAATCCATCGCCGATGAAACCTCGCCGTTCAGCCTGTTCATGAGGCAGGCCCTGTTCGCCGGCCTGGGCGTCACGGCGATGCTGGTCCTCTCGCGGTGGAAGGTCTCCACGTACCGAAAGCTGGCCTGGCCTGCCCTCGCGGTGTCGGTGCTCCTGCTGCTCTTGGTCTTCACCCCGCTGGGCGAATCGGTTGGCGGCAACCGCAACTGGATCCACCTTCCCGGCAATGTTTCCCTGCAGCCCTCGGAAGTCGCCAAGCTGGGGATGTCCCTATGGATGGCGACGGTGCTGGCGGCCAAGGAACGGCTGCTGGGCCAATCCAAGCACCTGCTGATCCCGGTGGTGTTCCCCGGTGCCCTCCTGGTGGTCGGCCCGGTGCTGCTGGGCAACGACCTGGGCACCGCGATGATCCTGATGCTCATCATCGCCGGCGGGCTGTTTTTCGCCGGCGCCCCGTTGAAGCTGTTCGGCCTGGCCGGACTCGCCGCCGGCGCGCTGGTGTTGCTGCTCGTGGTGGTCAGCCCGAACCGCATGGGCCGCATCCTCATGTGGACCGACCAGAGCTGTGAGGCGACGACCGGGCTGAACATGCAGTCCTGCAACGGGCTCTTCGCGCTGGCCTCCGGCGGCTGGTGGGGTGTGGGACTTGGCCAGAGCCGGCAAAAATACAACTGGATCCCGGAAGCCCACAACGACTACATCTTCGCCATCATCGGCGAAGAGCTCGGCCTGCTCGGCACCACCGTGATCCTGGCCCTGTTTGGTGTCCTGGCCATCGCGCTGGTCCGCACCGTGATGCGCCAGGAATCCCTGTTCGTACGGATCCTCGCCGGTTCCATCATGGTCTGGATCATCGGCCAGGCGTTCGTGAACATTGCGGTGGTCACCGGCCTGCTTCCGGTGATCGGCGTGCCGCTGCCGTTCATCTCCTACGGCGGTTCCGCCCTGACGGTGACCCTGGCCGCCGTCGGTGTACTCTTGTCCTTTGCCCGGACCGATGTGCCTGGCCGGAAGAAGTCCGGGGGACTCCTTGGCCGGCTGCGTCAGCAAGCGCCGGCCGGGAACCGCTGACCCCATCCCAGACCACCAGCAGTCGAGCAGAAGGTACTCCAGCAACACCATGAACACTTCCGAGCCCTCTGTTGTCCTGGCCGGCGGCGGCACCGCCGGGCACGTCAGCCCGCTGCTGGCCATCGCCGGAGCCGTCGTCCAAGCCGCCCCCACGGCCCGCATCCTCGCCGTGGGCACCGCCGTCGGCATGGAGACCCGGCTGGTCCCCGCGGCCGGATACCGACTCGCCACCATCGGGCGGGTGCCGCTGCCGCGCCGCCCGTCCCTCGACCTGCTGAAGCTGCCGTTCAAGTTCGCCGCGGCAGTGCGCCAGGCCGCGGGCATCCTCGACGGCGCGCGGGCCGACGTCGTGGTTGGCGTGGGCGGGTATGTGAGCACTCCGGTCTACATCGCCGCCCGGCTGCGCCGGGTGCCGATCGTGATCCACGAAGCCAACGCCCGCCCGGGGCTGGCCAACCGCGTCGGGGCACGGCTGACCCGGTGGGTCGCGGTCGCGTTCAAGGACACGCAGTTGCCCGGCGCCCGCTGGGTCGGCATGCCCATGCGGCCCGAAATCTCCACCCTGGACCGGGAAGCCTCAGGCGAGGCCGCGCGCCGGCGGCTGGGGCTGGCGCCGGACCAACCGACCCTCATTGTCACCGGCGGCTCCTCGGGCGCGCTGAGCATCAACCGCACCATCGGTGCTTCGCTGCAGGAGCTTGCCGCGGCAGGCGTCCAGGTGCTGCACATCACCGGGCGGAACAAAGCGCTGCGGGACGCCGACGGGCAACTGCTCGCCGCCCCCGGCTACCACCAGGTGGAATTTGTGGACAGCATGCAGGATGTCTACGCGGCGGCCGACCTCCTGCTGGCCCGCGCGGGCGCGGCCACGGTGTGCGAGATAGCCGCCGTGGGGTTGCCGTCCGTGCTGGTCCCGCTGCCGCACGGCAACGGCGAACAGGCCCTGAACGCGGCCTCCCTCGTGGCGGCCGGCGGGGCCGTGCAGGTCCGCGACGGCGAATTCACAACCCGCTGGGTCACGGACGAGCTGATTCCGTTGCTGAAAAACCCGGAGCGGCTGCAGCAGATGTCCGCGGCGGCACACGCCCTGGGAATCCGCGACGCGGACATCCGAATGGCACAATTGGTGCTCGAGGCAGCAGGGAGGACCACAGATGAAAGCCGCTGATTTCCACACCACGGCCCGGCTGCCGTTCGGCGACCTCGGCGCCGTGCACTTCATTGGATTGGGCGGCGCCGGAATGTCCGCCATCGCACGGATCCTGCTGGCCCGCGGCGTGCCGGTATCCGGTTCGGATGCGAACGACTCAGCGGTCCTGCGCCAACTGGAGGCGCTCGGTGCACGCGTCTTCGTCGGCCACGAGGCGGCCCATGTCGCCGGCGCGGACACGGTGGTGGTCTCCACCGCCATCCGGCCGGAAAACCCCGAACTGCAGGCCGCCGCCGCCGCCGGCCTGAACATCGTGCACCGCTCGGTGGCGCTGGCCGCCGCGATGGACGGGAAGCGGCTGATCGCCGTCGGCGGCACCCACGGCAAGACCACCACCACGGCCATGGCTACCGTGATGCTGCAGGCAACCGGATGCGACCCTTCGTTCGCCATCGGCGGCGATGTGGCGGCGCTGGGCGTCAACGCCGCCCACGGGCAGGGCGAATTGTTTGTCGCCGAAGCCGACGAATCCGACGGCTCGTTCCTCAACTACCGGCCGCAGGTCATCGTGGTGACCAATGTGGAGGCCGACCATCTGGACCACTACGGGTCAGCCGAGGCCGTGTACGCCTCCTTCGACCGGTTCGCCGCACTGCTTCCTGCCGACGGCACCCTGGTGGCCTGCCTCGACGACGACGGCGCCCGCGCCTTGGCGGAGCGGGCGGCAGCGTCCGGCGCAGGAGGCCGCGTGCTGGGCTACGGCTACGCGGCCGACGCCCAGGTGCGCATCGAAGGGACTGAATTCGCCGGCTCGGGGAGCACCAGCAGGATCGAATACTCCGGCGGCAGTTGCACGCTGCGGCTGCAGGTGCCGGGCGAACACAACATCCGCAACGCCGCCGCCGCCCTCGCCGTCGCCATCACGCAGGACATCGATCCGGCCGCCGCAGCCGATGGACTGGCCGGGTTCACCGGGGCGGCCAGGCGGTTCGAGGCCAAAGGCACGGCGGCAGGCGTACGCGTGTTCGACGACTACGCACACCATCCCACCGAGGTCCACGCAGCCCTCACGGCCGCGCGCAAGGTGGCCGGCGGCCACGCGGTGCATGTCCTGTTCCAGCCGCACCTGTTTTCCCGCACCCGGGAATTCGCGGCGGAATTCGCCCGGGCCCTGCAATTGGCCGACTCGGCCGCCGTCCTCGATATCTACGCCTCCCGCGAAGATCCGATCCCGGGCGTCACCAGCGAACTGATCACCAGCCGGCTGGCGCCCGGCAGCTATGCACCGGATTCGGGGCAGGCGGTGAGAGACATCGTGTCCCGCTCCCAACCCGGGGACATCGTGCTGACCGTCGGCGCCGGAGACGTGACCCAATACGGGCCGGTCTTGGTCGAGGCCCTGGGGCAGGCCGCAGCGGCGGCGCGATGAGTCCGCGCAAGCCACGCACTCCCGCTGCGCGTCCCGCCGCCCCCCGGCAGCCGGAAGCCCCCCGCCGGCCGGAGGCCACCGGGCAGCAGCCGCATCAGGCAGCGGCGGCGGACGCGGGCCGGGGTACGGACGCCGGCCGGGATCCGGGGGTGCGGATCAACACCGGCAGGGTGTCGGCCATGCCCGCCGCTGAGTCCGCCACGGCAGCCAAGCCGGCGCCGGCGGCCAGGCCCGCCCCGCGCGCCACCCCGCGCGGAGCGGGCAGGCCTTCCGGCGCGGGCGGCGCCACCGCGGTCAGGGCGGCGGCCGGGGCGGCGGCGCCGCCGCGGACACCCGGGTCCGGGGGAGCGGCACAGCCGCGGCGTTCGCCCAAGTCCGGCGCCCGCACCTCGTCCCTCGCCGGAAGAGCATCCCGCGCGCCGGGGAAGGCAACGGGCACCGGGCACGCTCCCGAAACCAAGCGGGGCGGGGCAGCTGCCCTGCTGGCGCGGTGGCGGGACCAGCGGACGGTACAGGGCACCGCGGGAGGGGCGGACCCCGCCGATACCACCGTTGTCAGCTTCCCCGAACCGGCAGCGCGCAAGACGCGGCGCCGGCTGTTGATCGCGGCCGGCGTTGTGGTCGTGCTCTTCGCGGTGTTGATGTCGGTCATCTTCCTGTCGCCGGCGCTGGCCGTGAAGACCATCACCGTCGAAGGCGCCGAATTGACCGAGTCCGCAACACTCACCGAGGCACTGCAACCGCTCACGGGCACGCCGCTGGCCCGGATCGGAGAGCGGGACGTCTATGACCGGGTCGGCCACCTGCCGGCCGTGGAGTCGGTGGAAGTGATCGCCAGGCCGCCGTCGGAACTGCATGTACGGATCATCGAGCACACACCCGTGGCTGTGCTCAAGGACGGCAGGAAATTCGTGCTGATCGACGAATCGGGGACGGAGCTGGCGTCGGTCGCCAAGCGCAGCGAGGCCAAACTGCCCTTGATCGACGGAGCCAAGGCCGCCGAAAACCCGGATGTCTTCGCGTCCATCACCGGCGTGCTCGCCGCGCTGCCGCCCGACGTCCTGAAACAGCTCAAGCACGCGTCCGCGCAGTCGGTGGACTCGGTGGAACTCCAGTTGGCCAGCGGCCAGAAAGTGCTGTGGGGCAACGCGGGGGAGCAGGAACTCAAGGCGACCGTGCTGCAGGCGCTGCTGCAGGCAAAGGGTGTCAAGGACAAGGCGAGCGTCATCGACGTGAGCACCCCCACGCGTCCGGTGACCCGTTGAGCGGGAGAGGAAAAGCGCAACATTCCGGGATCGCGCGACACGCGGAGCAAGGTCGTTGTGTGAGCCGGGGCTTGCGTCTAGCGTCTCGAATAGGAACTACTTGACATAACTCTAACCTTCAAGCTGAGGGTTAAGGTTAAGTGAAACTACCGGACAGGGTACCCGCCCGCTCCGGCAGAACTGATCAGTGCACAGACTCGAGCAAGGGACACAGGACGTGGCAGCACCGCAGAATTACTTGGCCGTCATCAAGGTCGTCGGCATCGGCGGCGGTGGCGTGAATGCCGTCAACCGGATGATCGAGGTGGGACTCCGCGGCGTGGAGTTCATCGCCATCAACACCGACGCTCAGGCACTGCTGATGAGTGACGCAGACGTCAAGCTCGACGTCGGGCGCGAACTCACCCGTGGTCTGGGCGCCGGCGCCGATCCTGAGGTGGGCCGGAAGGCCGCCGAGGACCATGCCGAAGAGATCGAGGAGGTGCTGCGCGGGGCGGACATGGTCTTCGTGACCGCCGGCGAAGGCGGCGGCACCGGCACCGGCGGCGCACCGGTGGTGGCGCGGATCGCCCGGTCGCTCGGCGCCCTGACCATCGGCGTTGTCACCCGCCCGTTCACGTTCGAGGGCCGCCGCCGGTCGAACCAGGCCGAAAGCGGCATCGAGACGCTTCGCGACGAAGTCGACACCCTCATCGTGATCCCCAACGACCGCCTGCTGTCCATCAGCGACCGCAACGTTTCCATGCTCGATGCCTTCCGGTCCGCCGACCAGGTGCTGCTCTCCGGCGTGCAGGGCATCACCGACCTGATCACCACCCCGGGCCTGATCAACCTCGACTTCGCGGACGTGAAGTCCGTGATGCAGGGAGCCGGCTCCGCGCTGATGGGCATCGGCTCCGCCCGCGGCGAGGACCGTGCCGTCAAGGCCGCCGAACTGGCCATCGCGTCTCCGCTGCTGGAAGCATCCATCGACGGTGCGCACGGCGTGCTGCTGTCGATCCAGGGCGGATCGGATTTGGGCCTGTTCGAAATCAACGAGGCCGCACGGCTGGTGCAGGAAGTCGCGCACCCCGAGGCGAACATCATCTTCGGCGCCGTCATCGACGACGCGCTCGGCGACGAGGCCCGGGTTACCGTCATCGCCGCCGGCTTTGACCAGGTGGACGTCACCTCCGCCCCGGCCCAGAAGCCCGCCGGCGCCCCGGCCGGTACGCCCGCCGTTCCCGCCGCACAGCCCTCGGTGCCCGTCTCGGAGCCCATGGAGCACAGCTTCAGCGGCGCCGTGCCGCAGTCGCAGCAAGTTCCCGCCGATGCCGGCTTCGACATGGATCTGCCGGCCATCGTGGAGCCGGACCTGAGCGCAGGCCGCGTCGACGACCTGGACGTACCGGACTTCCTGAAGTAACCCCCGAAGACAGGTCCGGCAGTGTTCTGGTGGAAGCAGCGGGTCCGCACCGGCGTGTGGGCCGCTTTTACCGACCGCTCGACCGGCAATCTTGGCCTGCATGTCGGGGACGACTCCGACACCGTGCTCCGGCGGCGCGCGTCGCTGGAAGATGCCATGTCCGTACCGGCCGGTTCGCTGCGGTTCATGAACCAGGTGCATTCTGCCGTCGCCGCCGTCATCCCGGCCGGGGGCGGGGAAGCCGAGACGGCGGAAAGAGCAGTGACGGCCGATGCGCTGATCAGTGCCGACGGCGCGGCGCCGCTTGCGGTAATGGTGGCGGACTGCCTGCCTGTCGTGCTGGCGGGGACGCTGCCGGACGGCGGTGCCGCCACCGCCGTGGCGCACGCCGGCCGCCGCGGACTGCTTGACGGGGTGCTGGCCAACACCGCCGCCCGGCTTCGGGAGGCCGGCTCCGGCGAACTGCAGGCGTGGATCGGGCCTTCCATCTGCGGGGCCTGCTACGAGGTCCCCGAGCAGATGCAGGCCGAGGCGGTTGCCAGGATTCCCCAACTGTCGGCGAGGACAGCCTGGGGGACCCCGGCCCTGGACCTTGCCGCGGGAGCCAGGGCAGAGTTGGCCGGGCTCGGTGTGGACGTGCACCAAGTGGGCGGCTGCACCCGGGAGGACGACAGGCTGTACTCCTACCGGCGCGATCAACGCACCGGCCGGTTCGCCGGCCTTGTCTGGAAGGATGCATGAGTACCGAGACCCGGAAGTCCGAACTGGCAGCGAACCTGGAACGTGTCCGGACCCGGATCGCCCGGGCCGCCGCGGGACGCTCCACGGAGCCGGAATTGATCGTGGTGACGAAGTTTTTCCCGGCTTCCGACGTCGCGCTGCTGCATGACCTGGGCGTCACGGACGTCGGCGAAAACCGGGACCAGGAAGCAGCCGCGAAGGCCGCCGAGCTTGCCGGTGCGGGGCTCCGCTGGCATTTCATCGGGCAACTGCAGACGAACAAGGCCAAATCCGTGGTGCGGTACGCGGACCTGGTCCATTCGGTGGACCGGCCGCAACTCGTCACCGCCCTCGGCAAGGCCATGGCGGCTGAGCAGGAACGGCGGGAGTCGGCCGGGCTCGAACCCCGGCCGCACCTGGACTGCCTGATCCAGGTAGACCTGGACGAGACCGGCACGCGGCAGGCCGCCGGCACAGCGGCCAGGGGCGGTGCCCGACCGGAGGACATCCCGGCGCTGGCCGATGCCCTCGGTGACACCAAGGGATTGAACCCCGCCGGGCTGATGGCGGTCGCTCCGCTGGGGGCAGACCCCGCCCGGGCCTTCGGCAGGCTGGTCGAGCTGTCGCAGCGGCTTCAGGAAGAGCACCCGGGCGCCGGACTGGTGTCGGCGGGCATGAGCCAGGACCTCGAAGCAGCGGTCGCTGCGGGCGCGACACACCTCCGTGTCGGCTCCGATGTCCTCGGCCCGCGACCGGCCGTGGGGTAGCGTTTTGGCTAGGCAGACTCCTTGCCGGGCCCGATATTCTGCGACCCGGCAAGGCGGACAGCAGCGCTGAAGACAGGATGGGAGCTACCATGGCAGGCACACTGCGCAAGACAATGATTTATCTTGGGCTCGCCGATGGTGACGAGCACTATGAAGCCGAGCAGGCAGACACGCCCGCTCGAGATGAGGAGCAGCCTGTGGACCAGCCCCGCCAGGAGCGCCGCCCCGAGCCCGCAGCGCCGGTGAAACAGGCTGCCGAGGAATACCGGGCGCCGGTGACGCCTATCAAGCGCGCTCCGTCGGCCCGCGAGGACGCCACCGTGCTGCACCAGATCACCACCGTGCATCCGCGGTCGTACAATGATGCCAAGATCATTGGCGAAAGTTTCCGCGACGGCATTCCGGTGATCATGAACGTCACGGACATGGGCGAAGCGGAAGCCAAGCGTTTGGTCGATTTTTCCGCCGGCTTGGTCTTCGGCCTGCACGGCAGCATTGAACGCGTCACGAACAAGGTCTTCCTGCTCTCGCCGTCAACCGTGGAAGTGCTGGGCGAGGACCGGAAATCCAGCGACCAGCAGGCCAGCTTCTTCAACCAGAGCTAGCCCGCCGCTACTTCCGGCAGGCGTGCCGCCAGTATTACTCCTTCTAGCGCTAGGAATCGTGGAACCGGCGTGTCCATCATTTTCGTCCTGCTCTACCTGATCTTGATGTTGTTCCAGCTGGCCTTGATCGTGCGGATCGTCTTTGAAATCGTGCAGGCCTTTGCCCGGCGCTGGCGGCCGCGCGGCATCGCGCTGGTAGCGGCTTCCGCGGTCTACTCCGTAACCGACCCTCCCATGAAGGCTTTGCGACGACTCATTCCGCCGTTGAGGATCGGAGGATTTGCGCTCGATCTTGCCTTCCTGGTGTTGTTCCTTGC
This sequence comes from Arthrobacter sp. Y3223065, assembly GCF_059090885.1. Taxonomy (NCBI): domain Bacteria; kingdom Bacillati; phylum Actinomycetota; class Actinomycetes; order Micrococcales; family Micrococcaceae; genus Arthrobacter; species Arthrobacter sp. Y3223065. The sequence continues at coordinate 997,513 of NZ_JBNHGC010000001.1, read as the reverse complement.
CGTGACGATCGCGATGGCGATCGTCGCGGGTTTGGCTTGACCGGGGGCGCGTTAGTGTTCGTCTCCGAAACGATATATTCTGATTCAGATATAGCTGGCGGATGTCCGTTGCACGGCGAATATTCGCTACCGTTGTTATGAATCCAGCACGTTGTATTCATGACCCACGAACCAGTATGAGGTGACCAGATGGCTTTGACGCCAGAAGACGTTGTCAACAAGCGGTTCCAGCCGACTAAGTTTCGCGAAGGCTATGACCAGGACGAGGTCGACGATTTCCTAGATGAGATCGTCGTCGAACTCCGCCGGCTGAACCAGGAGAACGACGAACTTCGCAAGAAGCTGGCTGAAGCCACGTCGAACCAGGGTCCGGAGGCCTCCGTGCCGGCTCCGGTCTCCGCCGCCCCCAAGACCGAGCAGGTCAGGGAACCGGTCAAGGAAGAGCCCAAGGAAGAGCCCAAGCCGAAGGAAGAGCCGAAGCCGGCTCCCGTGGCCGCTCCGGCAGCCGGGACCGGGCACACCGCAACCGCCGAGTCGGCCGCAGGCGTGCTGGCAATGGCCCAGAAGCTCCACGACGAGTACGTCACCGCCGGCGTGGAGCAGCGGGACAAGATCATTGCCGAAGCACAGCTGGAAGCCAGCAGCCTGGTCAATGACGCCGAAGAGAAGAGCCGTAAGACCCTGGGCAACCTCGAGCAGCAGAAGGCCGTGCTGGAACGCAAGCTGGAGCAGCTGCGTGGTTTCGAACGCGACTACCGCGCCCGCCTGAAGGCGTACATCGAAGGCCAGTTGCGTGACCTGGAAGCCCGCGGCTCCTTCGCTGCTCCCGAGGTCAAGGACAGCGCCGACGCGTAAGCGCGGAAGATAACCGCCAGCCCTGTGCCACGGGGCTCCCAATGGCCGGCGCCGGGATTATCCTGCCGCCGGCCATTGGCTTTGGGCACCGCGCTCCGGCGCCGCCGACGGGCACTGAAGACGAGAGAGACATGTCAGAAACTTCACCGGCAGCCGATCGACCCGACGATGGGGCACCGGCCGCACCGGGACAGCGCAAGGGCGGCGGCCGGTTCATCCTGCTGCTGGCCGGCTGCGCTGCTTTCGCCTATGCCTTCGACCAGCTGACCAAATGGTGGGTCGTGTCCACCATGACCGAGGGCCAGATCACCCCGGTGCTGCCGCCGCTGCTGCACTGGCATTTCATCCGCAATTCCGGTGCCGCGTTCTCGATCGGTGAGGACTACACGTGGGTGTTCACCATCGTCATGACGGCGGTTTCCGCGGCGATCTTGGTCTACGCGCGCAAAGTCCGCTCCTTGTGGTGGTCCGTGGCGCTCGGCTTCCTGCTCGGCGGCGCGCTGGGCAACCTGACCGACCGGCTGTTCCGCGAACCCGGCTTCGGCGTGGGCCACGTGGTGGACTTCATCGCTTTTCCCAACTTCGCGATCTTCAACATCGCCGACTCCGCCGTGGTGGGAGCGGTCATCCTGTGGTGCGTGCTGACGTTCATGGGCATCGGCATGGACGGTACCCGGGAGACTGCCAAGGCCGGGGACAAGCCGGCGGGCGACGGCAAGGCGGCAGGCGAGAGCGGTGACTGACGAGGTCAGGGTCGTCGAACTGGACGGCCGGACAGCCGGCGCGCGGGCCGACACCGCAGTGGCCGCGCTGCTGGGAGTGTCACGCTCGGCAGCCGCAGCACTCTTCGGCGACGGACGCGTGGAATTGGACGGCCGGGCCATCGCCAAGTCGGAGAAGCTTCCGCAGCAGGGGAGCCTGCGCATTGCCGTACCCGAACAGCGGGATCCGCTCGCCGTCGTGGTGGAAGAGGTAGAGGATTTGAAGATTCTCGGAGACGAGGACGATTTCGTCGTCATCGACAAACCGGTGGGCGTGGCTGCGCATCCGTCGCCGGGCTGGGTCGGCCCGACCGTCGTGGGCGCTCTGGCCGCCCGGGGATACCGGATCTCGACGTCGGGAGCGGCCGAGCGGGCCGGCATCGTCCACCGCCTCGACGTGGGAACCTCCGGCGTCATGGTGGTCGCCAAGACCGAACACGGCTACACGCTGCTGAAGCGTGCGTTCAAGGAACGCACGGTGGACAAGGTCTACCACGCACTGGTTCAGGGACTGCCGGATCCGCTGGAGGGCACCATCGATGCGCCGATCGGCCGGCATCCCGGCTACGACTGGCGATTCGCCGTGGTCGAAGACGGCCGCAACTCGATCACCCACTATGAGGTGATCGAGGCCTTCGGCAGGGCTTCGCTGGTCGAAGTGCACTTGGAGACCGGCCGGACGCACCAGATCCGCGTGCACTTTTCCGCGCTCCGGCATCCGTGCGCCGGCGACCTGACGTACGGCGCGGATCCCAAACTTGCCGCTGCGCTGGGACTGACCCGGCAGTGGCTGCACGCCAAGAAGCTTGGTTTCCACCACCCCGGCAGCGGGGAGTGGGTCGAATACGAGAGCGGGTACCCGCGGGACCTGGCCTATGCGCTGCAGGCGCTGGCCGAACACCGCGTGTAAGCCGGACCGGCCCGGCTCCGGCACCTAGAATGAAACGGTGGCAGCAGTGACTTCATCCAAGACCGGCAACGATTCCTTCGTCCACCTTCACAACCACACCGAGTACTCGATGCTCGATGGTGCCGCGCGGCTGACCGACTTGTTCAGCCACGCCGACGAACTGGGCATGAACGCCGTGGCGACGACCGACCACGGGTTCGTTTTCGGCGCCTTCGATTTTTGGAACAAGGCCCGCAACGCAGGAATCAAGCCGATCGTCGGCGTTGAAGCGTACCTGACGCCCGGCACCGCCCGGGCAGACAAGACGCGCGTGCGGTGGGGCGACGGCGGGCGCAACGACGTCTCCGGCGCCGGCGCCTACACCCACATGACCATGTGGGCCGAGACCACCGAAGGCATGCACAACCTGTTCCGCGCCTCGTCGCTGGCCTCGCTGGAAGGCTACCTCTACAAGCCCCGGATGGACCGCGACCTGCTGCAGACCTACGGCAAGGGACTGATCGCCACCACCGGCTGCCCGTCCGGCGAGGTCCAGACCAAGCTGCGGCTGGGACTCTACGACGAGGCCAAGCAGGCCGCCTCCGATTTCCGGGACATCTTCGGCAAGGAAAACTTTTTCTGCGAGCTGATGGACCACGGCCTGGACATCGAGCGCAACGTGCAGGCCGACCTGCGGAAACTGGCCCGCGAACTCGGGCTGCCGTTCGTCGCCACCAACGACCTCCACTACACCCATGCCGAAGACGCCAAGTCGCACGCGGCGCTGCTGTGCGTGCAGTCCGGCTCGACGCTGGCCGACCCGAAGCGCTTCAAGTTCGACGCCGACGAGTTCTACCTGAAGTCCCCGGCGGAAATGCGGGCCATCTTCCGCGACGTGCCGGAGGCCTGCGACAACACGCTCCTGATCGCCGAGCGCTGCAACGTGGAGTTCAACACCAAGGCCTCCTACATGCCGCGCTTCCCGGTGCCGGAGGGGGAGAACGAGGAGTCCTGGTTCGTCAAGGAAGTCGAGAAGGGCCTGCACTACCGGTTCCCCCACGGGATTCCCGACGACGTGCGGAAGCAGGCCGAATATGAGATCGGCATCATCCTCCAGATGGGCTTCCCCGGCTACTTCCTGGTGGTCGCCGACTTCATCAACTGGTCGAAGGACCACGGCATCCGCGTCGGTCCGGGCCGCGGCTCCGGTGCCGGCTCCATGGTGGCCTACGCGATGCGCATCACCGACCTGAACCCGCTCAAGCACGGGCTGATCTTCGAGCGCTTCCTGAACCCGGACCGCGTCTCGATGCCCGACTTCGACGTCGACTTTGATGATCGGCGCCGTCCCGAAGTGATCAAGTACGTTACCGAGAAGTACGGCGACGACCGCGTCGCCATGATCGTTACCTACGGCACCATCAAGGCCAAGCAGGCGCTGAAGGACTCCTCCCGCGTCATGGGCTATCCGTTCTCCACCGGCGAGCGGCTGACCAAGGCGATGCCGCCGGACGTCATGGGCAAGGGCCTGACGCTGAAGGAAGTCCACGATCCCAACGCCAAGCGCTACGGCGAGGCCGAGGAGATGCGCGAACTGCTCAAGTCCGACCAGGAATCCGCGAAGGTCTTCGAAACCGCGCTGGGCCTGGAGGGGCTGAAGCGCCAATGGGGCGTGCACGCGGCCGGCGTCATCATGTCCTCGGAGCCGCTGATCGACATCATCCCGATCATGCGCCGGGAGCAGGACGGCCAGGTCATCACGCAGTTCGACTATCCCACCTGTGAAGGCCTCGGCCTGATCAAGATGGACTTCCTCGGCCTGCGCAACCTGACGATCATTACGGACGCCATCGAGAACATCAAGATGAACCAGGACATCGACCTGGACCTTGAAACGCTCGACCTCGACGACCGCCCGTCCTACGAACTGCTCGCCCGCGGCGATACCCTCGGCGTGTTCCAGCTCGACGGCGGCCCCATGCGGTCCCTGCTGAAGATGATGCGCCCAGACAACTTCGAAGACATCTCCGCCGTCATCGCGTTGTACCGGCCGGGTCCGATGGGCGCGAACTCGCACACCAACTACGCCCTGCGCAAGACCGGCGTCCAGGAAATCACCCCGATCCATCCGGAGCTGGAAGAGCCGCTGCGGGAAATCCTGGATACCACCTACGGCCTGATCGTGTACCAGGAACAGGTGATGGCGATCGCGCAGAAAGTGGCCGGCTTCTCGCTGGGCCAGGCGGACATCCTGCGCCGCGCCATGGGCAAGAAGAAAAAGTCCGAGCTGGACAAGCAGTATGCGGGCTTCCACCAAGGCATGGTGGACCGCGGCTACTCCGAGGCAGCAGTCAAGGCGCTGTGGGACATCCTGCTGCCCTTCTCCGACTACGCGTTCAACAAGGCGCACTCGGCCGCCTACGGCCTGGTGTCCTACTGGACGGCCTACCTGAAGGCGCACTACCCGGCCGAATACATGGCCGCCCTGCTCACCTCCGTCGGCGACGACAAGGACAAGCTGGCGCTGTACCTGAACGAATGCCGGCACATGGGCATCACCGTGCTGCCGCCGGATGTGAACGAGTCGGCGCTGAACTTCACCCCCGTCGGCACGGACATCCGCTTCGGCATGGGCGCCATCCGCAACGTCGGAGCCAACGTCGTGCACGCCATGGTGGCCGCACGCGACGAGAAGGGCAACTTCGCCAGCTTCAGCGACTTCCTGCAGAAGGTCCCGGCCGTGGTGTGCAACAAGCGCACCATCGAATCGCTGGTCAAGGCCGGCGCGTTCGACTCGCTGGGCCATCCGCGCCGCGCCCTCGCCATGATCCACGAAGAAGCGGTGGACTCGGTCATCGTGCTCAAGCGCAACGAGGCGGCCAACCAGTTCGACCTCTTCAGCGCGTTCGACGACGGCGGCGAAACCGCCGGGGGGCTCTCGATCGACGTGCCGGACCTGCCCGAGTGGGACAAGAAGGACAAGCTCGCGTTCGAGCGCGACATGCTCGGCCTGTATGTCTCCGACCACCCCCTGCAGGGGCTGGACGGGATCCTGAGCCAGCACGCGGATATGTCCATCACGTCGGTGATCGGGGAAGACGGCCCGCCGGACGGGCAGATCATCACCATCGCGGGCATGATCACGTCGCTGCAGCGCCGGATCGCCAAGAACAGCGGCAACGCCTACGCCCGCGCCGAGGTCGAGGACCTGGGCGGTTCGATGGAAGTAATGTTCTTCGGGCAGGCCTATGCGCCGATCGCCACCGTGCTCGCGGAAGACCTGATCGTGGTGGTCCGCGGCCGGCTGCAGCGCCGCGACGACGGTGCCGTCACCCTGAATGCGCAGGAACTCACCGTGCCGGACCTGAGCGACGGGCACTCCGGGCCGGTCGTGATTTCGATGGCGAGCTTCAAGGCCACCGAGTCGGTGGTCACCGCGCTGGGCGACGTGCTGCGCACCCATCCGGGCACCACCGAGGTGCAGGTGCGGCTGAACGGCTCGCGCAAGGTCGAGGTGATGAAGCTCGGCGTGGACCTGCGGGTCAATCCGAACCCCTCCCTGTTCGGCGACCTCAAAGTCCTGCTGGGGCCCACCTGCCTGGATGCCTGACCAGGCGGCGGTGCCGGGTCAGTAGAATGGGTGGGTGACTTCTGCAGCCTCGGCCAACACCTTCACCGATTTCCCCACCCTGGACCTGCGCGGCCGCCGGCTCGGCAGCGCCGAACTCAAGGCGGCCATGCCGCGCGCGGAGACCACCTTCGACGCCGCCACCGGCGCCGTAGAGGAGATCATCGGACAGGTGCGGTCGGGCGGGTTCGCCGCCTTGGCGGAACTCGCCCGCCGGTTCGACGGGGTGGAGCAACTGCATCCCCGGGTGCCTGCCGCGGCGCTGGACGAGGCCCTGGAACAGCTGGATCCGCAGGTCCGTGCCGGCCTGGAGGAGTCGATCGCGCGCGCCCGGCGCTTCGCCGCGGCGCAAAAGCCGGGGGACACCGACGTCGAGCTCGGTGACGGAGCGGTGGTGACGCACAAGTGGATCCCGGTGAACCGGGTGGGGCTGTACGTCCCCGGCGGGCTGGCGGTGTACCCGTCATCGGTCGTCATGAACGTGGTTCCCGCCCAGGCCGCCGGCGTGGTGTCCATCGCCCTGGCGTCGCCGCCGCAGAAAGACTTCGGCTCGCTCCCGCACCCGACGATCCTGGCCGCCGCCAAGCTGCTGGGCATCGACGAGGTGTACGCCATCGGCGGCGCGCAGGCGGTTGCCGCGTTCGCCTACGGCGCGCCCGGGAACGAGCACGGCCCCGCGCTGGAGCCCGTCGACGTCGTCACCGGACCCGGCAATGTATTCGTGGCCACGGCCAAGAGGCTGGTCAAGAGTGTGGTGGGAATCGACGCCGAGGCCGGCACCACCGAGATCGCCATCCTGGCCGACGAGACGGCCAATCCGGCGTTCGTGGCCGCCGACCTCATCAGCCAGGCCGAGCACGACCCGCATGCGGCCTCCGTGCTGATCACGGCTTCGGAGGAACTTGCGGAAGCAGTGCGCCGTGAACTGGGCGAGCAGATCGCCCGGACCAAGCACTCCGCCCGCGTCCGCGAGGCGCTCTCCGGCCCGCAGTCGGGGACCATCCTGGTGGACGGGCTGGAACAGGGCATCGCCGTCTGCGATGCCTACGCCGCCGAGCACCTGGAGATCCAGACCGCCGACGCGGCCACGGTAGCCGCCCGGATCCGCAACGCCGGAGCGATCTTCGTGGGCGACTACAGCCCGGTGAGCCTGGGCGACTACTGCGCCGGCTCCAACCACGTGCTGCCCACCAGCGGCACCGCAACCTTCGCCAGCGGCCTCAACGTGACGACCTTCCTGCGTGCCGTCCAGGTGGTCAACTACGGCAGCGGCGCGCTCCGGGAGGTGAGCGGGCATATCGCCGCGCTGGCCCGCGCCGAAGACCTCCCGGCCCATGGCGACGCCGTGGCCATCCGGTTCGCCTGAGCCGGCCCAACCCCAACATGCAGTAATGACACTCTTGTAATTCACCTAGATATGGTCCTAGGATGAATGAGTTGGCTGTCCCGAGGGAAGGAGTGTGGCGTGTACTGTCCGTTCTGCCGCAACTCCGATTCCCGGGTGGTGGACAGCCGGCTGACCGACGACGGTTCGGCGATCCGGCGGCGCCGCCAGTGCCCGGCCTGCGGGCGCCGCTTCACCACCGTGGAGACCACCAGCCTCAGCGTGATCAAACGCTCCGGTGTCAGCGAGCCGTTCAGCCGGACCAAGGTCGTCAACGGCGTGCGCAAGGCTTGCCAGGGCCGTCCCGTGACGGAGGACGACCTGGCCATGCTGGCCCAGGAGGTCGAAGAGTCTGTCCGCGCCAGCGGCGCCGCGGAAATCGACGCACATGAGGTGGGCCTGGCCATCCTGGGCCCGCTGAAGAAGCTGGACCTGATCGCCTACCTGCGGTTTGCCAGTGTCTACCAGGGCTACGAATCGCTGGAGGATTTTGAATCCGCCATCGACCAGCTGCGCCACGACGCGAGCAGGAACGGCCAACAGGGGCCGGAAGGCCGGCAACGGCCGTTGACAGCGCAGTAGCGCGACCAAGACTCCGGTGGCGGCTGCGGAGGGGAAGCCGAGGCCGCCACCGGCACCAACCAACCGGTTGCCGACCTACTTGGCGAAGCCGAAGTGCAGGGCCGCCTGCAGGGCTGCCCCCACGATGCCGGCGTTGTTGCGCAGCTGGGCCGGGATGATCGGCGTGGCGAGCTGAAGCCGGGGCAGGAAGTCCTCGCTACGCTTGGAAATGCCGCCGCCGATGATGAACATCTCCGGCGAGAACAGGAATTCGACGTGCGAAAAGTACCGCTGCAGGCGCTGCGAATACTCAGCCCAGTCCAGGCCGTCGCGTTCACGCGCCGCGGCTGAAGCCTTCGACTCGGCGTCGTGCCCGTCCAGCTCCAGATGGCCCAATTCGGCGTTCGGCACCAGCTTGCCGTCGAAGATGAACGCCGACCCGATTCCGGTGCCCAAGGTGATGACCAGGACGGTCCCCTTCACCCCCGCACCCGCGCCATAACGGGCCTCCGCCAGCCCGGCCGCGTCGGCGTCGTTCATCACCTGGACGGGGCGGGACATCCGGTGCGTGAGCAGCGCGTCGACGTCGGTTCCGATCCAGCGCGCGTCCACGTTGGCCGCCGACCGTGCGATCCCGTGGCGGATAATGGCGGGGAACGTCACCCCCACCGGGCGGTCGGGCTCGGGGCCCTCCGGCCGGGCACTGAGTTCTTTGACGATGCGCGCGACGACGTCGGCCACGGCCTCCGGACTCGACGGACGGGGCGTGTCATAGCGGATGCGGTCGCCGACCAGGACGCCCTTTTTGAGGTCGACGATGCCGCCCTTGATACCGGTTCCGCCGATATCGATGCCGATCGCCGACCGGGCTGCCCGCTTGGCTGCCTTCTTGACCACAGTGTCCCGGGTCGCCATGCCACCTCCGTGCTCGCTCAGGCCCGGCGTGCCTCGCCGGACTACCGGAAGCCTACCCGCTGTGCCCGGCGGTGTCAGGCCGCGAAGGGCTAGGGGAGGGTGAGGATTTCCGCTCCGGTATCGGTGACTACCAGCGTGTGCTCGAACTGGGCGGTCCGCCTCCGGTCCTTGGTGACAACCGTCCAGTTGTCGTCCCACATCTCCCAATCGATGGTGCCCAAGGTCAGCATCGGCTCGATGGTGAAGACCATGCCCGGCTCGATCGCCCGGCTGTAGGCCGGGGCGGCATCGTAGTGCGGGATGATCAGGCCGGTGTGGAAGGCCTCGCCGACGCCATGGCCGGTGAAGTCACGGACCACACCGTAGCCGAAACGCTTGGCGTAGGACTCGATGGTCCTGCCGATGACATTGATTTCCCGTCCCGGGGCCACGGCCTTGATGCCGCGGCGCAGCGATTCCTGGGTGCGCTCGACCAGCAGGCGCGACTCTTCATCGACGTCGCCGACCAGGAAGGTGTAGTTCGTGTCCCCGTGGACGCCGTCCAAGTACGCGGTGATATCGATGTTGATGATGTCGCCGTCCTGCAGCACGGTGGTGTCCGGGATGCCGTGGCAGATCACTTCATTCAGCGAGGAACAGATCGACTTGGGGAAGCCGCGGTAGCCGAGGCAGGACGGATACGCATGGTGGTCCAGCAGGAATTCATGGCCGATCCGGTCCAACTCGTCGGTGGTCACCCCCGGTTCGATGTGCTTGCCGACCTCCACGATGGCCTGCGCAGCGATTCGTCCCGCGATGCGGATTTTCTCGATGGTCTCCGGCGTCTTGACCTCCGAACCCGTGAACTTGGCCGGCGCCGGCTTCCACGCGTATTCGGGCCGGGCGATCGACGGGGGAACGGGCAATGGGGGGCTGACGGTGCCTTGAACGAGGGTTCCGACGGGTGCTGTTGCTGCGTTGTGGGGCATAGTATCGATCATATAGGTGCTGCAGAGGTGCCCGACAGCGAGGCTGCGACAGCCTACGAACGCTGCCGGGCGCCGTCAACGTAAGGAGGCCTGCATGGCGGATTTCTGGTACAACGTGGTCACCCACCAGGTGGAAGTGGGCGCCCAGTCCGACTGGACCCAGTTGATCGGCCCCTACGAGACCCGCGAAGAAGCCGAGCGCGCGTTGGAGAAGGTGCAGCGGCGCAACGAGGAGTGGGACGCGGAGGACGACTGATCCTGCCGGCGCCCGTTCCCGGCCGGGGCGTCTGCGAACTGAAGGACGCGGCGCCTAGAAGGAGTGCTCCGGGCCGGGGAACGAGCCGTCCTGGACATCCGAGCGGAAGGCGGCGGCGGCGTCGGAGATGATGGTGCGCACGTCCGCGTACTGCTTGACGAACTTCGCCATCTTGCCGCCGCGCAGGCCGGCCATGTCCTGCCAGACCAGGACCTGGCCGGTGGTCGACGGCCCGGCCCCGATCCCGATCGTGGGAACACGCAGGGCCTGATCCACCTTGGCGGCTGCCTCGGCCGGAACCATCTCCATGAGCACCGCGAAGGCTCCGGCTGCTTCCAGTGCCAGGGCGTCGTCAATGAGCCGCTCGGCGTCGTCGCCGCGGCCCTGCACCCGGTAACCGCCCAGCGCATGTTCGCTCTGCGGGGTGAAGCCGATGTGCGCCAGCACCGGAACACCGGCCTGCACCATGGCCCGGACGGTCTCCGCATAGTAGGCGCCGCCCTCCATCTTCACCGCATGGACGCCGGTTTCCTTCAGGAAGCGCACGGAAGTTTCCACCGCCTGCGCCGGCGACACCTCGTAGCTGCCGAAGGGCAGGTCGGCAACGACGAACGCGCTGCGGGCCGAGCGGGCCACCGCCCGGCAGAGCGGCAGCATCTCGTCCACCGTGATCGGCAGGGACGTCTCGTTGCCCAGGACGTTGTTGGACGCCGAATCGCCGATCAGCAGCACCTCGATGCCGGCAGCGTCGAAGATCTCCGCGGTGTACTGGTCGTACGCCGTGAGCATGGCGAAGCGCCGGCCCTCGTCCTTGGCCTGCTGCAGGTGGTGGATGCGGGTGCGGCGCGCCGGGCGGGAAGCCGATGCCGCCGCCGACATGCCGTAAGGAGCCGGCTGTTCTGCACCGGAAGACTGTGAAGTGGGCATGTGATAGAGCCTAATCCTCCGGCGTCCGCTTCCTCCACTGCGACGCGGACGCGTTACCGGGGCGCCAACTTCGGTTGTGCTGCCAGTAGGCTAAAGGGAAGCAGACCACGGCAGGCTTTGGCATGCAGTTTTGGATGCAGGGCCCGGACTCAGCGAAAGGCAGCACATGGACCGTCAGCAGGAATTCGTCCTCCGTACCATCGAGGAACGCGACGTGCGGTTTGTCCGGCTCTGGTTCACGGACATCGTCGGGTCGCTGAAATCCGTGGCGCTGGCCCCTGCCGAGGTCGAAGGCGCCTTCGAGGAAGGGCTCGGTTTCGACGGCTCCTCGATCGAAGGCCTGGCCCGGGTCTTCGAATCCGACATGCTGGTCCAGCCGGATCCCACCACGTTCCAGATCCTGCCATGGCGGGGCGAAGCGGAGCAGACATCCCGGATGTTCTGCGACGTGCTCACCCCCGACGGCGAACCCTCCACCGCCGACCCGCGGAACGTGCTCAAACGGACGCTGGGCAAAGCCGCGGAGATGGGCTTTACCTGCTACACCCATCCCGAAATCGAGTTCTACCTGCTCAAGTCCGACCAGTTGGGTCCGGACGGGGTCCCGGTACCCGTGGACCACGCCGGGTATTTCGACCACGTGCCCGGTGGCGTTGCCCAAGACTTCCGCCGCACCGCGGTGACGATGCTGGAAAACGTGGGCATCTCGGTGGAGTTCAGCCACCACGAGGACGGCCCCGGCCAGAACGAAATCGACCTTCGTTACGCCGATGCCCTGCAGACCGCGGACAACATCATGACCTTCCGCACGGTGGTCAAGGAAGTGGCGTTGATGGAGGGCATCTACGCCACCTTCATGCCCAAGCCGTTCTCCGACCACCCCGGCTCCGGCATGCACACCCACTTTTCGTTGTTCGAGGGCGACTCGAACGCATTTTTCGAAGCCGGTGCCGAGTTCCAGCTCTCCAAGACCGCGCGCCAGTTCATGGCCGGGATCCTGCGCCATGCGCCCGAATTCACCGCCGTCACCAACCAGTTCGTGAACTCCTACAAGCGCCTGTGGGGCGGGGGAGAGGCACCCAGCTACGTGTCCTGGGGCCACAACAACCGGTCGGCGCTGCTGCGGGTGCCGTTGTACAAGCCGAGCAAGGGCCAATCCGCCCGGGTGGAATACCGGGGCATTGACTCGGCGGCCAATCCGTACCTGTCCTACGCGGTGCTGCTGGGCGCCGGGCTCAAGGGCATCGAGGAGGGCTACGAGTTGCCGCCGGCCGCCGAGGACGACGTATGGAGCCTGAGCACCGCCGAACGTCGGGCCATGGGCCTGGACCCGCTGCCGTCCAGCCTGCACGACGCCATCCGCACCATGGAGGAGTCGGAGCTGGTGGCCGGGATCCTGGGCGAGCAGGTGTACGAGATTTTCCTGCGCAACAAGCGGGCCGAGTGGCACGACTACCGGCTGCAGGTCACCCCGCACGAGCTGAAGCGCAACATCGGAATCCTCTAGGGCGGGGACGTGCTGACGAACCGGCGGTTGATCGCCCGAGGGTTCCACGACCTGGAGCGCAGCACCCGGTTCCTCCAGGCCAAGGAATTGTCCGGCATCAGCCAGGACCGGCTGGAGGCCGGGTTCGCGCTCAGCGCCGACCCGGACCAGGCACTGGTGTCACTGGTGCGGCTGCTGGAGAAGAACCCGACCCTGGCCGACGTCATCAACATGGGCGGAGACGGCAGCGAAGCCCTGTTCCGGCTGCTCGGGGCTTCGGAAGCCCTGGCAGACTTCCTGCTCCGCCGGCCGGAGCACCTGGACGTCCTCGACACGGATATAGGACCGGAACCCGGCCGGGTGCCGGCGTCCCGGCTGCGCAGCTCGCTGCTCCGGTCCGTCGGGGCGGACCCGTTGGCGGGACAACCGGTCGCCTCCTTGTCGGGCAAGGACGCCTACGTCGCCCTGCGGAGCACGTACCGCCGGCACCTGTCCGCACTGGCGATCCGCGACCTCTCCGCAGCCTCCCCGGTCGATTTCCTGCCGGACGCCGCCCGGGAACTGGCGGACCTGGCCGCGGCCGCGCTGGACGCCGGGCTGGCGGTGGCCCGGGCCGAAGCAGCGGAACGGTACGGCACCGATGACGTCGCGGCGGTGCGGCTGGCCATCATCGGCATGGGAAAGTGCGGGGCCGGCGAACTGAACTATATTTCCGACGTCGACGTGGTCTACGTCGTGGAAGCCGGCGGACTCGCGGACGGCGATGCCGGGGCGATCGGCGCGGCGCTGGCCACCGGAACGGCCCGCGCCATCAACTCACCCGGCCCCGAGCCCGGGCTCTGGGAAGTCGACGCCAACCTGCGCCCGGAGGGCAAGGACGGACCGCTGGTCCGCACGCTGGACTCGCACCTGACGTACTACCGGCGTTGGGCGCAGAGCTGGGAGTTCCAGGCGCTCCTGAAGGCCCGGGCCGTGGCCGGGGACCCCGGGCTGGGCCGCCGGTACGAGGAAGCGGTGTCGCCGCTGGTGTGGTCCTCGTCGGAACGGGAAGGGTTCGTCGAGTCGGTGCAGGCCATGCGCCGCCGGGTCACCGAAAACATTCCGGCCCACGAGCGCGGCCGCCAGATCAAGCTGGGCCGCGGCGGGCTGCGCGACGTCGAATTCACGGTCCAATTGCTGCAGCTGGTGCATGCCCGGGTGGACGATTCCATCCGCCAGCGTGACACGACGTCGGCCATCGCCGCGTTGAGCGCGGCGGGCTACATCGCGCGCGCCGACGCGCAGGAATTCGACGAAGCCTACCGGTACCTGCGCGTGCTGGAGCACCGGATCCAGCTGGTGAACCTGCGCCGGACCCACTTGATGCCCGACGACGAGCAGGCGCAGCGCGTGCTGGCCAAAGCCGCGCAGGGGGCGCTGCTCGAGAGGCGTCCGGCGCCGGCCGAGATGCTGGAGAAGTGGCAGCAGACCAAGCGCCGGGTGCGGGCGCTGCATGAACGCATCTTCTACCGGCCGCTGTTGGCGGCCGCCTCCAACCTGAGCCTGGACGAGGTGCGGCTGACCCCGGAAGCGGCACAGGGCCGGCTGGCCGCGCTGGGCTACCAAGATCCGCGTGGTGCGATGCGTCATATCGAGGCCCTGACCGGCGGGGTCAGCAGGAAGGCGTTGCTGCAGCGCCAGCTGCTTCCGGTCTTGCTGGAATGGATCGCGTCCGGCGTGGACCCGGACGCGGGCCTGCTGGGCTTCCGCCGGTTGAGCGAACGCCTGGGAGACTCCCACTGGTACCTGGGCATGCTGCGGGACTCAAGCTCGGCTGCCGAACGCCTGTGCCACATTCTTTCCAGCAGCCGCTTCATCACGGACCTGCTGGAGGTTTCGCCGGAGTCCACGGCCTGGCTGGGCACCGACAAGGACCTCGTACCGCTCAGCTTCGACGCCCAGTGGCAGGAAATCCGGTCCAAGATGTCCCGCCATCCGGTGCCCGAAGAGGCCATCCGGCTGATCCGGCTGATCCGCCGCCGGGAAACGCTGCGCATCGCGCTCGCCGACTCCTCCGGGCTGCTGGACCAGTCCCAGGTCGGCGCCGCCCTGGCGGACGCAGACCGCGCCGCCGTGCTCGGCGCACTCCATGTGGCGGAAACCTCCGTGCTGGAGTCCGAGGAACGGCTGACGGCCCTGCTGGTGGTGGCCATGGGCCGGCAGGGCGGACGCGAAATCAGCTACGGCTCGGATGCCGACGTCATGTACGTGCACCGGCCGTTGCCGGGGGCCGACCCCGGCCGGGCCCAGCAGCAGGCGGAGCGCATCGTCACGCGGATCTCTCCCCTCCTGAAGCAGCCCTGCACGCCTCCGGTGCTGGCCGAACGGGTGCTCGATGTGGACGCGGCGCTGCGGCCGGAAGGCAAGAACGGGCCGATGGTGCGCTCGCTGGACTCCTACCGCGAGTACTACCAACGCTGGTCCCTGGTCTGGGAGGCCCAGGCCTTGCTGCGCGCCCGGCCAATGGCCGGAGACGACAACCTGGCGGACGAGTTCATTGCGCTCGTGGATGCGATCCGCTACCCGGACGGGCTCGGAAGCGATCAGGTGCGCGAGATCCGGCGGATCAAGGCGCGGGTGGAATCGGAGCGGCTCCCGCGTGGCGCCGATCCAGCCCGCCATTTGAAGCTGGGCCGCGGGGGACTCAGCGATGTGGAGTGGCTGGTCCAGCTGCTGCAGCTGGAGCACGCCCGGAAGCTCCCGGAGCTGCGCACCACCAACACGCTCGAAGCGCTTTCCGCCATCGGAGCCGCCGGGTTGCTCCCGGGGGACGACGCAGCCACGCTCGGCCGAAGCTGGAGCCTTGCCACACGGATCCGGTCGGCCAATGTGATCTGGGCGGGCAAGAACTCCGACGTGTTGCCCGTCTCGCGCAGGGACCTGGAAGCGGTGGCACGCTGGTGCGGGTACGAGCCCGGGAACGCTGCGGCGATCGAGGAAGACTACCTGCGCCTCACCCGCCGCGCCCGGGCCATCTTCGAGCGCTACTTCTACGGTTACGGCACCTAGCCTCCCGGACGCCAAGTGGTGCCGCCGGTCGCCGGTCTGTACCCTCAATGAGGATCTTTTGCGCCTTGTACAGGCGTGCCCTGAAACAAATCTAGGAGCTGTTTAGTTTGCACACCCTCCAACGCACCGGGCTGGGACGGCGCCTGCTGGCCCTGACCGGGCTGCTGGCGGTGCTCTCGCTGGTCTTCGGCGGCAACGCGGCCGCGGCTGCGGCCCAGGCCCCGCAGAGCGCCAGCGGCAAGAGCTACGTCATCGGTACCGACACGACGTTCGCGCCCTTCGAGTTCCGCCAGGGCGGCGAACTGGTCGGCATCGACATGGACCTGCTGCGGGCGATCGCCGAGAACCAGGGCTTCGAGGTGGAAATCCGTTCACTCGGGTTCGACGCCGCCCTGCAGGCCCTGCAGTCCAACCAGGTGGATGGGGTCATTGCCGGCATGTCCATCACGGACGAACGCCGGCAGGTCTTCGACTTCTCCGACCCGTACTTCGACTCGGGCGTGCAGATGGCCGTGGCGCAGAGCAACAACGAGATCACGTCGTACGAGGACCTCGCGGGCGAGACAGTCGCGGTCAAGCGCGGCAGCGAGGGTGAAGCTTTCGCCGACTCCATCGCCGAAGAGTACGGGTTCACGGTCAAGCCGCTGGACCAGTCGGCCACGATGTACGACGACGTCAAGGCCGGCAACTCCGTGGCAGTCTTCGATGACTACCCGGTGCTGGCCTACGGCATCGCCCAGAACAACGGGCTGAAGGCCGTCACGGAGAAGGAACGCGGAAGTTCCTACGGCTTCGCGGTGAACAAGGATCAGAATCCCGAACTGATCCAGGCCTTCAACGCCGGCCTGGCCGACCTCAAGGCCAGCGGCGAATACCAGCAGATCCTGGACAAGTACCTCGCCTCGCCGGAGACCGCCGGGAAGAGCAGTTTCTGGCAGCTGCTGACAGACAGCCTCCCCGCCCTGATGAAGGGCCTGGGGCTCACGCTGTTCGCCACGGCGCTGTCCATCCTCATCGCCCTGGTCCTGGGCGTCGCCTTCGGGTTCCTGAAGGTATCCCGCCGGATCGTGCTGCGCGGGATCGCGACCACCTATGTGGGCATCTTCCGCGGCACGCCGCTGCTGGTCCAGGCGTTCTTCTTCTACTTCGGCCTGCCGCAGCTGACCGGCGCGCCGATCGACGTCCTCACCGCAGGCGTGCTGACCCTGAGCCTGAACGCCGGCGCCTACATGACGGAGATCGTCCGCGGCGGCATCCAGTCCGTGGATCCAGGCCAGATGGAAGCCAGCCGCAGCCTGGGCCTGGGCTACGTCAAGTCCATGCAGAAGGTCGTGATCCCGCAGGCGGTCAAGATCATGACCCCCAGCTTCATCAACCAGTTCGTCATCACCCTCAAGGACAGCTCCCTGCTGGCGGTCATCGGATTCGCCGAACTGACCTACCAGGGCCAGCAGATCTACGCCTCCAACTTCCGCACCGGCGAAACCCTGCTGATCGTGGCGGCGCTGTACTTCGTGGTGATCACCGCGCTGATCAAGCTTTCCAACATCCTGGATAAGAGGTTCAACAAGTGAGCAAGATTCACGTCGCCGGACTGAAAAAGAGCTTTGGCAGCAACGAGGTCCTCAAGGGCCTCGACGTCGAGGTGGCCGAAGGCGAAGTCGTCTGCGTGATCGGGCCGTCCGGCTCGGGCAAGTCGACCTTCCTGCGCTGCCTGAACAAGCTGGAGGACATCAGCGGGGGAACCGTGGTCGTCGACGGTTTCGACCTGACCGACCCGAAGGTCGACCTGGACAAGGTACGCCAGCACATCGGCATGGTCTTCCAGCACTTCAACTTGTTCCCGCACAAGTCAGTGCTGGAGAACATCATGCTGGCCCCGGTGGAGCTCAAGAAGCTCGGCAAGGCCGAAGCACGGAACAAGGCCCTGGAACTGCTGGAGAGGGTCGGGCTGTCCGAGAAAGCCGACGCCCGCCCGGCCCAGCTCTCCGGCGGGCAGAAGCAGCGCGTCGCCATCGCGCGGGCACTGGCCATGAACCCCGACATCATGCTCTTCGACGAGGCTACCAGCGCCCTGGACCCGGAAATGGTGGGGGAGGTGCTGCAGGTCATCAAGGATCTGGCGGCGGAAGGCATGACGATGGTGGTGGTCACCCACGAGATGGGCTTCGCCCGCGAAGTCTCCGACCGCGTCATCTTCATGGCCGACGGCTACATCGTAGAAGAAGGCAGGCCGGAGGCACTCTTCGGCGCTCCGCAGCAGGCACGTACCCAGGACTTCCTGGCCAAGGTCCTCTGACCGGCCGACGGCGGTGCGCCTCAGCGCGGGGGCGCCGCCGTCGGGCCCCGCCCCGCCGGTGTGGCCCGGAACAGGGTGCCGGGTTAGGCTGAGGCCGGAACCCAACCGAAGGAGGCGCCGGACATGACCGACATCGATGTGCTTGGACGCGAACACCTGGCCGTGGCCGTCGGAGCCCCGCACGGACGCAGTGCCGCCTTGGTGGCCCAGGACGGTCCGTTGCGCCAGACGGTGTTGGCGTTGAAGGCAGGCGCGGAGCTGGGGGAGCACAACGCCCCGCTGGCCGGCACGCTGCTGGTCCTGGAAGGGGCGGTCACCGTGGTGTCCGCGTCCGGCCGCATGGCCGTCAACGAGAACCAGCTCGCCGTGATCCCGCAGGAGCGGCACTCGGTGGAGGCGTCCGAGGACTCGGTTTTCCTGCTGACCGCCGTCACCGAGACGCGCCGGGACGGCTGAGCGGCGGCCGTGCCTCACCCGCGGCTAGCCGTTCCTTACCCGCGCAGCGCGCTGCGGATGATCGCGACGACTCCCGCGAATAGCAGCGCGGTGGCGGTCAGCACCAGCGAATAGGCGACTCCGACGCGCAGGATGACCAGAAACAGCAAAAAGGTGACGGCAGCGCCGATGAGCGCGGCCCTGACCGGTCGCGGCGTCCGGCTTTGAGGTGCGGGCCCCCCGCTCTCGCCCATAGGGTTCATTTTGCCATGCCTCGACGTTTCAGCCGAGGCATCCGGCTGCCGCTCACCGTTGCGGCCGCAGCGGGATGGCGGGCGGATGCGCCGGGCACCGCGAACGCGTGAGGCTCCTCCCATCACAAGGGAGGAGCCTCACGCCGTACGGACTCGCGCGGACTAACCGCGACTTGGCCGCGGAATCCGGCTAGCAGCCGTAGTAGAGCTCGAACTCGTACGGGTTCGGGCGGGCGGCCAGCGGCGCGATTTCCTCTTCGCGCTTGTAGGCGACCCAGGTGTCGATCAGGTCCTGGGTGAAGACACCACCGGCCTGCAGGAACTCGTTGTCCGCCTCCAGAGCCTCAAGCGCTTCCTCCAGCGAACCCGGAGCCTTCTGGATGTCCTTGGCTTCCTCGGCGGGCAGCTCGTACAGGTCCTTGTCGATCGGGTCAGCGGGCTCGATGCGGTTCTTGATGCCGTCCAGGCCCGCCATCAGCTGCGCTGCGAAGGCCAGGTAGGGGTTCGAGCTGGGGTCGGGAGCGCGGAACTCGATGCGCTTGGCCTTGGGGTTGGAGCCGGTGATCGGGATGCGGATGCCGGCCGACCGGTTGCCCTGCGAGTAGACCATGTTCACCGGGGCCTCGAAGCCCTTGACCAGCCGGCGGTAGGAGTTCACCGTCGGGTTGGTGAACGCCAGCACCGCGGAAGCGTGCTTGAGCAAGCCGCCGATGTACCAGCGGGCGGTGTCGGAGAGGCCGGCGTAGCCCTTCTCGTCGTAGAACAGCGGCTGCCCGCCGGTCCAGAGCGACTG
This sequence comes from Arthrobacter sp. Y3223065, assembly GCF_059090885.1. NCBI lineage: Bacteria > Bacillati > Actinomycetota > Actinomycetes > Micrococcales > Micrococcaceae > Arthrobacter > Arthrobacter sp. Y3223065. The sequence goes on along the minus strand of NZ_JBNHGC010000001.1, from coordinate 978,054 downwards.
GTGGCAGTGCATGCCGGAGCCGTTGTCGCCGAAGACCGGCTTGGGCATGAACGTGGCGGACTTGCCCCAGGCGTCGGCAACGTTCTTGACGATGTACTTGAACTTCAGCAGATCGTCGGCGGCGTGCGTCAGGGTGCTGAACCTGTAGTTGATCTCGGCCTGGCCGGCGGCACCGACCTCGTGGTGGGAGCGCTCGACCTCGAGGCCCACGGCGTCCAGTTCCACGCAGATCGCGTCGCGCAGGTCCGCCTGCTTGTCGGTGGGGGCCACGGGGAAGTAGCCGCCCTTGACCGGGGTCTTGTACCCCTGGTTCCCGCCTTCTTCCCTCTTGCCGGAGTTCCAGTACGCCTCGACCGAGTCCACCCTGTAGAAGGAATGCTCGGGGCTGGACTGGTAGCGGACGTCGTCGAAAATAAAGAATTCGGCTTCCGGGGCGAAGAACGCGGTGTCGGCGATTCCGGTGGAGGCAAGATACGCTTCGGCGCGCTCGGCCACGCCGCGGGGGTCGCGGTGGTAGGGATCGCCGGTGCGCGGGTTCACGATGGAGAAGTTCAGTGCCAGCGTCTTCTCGACGCGGAACGGGTCGATGAAGGCGGTGGAAACATCCGGAATCAGCTGCATGTCGGACTCGGCGATGCCTTGGAAGCCGCGGATCGAGGAGCCGTCGAAGAGTTGGCCGTTCACGAAGAAGTCCGCGTCAACGGTCTTGGCCGGCACGTTGAAGTGCTGCTGGACGCCGGGCAGATCGGTGAAACGGATATCGACGAACTTCACGTCTTCGTCGGCGATGTACTTGAGGACCTCGTCCGCATTCTTGAACATCGGGGTCATGCTCCTTACGCATTCTGGGGGAACCTGCCTCCGCTGAACGGGGCCGGCAACAGTTACAACAATAGGAGCAGGGAATTTCCCGACAGTGTCGCAATTGTTTCGGGCAGGTTACGAAATCGATGTGCACAGCAAGTTTACCGCCAGTGGTCCTCTCGCTTTACCGGCAGCCAATCCGGGGCCCGAACCCCGGGGAAGCCGGCGGCAGGCGTGACCGGTAAACTTGAGGGGTGGTAAGCAGACGCGATCTTGGTTCCTGGCTCGAAGGCCCCCCGCAGTCCAACATCCAGAAATGGCCCGGGCAGCGGCTCGGGCTCCCGCAGTCCGGCTCCGGCTCGATTGCGCGTCCGGGGCGCCGGATGGTGGCGCTGCTCGTTGACTGGCTCCTGTGCTATGCGATCGCGAACGCCTTCCTGGGCGGCAACCAACTCGCCATCCTGGCAGTGTTCGCCCTCGAGCAGTTGCTGCTGGTGGGGACGCTCGGCTACAGTTTCGGCCACCGCCTGCTCGGCATCCACGTGCGCAAACTCGACGGCTCCGCGCCCGGGTTGCTGGCCGCCGTCGTGCGTACCGCCCTCCTGTGCCTGGTGATTCCGGCGGTCATTTTCGACCCCGACCAGCGCGGGTTCCACGATCGTGCCATGGGCACCGTCCTGGTGCGCCGCTGAGGCAGCGCCCAAGGGTGCTTCAACCCCGATCAACGCCAACCCGTTAAACCCGAGAGGCTGCCGGTGAGAACCGGCAGCCTCTCGGTGTGTCAGGCGGGAGGATCAGCGTCCGCGCATGGCCTTGCGATCCGGGCGGGCCTTGAACGGGTCCACGCCCTTCGGGATGGGGAGCTTGTTGCTGCCCAGGGCCGACAGCCGCTTGTCCACGGCGCTGACTTCCTGCTTGGTCAGTTCCTTCTTGAGCTTCTGCACGGTCTTGGCCACCTTGCTCAGCTCCACCTGGCCTTCGCCGCGGCCGGTCTCGATCACATGGATCGTGACGTTGGGCAGGATGCGGCGCATCCGGCGCCGCTCCGACTCGACCAGCTGCCGCACCCGGTGCGAGGGGCCCTCGGTGACCAGCACAATGCCGGGGCGGCCCACGGCGCGGAATACGGCGTCCTGGGTGCGCGGGTTCACGGCCACCGGCTGGTCCTGCAGGATCCAGCCGCGGCGCAGCACACTGAGCGCCGCCCCGGAAGCACCGGGCTGGCCCTCGATCTGCGAAAACGCCGCACGTTCGGCGCGCCGCGACAGGATGAAGGTGGCGGCCAGCAGGCCCAGCGGGACGGAGATGATCAGCAGCGTGACCCAGTTGTTGATCAGCAGGCCAATGACCAGGCCGACGGCGACGATGCCGAGGAACGCCAGCAGCATGAACCAGACAACGTTCGGGTCGTTGCGCCGGGTCATCCGGAAGACCTGGCCGATCTGCTTCAGCCGGCCGGGCTGCTTGTTGGCTTTGGACGGTTTCCCAGCCTTGGGCTTGCGTGAGAAGAGACCCCGCTTCGGGGCGTCGGAATCGGTGCTATGGGCCATAATGTCCAATTCTATCGTGACGGAGGAGGCTCTCGTGCCGGATGCGGACACGGCAACGGTCCGGCAGCCGGCAGGCTCCCGGACCGCGGTTCCGGCGGTTCGGTTACCGGGCAGCCATCAGCGTGGCGGCTTCCTGGCGGGTGCTGCCGGACTCGCCGATGTGCGCGAGCTGGGGCGGAAGCTCCAGGCCCTTCTTGCGCATGGCGGTGGCCCAGAGACGGCTGGCACGGTAGGACGAGCGCACCAGCGGTCCGCTCATCACACCCAGGAAGCCGATTTCCTCGGCCTCCTGGCTCAGTTCCACGAACTCCTCCGGCTTCACCCAGCGCTCTACCGGGTGGTGGCGCTCGGTCGGGCGCAGGTACTGGGTGATGGTCACCAGGTCGCAGCCGGCGGCGTGGAGATCGCGCAGCGCCTCGGAAATCTCTTCGCGGGTCTCGCCCATGCCCAGGATCAGGTTGGACTTGGTCACCATGCCGTGGTCGCGGCCCTGGGTGATGACGTTTAGCGAACGCTCATAGCGGAAGGCCGGCCGGATGCGCTTGAAGATCCGGGGCACGGTTTCCACGTTGTGCGCGAACACCTCCGGTTGGGCTTCGCAGATGGCCGCGATGTGTTCGGGCTTTCCGGAGAAGTCTGGAATCAGGATTTCGACGCCGGTGCCGGGGTTGAGTTCGTGGATCTTCCGGATGGTCTCGGCGTAGAGCCACACGCCCTCGTCGGCCAGGTCATCGCGGGCGACGCCGGTGACGGTGGCGTAGCGCAGGTTCATCTGCTGGACCGACTGGGCGACCTTGGTGGGTTCCAGGATGTCGACGGGTGAAGGCTTTCCCGTGTGAATCTGGCAAAAATCGCAGCGGCGCGTGCACTCGGATCCGCCGATCAGGAAGGTTGCCTCGCGGTCTTCCCAGCATTCAAAGATATTGGGGCAGCCTGCCTCTTCGCAGACGGTGTGCAGCCCCTCCTTCTTGACCAGGTTCTTCATGCCCACGTACTCGGGGCCCATGTTGACCTTTGCCTTGATCCAGTCCGGCTTGCGCTCCACGGGGGTGGCGGCATTGCGGGCCTCGACGCGCAGCAGGCGGCGTCCTTCAGGGGCGAGCGTCACAACAGGGCTCCTTCGGTCTGGCGGTGGCCAGTGTCGGTGTCGGTGGCCGCGGGTCCGGGGGTGCCCGTCTTGACCAGGGATGTTTCGAACGAGCGGAGTTCTGCCTCCACCCGGTCTGCGATGTCGGCCGGGGCCACGTCCAGCCCGGTCTCGGCCTGGATGGTGGTGGTGCCGGCGTCGGTAATGCCGCAGGCAATGATCTGGCTGTAGGGTGCCAGGTCATTCCGGCAATTGAGCGCGAAGCCGTGCATGGTTACCCGGCGGTTAACGCGGATGCCGATGGCGGCGATCTTGCGGGCGGGGCCGCGCTCGTCGGCCTCGATCCAGACGCCGGAGCGGCCCTCCATCCTGGTGCCGGCCACGCCGTAACCGGCGAGCACGTTGATCAGGACCTGCTCGAGGATGTCGACGTAGTCGGCCACCCGGGTTGGATCGGGAAGGGCCACGATGGGATAACCCACCAACTGGCCGGGGCCGTGCCAGGTCAGCTTGCCGCCACGGTCCACGCTGACCACGGGGGTGCCGTCCAGCGGCCGCTCATGGTCTTCGGTCCGCTTGCCGGCGGTGTAGACGGCACTGTGCTCGAGCAACAGCACGGTGCTGGGCGCCGTGCCAGCCACGACTTCAGCGTGCAGCTTGCGCTGCAGCGCCCAGCCTTCTTCATAGTCGACGTAGTCAGGGGCGAAGCCCAGTCGTGAAAACTCAAGAGCCATTCAGCAAGACTACGCTTCGAGGGCCGGGCACTGCTATTTGTGTAGCGCCCCAATTGCTGTGGATAACTCCTGCAGCCCACAGCCGGACGTAGTAGAAGTGGTCCATGGAAGATGGGCAGACACTTGGCGCAGCCTCCGTCGAGCCGGAACCGCCGCGTCCCGCGGCGGCGGGGTTGCACGTGCAGCGATGGCTGGGCAGCGGCGCATCAGCCTCGGTCTGGCTTGTCCGCGAGACGGCGACCGGAACTGAGTATGCACTGAAGGTGCTGTCCACGCCGCCTGTTCCCTCCACCGACGACGCCGGCGGCCCGCCGCCGGTGCGCCGCGCGGCCCGGCCCGGATCCGCCGCCGGGGAGGGCGAGCCAGCGCCCTGGGCGATTGCCGCGGAGGGGCAGCAGGGGACCGCGGCTGCTGCCGCCGCCGACCATGAACTGTTGCTGCTGGCGGGCGCGCGGCATGAGCACCTGCTGCCCGTCCATGGCCACGTGGAAACTGATCGCGGGCCCGGGCTGCTGCTGGAGTATGCTGCCGGCGGCTCGCTCGCGGCACTCGTCGCCGCCCGCGGACCGCTGGCCGTGGGCGAGGTGGTGACGATTCTGACCCCAATCGCCCAGGTTCTGGATTACCTGCACGGGATCGGGACCGTGCACGGAGACGTCTCGCCCGGCAATGTGCTGTTCACCGCCGTGGGCAAGCCGCTGCTGGCCGACCTGGGTGTCGCCCGTGCGCTGGGCAGCGACCGCCCGCCGGCGGCGGGCACGCCGGGGTTCGGGGCACCGAGGAGCGGGTCCGGCGGAGGTTGCCTGGATCCCGAAACGGACATCTATGCGCTGGCAGCCCTCGGGTGGTTCGCGCTCACCGGCCGGGTGCCCGGTGCCACCGCACAGCGGCCGCCGCTGGCGGCGTTGGTGCCCCAGGTGCCGGATGATCTGGTGGCCCTCCTGGAAGACGGACTGGCCGAGCGTGTAGGGGAGCGCCCCTCGGCGGCGGAGTTCGCCCGCCGGGCGATTCGGGCCGCAAAGCCGGACGCGCTGGATTTGACGGCGTCGGCGCATCCTTCCGTTGCCAGTCAATTGTTGACCCGGCGGCCGGCGGCGGGAAGGGCGGCGGGCCGCCGGGACTGGGGACCGCTGCCACCGTTTCCCCGGCCCCTGTCCCGGCGCGATGCCCGGCCCCTGTCCCGGGGCGATGCCCGGCCGGCCGCCGGCCGGTGGGCCAAGGCAGTACTGGCGATCACCTCGGCGGCGGCGGCAGCGGGACTGCTGTCCGCCCTGGCGGGCGCCTTGGCGCCTGCTCCGCCCAACGACCCAGACGCCGGGCGGCCGCCTGGCCGCGGCAAGTCCGTGCAACAGGTGTCCACGGCGCAGCACGAAGCACAGCCGCCTTCTCCCCCCGAGGCCCGGGTCCTGCCGGCGGCCCTGGCACAGGCGCTGCGGGGCGACGATGCGGCCGCGGCCGTGCCTGCCCTGGCCTGGTTGCGCACCGAAGCGGTCAGGACGCGCGATGCAATGCTCCTCGACCGGGTCAATGTCCCCGGAACGGCCGTCATGGACACGGACCGGGAGATCATCGCGGCACTGGAAGGCTCGGGGAGTTGGCTCGAGGGCCTGGAAACCACGGTGGAGGACGCAACCGCTGATCCGGCGGCGCAAGGCGGAGGAAAGGAAACGGTGGCCGCGACGGTCACCACGTCGGCGTTCCGGCAGGTGACCGCCGACGGCAGCGTGGTGGGACGGCGCGCCGAACCCAGCGTGCAACGGGTCCAACTGGAGATGGTGAGGCAGGACGCCGGCTGGCTGATCCAGGCCGTCCATGAGGCGCCCCGCCGCTCCGATGACCCTAGGGCGGGCGCGGGCCGTGACTAAGATCGAGGCATGACTTCATCGAGCTACTTCCGCTACCCGCACGTGCACGGCGATCTTGTCACGTTCGTCGCAGAGGACGACGTGTGGGTTGCACCCATTGCCGGCGGCCGGGCGTGGCGTGTCTCGTCGCTGCAACTGCCGGCCAGGAACCCCAGGTTCTCGCCGGACGGACAGCACCTGGCCTGGGGTGTGGTGCAGGCCAGCGCGCCCGAGGCCGTCACGGCATCGGTCGACGGCGGAGGGTTCCGCCAACTGACGTACTGGGGGCATGCCTCCACCAGGGTAAAAGGATTCACGCCTTCGGGCGACGCCCTGGTGACGAGTTCCTTCGAACGCGAAGAGTCGCGTCATACCTGGGCCTATGCCGTGCCGCTGGACGGCTCCGGCGCCCGGGTCCTGCCCTTCGGGCCCGTCGACTCGATCGCGTTCGGGCCGGAACTCGGCGACGAGCGTCCGCTGGTGGTCGGGAGCGTGCTCTCGCGCGAACCGGCTTGGTGGAAGCGTTACCGCGGCGGTACGGCCGGCAAGCTGTGGATCGACCGGGACGGAGGCGGCGAGTTCGAGCGCCTGGCGGCAGAACTCGACGGCAACCTGGCGGACCCGATGTGGATCGGCAACCGGATCGCGTTCCTGAGCGACCACGAAGGCTACGGCAATCTGTATTCGGTGCGGCCGGACGGAACAGACCTCCGCCGGCACACCGACCACGACGGTTTCTATGTCCGCCATGCCGCGACGGACGGCAACCGGGTGGTCTTCGAATCCGCCGGCGAACTCTGGCTCCTCGATTCCCTGGACGCGGCACCGCGCCGGCTCCAGATCACGCTGGGCTCGGCCTCCACGAGCCGCCGCGGCCGCCCACTCAACGTGGCACAGCACCTGGCGTCCGCCGTCCCGAATCCAAAGGGAACCGCGTCCGTCATCGAAACGCACGGCACCGTGCACTGGCTGACCCACCGGGACGGGCCTTCGCGCGCGGTGGAATCGACGCCCGGCGTCCGCGCCCGGCTGGCGCGGCCCCTCGGTGACACGCGCGTGGTCTACGTCGCCGACCACGACGGCGAGGAAGCCCTCTACATCCGCCAGGTCTTCGAACAACTTCCCCGCGGCGACCAGCCTGCTCCCGCCGCACCCGCGCCGGCCCCGGTCGAACCGGAGCCCGACGGCTTGCCCCGCCCGGTGTCCGCCTCCGCCGTCGTCCATCCGACCCAATCCCAGCCCATCGTGGAGGTGCGTTCCGTCGGAAAGCAAGGCGTCGCCACGGAGAGCCGGGAACCGGACGCGCGTTCCGCCGAAGCGCTGGAGCCGCAGCAATTGCGCCGCGTGGAGCTGCCCGGACCGGACCGGGTGAGCGCGCTTGCCGCCAGTCCGGACGGGTCGCTGGCGGCAGTGGCCACCGAATACGGGCAGGTACTGGTCCTGGACGCCGGAAACGGGGAGCTGCGGCGCCTCTCCGGCACCGACCACGGGGCCGTTAGCGAGCTGGTCTTTTCACCGGATTCCCGCTGGATCCTGTGGGCCGAGCCGGTGACCGCGGAGGGTACCCGCACCCGCCTGCGGCTCGCCCGGGCCGACGGCACCGGCGGCATCGTCGACGTGACCGACGGACGTTTCCGCGACCATGGGCCGGCCTTCACGCCGGACGGCAAGTTCGCCGCGTTCCTCTCCGAACGGAGCTTCGATCCGGTCTATTCCACCCACAGCTTCGATCTGGGTTTCCCCGAATCGACCAAGCCGTTCCTCGTGGCCCTGGCCGCTGCCACGTCTTCGCCGTTCGGCCCGTCGGTGCACGGCACGCTGCCGGACGCACCGCCGGCGGCCGGGAAGGAGCCAAACGGTTCCCCGAACGGGGAGGACCAAACCCCGTCCGCCGTCGCTGAGGTGGTTGTGGACGCCGAACGGCTGGCCGAGCGGATCATCCCGGTCCCGGTCCAGCAAGGCCGCTACACGGACCTCAGCGCGGTCGAAGGAGCCCTGCTGTGGCTGGCCAGTGATCCCGCCGGTGTCACCGGAGAGGGACGCGCGTCGGCGGAGGAACCGGAGCAGTCCCAGCGGCTGGAGCGGTTCGACCTCTCCCGCCGGGAGGTTTCCGTGCTGGTGCCGGCCGTGGACGCCTATGAGGTGTCCCAGGACCGCAAACGGATCGTGTACGTGCACAAGGCGCAGGTGAAGGCCGTGCCGGCCGCCGGGAAGGTCGACGACGACTCGCCCGAGAGCGTGCAGGTCGACCTGAGCCGGATCCGGGTCACGCTCGAACCGCTCAAGGTCTGGGGACAGGCGTTCGACGAGGCCTGGCGGCTGCAGCGCGACTTCTACTGGGCCGAGGACATGGCCGGGCTGGACTGGCAAGGCGTCTACGACCGTTACCGGCCCCTGGTGGAACGACTTGGGTCGCATGACGACTTGGTGGACCTGCTCTGGGAGCTGCACGGCGAACTCGGCACCTCGCATGCGTACGTTTCGCCCCCGCCGGTCGCGGAACCGGGCTCCGGGAAACAGGGACGGCTCGGCGCCGACCTGGCGCGGACCGAGGCGGGCTGGACCGTGCAGAAGATCCTCGCCGGCGAATCATCGGATCCGCTGGCGCTGTCCCCGCTGACGGCTCCGGGCGCAGCCGTCGACCCGGGTGACGTGATTGCGGCGGTGGACGGCATCCCCGTGGATCTGCTGGCAGGCCCGGCGCCGCTGCTGGTCGGCGCGGCCGGCAAGACCGTTGAACTGACCATCGTTAACGGGGCGGGCAGCCCGGAAGCCGGTCTGCAGCGGCGGATCGCGGTGGTCCCCATCCGCGACGAGGAGCGGCTCCGGTACCAGAACTGGGTGTCCGGGAACCGCCGCAACGTCCGCGAGGCATCGAACGGACGCTTCGGGTACCTCCACATTCCGGACATGGTGGCGCGCGGCTGGGCACAACTGCACCGCGACCTGGATGTGGAGACCGCCAAGGACGCGCTCGTCATCGACGTACGGCGCAACCGGGGCGGCCATACCTCGCAGCTGGTGGCCGAGTTGATCGGTCGCAAGGTCACCGCATGGAACCTGGCGCGCGGCGAGCAGCCGGGCACGTACCCGGCACATGCGCCGCGGGGCCCCGTCGTCGTCCTCACCGATGAATACGCCGGGTCCGACGGCGACATCATCACCCAGGTGAGCAAGCTGCGCGGAATCGGTCCCGTCGTCGGGACGCGGACGTGGGGCGGGGTGGTTGGCATCGACGCGAAATTCTCCCTGGCCGACGGCACCGGTGTCACGCAGCCACGGTACGCGTTCTGGTTCACCCAGGGCGTGGGCTGGGGCGTGGAAAACTACGGGGTGGACCCGGACATCGAGGTGCCGTTCCCGCCCCATGCGTACGGGGCGGGGGAGGACCCGCAACTGGAGCACAGCGTCGGCATCCTCAAGGAGATGCTGGGCGAACTGCCGACCGACCAGCCGCCGGCGCGGGCCGGTTATCCCGTGCTGCGCCCCGGACCGCTGCCGCCGCGTCCGCAGGAGGCCGGCTGAGCGCCGGGTTGAACACTAAAGAACCCCGGGCACACCGAAGGTGCCCGGGGTTCTTCAACGAAAGATTTGTGCGCTAGCCGGCCAGGGTGGCATCAATCGTGATGCTCGGGACGGAGGCCAGGGCGCCGGAAACAGGACAGGTGTCCTTGGCGCCGGAGGCCAGGCGCTGGAAGTCGTCCTCGCTGATCCCGGGCACGGTCGCGTTCACGGTCAGGCGAATCTCGGTGATGCCGGTGCCCGGCACGAAATCCACGGCCGCCGAGGTCTTAATGCTCTCCGCGGTGGTTCCGTTTTCCTTGAGCATGTTGCTGAACTGCATTGAGTAGCAGGTGGCGTGGGCCGCGGCCAGCAGTTCTTCGGGGCTGGTCTTTCCTTCGGACTGGTCCGCACGTGCCTTCCAGGTGACATCGTAGGTGCCGATCCCGGACGTTTCGAACGTAGTCTGGCCGGCGCCGCTAAACAGGTCGCCGTTCCACTCGGTGCTGGCAGAACGTGTTGTAGCCATGTGTCCTCCTTGGTCGATGTACAGGATGCGTTTTCCGCCGGTCCCGGCCAGAGTCGGCCGGTGCCGTCATCCTCATCCTAGGGGAGTTGCGCCGGGCTGTCCGGCGGCACCGTTAAAGCCACTGCGACCGGCCCCGGGTCGGGGCCGGCCGCAGCGCGGGAATTCGTAAGGTCAGTTCCAGAGGGTGGCGATGGCGACGTTCAGCAGCGCCAGGCCGCCCACGGAGTGGGCCAGACCGGCCGAAATTGGCTCGCCGGCCTTGTACTTGCGGCGGCCGATGAACGCGAGGACGCCCACGACGAGCCCGATGACAAGCTTGATGGTCAGCTTTACGTAGTCGGCGTCCATGGCCAAGGCCGGGATCAGGCCCATCATGATGATGCCGGTAATGAGCTGCAGGGCGGCGCCGTCGAACTGGCGGGGGTGGACGGTGGGCTTCTTCATGTTGCCGATCCAGATGCCGACGATCATGGCAGCACCGACGATATGCAGGAAGACGAAAATGTTGTAAAGGATGTCCATGGGCCCAGCTTATCGGCCGGGGAAGCGCCCAGATCCGCGCCATGCCGGGCCGGCACGGGGTTTTTCTACCTTGCGTAGTACGGCTGGGGGGCCGAGGGCGGCAGAGCACAGCGGCGGGCTGCGTCCACTGGGGAACGCAGCCCGCCGCTGATTCGTGCGTCGCGCGGGGCAGTCCGGGCTAGAGGCCCAGGTCCGCCTCGAACTGTCCGGCTTCCAGGCGCGTCCGCAGCGTCTGCAGGAAACGGCCGGCATCTGCGCCGTCGACCAAACGGTGGTCGTAGGTCAGGGACAGGTACATCATCGAACGGATGGCGATCGAATCGTCGCCGTTCTCATCCTGGACCACCATGGGCCGCTTGACGATGGCGCCGGTACCGAGGATTCCCACCTGCGGCTGGTTGATGATCGGCGTGTCGAAGAGGGCCCCGACGCTGCCGATGTTGGTGATCGAGAAGGTGCCGCCGGAGAGCTCGTCGGGAGCGATCTTGTTGCTGCGGGTACGTGCGGCAACATCGGCGATCTTGCCCGCCAGGCCGGCCAGGTTCAGGCTGCCGGCGTCATTGATCACCGGGACCAGCAGGCCCTTGTCGGTATCCACCGCAATCGCCAGGTGCTCTGCGTTGTGGTAGGTGATCTCCTGCTTTTCCTCGTCGTACCCGGCGTTCAGCTTCGGATGCTGCTTGAGCGCCTCCGCGACGGCCTTGGCGATAAAGGGCAGGTAGGTCAGCTTGACGCCGTTCTGCTCCTGGAAGGACTTCTTGGCGCGCTCGCGCAGCTTGGCCACCTTGGTCATGTCGACCTCGTGGACCTGGGTGAGCTGGGTGGACGCGTCCAGCGATTCGCGCATCCGGCGGGCGATCACCTGGCGGATCCGCGGCGCCTTCTCGACGGTGCCGCGCTTCGCCGAGGCCGCGGCCTCCGCCGGAGCCTTTGCGGCGGCTGCGGGAGCTGCGGCCGGCTTGGCGGCTTCGGCTGCCTCCATCACGTCCTGCTTGCGGATGCGTCCGCCAACGCCGGTGCCCTTGACGGTGGACAGGTCCACGCCGTGCTGGTTGGCCAGCTTGCGCACGAGCGGGGTGACGTAGCCGGCGTCCGGGCCGGCGGCGGACTCGGCGGCGGCCGGGGCAGGTGCAGCCTGGGGGGCTGCTGCCTCCGGAGCCTCCGCCTTGGGCGCCTCGGCCTTCGGAGCTTCGGCGGCCGGCTGTTCGGCGGCCGGTTCCGCCACCGGGGCCTCGCGGTCCTCGGCGGGCGCGGCGGCCACCGGCTCCGCTTCCTTCGGCTCCGCCTTGGCGGGGCCGGCACCGGTGCCAATGATGGCGAGCACTGAACCGACCTCGGCGGTCTCATCCTCGGCGACCTTGATTTCCTGCAACGTGCCGGCCACCGGGGACGGGATCTCCGTGTCGACCTTGTCGGTGGAGACCTCGAGCAGCGGCTCATCGACCTCGACCGTGTCGCCCACCTGCTTCAACCAGCGGGTGACCGTTCCTTCGGTAACGCTTTCGCCCAGTGCCGGGAGCGTGACTTCGGTGCCCTCGCCGGAACCGGCGGCCGGAGCTTCCGCGGCAGGGGCTTCCTGACGCGGCTCCTCCTGCTTCGGCTCCTCCTGCTGGGGCTCTTCCTGCTGGGGGGCCTCCTGCTTCGGAGCCTCCTGCTGGGGGGCTTCCGCCTCCGCAGGCGCTGCTTCGGCGGCCTCGCCTGAGCCGGAACCGTCGCCAATGCGCACCAGCGGGGCTCCGACGTCGGCGGTTTCGTCCTCGGCCACCAGGATCTCTTCGATCACACCGGCTACCGGAGAGGGGATCTCGGTGTCGACTTTATCGGTGGACACCTCGAGCAGGGGTTCGTCGACTTCGACCCGGTCGCCGACCTGTTTCAGCCAGCGGGTCACAGTGCCTTCGGTGACGCTTTCACCGAGGGCGGGCAAGTTCACGGTTTCAGACATGTGGTGCCCGTTCTCCTTTGAGTCTATTTTTCCGGCCTGGCCGGTACATCGAGTCTTGTCTTGAGCCTAGTGCACCCGTCCGGCGGGGACGGGTGCACCAGGGGAGGGCTTGTTACCCGTGCAGCGGGCGGCCGGCCAGCGCCATGGCGGCTTCGCCGAGGGCCTCGTTCTGCGTGGGGTGCGCGTGGATGAGCGCCGCGACGTCCTCCGGGTAGGCTTCCCAGCTGACGATCAGCTGCGCCTCGCCGATCTGCTCGCCGATGCGGCCGCCGATCATGTGCATGCCCACAATGGGGCCGTCCTTTTCGCGGACCATCTTGATCATGCCGCTGGTGCCCAGGATCGAGCTCTTGCCGTTGCCGGCCAGGTTGTACTCGACGGTTTCCACGTTGTCCTTGCCGAACTTCTCCTCGGCCTGCGGCTGGTTGAGGCCGACGGAGGCAATCTCCGGGTCGCAGTAGGTGACCTTCGGGATGTTGATGTCTTCGATGAGGGCCGGCTTGTTGCCGGCGATCTCCTCGGCCACGAAGATGCCCTGCTGGAATCCGCGGTGGGCCAGCTGGACGCCCGGGACGATGTCGCCGACGGCGTAGATGTTGCCGACGCCGGTGTGCAGCCGCTCGTTGGTGATCACGAAGCCGCGGTCAACCGTGAGGCCGGCTTCCTCGAAGCCCAGTCCTGCGGTGCTCGGCCCGCGCCCGACGGCGACCAGCATCAGGTCGGCCTGGAACGTTTTGCCGTCGGCGAGGGTGACCACCACGCCGTCGTCGTTCTGTTCCACCTTGTCGAAGAAAACGCCGGTGTTGAACTTGATGCCGCGCTTCTTGAACGCGCGCTCCAGCTGCTTGATGATGGCCGGGTCCTCGTTGGGCACCAGCGAGGGCAGGCCCTCGACGATGGTGACGTCAACGCCGAACGAGTTCCAGACCGAGGCGAACTCGACGCCGATGACGCCGCCGCCGAGCACCACGGCGCTCTTGGGCAGGGTGTCCATCTTCAGGGCGTGGTCGGAGGTGATGACCTTGCCGCCGATTTCCAGGCCGGGGAGGGTCTTGGAGTAGGAACCGGTGGCCAGGACGATGTTCTTGCCCTTGTAGGCGGTGCCGCCGACCTCGATGGTGTCCGTGCCGACGAGCTTGCCTTCACCTTCGATGACGGTGATGCCCTTGGACTTGACCAGGCCGGTCAGGCCCTTGAACTTCCCGGCGATGACCCCGTCCTTGTAGGCATTGACGGCAGCCATATCGATGGAATCGAGGCTAACGTTCACGCCGTATTTCGCGGCGTCCTTGGCATGGTCGGCCAGCTCGGCCGAATGCAACAGCGCCTTGGTGGGGATGCAGCCGTTGTGCAGGCAGGTGCCGCCGAGCTTGCCCTTTTCCACCAGGCCGACGCTGAAGCCCAGCTGCACGGCGCGCAGGGCAGCGGCATAACCGCCGCTGCCGCCGCCGAGGATCAGGATGTCGAATTCTTGCGCTGTTGCCGAATCGGCCACGTGAACGCTCCCTCGCGTGTTCGCAACGTGTGGTGACACGTCGATGAGTTGATTGGGGTTGACGAACGAAGTTGGTTGGGTTTCACCTTAGCCCTCCCGCATACCATCATCTAGTTGGTGACGGCCCCAACAGGCCGGATTGTGTGCGGATTCACGCGGGAAGTGGCGAGGGATGCAGGCTCAGGAGCTGCGGGCCACCACATCCTCGGCATAGGCAACCAGCGTGCGGACGGCGACGCCGGTGCCCTCCTTCGGGGTGTAGCCGTGCGGAGAGCCTTCGTTGAAGGCCGGACCGGCGATGTCCAGGTGGGCCCACGGGATGCGCACGCCGCCGGATTCGCCCACGAACTCGCGCAGGAAGATCGCGGCGGTCAGCATGCCGCCGTACTTGTCGCCCATGTTGGACAGGTCCGCCACCTGCGAGTCCAGGCTGGGACGAAGTTCTTCCGGCAGCGGCATCGGCCAGAACAGTTCCCCCGCCCTGTCAGCGGCGGCCTTGACGGCATCACGTACCGGTTCTTCGCCCATGACCGCGGCCACCCGGCTGCCCAGCGCGACCATCTGCGCGCCCGTCAAGGTGGCGACGTCCAGCAGGACGTCGGGATGTTCCTCGCTGGCGGCAGCGAGTCCGTCGGCCATGACCAGCCGGCCTTCGGCGTCCGTGTTCAGCACTTCCACCGTCTTGCCGCCGTACATGGTTAATACGTCGGAGGGACGGGAGGCGGTGCCGGAGGGCATGTTTTCCGCCAGGCATAGCCACGCGGTGGCCTTCACCGGCAGTCCCAGCTCGGCGATGGCCAGGACGGCGTTCAGCACCACGGCCGCGCCCGCCATGTCGCACTTCATGGTCATCATGCCCGTGGCCGGCTTGAGCGAGAGGCCGCCGGAGTCGAAGGTGATGCCCTTGCCCACGAAGGCGAGCTTCGCCTTGGCCCGGACCGGCGCGTATTCCACCTTGACCAGGCGGGGCGGGCGGCTGGATCCCTTGCCGACGCCGGTCAAGCCGCCGTAGCCGTCCTTGGCCAGCCGGTTCTCGTCCAGGACGGTGACCTTGACCGGCAGGTTCCTGGCCATCTGCGTGGCCGCCTCGGCGAACGACTCCGGGTACAGGTGGCTCGGCGGCTGGTTGACCAGGGAGCGCGTCGCATTGACCGCCCGTCCCAGCACCGAGGCCCGCTTGAGCGCCTTCGCCAGTTCCTTATCGCCGGCGACCGGCGTGATGACGGTGGCTTCCGCCACCGGGCCGCGGACCCCGGCCCCGCGGGTGCGGTGATCGCTGAAGTCATAGGCCCCCAGGGCCGCGCCTTCGGCAACAGCCGCGGCTTCGGCGACCGTTCCGGCCGGCAGGCCGAGGGCCACCGACCGGACCCCGGCGAGTTGCCGCACGGCCGAGCCGGCGGTGCGGCGCAGGGTTTCTTCCGTCAGCGCCTGCCCGGGCAGCAATTTCCCGACGCCCGCCAGCACCACCACATCCGCCCCGGATTCGGGCAGCCCCGGCAGGCGGTGCACCTCGTCGGCGGCCCCGGTTACACCGAGCAGCGGGAGGGACTCCTGCAGCGTCTTCGACGCCTTGGCCGGCAACGGATTCTCCAGCAGGACCGGACCATCGCCGTCCTGTCCGACCGCAATGACGAGGGCGTTGGACTTGGCCTTTTTGACATCTTTGGCAATGGCGCTGAGCTTGAGCTCGGTCGTGGGGATCACGCAGATCTGTCCTAACTTCTCCTTCAGCCGGCCGGCGCCGGACGGGTGGTGCCCGCCGCCGCTCACCGGTTGCTTACCGTTGTGTTTACAGTAGTTCCAGCAGGAATGAGCCTTTAGAGGTTGGCCGGAACAGGGCCTGCACCTGTCGATCGTAGTCTCTCCGGCACCGGATCCGGTGCCGCGCACGCGCTGTCACGGCCAGCAGTGCAGGAATTTTTCCGCCCGCCCGGGCGCTGAACATTGCTAGAGAGCCATGCACGGCAGGGAAAGACGATGCCGGAACGGAGGGCACATTGCTGGATCCACAGTCGCTGATGTCGACCAACGCGGAGTTGTTCGACTCGCCTGCGCTGCGCGGGCTTGATCTCGTCATGGGATTTACCGGTGCAGCCGAAGCCGGTCATGTGGTGGAGCAGATCGGCGACGAATTGCTCGACGAGCTCGATGCACAGCTGGTCGCCTCCTTCGACGTCGACCAACTGGTGGACTACCGCAGCAGGCGGCCCCGCATCACCTTCGCGGGCGACCGTTTCACCGACTACGAAGCCCCCGCCATCGAGCTCTACCGGCTGGTCGACGGGCTCGGCACGCCGTTCCTGCTGTTGACCGGTCCCGAACCCGACTACCAGTGGGAGCGGTTCTCCCGGGCGGTCGTCTGGCTGGCGAACCGGCTCCAGACCCGGCTGGTCGCGTGGGTCCAGTCGCTTCCGATGCCGGTGCCGCACACCCGCCCGATCGGCGTCACCGTCCACGGCTCGCGGCAGGACCTGATCGACGGGATCACCAGTTGGAAGCCCCAGGCGGAGCTGCAGGCCGGCATCGGCCCGCTGCTGGAAATGCGCCTGGCCGAGGCCGGGCGCGACGTCGTCGGCTATTCCATCCATGTGCCCCACTACCTGTCGGACGCCCAGTACCCACCGGCCGCCGTCGCGGCACTGGAGTACGTCGGCGCCGCCACCTCGCTGACGTTGCCGACAGATCGGCTGCGCGAGACCGGACGCGAGGTCGAAAGCCAGATCGACCGGCAGGTACAGGATTCTGCCGACGTCCAGCGGGTCGTCGGCCGGTTGGAAGAGCGGTATGACGAGTACGCGGGGCACGAAGAGCGCCGCTCGCTGCTGGTCAAGGACAACGAAGAGCTTCCCGACGCCGACGAAATCGGCGCGGCCGTGGAGGCCTTCCTGGCCACCCGGCCTGCCACGGACGACGGCGGGGGCGAAGGAGCCTCCGCAGGGTCCGGCGACGCCGATTAGTACCTTGCCCCGGGCCGTGGGCAAGATGGAGCAATGGATTCGCGGCGGGCTTGGTGGGTGTGGGGGAGCGGGATATTCGCCTACTTGGTGGCGATCACCCAGCGGACAACCTTTGGCGTAGCAGGCCTGCAGGCCACTGAGCGCTTTGATGCCACCGCCGCCGCGTTGTCGACGTTCACCGTGCTTCAACTGGTGGTTTACGCGGGGTTGCAGATACCCGTGGGCCTGATGGTGGACAAGTACGGGCCGCGGATGATGGTGGCCGGAGGAGCCGTGCTGATGCTGGCCGGGCAAACCGCATTGGCTTTCGCGTCCTCGGTTCCCGAAGGGCTGGCCGGACGCGTCCTGGTCGGTGCCGGCGATGCCATGACCTTCGTGTCCGTGCTGCGGTTGCTGCCCAGTTGGTTCAGCGGGAAGCGGATACCGCTGCTGACCCAGTTGACCGGCCAGCTGGGTCAGATCGGCCAGCTGATCAGCGTCATCCCTTTCGTGGCCATCCTCAACCTTGCGGGTTGGACGCCGGCGTTCCTCTCCGTTGCCGCGCTCTCGGCGGTGGCCTTCGTCCTTGCCCTCGCGGTGGTCCGCAACGAGCCGGGCCAACAGCGGAAGGCCCCGCAGCCGAGCTTGCGCCAGACCGGGGCGTCGTTGGCCGAGGCGTGGCGGGAACCGGGTACGAGACTGGGACTGTGGACTCATTTCACGCTCCAGTTCCCCGCGAACGTATTCATGCTCATGTGGGGCTACCCGTTCCTGGTCTCGGCCCAGGGCCTGACGCCGACGGAAGCCTCGGTGCTGATGACGGCCGCGGTCCTTACCTCCTTCGTCGCCGGCCCGTTGCTGGGACGCTGGGTCGGCCGGCATCCCCTGAGGCGCTCCACCATGGTTCTGCTGATCGTTGCGGCAATGTCGGCGGCCTGGCTGTGCGTGCTGGTTTACCCCGGCCCTGCCCCGTATTGGCTGCTTCTGCTGCTGGTCATGGCCGTGTCCGTCGGGGGACCGGGGTCCATGATCGGCTTCGACTTCGCCCGGACCTTCAATCCGCTCAGCCGTGCCGGAACGGCAACCGGGATCGTCAACGTCGGCGGTTTTATCTCGGCGCTGCTGGTAATGCTCGGCATGGGCGTCGTCCTTGACGCCCTGCTGGCCAGCGGGTTCTCCCAGGGAGACCTGTACGCGCTGGACTCCTTCAAGCTGGCCTTCAGCCTCCAGTTCCTGTTCCTGATCGCGGGCACGCTGGCGATGCTGGCCGTGCGCAAACGAGTGCGTACCCGGATGTCGCACGGAGGGATCACCGTGCCGCCGCTGCGTGACGCGCTGGCACGGGAGCGCCGCCGGCGGCGCGAACGGATCCGGGAACGCAGGGGGAACGGCGGAACCCGGGGCGGTTGAGCACCCTCCCTCCACAAGGCCTTCGCCAGGGCCACCGTCCACAGCGGCGACCCGTCGGCTAGCGGCCGGGCCGGCCGCAGCGGAAGGCTCCTGTCATGGAGAAGAAGAAGTTCACCGCCCGCCAGCCCGTCGACGTCCTAGGTTTCGTGCCGCATGCGCTGGGATTCCTTCCCGCCGACAGCGTGGTGCTGCTGGCCCTTTCCCGGGGCCGCCTGGGCGCGACGCTCCGCCTGGACCTCCCCACCAGCGAGGACAGCTGCCACCTCGAGCTGTTTACCGACACAGCGGCGGACTATCTGCGCTCCGATGAGGACGCCGACTCCGCGCTGCTGATTCTCTACACGGACCACCCCTGGCGTTCGCCGGACCGGCCGCCTCACGCCCGACTCGTAGCCTGCCTCGGCCGTTCCTTGTCCGCCGCCGGACTGCCGGTGCGCGGGGGCTGGACGGTGGGCCCGCAGCACTGGCGCGAGCTTTACTGCGGCGACATCGGATGCTGCCCGATGCCCGGGCGGCCGGTGTCACAGATCCGGGACAGCGCGTTGAACGCCGAACTCGTCTACAGCGGCAGCACCTATGCGGCATCCGCGGCGGAGGCCGCCGAAGCGCCGTCACCGGCAACGTCCGCGGCACCCGCTGCGGCGGCCGGGATACAGCAGGAGGCGGATCGGCTGGCCGAGGGGCGCGCGGGAGGGTGGACCCATCCGGCCTTCTACTTCCATACCCTCTGCCGCTGGGAGCATTCCCTGGCCGCGCACCGGGCCGGAACCGTCACGGCGGAAGCACAGGCATTCCTGCTCGCAAGCCTGACCGACAACGCGGTCCGGGATGGCGTTGCCATCTTCGCCTGCAGCAGCCCCGAGACCGCGTACCGGTGGGCGGATGCGTCCGGCCTCCTCCAGGACACGGATGGGGCGACCGACGCGGTGCCGCCCACGGAGCCATTGTCCGGATCCGGCGATCCTGCGGCGGCCCGGGGCTGGTCAAGGATCTTGATCGGCGACTCGCCCCACGCTCCGGACTGGGATCGCGTGGACGCCACGGCCCACCTGCTCCAACACCTGCACGCCGTCGGAACGGGGCGCTCCCGCGCCGCCGCCGGCACGCTGCATGCCTGGATCGAATGGGCACGGGGGCGCGGTTCGCATGCGCATCAACGGGCGGAAGCCTGCCTGCGCGAATTGCCTGGCTACCGGCTTGCGGAACTGGTGCAGGAACTGGCGGGCAGCGGAATGCTGCCGGTGTGGGCGCGCCGGCGGGAGACGGCCTGGCCGGGCCGGAGGCACCTGGCGGCATGACCGCGGCGTCCGCGATGGTCGAAAACCAGTTCATCCGGCGGTCTGAATCGTGAGACAATGGGAACCGAGACCCGGTTGGGTTCGTGTTTCAAACAGCGGTAGTTCCTGCGGGAATACCGTCGCCGCGGAACAGGTTATGCCTTGCAGACCCTGCGTCCGTGGTTTGGTTTGAAGTCATTCACGGACTTGACAGGGTCATAGTGGTGTTACCCGCAGGTAGCGTCACAGACCGCCGTACGAAAGGTTCTCTGTGTCACCGGACAAGAAGACTGCTGCAGCTCCCGATGAGGAGACTGCTGCCTCCGCTCCGAAAAAGTCCGCGACGACCAAGCGCGCGGGCGCCCAGTCAGCGGCAGCGGCGGAAGCTGCTCCCAAACGGCGCGGCCGCAAGCCCGGTGCCGCTGCCAAAAAGGATGAGGCGAACACCGCCGGGCTGGCTACGGAAGAAGTCGACGAGGATCCCGAAGCTGAGCCGGAGCCCACGGAGGAAGATGTAGAAGCCGCCGAGGAAACCGGCGCCAAGAAGGGCAAGGAAGGCGAGACCGGTTCCGGGTTTGTTTACTCGGACGCCGACGACGACGACGCCCCCGCCCAGCAGGTAGTCTCCGCCGGCGCCACCGCAGACCCGGTCAAGGACTACCTGAAGCAGATCGGCAAGGTCGCCCTGCTGAACGCCGAGCAGGAAGTCGACCTCGCCCTGCGGATCGAGGCCGGTCTCTTCGCCGAAGAGAAGCTGGCCAAGGACGACGGCACCATGGAGACGCGCCTGCGACGCGACCTGGAGCAAATTGTCCACGACGGCAAGCGCGCCAAGAACCACCTGCTGGAAGCCAACCTGCGCCTGGTGGTCTCGCTGGCCAAGCGCTACACCGGCCGCGGCATGCTGTTCCTGGATCTGATCCAGGAAGGCAACCTGGGCCTGATCCGCGCCGTCGAGAAGTTCGACTACACCAAGGGCTTCAAGTTCTCCACCTACGCAACCTGGTGGATCCGGCAGGCCATCACCCGCGCCATGGCGGACCAGGCCCGCACGATCCGCATCCCGGTGCACATGGTGGAAGTCATCAACAAGCTGGCCCGCGTGCAGCGCCAAATGCTCCAGGACCTGGGCCGCGAGCCGACTCCCGAAGAGCTGGCCAAGGAACTGGACATGACGCCGGAAAAGGTCGTCGAGGTCCAGAAGTATGGGCGCGAGCCGATCTCGCTGCACACGCCGCTGGGCGAAGACGGCGACTCGGAGTTCGGCGACCTGATCGAAGACTCCGAAGCCGTGGTTCCCGCCGACGCGGTCAGCTTCACCTTGCTGCAGGAGCAGCTCCACTCGGTGCTGGACACACTGTCCGAGCGCGAAGCCGGCGTGGTGGCCATGCGCTTCGGGCTGACCGACGGCCAGCCGAAGACTTTAGACGAAATCGGCAAGGTCTACGGCGTCACCCGTGAACGCATCCGCCAGATCGAATCCAAGACCATGTCCAAGCTGCGGCACCCGTCGCGGTCGCAGGTACTGCGCGACTACCTGGACTGATATCCGACTGCGCAGCAGGGCCGGCACCCGCGGGGGCCGGCCCTGCTGCGTTAACCGGGGGGCACGGGAAGGGGAGAGAGCCCGCGCCGTATCCAGGCCCGTATGCGCCGGCGGAAACGCCTTCGGAAACGCCAAGGGCGCCGTTCCCCTTGCGGGGAACGGCGCCCTTTGATCGGGGTACCGCGCGGACCTGTCGGACCGCACCGGGGACGGGCTGCGGCTGCAGCTGTTCCCGGAGAACCTATTCGGCGGCGGCGCCGGCCTTTTCGGTCAGCCGGCCGGTCTCGTCCTGCCATTCCGAGGCCTTGGAGCGAAGCTGCGGCTCATGCTGCCGGGCATGGTGCCCGCAGAAGAGGAGTTCGCCGCCGGAGGAGGCCAGGACAGCCCGTACATAGGCTTGGGCGCCACACCGGTCGCATCGGTCCAATGCGGTCAGTTCACGGGGGGCTACTGCTGTTGTCATGATGACCTCCTTACGAGTGCGTCTATCCATAGAACCATCCGAAGCGCGTAAATCTTCGCAAGATGGGGCAACTTTCGCTCACCGCGTATCACGTGTCGGTAACAGCCGGGAGCTGCGTCACATGCCACCGTGCGCCCCGGCGCGGTGCACAAGCCCGCCCGCAAAGGGGATTAGCCTAGTAACGGTCCGTTATTCGCGGCGGGCCGCGGCCAAGGACCGCAGTTCTGTCTGCCAAGGAGCACTCGTACACGTGGCGCCAACGAAGTCTGAGTACACAGCACGCCATCTTTCCGTCCTGGAAGGGCTGGAAGCCGTCCGCAAAAGGCCGGGCATGTACATCGGGTCCACCGATTCCCGCGGGTTGATGCACTGCCTCTGGGAAATCATCGACAACTCCGTCGACGAGGCGCTGGCCGGCTACGGGCAGAGCATCAAAATCACGCTGCACCCGGACGGATCGGTGGAGATCCACGACGACGGCCGCGGCATCCCGGTGGACATCGAACCAAAAACCGGCTTGAGCGGCGTCGAAGTGGTGTTCACCAAGCTGCACGCCGGCGGCAAATTCGGCGGCGGCTCGTATACCGCCTCCGGCGGCCTGCACGGCGTCGGCGCCAGCGTGGTCAACGCCCTGTCGTCCCGCCTGGATGTCCAGGTGGACCGCGGCGGCAAGACATACCAAATGTCCTTCCGCCGCGGCGAGCCGGGCAAGTTCATCGACACGGCCCGGGGGCCGGGCCCGGAGTCCACGTTCGAGCCGTTCGTCACCGGCTCCAAACTGGAAGTGGTCGGTACCGCCAAGCGCGGCGTCACCGGCACGCGCATCAGGTACTGGGGCGACAGGCAGATCTTTACCCCGGACGCCAAATTCTCCTACGAAGAGCTGCAGAACCGGGCCCGGCAGACCTCGTTCCTGGTGCCGGGGCTGAAGATCACGCTGCGCGACGCGCGCAAAATGGCCGGCACCCCCGGCGGGGACGGCCCGATCGAGGAAGTGTTCCACCACGACGGCGGCATTGCCGAGTTCGTCGAGTACCTGGCCAACGACAGCGCCGTCACGGATGTCTGGCGCTTCCACGGCTCCGGCAAGTTCAAGGAAACCGTTCCGGTACTCGACGAAAACGGTCACAGCAAGATTGCCGAGGTCGACCGCGACTGCGAGGTGGACGTGGCCTTGCGCTGGGGCATCGGCTACGACACCACGGTCCGTTCCTACGTCAACATCATTGCCACTCCCAAGGGCGGCACGCACCAGACCGGCTTCGAACAGGCGCTCCTGAAGACCTTCCGCAAGGTGATCGAGGCCAACGCGCGCAAGCTCAAGGCCGGCAGCGACAAGATCGAAAAGGACGACGTCTTCGCCGGCCTGACCGCGGTGCTCACCGTCCGCCTGGCCGAGCCGCAGTTCGAAGGCCAGACCAAGGAGATCCTGGGCACCTCCGCCGTACGCGCCATCGTGTCCCGGGTGGTGGAGAAGGAGCTGTCCGCCAAGCTGGCGTCCTCGAACCGCGGGGACAAGGCCCAATCCGCGCTGCTGCTGGAAAAGGTCGTCAGCGAGATGAAATCCCGCATTTCGGCCCGCGTCCACAAGGAGACGCAGCGGCGCAAGAATGCGCTGGAGACCTCATCCATGCCGGCAAAGCTGATCGACTGCCGCACCAACGAAGTCGAACGCACCGAGCTGTTCATCGTCGAGGGCGACAGCGCTTTGGGCACGGCGCGGCTGGCCCGCTCTTCGGACCATCAGGCGCTGCTGCCCATCCGCGGCAAGATCCTTAACGTGCAGAAGGCCTCGGTGGGCGACATGCTCTCCAACGCCGAATGCGCGGCCATCATCCAGGTGGTCGGGGCCGGGTCGGGACGCAGCTTCCAACTGGACGCCGCCCGCTACGGCAAGGTCGTGCTCATGACGGATGCCGACGTCGACGGCGCGCACATCCGCACGCTGCTGCTGACGCTCTTCTTCCGCTACATGCGCCCCCTGGTCGACGCCGGACGCGTCTTCGCCGCCGTGCCGCCGCTGCACCGCGTGGAGATCATCAATCATGGCGCCAAGGCCAACGAGGTGGTGTACACCTACTCGGAGAACGAACTCCACAAACTGCTCGCCACGCTGGAGCAGGACGGCAGGAAGTACAAGGAGCCGATCCAGCGCTACAAGGGCCTGGGCGAAATGGACGCCGACCAGCTGGCCGAGACCACCATGGAGCCTCGCCACCGAACCTTGCGCAGGGTGCGGATCGAGGACGCCGAAGCCGCCGAGCGCGCCTTCGACCTGCTGATGGGTTCCGAC
The DNA here is from genome assembly GCF_059090885.1 of Arthrobacter sp. Y3223065. NCBI lineage: Bacteria > Bacillati > Actinomycetota > Actinomycetes > Micrococcales > Micrococcaceae > Arthrobacter > Arthrobacter sp. Y3223065. Next base: position 954,118 of record NZ_JBNHGC010000001.1, on the reverse strand, counting down.
GTGGCCCCGCGCAAGGAGTTCATCGTGGCCGGCGCCTCGATGCTGGACCGGGAACGGATCGACGCCTAGGCCGCCAGCCCGGGTGCCACCAGCAGGGCGGTCGGCACCGCCAGCAGCAATGCCGCGGCCAGCAGCACCGCGGCCCGGGCTGCCCCGCTGAGGGCCGGAACAGGGGAGAGCAGCCGCCGGAGCCGGTGTGCGGTGACAAGGGTTTCCGCCTCGGCGGCGCCGAGCAAAGCCTTCGCGGGGTCGCCGATGCCGGCGGCCGGGCCCGCCGTGGCCGCCGGCCGCTCACCGGCGGCGACGACGGCGATCGCCCGCACCAGTGTCCCGCGGTCCGACGTCTTCAGGGCATGGTCGTCTGCGAGCATCTCGATCAGCTCGTTCACGGCCGTCCTGGCCAGCTTCGACGTGGGGAGCCAGGGCAGGGCCGCCCGCCAGGCGGCGAAGGCCCACAGCAGCAGGTCGTGGCGCTGTTCCAGATGCGCCTTTTCATGCGTCATGACGGCGTGCAGTTCGTCCGGCGAGAGCAACTCGAGCAGGCCGTTCGAGAGCACCGTGACCGAGCCGCCGCCGCCCGGCAGGCAGTAGGCCACCGGCGCCGGATGGTTGATCACCAAGGTGCGCGGGGAGTCCTCGGACGGGGAGCTGAGCAGGTTCAGCAGGTCGCGGTGCCGGCCGCGCTGCTTGCGGATCTTGTAGTAGGTCAGCAGCAGCGTGAAGACCAAATGGACGGAGAGCAGCAGGGCGGCGCTGAGCGCGAACACGTGCACCAGGTCAAGGCCCGTGTCCGCGCTGTCGTCAAGCAAAAGGCCGGTCAGTCCACGGAGGCCCGCCAGCAGGTGTTCGCCCAGTGGTTCCAGGCCCCACGTCAGCATCGCCCCGATCATGGACAGGCCGCCGGCCAAGGCGATGGCCTGCCAAAGCACCAGCGCCGTCCCGGGACTGCGGGCTGTCCAGCGTGCCCGAGAGAGCAGGATGGGAGCCGGCCACGCCAAAATGACCGCCATGGCGGCCAGCAGATAGGAGGCCAGGAACATTCAGCTCAGTCGGAAGAGAGGATCTTGCGCAGGGTTTCGGCTTCCTCGTCGCTGACCGTGCCGATGAACCGGGCCAGGACGGCCTCGCGGTCCGGGGCCGAGCCCAAGACTTCGTGCATCAGCTCCACGGTGTGCTCTTCGCGGCTCGTTACTGCCCGGTAGCGATGGGGGCGGATGTCGCGGCCGCGCTGGACCAGTCCCTTCTTCTCAAGCCGGGACAGGACCGTCAGCACCGTCGTGACGGCCAACTCCTTGCCATCCGCTCCGTCCGCGGAGACCTGTGCCAAAGTGTCGCGCAGCTCATTGGCCGTCAGGCCGGCTTCAGCAGGATCGGCGGCGTTCTGGGACCACAGCACGTCCATGACCGCCCGTTCCAAATCTCCGAGAGTAGCCATCTGGTTCCTTTTCGTCTCTTTAACGTCGCATCGACGGCGCGCAGAACCTTTCCGCGACCGTGCTCTTGGTCTCTAATTTACCGTCTTTCGCCCAAATGTTCTACAGTTCGTAGAAGATTAAGTTCTACGGCTTGTAGAAAAGGTTTCCGGAGCTGTCCGGATACCCAGTTCAGTCCGGGGAGGCAATGGCAATGGAAGCACTGGAAATCGCGCGGTGGCAGTTCGGTATCACGACTGTTTACCACTTCCTCATGGTGCCGCTGACCATTGGCCTCGGGCTGCTCGTCGCGATCATGCACACGGCCTGGTACCGCACCGGCAAGGACCAGTACCTGAGGATGACCAAGTTCTGGGGCAAATTGTTCCTGATCAACTTCATCATGGGTGTGGCCACCGGCCTGGTCCAGGAGTTCCAGTTCGGCATGGCCTGGAGCGAGTACAGCCGCTTCGTCGGCGACGTCTTCGGCGCGCCGCTGGCCATGGAGGCGCTGCTCGCGTTCTTCGTGGAGTCCATCTTCCTGGGGTTGTGGATTTTCGGCTGGGGCCGGCTGCCCAAAGCGGTGCACCTGCTCAGCATTTGGGGCGCCTCGCTGGCCACCGTCTGTTCGGCCTACTTCATCCTGGCCGCGAACTCCTGGATGCAGCATCCGGTCGGCGTTGAAATGGTCGACGGGCGGCCGGTGATGGTGGACGTCTGGGCGGTGCTGACCAACAACACCCTGCTGGTGGCTTTCCCGCACACAATCTTCGGCGCCACCTCGGTCGCCGGCGGTTTCCTGCTGGGCATCAGCTGGTACCACCTGTGGAAGCGCCGCCGCGACGGCATCGACACCGTAGGCCCGGACGGCACGGTGGTCGTGGGATCGGATCCGGCACGCGGCAGGGATGCGGCCGACCACAAGGTCTGGCTCCGCTCGCTGCGGATCGGCGCGGTCGTCGCCGTCGTCTCCTTCGCCGGCGTGTCCCTCACCGGGGACCTGCAGGCCAAACTGATGTTCCAGCAACAGCCCATGAAGATGGCGGCGGCGGAGGCCGCCTGCCACGACGGGACCGGCTTCTCCATCCTGACGGTCGGCGACCTCGGCTCCAACGACTGCGACGACATGGTCGCCGTGGTGGAGTTGCCCGGACTGCTCTCCTTCATGGCCAACGGCGACTTCGACACCGAGATCCGGGGCATCAACAGCCTGCTGCCGGAGTACCAGGAGCGCTTCGGGACGCACCTGCCCGACAACCCGATCTACGGCGAGCGAGCCGGCAGCGAAATCGACTACGTGCCGGTCATGGAAGTCACGTACTGGGGCTTCCGGATGATGATTACCTTCGGCATGTTGGCAGCCGCGGCCGCCGCCGTCGCCCTGTGGGTGGTGCGCAAGGGCACCGTGCCCGAATCGAAGTGGCTGATGCGGCTGGCCGTGCTCGGAATCCTTGCCCCGTTCGGCGCCAACTCGGCCGGCTGGATCTTCACGGAGATGGGCCGCCAACCGTTCGTCGTCGCACCCAACCCGGACCCCGACGGCATCGACAACGTCTTCATGTTCACGGCCGCGGCCGTGTCGCCGGGCGTCTCGCTGGGGGAGCTGATTTTCTCGCTGAGCGCCTTCACCCTGGTCTACGGCTCACTGCTGGTGGTGGAAGTGAAGCTGCTCGCTGCCTACTGCCGCGGCGGTGTGCCCGCGGCGATGCCCGAACTGCTGCACGCAACCTCCGCGGATGGCCCGGGCAAGGACGACGGCGGCGACGGCACCGGCAAGGACGGAGACGGAAACAACGGCGACGGCAAAGACACCGATGATGTGCTCGCCTTCGCGTACTGAACCGGCTCCTACGGATCGATAAGGACGGCAACATGGAAACCCTGCCCACCATCTGGTTCATTGTCATCGCCTTCTTCTGGACCGGGTACCTGTTCCTGGAGGGATTCGACCTCGGCGTCGGCATGATGATGCGCGGCTTCGCCCGGAACAACACGGAGCGCCGCGTGCTGCTCAACACCATCGGCCCGGTCTGGGACGGCAACGAAGTCTGGCTGGTCACCGCGGGCGCCGCCACGTTTGCGGCTTTCCCCGAGTGGTACGCCGCCCTGTTCTCCGGCCTGTACCTCCCGCTGGTGCTGGTGCTGCTGGCCCTGATCTTCCGCGCCGTCGGCATCGAATACCGCGGCAAGGTGGACACCGATCGGTGGCGGGCCCGCTGGGACTGGGCGATCGCGCTGGGCTCCTTGATCGCGGCCTTCGGCGTCGGCGCCATGCTCGCCCTGACCACCACCGGCCTGCCGCTCAACGCCAACGGCGACCGCGTGGGCGGACCGTTCGCCTGGTTCAACGGCTATGCGGTGCTCGGCGGGCTGGCAGTGGTCGGCTTCAGCCTGGTGCACGCGGCGGCGTTCCTGGCGTTGAAGACCGACGGCGGGATCCGGTTGCGGGCCAAGGCGCTGGTCCTGCGCTGGCTGCCGGTAGCGCTGCTGCCGATGGCCGCCTGGGCGGCCGTGTTGGTGCTGCGCCACGGCAAGGCGCTGACGGTGGCGACGCTGCTGGTCGCCGCCCTCGGTGCGGCGGCGGCCTGGCTGCTGGCCAAGGCGGGGCGGGACGGACTCTCCTTCGCCGGGCTCGGCATCTTCGTAGTCGCCGGGACGGCAACCATCTTCACCGCGGTGTTCCCCACCGTGCTGCCCTCGACCGTCGACGAGGCATTCAGCCTGACGGTGGGTTCGGCGTCGTCCTCGGACTACACGCTGGGCGTGATGAGCGTGGTGGCGTTGTTCGGCATCCCGGCGGTGCTGGTCTACCAGGGCTACACCTACTGGGTGTTCCGCAAGCGCGTGAGCGCATCCGCCATCCCCGCAGCACACGCCGTCACCGCACAGTGAAGCCGATGCTTCCGGCGGGCGCCGCCGGCAAACGTGCGCTCTACCTGTTGGGGCTGGCCGCGGCCGTCAAGGCCGGCGGCTTGGTGATGCTCGCCTCGGCGGTGGCCGCCGGGGTGGCGGGCGTGGCGGCCGGGACTTTCAGCTGGGATACGGTGCTGCTGCCCGGCGCGCTCGGCGCCGTACTGCGCGCGGCCGCGGCGTGGGGCCAGGACGTCGCGGCGCAGCGGGCGGCGGCCGGGGTCAAGGAGGACCTGCGCGCCCGGCTCGCTGCGCGGATCCTGCACGACGGCGGCGGCTCCCCGGCCGGGGGCGACGGCTCCGCCCTGGGTGAGGGCGCCCTGAGCGTGCTGGCCACCCGGGGACTGGACAACCTGGACGACTATTACACCAAGTACCTGCCGGCGCTGGTGACCTGCGCCACGGTGCCCCTGCTGGTGGGGCTGCGCATCCTGGCCGCTGACTGGGTGAGCGCGCTGATCGTGGTGCTCACCCTGCCGCTGGTGCCGGTCTTCATGATCCTGATCGGCAAGCACACCGAAGACCGGACCAAACAGGCCGCCGCGGCTTTGGACCGCCTGTCCGACCACCTGCTGGAACTGGCCCGCGGACTCCCGGTCCTGGTCGGGCTGGGCCGGGCTGCCGCACAGACCAAAGCCCTGGGCGATGTCGCCCGCGCCTACCGGGAGCGGACCCTGGCCACCCTGCGGGTCGCCTTCCTGTCCTCACTGGCACTGGAACTGATCGCCACCATCTCCGTGGCCGTGGTGGCGGTGTTCGTGGGCATCCGGCTCGTCTACGGCGAAATGGACCTGGAAGCCGGACTGCTGGCCCTGATCCTGGCTCCGGAGTGTTTCCAGCCGCTGCGCGACCTCGGCTCGGCGCATCACGCGAGCGAAGACGGCCTGGAAGCCCTCGAACGCAGCAAGGCCGTGCTGGACGCGCCGCCCGGCCGGCCGCTGGTCCCCGCTTCGGACGCCGGGCATCGGTCCGGGGCCGCCGGCAGGGAAGCGCCCCAGCTGCGGGTCGCGGGGCTGGCCGCCGCCTACCCGGGCCGCGGCCAGGTGCTGGAAGGGCTGGATTTCACGGCACCGGCCGGCCGCATCACCGCCCTGTCCGGACCAAGCGGGGGCGGCAAGACCACGGTGCTGGAGATCCTGGCCGGCCTGCGCCGGGACGGGGCCGGCATCCACCTGGCCGGCCAGGTGTCCGGCGTCGACCGCGGCCGGATCGCGTGGATCCCGCAGCACCCGGTTCCCTCCGAAGCCACCGCGGCCGAAGAGGTGGCCCTGTATGCGGGGCTGGCAGGACCGGCCGGGCGTGCTACGGCGGAGGAAGCGCTGGCGCGGGTCAATGCCGCCGGCTTGGCGGACGCGGACACCGGCGACCTCAGCCCGGGAGAGCTGCGCCGCGTGGCCGTGGCACGGGCCTTGGCCCGGATCGAACATGTCCCCGGTGTGGACGTGCTGCTGGCCGATGAACCCACCGCACACGTGGATGAGCGCAGCGCCCGCGCGATCGAGGCCGCGCTGGACGGGCTCCGCGGCCGGGTGACCACGGTGCTGGTGGCACACGACCCGGACACGGCGGCGCTCGCCGACCACGTGGTGCCGGTGATGCCGGCGCCCGGGGGAGTTCCTGCCGCCGCGGCGCGTACCGGCGGTCCGCGGCCCGCGGCACCGGAGGCCGAACGCGGCGGGCCCGCGCCCGAAGCCACAGCAGGCTCCCGAACGGAAACGCCGGGGGAGGGCGCCGCCGGCGCCGGACCCGGCCTCTGGCGGCAGGCGGCGCTGCTGCGGCCGTGGAGCCCCCGCTTCCTGGCGGCGTTGTGCTTTGGCCTCGGCGCAGCGCTCTTCGCCGTCGCGCTGGCGGGCCTGTCCGGCTGGCTGATTGTCTATGCCAGCGAGCAACCGCCCATCCTGTACCTGATGACCTCCATCGTCGGCGTCCGGTTCTTCGGGATCGGACGCTCGGTCCTGCGCTACCAGGAGCGGCTGAAGCTGCACGACGCCGTCTTCGAAAGCACCGACCGGCTGCGGATCCGGCTGTGGAACGGGCTGCTGCAGCGGCCGGCGGCGTGGCGGCGGCTGGCCCGCGGCGGCGGCGCCCTGGAACGGCTGGTCGGAGATGTGGACGAACTGCGGGACATTGCGCCCCGCGCCGTCTTCGCCCCGCTGGTGGGCCTGCTGGTGGCCGCCGCGTCCTGCGTGGCCACGGCCCTGCTGATGCCCGCGGCCCTGGGGTGGCAGCTGCTGCTCTCGGGGATCTGCGTGGTGGGTGCCCCCGCCGTGACGCGCTGGGCCGACCGCCACGCCCAGGCAACGAACGTGCGGGTCAAGGGCAGGTCGCTGAACGCTTTCACGCGGCTGCTGGCGGCAGCGCCGGACCTGGCCGCAAACACGGCGGCCGAGCCGCTGCTGCAGCGGGCCCGCCGCCTGGACCGGGAAGCCACCGCCGCCGTGCAGCGCAGCGCCTGGGCGCAGGGCCTGGGACATGCCCTGACCGTGCTGGCCTGTTCCCTGTCCGCGGTGGTGATGATCGGTTCCGCCGGTGGCACAGTGCCGGGAGCGGCCGCCGTCGTCGTCCTGATGCAGTTGGCGCTGGCGGAACCGTTCATGGCGGTGAACACCGCCGTGCAGCAATGGGGCGCCTGGCGCGAGGCCGGTGCGCGCGTCATGCCGGAGCTGGGCACCAGCGGCGTGGGTCCGGAGGGCGAAACCCGGCGCGAAGCCCCGGTCGAGACGTTGGAACTGCGCAACGTTTCCTACCGGTACCCGGGCGCCGGCCACGACGCTTTCACCGGAGTGGACCTGCGGGTGGAGCGCGGACAATGGCTGGCGGTCACCGGCCCTTCGGGCAGCGGGAAGTCCACGCTGCTCGGGGTGCTGCTGGGCTTCCTGCCGCCGGCATCCGGCCACTACCTGGTCAACGGGATGGCCGGCGGGGCGCCGCGGTCCGCCATCGCGTGGATGCCGCAGGAGGCGCACCTGTTCAACTCAACGCTCCGAGCCAATCTCCTGCTGGCCCGCCCGGCCACGGACGCGCCGTCCGAAGAGGAGATGTGCTCGGCGCTCACAGCCGTGGGGCTGGGCGGATTCCTGGCCGGACTGCCGCACGGGCTGGGCACCCGGATCGGCCCGGGCGGGCACTTCCTCTCCGGCGGCCAGCGGCAGCGGCTCGCCGTGGCCCGGGCGCTGCTGGCCGACTCGGACGTGGTGCTGCTGGATGAACCGACCGCGCACTTGGACCGTGAGGCGGCGGACGCGTTGCTGGCCGACCTGCGCCGCGGGCTCGCCGGCAAAGCAGTGGTCATGGTGACCCATGACGAGCGGCAAGCCGCCTGGTGCGAGCACCGGCTGCGTCTGGCTACCGGCAGCTACGCCGCTGCCCTAAGCTGAGGCAATGACCGATCCCGACCTGCCGGACTTTCCCGGCGGAGTCCTGCGCTGGCGCCCCATGTCCGCCTCGGACATCGAGGGCTGGCACCAGTTGATCCGCCGCATGGCCGCCGTGGACCAGCCGGTCTGGGTCGAGACGACGGCGGACCTGGCGGAGGCGTTCGACGACCCCGCCAACGACCCGGCGCAGACCACGGCCATCGGCGTGGACGCAGACGGAACGGTCCGTGCCGTGGGGCGGGTCTACGCAAACGCCGGCTCCGCGGCGGCCCACACCTGGGGCGGCGTCGACCCGGAATGGCGCCGCCGCGGCATCGGCAGGGCGCTCTACGACTGGCAGGCCGAGTGCCAACGTCGCCGGTTCAGCGCGGCCGGCATCGCCGGCGGTGTCCTGCGGACCAGCACCGAAGAACGGGACCCGGCGCACAACGCGCTGATGGCCGCCGTGGGCGCCACGGTGGTGCGCTACTTCACCGAGATGACCCGGCCGCTGGAGACGATTCCGGAAGCACCGCTGGCCGAGGGGTTCGCGTTCGTCGACCTGGACCCGGAGGACAGCGAGGCCGTGAGGCTCGCCCACAACGAGGCCTTTGCGGACCACTGGGGCAGCGAGCCCAGGGACGAGCGCCGGTGGAACACCCTGGTGAGGCATCCGCAAACCAAGCCGGAGTGGAGCATGTCGGTGGTGGAGGCCTCGTCAGGCGAGACGGTGGCCTACCAGGTGGCCAGCTTCGACCCCGAGTACAAGCTGCAGTCAGGGTACGACGAAGGGTTCACCAATCTCCTCGGCGTCCGCAGGCCATGGCGCGGCCGCGGGCTGGCCCAGGCGCTGCTGGCCGAAGCGATGCGCCGGTTCAGGGCCGGCGGGATGGCACACGCCGGCCTGGGTGTGGACACGCAAAATCCCAGCGGGGCACTCGCGCTCTACACCCGGATGGGCTACGTGCCCACCCAGCGCTACCTGGACTATGAACTGCCGCTGACCTGACGCGGGCAGCGGACTGCGCCCCGGCGTCGGGCGCCGCGCGGGCAAGGCGGACTGCGCCCCGGCGTCGGGCGCCGCGGCCGGCCGTCGGCTACGCCCCGACGTCGTGCAGGTGATGCATGACGTCGTGCAGGAAGTAGCTGCCGAGCGTGGTGACCGTGAAAGCCGAACCGTTGCTGCGCCTGCCGCCCCGGTCCCATTCGGCCGGGGTCACCGCATTGAAGCCGGCGGCCACCTCCGCCGCTGCCGCCGCCAGTTCCTGGGCCACGGCGAGCGGGTCCTGGCTGCCGTAACGCCCCTCCACGGCCGCGGCGTTCTGGTCCCAGTCGGCAAACTCCGGGTTGTCCTGGCTGAGCATCAGCTCCAGCCGGGCATCGAACACCCGGCAGACATCACGCACGTGGGCGGCGTACTCCAGCATCGACCACGTCGAGTCGTTGGGGCGGACGTGGACGCCGGGCTCCGCCAGGGCCGCCTGCCAGCGGGGCACCGTGGCCAGCACCGCCGGTCCGACCCGGTCCGGCGTGACGCCGGCCGGGTCGAAGCCGCATTCGGGGCAGGGCCGCTCGGTGACCCACGTCCAGTCCTTGGTGTCGGGGATGATCGCCATGCAGCCAGCTTAGGAGTCTTCCGCCCCCTGCTGCGAGAGGGAGGGACCGACGGCGTCCACCGCCTGGGACAACGGGATGCCGGAACCGTCGCGGCGGCCGTGTTCGGTGGGCAGGGCCCGCGAGGCGCCGTTGGACGAGCTGGCCTTCGCCGGACCGTGCCCGGCCCACGCCAGCGAGAGCATGTCCTCGCCCTTCAGGAAGCGGTGCGCGCGCACTCCGCCGGTAGCGCGGCCCTTGGCCGGGTACTCGGTGAACGGGGTGACCTTGACCGAGCCGGGGGAGGTGCCGGGCAGGGCTTCCCGGGTGGAGGCTACGGTGACGACGACGGCGTCGGCATCCCCTGCGGCGACCGCACCAAAGAACGCCACGGCGTCTTCCGCGGCCAGCTTGATGCCCGCGACACCGCCAGCTGTGCGGCCCTGGGCGCGCACCGCCGAGGCCGGGAAGTGAAGCAGTTGCGCCTGGCGGGTGATGAAGACCAGTTCGTCGTCGTCGGCCGGGACGCTCAGGCCCACGATGTAGTCCTTGGGCTTGAGCGCGATGATCTCCCAGTCGTCCCGGTTGAGCGGGTAGTCCGGGGTCACGCGCTTGACGATGCCCTGCGCAGTGCCTAGGGCCAGGACCTTGTCCAGCGGCGCCAGAGCCACCAGGGATTCGCCCTTCGCCAGGGTCACGAACTCCTTGACCGGGACGCCGCCGGCCAGGTTCGGCGAACCGGCAGCGGCGGCGAGCACCGGCATGTCCAAGACCGGAAGCCGCAGCATCCGGCCCAGCGAGGTCACGGCTCCGATTTCGGCCCGCGCCGTGGTCTTGACGACGGACGCCAGGACATCGTGCCTGATCCGTTGGCCGTCCGACAGGGGCTCCTGGTCCACCGTGCGGGCGAGCTGGCCGGAAGCCGAGAGCAGGACCCAGCACGGATCGTCCGCGATCTGCAGCGGCAGGGCGGCCTTGGCGTTCTTGCCGGCGGCCGCGGGAGCCGGGAGGGCGGTGCCGCGGAGCGGGGCCGCCGCCTCCGATTCGAGCAGCACGGTCCGCCGCGGCGTGGCGTAGAGCGCGGAAACCTCGCCCAGTTCGTCGGAGACCAGCTGGCGCAGCATGGCCTCGTTGGCCAGGATCTCCTCCAACCCGGCGATTTCGCCGCGCAGTTCGTCCTGTTCCTTCTCGAGCTCGATCCGCGAGTATTTGGTCAGCTGGCGCAGCCGCAGTTCGAGGATGTGGTTGGCCTGGATTTCGGACAGGTCGTAGATGGCCATCAACCGTTCGCGGGCGGCGGCGGCTTCGTCCGAGGAACGGATGATCTGGATGACCTCGTCGATGTCCACGATGGCAATCAGCAGGCCTTCGACCAGATGCAGCCGGTCCTTCTTCTTGCCCAACCGGAACGCGGTGCGCCGGCGCACGACGCCGATGCGGTGGCTGAGGTAGACCTGCAGCAGTTCCATCAGGCCCAGCGTGCGCGGCTGCCCGTCGACCAGCGTCACATTGTTGATGCCGAAGGAGTCCTCCATCGGCGAATAGCGGTACAGCTGCGCCAACACGGCGTTGGGATTGAAGCCGTTCTTCAGCTCGATGACCAGGCGCAGGCCGTGCTGCCGGTCGGTCAGGTCCACGATGTCGCTGATGCCCTGCAGCTTCTTGGAGGTTACGGCGTCCTTGATCTTCTCGATCACCTTCTCCGGGCCCACGCCGTAGGGCAGTTCGGTGACCACCAGGCCGGTGCGGCGGGCGGTGAGCTTCTCCACCTCCACCTTGGCGCGGGTCTTGAAGGAGCCGCGGCCGGTGGCATACGCATCGCGGATGCCGTCCAGGCCCACGATCTTGCCGCCGGAGGGCAGATCGGGTCCGGGGACGAACCGCATGATGTCCTCGAGCGTGGCGTCCGGGTTGGCGATCAGGTGCTGGGCCGCGGCGATCACCTCGCCGAGGTTGTGCGGCGCCATGTTCGTGGCCATGCCCACGGCGATGCCGGAGGAACCGTTGACCAGCAGGTTGGGGAAAGCGGCCGGGAGTACCGCCGGCTGCATCAGCTGGTTGTCGTAGTTCGGAACGAAGTCCACAACGTCTTCGTCCAGGTGGTCGGTCAGCGCCAGGGCCGGCGGCGCGAGGCGGGCCTCGGTGTAGCGCGGTGCCGCGGGACCGTCGTCGAGCGATCCGAAGTTGCCGTGGCCGTCGATCAGCGGCATGCGCAGCGAGAAGGACTGCGCCATCCGCACCATCGCGTCGTAAATGGCGGCGTCGCCGTGCGGGTGCAGCTTGCCCATCACCTCGCCGACCACGCGGGCGGACTTCACATGCCCCTTGTCCGGCCGCAGCCCCATCTGGGACATCATGTAGAGAATGCGGCGCTGCACCGGCTTCAACCCGTCGCGGGCATCGGGCAGTGCGCGCGAATAGATCACCGAATAGGCGTATTCGAGGAAGGAGCCTTCCATCTCGGAGGTCACGTCGATATCGACGATGTTCTCCGTGTAGTCCTCTTCGGGGGCGGGAGTCTGGCGTCGGGGCATGGGTAGAGCTTCGGTCCTTAGCTAAAAGTTGCGGATACAGTGAGTTTATGGCGCAAGAGGCTGATTCCCCCGATTATCCGGATTATTGGGAAGCGGATGTCGTGCTGCGCGACGGCGGGACGGCGCACCTGCGCCCGATCGTCCCGGCCGATGCCGAGGCCCTGCAGGCCTTCCACGTGGGGCAGTCCGAGAGCTCCATCTACCTGCGCTTTTTCACCTTCAAGTCCAAGCTCAGCGCCCGCGAACTGGCCCGCTTCACCAACGTCGATTACGTCAACCGGGTGGCCTTCGTCATCACCATCGGCGACGAAATCATCGGGATTGGCCGCTATGACAGGCTGGACGATCCCGCCGAAGCCGAGGTCGCCTTCAACATTTCGGATGCCCACCAGGGCAGGGGGCTGGGATCCATCCTGCTGGAGCATCTGGCCGCCGCCGCCCGGGAAAACGGCATCAGCAAGTTTTCCGCCGAAGTGCTGCCGGAGAACCGGAAGATGATCACCGTCTTCAACGACGCGGGCTACGAGGTGCGGCGCCATTTCGACGACGGAGTGGTCGCCCTCGAGTTCGACATCGACCCGACCGATCGCTCCCGTGCCGTGATGGCCGCGCGGGAACACCGGGCCGAGGCCAAGAGCGTGGCTGCCCTGCTGGCGCCCGGATCCGTGGCCGTGATCGGCGCCAGCCGGGACTGGGGCAGCGTGGGCTACTCGCTGCTGGAGAACATCATCGAAGCCGGCTTCACCGGCCCCGTCTACGCCATCAACCCGCAGGCCTTCGAACTGAACGGCATGATCTCCCACGCGGCCATCGCCGACGTCCCGCACCCCGTGGAACTCGCCGTCGTCGCCGTCCCTTACGAGGAAGTGCCCAAGGTGGCCCGCGAATGCGCTGCCGCCGGGGTCAAGGGAATCCTGGTGGCCAGCGACGGCTTCTCCCAAGCCGGGAACGAAGGGTTGCAACGACAGCGCGAGCTGGTGCGCCAGGCCCGCGCCCACGGCATGCGGGTGATCGGCCCCGGTTCGCTCGGACTCCTGAACACCGACCCGGCCGTGTCGCTGAACGCCTCGATGGCGCCCGCCATGCCGCCGCGCGGGCCGCTCGGGCTGTTCAGCCAGTCCGCAGCGATCGGCGTCCTGCTCTACACCGCCGCCAGCCGGCGCGGGCTGGGCCTGTCGTCCACCGTGTCGGCGGGGAACCGGGCCGACGTCTCCGGCAACGATGTGATGCAGTATTGGGAAGACGACCCGGCCACCAAGGCGGTGGGGCTCTACCTGGAATCCATCGGCAACCCTCGAAAGTTCTCCCGGATTGCGCGCCGGCTCTCGCGCAGCAAGCCGGTGATCGTGGCCAAGTCCGACGTGATGGGACTGCAACTGCCGCCGGGCCACGCGGTGCGCACAACCCAGGCCCCGCTGGGCGCCCTCGACGCGATGTTCCGCCAGTCCGGCGTGATCCGCGTAGAGACCAACGAAGAGCTGATGGACGTGGCGCAGGTCCTGGTCAGCCAGCCGCTTCCGGCCGGAGCCAACCTGGCCGTGTTCAGCAACTCCATGGCGCTGGGCAACGTGGTGGCCGACGCCGCCAAGGCGCACCAGCTGGACGTGGTCCGGCGGGAGGTGGCGCTAAACCTGAATACCGGCCAGTCCAACGCGCTGCCGATGCTTCGCCGGCAGGTGCGGCAGGCACTGTCCGCACCCGAGGTGCACGCCGCCGTCGTCACCCTCCTTCCCGCCACCGGAATCCAGACCTCCCTGCTGGCGGAGGTGCTGCGGGACTGCGCCGAAGAAGCCGGCAAGCCGGTGGTCGCCTCCTTCACCGGCGTGCTCGATCTGGCCGAACGGACCGACGGCTTGCTCGCCACCGGAGGCCGCGTTGCCGAGGGCGGGTTGCAGCGCGGCCTGCCCAGCTTTGCCAGCCCCGGCAGCGCCGTGAACGCGCTGGCGGCAGTGGTCCGCTACGCCGAATGGAAGGCCCGCGACCAGGGCGACTTCGCCGAACCGGCGGGAACCGACCCGGCCGAGGCCCAACGGCAGATCGACGCCCTGCTCGCCGGGGTCACGGGGACCGACCTGCTGACGCCTACCCCCGCGCAGACCGCCCGGCTGCTGGGCTGCTACGGCATCACGGTGCAGGAGTCGGCCGGCTTCACGCACGACGACGAGGCCGTGGCCGCTGCCGAACGGCTCGGCTGGCCCGTAGCCGTCAAAACCACCGATGCGCGGCTGCGGCAACGGCTGGACCTCGGCGGGGTCAGGCTGAACATCACCGACGAGGCGACCCTGCGCGCCAACATCGCGCACATGCGGGCCAGCCTGGCCCCGTTCGGCGACATCCCGCTGGAAGTCCAGTCGATGGTGCCCGCGGGCCAGGCCTGCACCATCCGCTCGATCGAGGATCCGCTCCTGGGCCCGGTGGTGTCTTTCGGGCTGGCCGGCGACGCCGTCAACCTGCTGGGGGACTGGTCCCACCGGATTCCCCCGCTGACCACCGTGGATGTGGCGGACCTGGTCCGCGGACCCCGCGCGGCCGAGAAGCTCTTCGGCTACCAGGGCCTGCCGGCGGTGGACGTTCCGGCGCTGGAAGACCTGATCGCCCGTGTGGCGCAGCTCAAGGACGAGCATCCCGAGGTTGCGTTGCTGGAACTCAACCCGGTACAGCTCTCCGACCGGGGCCTGGCCGTGCTGAACGCCGAAATCCGGCTCGGAAACCACGCGCACCGCACCGACAGCGCGCGGCGCGCCATGCGTGACTAAACCGTCCGGGTTGGCCATCTGGCAGCAGGGTAGGGGATTATGGAACACATGAGCCCCCTTTCGACGGCCGAACGCCGCAGTCTCGATGACGCCCTCAACCGGGCAGGCTTTTACCCGCTGCTGGTTTCCGACGTGGTCCACGACGCTTTGGACGAGCGCGAGCCGCTGTCCCACCTGGTGCACCTGGAGACACACTTCGACCGCAACGAGGTGCACCGGCACATCACCGTGCTGGTGCTCACCGAGGACATGCTGGTGATCACCCACGTGGACGACCAGCAGCTGGACGAGGAGGGCGAGCAGATGGTGGCGCAGATTTCCACCGAGTCGGTCCCGGTCAGCCAGATCCGCTCCGTGGTGCTCAGCTACGTCTACGCCCAGCCGCAGAACTACACCTCCGCCGACCAGGCCCGCGAATTGACCCTGGCCATCGCCTGGTCCGGCGGCCAGCGGCTGGACATGGGCCCGGCCGGCTGCGGCGATCCGCAGTGCGACGCCGACCACGGCTACACCGGCAACATCGTCCAGGAAGACATCGTGCTGCGGGTCAGCGCGGAGGCCGACGGGCTGCAGGCGGTCCAAAACGCCAAGGACTTTGCCCGCGCCCTGCGCAAGGTCAGCACCAGCCACCCGGAACCCGCTGCCGCGCCGGGCCCGGTGCAGCAGCGCCCGCGCATCGGCAACCGCCTGGTCCGCGGCCACCACGGCCGCTGACCCGCGGGACTGACTGCGTGACCCTGACACAGGAACCGCTTCCGGCTGCCCCCGGCTACGGCCGCAACTCCCTCGGCGAGGTCATGACCAGCGCCGCGGCCGCGCTGGGCGCCGAGGGCTTCGACAATGAGCTGCAGCTGCCGCCGGCGCGGCGCGTGTGCGTGGTCATGGTGGACGGGCTGGGCAAGGCGCTGCTGAAGCAGCGCGGCGGACATGCACCCTTCCTGCGCCAGGCCATGGACAACTCGCGCACCCTCGGCAGCGCCCTCCCATCGACGACGGCGGCGTCCCTCGCCAGTTTGGGGACCGGGCTGGCACCCGGGCAACACGGCATGGTCGGCTACGACGTCCTCGATCCCGGGCAGGACAAGGTGGTGAACCAGCTCGGAGGCTGGGACCCCGGGGTGGATCCGCAGGTGTGGCAACCGTATCCGACGGTGTTTGAACGGGTAGCCGCGCAGCTGCCGGTCACCACCGTCAGCCTGCCCCGGTTCGCGGAATCGGGCATGACCCGGGCGGCGCTGCGCGGCAGCACGTTCCTGCCCGGCGCCACCGGCCACGCCCGGACCCAGGCCGCGGCCGAAGCGCTGGCGGCTACGGACCGGGCGTTGGTGTACCTCTACTTCAACGAACTGGACAAGGCGGGCCACCGGTTTGGTGCGGCGTCGGCCCAATGGGGGAACGCGCTGGAGGAACTTGATTCGGACATGCGCCGCCTGGCCCGGCAGCTTCCGGCCGATACGTTGCTGCTGCTGACCGCGGACCACGGCATGCTGGACGTGGCCGAGGAATTTCGTTTCGACTACTCGGCGGACCCGGCCCTGGTGGCCGGGGTCCGGCACACCGGCGGCGAACCGCGGCTGGTGCACCTCTATTTTGAACCGGACGCCACGGACGGGCAGCGCGAACAGGTGGCCCGTGCGTGGCTGCAGGAATATGGGAAGCAGGCCTGGGTCTTCACTCGCGAAGAAGCGGTCGGCCGCGGGTTCTTCGGCCAAGTCGACCCGCGGGTGCTGCCGCGCATCGGAGACCTGATGGTGGCCGCCCGCGAACCCGTCGCGTTCTACGACACCCGGCGCGTTCCGGAGACCGCGCTGTCCGTGGTCGGCCAGCACGGCTCGCTAACCAAGGCGGAGCGGGAAGTGCCCCTGCTGACGCTGGCGGCTCCGGGCAAACGGCGCTAGGAATCCGCGCCCGCCAATAACGGGAGGCCGCCGGAACGCGCACCCCCTGGGTCTGGCTGCTGCCGGAGGCAGGTCAGTCGTGCTTGGTGCCGAAGACGATCTCGTCCCAACTGGGAACGCTGGACCGCTTCGGCTTGATGGCGCGCTTGGGCGGTTCCGGTGCCGGATCGGCCTGCCGGGCGTCTGTGGTTTCGGTTTCGGGGTCGGCGGCGCTCTTCGGCCCGGCCTCCGCAGTCCGAGCCTGGTCCGCGGCCGCTGCGCTGCCTTTCTCCACGGTGTTCAGGGGTGCGGTGGAAGGACGCACAAACTCGATCCGGTCGTCGGCCGCACCTGGTTCCTGCGCGCCGCCGCCGGTCTCGAGGCCTGCGGCGCCGGCTTCGCTGGCTTCGCCGGTAAAGTCTCCGCCCGCCTCCCGACCGTCGCCGCCGGTTTCCGTGGCCTGCGGTTCCCGCAGGAATCCGGGCGCGCCGGAGAGCGTGATTTCGTGCGTGTGGGTGCTGATCCCGTGCCCCAATTCCAGCGACGAGGCCGCGCCGTCGTCGTAGGCCGGAGCCAAGGTCAACGGGAAGCCGGCCCGCGGCCGTGCGCCGGGGGCATCGTCGTCGGAATCGTCCGCTTCCCCGAACGATTCGCGCGGGTGGGCCGCCGGAATCGGACCGTGGGTGAGCATCAGGGCCAGCGCGTCGTCGGCATCTTCGTCGACGCCCAACCGCTGGCCCCGGCGGGAGCGCAGCACCTCCAGCAGTTCGTCCGACTCGGAGGACTGCCCGCCGTCCTGCCCGCCGTCCTGCTGCCCGGCGGGTTCGAGGTCCGGGTCCGTCCCGGTGTCGGCTTCGAAGTCGAAGACGTGGTCGGTGACGGCCTTCAGCCGGCGTGCGGGTACCGGGCCGTCCACGGTTTCGAGTTCGCTCAGCTGCTGCGCCCACCGGTTGGCATTCTGGATGGTGCGGCGGGCCGCGTGGAAGACCCAGCGGGCGGGCGGTTCTTCCCCGATGGAGTCGGTGGCGGGGGCGGCCGGGGCGGTGAAGGAGGCCACAATTTCCCAGCTGCCGTCGCTGCGACGCCAGGAGTCCCAGACCATCGAGTCGGGATCGATGCCGAAGGCGTGGATCCTGTGGTCCACCATTTCACCCAGGGTGGCAGGCTCATCGCCGAAGGCCGAACGGTAACCATCGTGGCCGGGCAGCGGACCGGCGACCTCCACCTTGCGGGCCTGCTCGACGATGTAGTGGCGCTCCGCCAGCACCGGGCTTTCATAGCGCCGAATCCGTGCAAGGTCGAGGCCGGATTCGGCCGCGACCTCCTCGGCAGTGGCGCCTGCACGAATGCGCGCCTGGATCTCCCGGGGGGACAAACCGGCGTCCGATGGTTCGCCGGCACCGGGAGCGCGGGTGGTTGTCGGTCGGAAGACCGCTGTGCGCAGGGCTTCGTCTATGGCCAGACGGTAGTCGTCCCCACCTGCGCTCAACAGCAGATGTTCGCCATCCTCATGGACACCCACCAGCCGTAGATCCTGCATGAAAACCCTCCACCAGACGACACTTTATGCCTGAAACTCTGCCACCCATACCGGGCTTTTCCTATTGTTTTCGCAGGTGTGGCGCGGTGTTTGTGGCCAAGGTCGCCCTCACCGGGCGCCATTTCCGCAGCCCGCCGTGAACGCCCTTCGAACCCCGCGGTTTGGCAGGCGCACGGAAATCGGCAAGAATCTTCGCGTCACGGGCACAAATCAGACGGCGAATGCGTTGAGCCTGTGCACAGATCGTCAGGCGTGGGGCAGGTGTCCCGGAACCGGGGGTCTGACGTGAAACTGGACTCGACCACCGGAGTGGGAGCAAACAACAATGGCCACTGACTACGACGCCCCGCGGAAGCCGGACGAAGAGACCCACGAGGAGTCCATTGAAGAGCTGAAGTCGCACCGGCGGACCGACACCCAGTCGGCCGTCGTCGACGAGGACGAGGCCGAGGCGGCCGAGGGGTTCGAGCTGCCCGGCGCCGACCTGTCCGGCGAGGAGCTGCTGGTCCGCGTCCTCCCGGCCCAGCAGGACGAGTTCACCTGTGCTTCCTGCTTCCTGGTCCGCCACCGGTCGCAGGTGGCGAAGGAGAAAGACGGGCTGCTCTATTGCCGGGACTGCGAGGGGTAGCTGCTGCTGCGCTTCGGGCGCCGCGTGCCGGCCGGCGGAGGCTGCCCTCAGCGTGCGGCTAGGCCGCGTCCGGCGCGGGACGGTTCAGCGCCGCGGCGAGTTGCTGCGGCCGGCGCGTGGAGGTAATCCAGTAAGGGGTCAGGTCGGATTCGTCGGTGATTTCGATGGTGACCACCGGGTCGATCCAGCCGCGCAGGCACATGTAGGCGGTGCCGTTCAGCTTGGTGCCACGCTGCTCGGTGGCCGCCTCGCCGGTGAAGGCTTCCACCCGCCCCACGTAGCGGCGCTCAATCTGGGCGCGGCCAACCTGCAGCGTCGTATCGGTGACCAGGATCCGCGGCGTGGAAGCGATCAGCAGGACCGCCAGCAGGACGGCGGCGACGACGGCGCCAATGATGCCCGCGGTGATGCTGATCGGGGCCAGCATCACGATGACCGCAGCGGCGGTGCCGGCAGCGATGAGCCAGACCCAGAAGTTGGGCCAGAGCCGCTCATCGAAGTGGGTCACGGATGAAGGACCGCCGGCGGGACCGGAGCCGCCTGCAGGGGTCGCGGGTTGTGTCATGGACTCAGCTTTTCACCTTTTGACAGGCATTTCATCTTGCTCCCGGCGGGGCCCCGGAAGCCTGCCCGCCCGCGGGCGCCACGGTTGAAAAGGCGCTAGAGTGATGTGCGGAATATCTCAGCGGGCCAGGCCCTCGGCGGCCGCCATTTTCCCGCCACATCCGCAATCGCAAGGACAATCGATCACGAGTGCAGCAGACAACTGAAACGCTGACGGTCCAGCTGAAAATGCTCGACGACGGGCTGGAACCGCCTGCCTACGCCCACCCGGGGGACGCCGGGGCCGACCTGCGGAGCCGGATCGATTTCCGGATCGCTCCGGGCGAGCGCGTCCTGGTGCCGACGGGCGTGGCGCTGGCGCTGCCGCACGGGTATGTTGCCCTGGTCCATCCGCGTTCCGGGCTGGCCGCCAAGCACGGGCTGACCATCGTCAACGCCCCGGGCACGGTGGACGCCGGTTACCGGGGCGAAATAGCGGTTACGCTGCTGAATACCGATGCCAGTGAAACGCTCATCTTCAAGCGGGGGGACCGGATCGCGCAACTGGTCATCCAGAAGGTGGAGACCGCCGCATTCGAACGCGTCGCCGAGCTCCCGGACTCCGTGCGGGGGGCCGGCGGGTTCGGATCCACCGGAGGGTTCGGCGCCGGCTAGTGCCGCGCGGCGGCGTGCCCGGGCACGTGCATGCCTGGCCGCGCAGGCAGCATCCCCTCAGCGCAGACATTGAGCAACCCGGTGCAGCACCGGAGGAAGAGGAATCTCACGTTATGGCATTTGGGCGTTCCAAGAAGAAGAACCAGAACGACGGCGAAGAGCCGGAAGCCGGCGCGGCCGCACCCGGCGAGGAAGCCACCCGGCCGGCGCCGGACAGCGGGCCCCGCCGCAACGGTCCCTACGACGACTCCGAGCAGGACACCGGGAACGGCTACCTGGACCTGGGTGCGCTGAAGGTCCGCCCCCGGGAGGGCCTGCAGCTGCGGCTGGAGGTCGAGGAGAAGTCCAAGCGGGTTGTTGCGGTGACCTTGGACCTGGCCGGTTCCAACTTGCAGCTCCAGGCATTTGCCGCACCGAAATCCGAGGGGCTGTGGAAGGAAATCCGCACCCAGATCGCGAGTTCCGTGGGCTCGCAGGGCGGCACCGTCCAAGAGATCGACGGACCGATGGGGACCGAGGTGGTGGCCAAGCTGCCGGCACAGACCCCTGATGGGAAGAAGGGCTTCCGGGTGGCCCGCTTTCTCGGCGTCGACGGGCCGCGCTGGTTCCTGCGCGGCGTGATCGGCGGCCCCGCCGCGCTGGACCGGGCCAAGGCCGCCGACCTCGAAGAACTCTTCCGCTCCACCGTGGTGGTCCGGGGCACGCAGCCGCTGCCGCCCAAGGACCTGCTGCAGCTCAAGATGCCCAAGGGCGTCCCGGGACAGCCGCCGGCCGCCGCGCCGCACAACCCCGGACTGACCGCGCCCGAGCGGGGTCCGGAGATCACCGAGATTGGCTGACCGCTCCCGCGTCCATCGCGGCGCCGCGGACAGCGCCATCGCGCGGCTGCCGGAGCGCGGCCAGGTGGCCGGCACGGGGTTGGTCGAGGCGATCACCATCGCGCCGCCCGGGCAACCGCCGCGGTTTGTCGCCGTCGTCACCGACGCGGGCCAGCAGGAGCCCGGCAAGCCCCGCGACGGCGGGCACCCGCGGGTCCGGCTGGTCTGGCTGGGGCAGCGCCGCGTCCCCGGCATCGCGGCGGGTATCCGGCTGGCCTTCGAGGGCATGCTGTTTAGGGTGGAAGGAACCGCCACCATCTACAACCCGCGCTACGAGATCCTCAGTCCGTTGGAGAATTGACCCATGACAGACCAGCAGCCGGACTCCGGTCCGGAGCACATCGTGCCGCCGGCCGGCGCCGGGCAGCCACCGGGCGCCCGTCCGGAACCCGCCGGGGAACCAGGCACCAGGCGCCCGGACAGGGCCGAAGCACTCGCCGGCGCCTATGCCGCAAGCGCCGCGGTCCACCGTACCGACGACGGACAGATCGATGTGCTGAAGACCGTTGGCGGCGTCCGCGGCCTGGCCGAGAGCATCCTGCCGGGCGTGATCTTCCTGGTGGTCTTCACCATCGGCCGGGAGCTCGGCCCCGCACTGATCGGGGCGCTTGCGGCCGCCGCCGGCTTCACCGTGCTCCGCCTGGTGCAGCGAGGCACCGTGACGCAGGCCTTCTCCGGCCTCGTGGGGGTTGCCATCTGCGCCTTCGTCGCCAACTCCACGGGCCGGGCCGAGGACTTCTACGTCTGGGGCTTCATCACGAATGCCGCCTACATCCTGGTCATGCTGGTGTCGGTGGCCGTCAGGTGGCCGGTGCTCGGCCTGATCTTCGGGTTGATCCGCAGCGAGGGCACGGCATGGCGGAAGGAGCCGAAGCGGCTGAAGGCGTACACCATTGCCACCTGGATCGTGATGGCGGTGCTCTTGCTGCGGCTTGCGGTGCAGCTTCCCCTCTACCTGATGGGCGAGGACGGACTGGTGGCGCTGGGCACCACCCGCTTGCTCATGGGCGTCCCGCTGTACGCGCTGGGGCTGTGGCTGGCCTGGCTGGTCTCCCGCCCGTCCTTCGTGGAGGCGGGCCGGGCCGAGTGAACTAGTCGGCCGCCGCCGTTGCGGGCCGGCCCGTCAGGACCGCCCGCAGGTCGTCCTCGGCGGCGATGGTGGTGATGAAGAAAAGCTCGTCGCTGCCCTCCACCACGTCGTCAGGGCTCGGCGTGATCGGTGCGTCGTCGCGCAGGATCGCCACCACCGTCGCGTCCTGCGGCCAGGCGATGGAGCCCAGCCGCTGACCGATTAACGCCGAGTCGGCGGGAACCGTGAACTCGACCATGGATGCGACGCCGCTCTGCAAAGTCAGCAGGCGCACTAGGTCGCCGATCTCCACCGCTTCCTCTACCAGGGCCGTCATCAGGCGCGGGGTGTTCACGGCAACATCCACGCCCCAGGAATCGTCAAACATCCAGTCGTTTTTGGGGTTGTTCACGCGTCCGACCGTGCGGCCGACGCCGAACTCGCTCTTGGCCAGCAGCGAGACCACCAGGTTCACCTTGTCGTCGCCGGTAGCCGAGACCACCACGTCGGCTTCTTCCAGCCGGGCTTCACGCAGGGTGGTGATCTCGCAGGCGTCGCCGACCAGCCAGCGGGCACCCTTCAGCCCGCTGCGGCCGATCACCTCGGGCTTCGGATCGATCAGCAGGATGTCGTGGTTGTTGGAGAGCAGCTCGCGCGCGATCGACGATCCAACGCTGCCGGCTCCGGCAATGACCACTCTCATTCGGACTCCTCCACCGGGGGTTTGGACAAGATCCTGTCGATCTCGAACGTCGAATCCACTGCCATCATGGCGTGCACTATGTCGCCCTTCTGGTAGCGGGTGCCGCGGGCGGGCAGGATTCCCTCACCGAAGCGGGTCAGGTAGGCCACCCGGGCGCCGGAGGCGGCTTCGATCTCGGCCAGTTCCCGGCCCACCCAGCCGTCGTCCAGCTCCACCTCACCCAGGATCAGGCGGCCCGAGGCCTCACGGAAATCGCCCTTGATGCCCTGTTCGGGCAGGATCCGCCGGAGCACCTGATCGGCGCTCCAGCGCACCGCCGCCACCGTGGGTATGCCGAGCCGCTGGTAGATCTCGGCGCGGCCGGGATCGTAAATGCGTGCCACTACATGCGGCACGTGGAAGGTCTCGCGGGCCACCCGGGTGGCGAGGATATTGGAATTATCGCCGCTGGAAACGGCAGCGAAGGCGTAGGCGTTCTCGATGTCCGCGTGCCGCAGGGTGTCCCGGTCAAATCCGACGCCGGTGACCTTGCGGCCGGTGAATCCCGAGCGCAGTCGGCGGAACGCCCGGTCGTCCTGGTCGATGATGGCCACGCTGTGCCCGGAGTCTTCCAGGGTGTGGGCCAGCGTCACGCCCACGCGCCCGCAGCCCATGATCACAAAGTGCGCCATCCACGTCCTTCCGGCACCCGCCGCAACAGCGGGAATCAAATGTACTGCAACCATAACGCTGAACCGGTCCGTCGATGTCATGACAGGGCAGGGGGTTGAAACAGGGCCGGCGGCTGCGGGGCAGCCCGGGCCGCCTACCCGGCCGCGGGCTCCTGCAGGGCGGCGAGCACGTGCATGTGCTCACGGTTCGATGGGTAGAGGAGCCGGTAGGTGGCGTAGAGCTTTTCGTAGAGCGGGGCGGTCGCCGGATCGGGCTTCACCGTCGCCGCCGTGCGTGCCCAGTCGGTCCCGGCGGGCACGGCTCCGGTGCCGATGGCGGCGAGCAGCGCGTCCCCGTAGCTGGCACCGATGGCCTGTTCCGGGACCAGCTGTTCGCGCCCGCTGATGTTGCTGACGATTTCCGTCCAGAGCCTGGCCTTGGTGCCGCCGCCGACGGCCACGACGCGCCTGATCGGTTCGCCGGCGTTCTCGAGGGACTCCAGGATCTGCCGGATGCCGAAGCCGATGCCCTCATAGGCTGCACGGAACAGATGGCCGCGTCCGTGGCGCAGCGACAGGCCGGTGATCAGGCCGCGGGCGTCGGGGTCGAAGACGGGTGTCCGTTCGCCGGCAAAGTAGGGCAGCAGCAGCAGTCCGTCTGATCCCGGCGGCACCGCGGCGGCCTCCGTGACGAGCTGCTCGAAGGGGACGTCGCCGAACAGCCGCTGCAGCCAGGTGGTCAGGCTCCCGGACGTGGACATCCCCGCGGCCAGCGTGAGGGACCCCGGGTCCACGCCGGCCGTGGTCCAGAGCTTGGGTTCGGCGCGGAACTCCCCGAGGACCTGGACGAAGAACATGGTGGAGCCGTACATCAGCATGAGGTCGCCGGGCTGTCGGACGCCGGCGCTGAACGCCTCGGCCCAGGCATCGACGGTGCCCGCGCAGACCGGCACTCCCTCGGGCAGCCCCGTCGCTTGGGCCGCCCGGCGGTGGACGCGGCCGCCTACTTCGGCCGGCCACGCCAGCCGGGGCTTCGGCAGGTGGCCGGCGACGGCGTCGTACCGCTCCGCATGCCACCGGTTCCCGCGAACGTCGTAGAGCGGATCGCACTGGCTGGCGGTGTGATGGTCTAACACCAGCTCGCCGGTCAGCCTGGCCAGGATGAAGGAGTTCAGGCTGTGCCAGTTCCGGGCACGGGCGAAGACCTCCGGTTCCCGGTTGCGCAGCCAGCGGAGCTTCGGTCCCACGGCCTGGGACGACAGGACCTTGCCCGCATCGCGAAAGATCGCCTCCGCGCCGAACTCCTCCGTAAGCTCGCGGATTTCGACGACGGCGCGCGCATCGATTCCGTACAGGATCGACGGGCGCAGCGGGGTCAGGTTTTCGTCCGTGACGACCAGGCTGGGACCCATCGCGCTGACACAGACGCCGGCGACGGCCCCGGCGTCGTTCCGGGAGAAGAGCTCCCGGCACAGCCGCACCACCTCCGCCCACGCCCCGCCCTCGGCGTCGAACTCCGCCCAACCCGGCCGCGGGTAGGCGACGTCGTGCGCGGCCGTCGCGCTGTCCAGTACCCTGCCCCAGGCGTCCGCGAGCACCGCCTTGCTGCTGCCCGTGCCGATGTCGATGCCCAGGAACATGTCGCTCCGGCGGCCGGCCACTAGGCGCGGCCGTGCGACGTGCGGGACTTGCGGGATACGGCGTCGAGGATCACGGCCAGCAGCAGCACCAGGCCGGTGATCATGTAACGGAACGAGGACTCAAGGTTCAGCAGGGTGAGGCCGCTGGAGATGGACTGGATGACCAGGATGCCCAAGAGGGCGGAGAACGCCGAGCCCCGGCCGCCGAACAGGCTGGTCCCGCCGATCACCGCGGCGGCGATGGCATTCAGGTTCACGTCCCCGGTGCCGCTGCTCTGTGCCGAGGCGGCCAGCCGGCCGGCGGCCAGCATGCCGCCGACGGCCGCGAACGTCGAGCACAGGACGAAGATGGACACGTAGATGCGGTTGACGGCGATGCCGGCCCGCCGTGCCGCTTCCCGGTTGCCGCCGACGGCGTAGACGGAGCGGCCCCACTGGGTCCGGGTGAACGCGTAGTGCATCGCCAGCACCAGGGCGGCGAAGAAGACGAACATCCAGCCGACGCCGCGGGCCTGGTTCAGGTACCACACCGCGAACAGCAGGATCACGGCCAGCAGGATTGTCTGCATCACGACCAGCTTCATCGGCCGCCCGGACAGCCCCGCCTTGACCCGCTGGCGGGAGAGCGTGAGCTGGCTGAGGAAGAAGCCGGCCACGCCGACGACCGCCAGCACGTACGACAGCCACCCCGGCACGAAGGCCTGCTGGCCGAACCAGACAAGGAAGGAATCGAATGGCAGGTTGATGGTGCCCTCGACGCCGAGAACGAACAGTTGCAGGCCGAGGAAACCGAGCAGGCCGGCCAGCGTGATCACGAAGGACGGCACCCCGAACTTGGTGTACACCAGCGAATAGACCAGTCCGATCGCGGCGCCGACCGCCATCGCGGTCAGGACCGCCAGCCCGATCGGCCAGTCCTGCTTGATGAAGGTGACGCCGACGATCGCGGCCGACAGGCCGCTGACGGAGCCGACGGACAAATCGATTTCGCCGACCAGCAGGACGCAGACGATGCCCAGCGCGATGACTCCGACGGCGGCGCTTTCCAGCAGCAGGTTGACCAGATTGGCGCTGGAGAGGAAGAACGGGTTGAGCACCTGGAAGATGGACCAGATGACCAGCAGCCCGACGACGATGGGCAGCACGCCCAGATCGCCGCCGCGGACCCGGTTGATCCCGACCTTGACGGCGCCCTTGAAGCCCTCGGTCCGGATCAGCCGTTCATCCTGCAGGTCCGTGGCCACGGGGATGACCGGGGCGGCTGGATTCGTTGTCATGGTACGGTCCCTTCTTCCGGTGCTGCTGCCCCGGACCCCTGTTTGCCCGCGCTTCCTGCGGCTTGGCCGGGCGGCAGCGAGCCTCCGCCCGGTCCGCCCAGCCCGGCCCCCTCGGCCCCAGTGTCGGTTCCTGCCTCGCCGGCCGCGGCTGCTGCTGCCCCGGTCTGGGCGGCGCGCTGGGTCACGACGTTGTCGGTGGCGCCGGTGATCGCGGCGATCAGGTCGTCGGTCGACACGTCCTTCATCCGGAACGTGCCGTTGTTCTTCCCCAGCCGCAGCACCGCAACGCGGTCGGAGACGGCTTTGACGTCCTGCATGCTGTGGCTGATCATGATCACCGCGAGGCCGTTTTCACGCAGCCGCTCCACTAGGTTCAGCACCTCGGCCGTCTGCGCCACGCCGAGGGCTGCCGTGGGCTCGTCGAGGATGATGAGCTTGGGGCTGCCGAGCAGCGACCGGGCGATGGCGACGGTCTGGCGCTGGCCGCCGGAGAGGGAGGCTACGGCGATGCGGACCGAAGGGATTTTCGCCGAGAGCTGGCGCAGCAGCTTCCAGGACTGGACCTCCATCTCCACTTCGTTCAACCGCCACGCGCCCAGCTCCCGGCCGAGGAAGAGGTTGTCGACCACGCTGAGGTTGTCGCAGAGCGCGAGGTCCTGGAACACCGTGGCGATGCCCAGCTGAATGGAATCCACCGGCGTGTGGATGGTCACGTCCCTGCCGTCGAAGTTCACGGTTCCGGCGTCCTGCGGATGCACGCCCGCGAGGATCTTGACCAGGGTCGACTTCCCGGCGCCGTTGTCACCGACCAAGGCGACGACTTCGCCGGCGTGGACGTCCAAGTCAATGCCGGTCAAGGCGGCAACGGCACCGAAGTGCTTGCTCACGCCCCGCATGGACAGCACCGGAGCGGTTGTCTCCGGCCGTTCTGCTGACACAGTGGACACTGCTTCCCCTTCCCTTACGACGGCGGTGCCGCGGTGGGCGCGGCACCGCCGGCCGCGGCTGCGCTACGTGATGCCGAGTTCGTCGCAGCCCGCCTTGTACTCACCGGTGCAGATTTCCGAAGCCTCGTAGATGCCGCCGTCGAAAATCACTTCTTTGACGTTCTCCTTGGTGACAACTGTCGGCACGAACAACGCTGACGGGGTATTGAAGAGCGTCGCGTCGGGTTCGGGGGTCTCGCCATTGAGCAGCTGGACCGCCACTTCGGCCGACTTTTCAGCGACGATCTTGATGGGCTTGGAGATCGTGTTGTACTGGTCGCCCTTGATGATCCGCTGGATCGCGGCGACCTCCGCGTCGTTGCCGGTGACCGGCGGGAACGGCGAGACGCCGGCGGCCTTCAGAGCGGCGATGGAGCCGCCGGCCGTGCCGTCGTTGGCGGCCACGATACCGGTGATGTCCTCACCGAACTGAGTGATCTGGCCGGCCACCCAGTCCTGCGCCTTCGACGGCTGCCACTCCGGGGTGTCATAAGAGGCCAGGATTTCATGCTCGCTGGCCTCGACGGCTTCCTGCGCGCCTTCCTTGATCAGCTGCGCGGCCCGGTCCGTGGGGGAGCCATTGACCATCAGCACCCCTCCGGTCTCTTTGCCGTCGGCGTCCAGCTTGTTCACCAGGTCCTCGGCGATGAGGCTGCCGATCTTCTTGTTGTCGAAGGAGACGTAGAAGTCCGCCGGCGTGTCCGGGACCGGCCGGTCATAGGTGACAACCTTGATGCCCTGGCCCTTCGCGGTGTTGACCAGCGAGGCGGCAGCGGTGCTGTCCACCGGGTCCAGGACCAGGACCTCGACGCCCTGGGTGATCATGGCGTTGGCCTGCTGCTGCTGCTTGTTCGCGTCGCCGTCGGCGTTCTGGTACAGCACCTCGCAGCCGCCGCACAGCTCTTCGACCTTGGCCTTGAACAGCGGGCTGTCCTGCTGCTCGTAGCGGGTCGAGGCCCGGTCCGGCATCAGGAACGCGATCTTGCCCTCGGCCTGGCCGCCGCCACCGCCTGCGGTCCCGCCGCCGCCGCCGCCTTCGCCGCCGCCGCCGCCACCGCAGGCAGTCATGCCGGCTGCGAGAAACAGGGCCGTGGTGAGGCCCATGATTCCCCGTGTGTTCTTCTTCATCGGAACTCCTCTTACTGGTGGCGTGCCGCGTTGCCGTTCGTGCGTTCCGGCACCCGCGGTCAGAGCCGCTGGGGGTAGATCATCGCCTTGAGCGATTTGGGTTCGGTGGAGGTGTTTTCCAGTGCGGCCGCGCTCTGCGGCAGTGAAAAGCTGTGCGTGACCAGTCCCTCCAGGTTGATCCGGCCGGAGGACACCAGGTCGATGCCCAGCGGCCAGGTGTTGTTGTACCGGTTCACCATCGAGATCGTGATCTCCTTCCAATTGAGCGTGGACAGGGGCAGCGGCACCTCCTCGGTCTTGGCCAGGCCGATGACGGCCGCCCGCCCGGCCTCGCGCAACCGGCCGAGCCCGGAGGCGAGGACGCCGTTGGCGCCCGAGCATTCCAGCAGCACGTCATAGGCCCGCGCCGTGGCCGCATCGCTTTTCTCCACCGCGAACCCGTGGTCGCGGGCCACGCCGAGCCGGTAGTCGGAGACGTCCGTGAGCGTGACGCTTCCGGCGCCGAGGGCCCGCGCCGCTTCGGCGGCAAGCAGGCCCACCGGCCCGGCGCCGGTGATCAGCACGTCGTCGCCGGCCTGGAGGTTCGCCCGCCGGCAGCCCCACAAACCCACGGACAGCGGCTCGAGCAGCGCGCCGTCCTCGTAGCTCATCGAATCCGGGATCGGGAAGTAGCAGCGGGCGTCCATGGCCAGATACTGCAGCAGTGCGCCGTCGTAGGGCGGGGTGGCCAGGAACTCCAGGTTCGGGCAGAGGTGGTAGCGCCCCGCCCGGCACTCTTCGCAACTGCGGTCGGGCGTGCCCGGCTCGACGGCCACCCGGTCACCGACTCGGACGTTGCCGACCCCTTCGCCGACGGCGACCACCTCGCCGGAAACCTCGTGGCCCAGGATGAACGGGCCGTCAACGACGAACGGGCCGATCTTCCCGTAGCGGTAATAGGCGACGTCGGAGCCGCAGACGCCCACGGCTTCCACCCGGATCACGGCCTGGCCCCGACCAGGCTCGGGTATCGGGCGCTCCTGAATCTCGATGCTGTTAAGGCCGGTCATCACGGCGGCGGCATTGCCCATCTAAGACTCCTTAGCGAGCAGTCACTGGGTCAATCGGCCCAGCATTGTGAATGTGATGCAGCGCACATTCACACACGCATATGCTAACCCGCGCGGTGGTGCCGCGGCTATGAAATCGTCGATCGGGGTTCCTGATGCCCCGAAGTTTTCCGGCCGGCGGTCTAGACTCTAAGCCGTGAAGATCCGGACCCATTCGCTGCCTGTGTCGCCGAGCGAAACGTGCTGACATTTCTCGATGCCCTCAAGCGCGTCTTGGTGGGCAAGCCGTTCCGCAGCGAGCGGCTGAAGCAGGACGCCCTGCCGCGGCGGCTGGCAGTTCCGGTCTTCTCCGCCAACGCGCTCTCCTCGGTGGCCTACGCCCC
This sequence comes from Arthrobacter sp. Y3223065, assembly GCF_059090885.1. Lineage (NCBI taxonomy): Bacteria > Bacillati > Actinomycetota > Actinomycetes > Micrococcales > Micrococcaceae > Arthrobacter > Arthrobacter sp. Y3223065. Next base: position 924,531 of record NZ_JBNHGC010000001.1, on the reverse strand, counting down.
GGACGAGATCCTGCTCACGCTGGCCCTGGCGGGGGTTGCGGCGATCGCACTGTCGCCCTGGGTCGGACTGGCGGTCATGGCGGTGCTGCTGGTCCTGGTGGCTTCCTACCGGCAGAGCATCCATGCGTATCCGTCCGGCGGCGACTACGAGATCGCCACCAAGAACCTGGGCAAGCCGGCGGGCATTACGGTGGGTTCGGCGCTGATGCTGGACTACGTGCTCACGGTTGCGGTGTCCATGTCCTCCGCGGCGCACTATCTGGTGTCCGCCGTCCCGGCGCTGAAGGGCTGGCAGCCCGGAGCGGCCGTAGCCGGCATCGCGATCCTCGCCCTGCTCCATCTGCGGGGGCTGGGACGTGGCCGCCTCACCGTGGCGATCGCCACCTATATCTTTGTGGGCACCGTGCTGCTGATGTGCCTGGCCGGGTTCGTCCTTGACCTTAGCGGCAGTCTTGGCGAGGCCCCCAGTGCGGCGTTCGACGTCGTGCCGGAACCCGGTTTGGAGGCCGGCCTGACCGGCTTGGCCGGCGCGCTGCTGGTACTGCGGGCCTTCTCCACGGGCGCAGCGGCACTCACCGGCCTGGAGACACCGGCCAGCAACGTTCCGGCCTTCGAGAAACCGCGCGCCAAGAACGCCGGCTTTGCGCTGCTGATGCTGGGCATCTCCGCAACCGTGATCACCATGGCGGTGATGTACCTCGCCCGGGCCACCGACGTGCGGGTGGTGCAGGTCCCCGCCGACCAACTGCGGCTGGACGGCGGGCAGTTGCCGGCCGGCTACTTCCAGTCCCCGGTGCTCAGCCAGTTGGCGGAGACGGTCTTCGGCGACGGCGCCCCGCTCTTCTACCTGACGGTCGCGGCTACCGCGGCGATCCTGGTGCTGGCCAGCCACTCGGCGTTCAACGCCTTCCCGCAGCTGGCTTCGATCCTCGCCACCGACGGCTTCCTGCCGCGCCAGCTGCGCACCCGGGGGGACCGGCTCAGCTACAGCAACGGGGTGCTGGCCCTGGCGGCCGCGGCCGTGGTGCTGGTGCTGGTTTTCAACGCGGACGTCACCCGGCTGATCCCGCTCTACGTGATCGGCGTGATCGTTTCCTTCACCTGCAGCCAGCTGGGCATGATCCGGCACTGGTCGCGCGAAATCCGGGCCACCCCGCACCGTCCGGTGCGCCGCCGGATGCTGCGCTCGCGGTTCATCAACATGGTCGGCTTCATCCTGACCGTCACCGTGCTGGTGGTGGTACTGGTGAGCAAGTTCGTTTTCGGGGCCTGGCTGGCCGTACTCGGCATCGTCCTGCTTGGGCTGGTTATGCTCAGCATCAACCGCCATTACGTCCAGGTGGCCCGTGAGCTCGCGATCGATCCGGACCAGCCCACCACCGCGCTGCCGTCACGGGTGCACGCAGTCATTCTGGTCTCGCACGTGCGCAAGCCGACGCTCCGGGCGCTTGCCTTCGCCCGGGCCTCGCGCCCGTCCCGGCTCGACGCGGTGGTGGTGGACCTCGACCGCGAACAGACCGAGCAGACCCTGCGCGACTGGGAGAAGCTCAACATCCCGGTTCCGATCACGGTGCTCGCCTCCCCGTACCGCGAAACCACCACACCGATCATCGACTACATCAAGAGCATCCGCCGGGACTCACCCCGCGAACTGGTGGTGGTCTACATCCCGGAATACGTCGTGGGACGCTGGTGGGAACAGCTGGTCCACAACCAGACCGCGCTGCGCATCAAGACCCGCCTGCACTTCGAGCCCGGCGTCATGGTGGCCAGCGTGCCATGGCAGCTGGCCTCCTCCGATTCCGTCCGCCGCTACCAGGAGCTTTCATGACCGACCCCGCACCGCAACTGATCGAACTGACCATCGGCGCCCCGGCGCACGGAGGCCACTTCGTCGCGCGGCACGACGGCCGGGTGGTGTTCGTCCGGCACGCGCTGCCCGGGGAGCGGGTGCTGGCACGCGTCACCGAAGGCGGACCGGAGGCGGGCTTCTGGCGGGCGGACACCGTTGAGGTGCTGGAGGCATCCGCCGACCGGGTGCAGCATCCCTGGGCGCCGGCGGACGCGCTGGCCGCTGCGGAAGCCGGCCGGCCGGCCGTGGGCGGCGCCGAATTCGGCCACATCGGGCTGGACGCCCAGCGCCGGCTGAAGGGCCGGATCTTCGCCGAACAGCTGCAACGGCTGGCCAAGCTGGAACGGCAGGTCACCGTCGAAGCCCCGGCGGGGGAGTACGACGACGGACTCGGCTGGCGCACGCGCGCCGCCTTCGGCGTGGGACCAGACGGGCGCCTGGCCATGCACGCCCACCGGTCCGACGAACTGATGCCGATCCAGGAGATGCCGCTGGCCGCGGACGGCGTTAACGACCTGCGGCTGTGGGAGCTGGATCTGTCGGGGCTGGAGCGGGTGGAGGTAGCCGCGCCCGCCGACGGGAGCACTCCGCTGGTGCTGCTGGTGCCGAGGGCCGGGACTCCGGCCAAACGGCTGGCCAAGATTGCCGAACGGATCGAACCCGGCGTTTCGGTTGCCGCCTGGGAGCCCAAGCCAGGGCGGCTCACCCGGTTGCGGGGACGCACGTGGGTCGCCGAGACCAGCGGGCGGCACCAGTACCGGGTGACGGGAGACGGCTTCTGGCAGATCCACCGGCTGGCACCGGCCACGTTGACGGCCGCGGTCCTGGACGGCGTTGCGCCCGGGGCGGGGGAGCGGGTGGCCGATCTGTATGCGGGCGCCGGGCTTTTCACGGCGCCGTTGGCGGACGCCGTCGGGGTCACGGGCAACGTGCTCTCCATCGAGGGCTCGCCGGCCGCCAGCAAGGACGCCCTCAAGAACCTGCACGGCTTCGGGCAGGTCGAGATCGTCCAAGGCAAGGTGGAGCGGGTGCTGCGTTCGCAGCCAGACACGATGGACGCCGTCGTCCTTGATCCGCCCCGCGCCGGCGCCGGAAAGGCCGTGGTGCAGGCGGTGGCCGCCCGGGACCCCCGGGTGGTCGGCTACGTGTCCTGTGATCCGGCCTCCTTCGCCCGGGACCTGGGCTACTTCCTGCAGCTGGGCTGGAACCTCGACTCTCTGCGCGTCTTCGACCTGTACCCGCACACCCACCACATGGAATCCTTCGCCGTGCTGACTCCGGGCCACCGCTGAGCGGGGAGCGCGTGCCCGCCCGGCCCTCCTCGCGCCGCTCCCGGCCCTCCCTCGCGCCGCACCCCACCCTCCCTCACCATCCGCGACCGCCGCACCGCGATTGTGGCTGTGAGGCAGGCCACAGGCGGCGCTCCGGTTCCTGCCAACCGCCTACCCGATAGGATGGAGGCAGCGGTCCCGGACGAAGCATAGAGTCTCTGGTTTGTAAATTCTGCGGGCTTCGGCGTGCAAAGAGGCCAGAGGCCGAGCCCACAGCTGTCCCTTCACACTTAGGGATGCCTAACTAGCGGGTGGTTGCCGCCCGGACAAAGATAAAGTGTGGCGAGAGGAGTCCTGTCATGAGTAATGTGGACAGCTTCGGTTCCAAAGGCGTCTTGAACGTCGCCGGGGCCGAGTATGAAATTTTCCGGCTGAGTGCCGTTGAAGGTGCCGAGAGCCTTCCGTTCAGCCTCAAGGTCCTGCTGGAGAACCTGCTCCGCACCGAAGATGGTGCGAACATCACGGCGGACCACGTCCGCGCCCTGGCCGGTTGGAACCCCGACGCGCAGCCGGACACCGAAATCCAGTTCACCCCCGCCCGCGTCATCATGCAGGACTTCACCGGTGTTCCGTGTGTCGTCGACCTGGCCACCATGCGCGAGGCCGTCAAGGAGCTCGGCGGCGACCCGAAGCGCGTGAACCCGCTGGCCCCGGCCGAACTGGTGATCGACCACTCGGTCCAAATCGATGTCTTCGGCAATGCCGGCGCGCTCGAGCGCAACATGGAGATCGAGTACCAGCGCAACGGTGAGCGCTACCAGTTCCTGCGCTGGGGCCAGACCGCATTCGAAGACTTCAAGGTCGTCCCGCCGGGAACCGGCATCGTGCACCAGGTCAACATCGAATACCTGGCCCGCACCGTGATGACCCGCGAGGTGGACGGCAAGCTGCGCGCCTACCCGGACACCCTGGTCGGCACCGACTCGCACACCACCATGGTCAACGGCCTGGGCGTGCTCGGCTGGGGCGTCGGCGGCATCGAGGCCGAGGCCGCCATGCTCGGCCAGCCTGTCTCGATGCTGATTCCGCGCGTTGTCGGCTTCAAGCTCACCGGCTCCATCCCAGCCGGCGCCACCGCCACCGACGTCGTGCTGACCATCACCGAAATGCTGCGCAAGCACGGCGTGGTGGGCAAGTTCGTGGAGTTCTACGGCGAAGGCGTGGCCGCGGTGCCGCTGGCGAACCGCGCCACCATCGGCAACATGAGCCCGGAGTTTGGCTCGACCGCCGCCATGTTCCCGATCGACGACGTGACCCTCGACTACCTGCGCCTGACCGGCCGCTCCGAGGAGAACATCGCCCTGGTCGAGGCGTACACCAAGGAACAGGGCCTCTGGCACGATCCGTCGCACGAACTGAAGTTCTCCGAATACATTGAGCTGGACCTGTCCACCGTGGTTCCGTCCATTGCCGGTCCCAAGCGGCCGCAGGACCGCATCGCCCTGACCTCCGCCAAGAACCAGTTCCGCAAGGACCTGCAGGGCTACGTCGGCACCGGCAACGAGGACGCCCTGGACGAGGCGCTCGAAGAGTCCTTCCCGGCGTCGGACGTCCCGGCCATGACCTCCACGGTCCGCCATGCTGCCGCTGCCGCGCAGGCCGGCGGTGCGCAGGCCAACGACCGTCCCTCCGGCGGTTCGGCCAGCCAGGGACGTCACGTCGCCCTGCCCAGCGACGGCCGCGCCTCCAAGCGTGTCCACGTCACCATGGAAGATGGGCGCGAGTTCGAACTGGACCACGGTGCGGTTTCCATCGCGTCGATCACCTCCTGCACCAACACCTCCAACCCCTCGGTCATGCTGGCGGCGGCCGTGCTGGCCCGCAACGCGGTGGAGAAGGGCCTGGCGTCCAAGCCGTGGGTCAAGACCTCCATCGCCCCGGGCTCCAAGGTCGTCACCGATTACTACGAAGAGTCCGGCCTGATCCCGTACCTGGAGAAGCTTGGCTTCTTCGTGGTCGGCTATGGCTGCGCCACCTGCATCGGTAACTCCGGACCGCTGGAGCCTGAAATCTCGCAGGCCGTCCAGGACAACGACCTGTCGATCACCTCGGTGCTGTCGGGTAACCGCAACTTCGAAGGCCGCATCAACCCGGACGTCAAGATGAACTACCTGGCGTCCCCGCCGCTGGTCGTCGCCTACGCCCTGGCCGGCACCATGGACTTCGACTTCGAGAAGCAGCCGCTGGGCCAGGACCCGGACGGCAACGACGTGTTCCTGAAGGACATCTGGCCGAACCCGGTCGAGGTCCAGCAGGTGATCGACTCCTCGATCAACAAGGAGATGTTCGCCAAGGGCTACGAGGGCGTGTTCGAGGGCGACGACCGCTGGAAGGCGCTGGAGACCCCGGCAGGCGATACCTTCGCCTGGGATCCCAACTCCACGTACGTGCGGAAGCCCCCGTACTTCGAAGGCATGAGCGCCAAGCCGGAGCCGGTGCAGGACATCAGCGGCGCGCGCGTGCTGGCCAAGCTGGGCGACTCGGTCACCACCGACCACATCTCCCCGGCCGGTTCGTTCAAGTCGGACAGCCCCGCAGGCCGTTACCTGCTGGAAAACGGCGTGGAGCGCAAGGACTTCAACTCCTACGGTTCCCGCCGCGGCAACCACGAAGTGATGATCCGCGGCACCTTCGCCAACATCCGGCTGCGGAACCAGCTGCTGGACAACGTGGAGGGCGGCTTCACCCGCGACTTCACCCAGACCGGCGGCCCGCAGGCGTACATCTACGACGCCGCCATGAACTACCAGGCCGCCGGCACCCCGCTGGTGGTGCTGGCCGGCAAGGAGTACGGCTCCGGCTCATCCCGCGACTGGGCCGCGAAGGGCACCGCCCTGCTGGGCGTCAAGGCCGTCATCGCCGAGAGCTTCGAGCGCATCCACCGTTCGAACCTGATCGGCATGGGCGTGCTGCCGCTGCAGTTCCCGGCCGGCGAGTCCGCCGCGTCGCTGGGGCTGTCCGGTACGGAGACCTTCTCCATCGAGGGCGTGACCGCGCTCAACGAGGGCACCACCCCGAAGACGCTGAAGGTCACCGCCGCCGGCGAGGACGGCGGCACCAAGAGCTTCGACGCCGTGGTGCGGATCGACACCCCGGGTGAGGCCGACTACTACCGCAACGGCGGCATCCTGCACTACGTGCTGCGCCAGATCTCGGTGAACTAGCCTCCCGGTCCGGCACACACCGCACAGCGGCCCAACGCAGGGCGGGCGTCCGATGGACGTCCGCCCTGCGGCGTCTGCCCACCGCACCGGCCCGCTTTCCAGCTCAGTCCCTGATCACGCGTCGACCGCGTTGTGTGCACCCTCGCACCGGCGGAACGCAGAGTGGCGGATGGATGGCGGTAGGATTAACCGACGCTTTGTGAAGGAAAGGACCTGCTCTGTGGGATTGCTCGAGACCATCCGCGAGCCGCGCGACCTGCGCCGGATCGACATGGTCCAGTTGCAGGACCTGGCCGGGGAAATCCGCCAGTTCCTGATCACGAACGTCGCACAGACCGGCGGACACCTCGGCCCGAACCTTGGAGTCGTCGAGCTGACCCTCGGCATCCACCGCGTGTTCGATTCCCCGCAGGACAGCATCGTCTTCGACACCGGCCACCAGTCCTACGTGCACAAACTGGTCACCGGCCGGCAGGACTTCGGGACGCTGCGGCAGCAGGGCGGGCTGGCCGGCTACCCGGACCGCGGCGAATCGGTGCACGACATCGTCGAAAGCTCGCACGCGTCGTCGTCGTTGTCCTGGGCAGACGGCATCTCCCGTGCCCGGCGGCTGACCGGCGAAGGCGACCGCTACGTCGTCGCGGTGGTGGGCGACGGCGCTCTCACCGGCGGCATGGCCTGGGAAGCCGTGAACAACATCGCCGCGGACCGCGGGCGGCGCGTGGTGATCGTGGTCAACGACAACGGGCGCTCCTACGCCCCGACGATCGGCGGGCTGGCCGACCAGCTGGCCGCGCTGCGCCGGACCACCATCGACAAGGTCCGCACCCACCAGGCCTACGAAGGCACCCTGGACTGGTGGAAGAAAAAGTTGCAGTCGGGCGGACCGCTGGGCCAGTTCGCCTACCGGAGCCTGCACGCCACCAAGAAGGGCATCAAGGACTGGTGGGCGCCGCAGGGCCTGTTCGAGGACCTCGGCATGAAGTACATCGGGCCGATCGACGGACACGACCTGGAGGCCGTGGAAGCCGCGCTGACGCAGGCCAAGAACTACCGGGGCCCCGTGATTGTCCACACCATGACCGAAAAGGGCCGCGGCTACGCCCCGGCCCGCGCCCACGAGGCGGACCAGTTCCACGCCGTGGGCGTCATCGACCCCGAGACCGGCGAACCCGTCGAGTCCGGCGGCCGGCAGTCCTGGACCTCGGTGTTCGCCGACGAGATCGCCGAGATCGCCGACGAACGCCAGGACATCGTCGGCATCACCGGAGCCATGCTGATCCCGGTGGGCCTGCAGAAATTCGCCAGCAAGCACCCGGACCGCGTCTTTGACGTCGGCATTGCCGAGCAGCACGCGCTGGCCAGCGCCGCCGGCATGGCCTACGGCGGACTCCACCCGGTGGTGGCCCTCTACGCAACCTTCCTGAACCGCGCCTTCGACCAGCTGCTGATGGACGTCGCCCTGCACAAGGCAGGCGTCACCGTGGTGCTGGACCGTGCCGGGGTCACCGGCCCGGACGGCCCCAGCCACCACGGCATGTGGGACATGTCGCTGCTGCAGATCGTGCCGGGGCTGCACCTGGCCGCCCCGCGCGACGCCACCCGCTTGAGGGAAGAGCTGCGCGAGGCGGTGTCCGTCGACGATGCCCCCACCGTGGTCCGTTTCTCCAAGGGGTCGGTGGGGCCCGAGGTTGAGGCGCTCGAGCGGCTCAAGGACGGCGTTGACGTCCTGGCGCGCCGGCCGTCCGGCTCCACCGAAAACGACGTGCTAATCGTCAGCGTGGGCGCCATGAGCGAACTGGCGCTGGATGTCTCGAACCGCCTCGGCGCGCAAGGCATCAGCTCCACCGTCGTCGACCCGCGCTGGGTGCTGCCGGTGCCCCGCTCGATCATCGGCCTTGCGGCCCGGCACCGGATCGTCGTCGTGATCGAAGACGGCGTCCGCGCCGGCGGGGTCGGATCCCGGATCCGCCAGGAGATGCGTGCCGCCGGCGTGGACACCGCGCTGAACGAGGTCGGCCTGCCCGTCGAGTTCCTGGTCCACGGCACCCGCGCCGAGGTCCTGGAGCGCGTGGGCCTCACGGCGCAGCAGGTGGCGCAGGACACGGTCGCGCAGGTGCTCGGTACCAAGGTCCCCTTCGCGCGCCCGCTGCCCGGCCAGGAACTGCCGACCGGCCAGATTCCCAAGATCCAGTGACCGGCCGCATGCCCGCCGAGGCCCAGCCCGGCGACATGGTGGTGTTCCGCAACTGGAAGTACGACGGCGGTGCCCACTGGCTGGTGCCCGGCACCTACCTGGGCGCCGACGGCTTCGGCGACTGGATCTTCCAGCCGGCCGGCTCCCTGGTCGCCCGGCCCGGCATCGCCTTCTTCGCCACCTCCGACGCCGTGCAGTTACTGCCCCAGGAAGGCGACTACGTGGCGACGTTCTACGACGACACCTACCCCGGCGACTTCCGGATCTACATCGACCTGGCCACCGGCATCCGGGTGGACCCGCTGCTTCCGGCCGGCTGGGAAGTCCAGCTCACGGACATGGACCTGGATGTGGTCCGCACCGCCAGCGGCGGCGTGTACGTAGACGACGAGGACGAATTCGCCGAACACCGGGTCAGCATGCACTATCCGCCGGCGCTGGCCGAACGGATCCAAGCCAGCTGCCTGGCGCTTTATGAGCAAGTGGCGGCAGAGGCCGCGCCGTTCGACGGGACGGCCCTGACGTGGTTGAACAAAGGACGGACATGAGTTTCCTGCGCGTGTACAAGAAGAATGACGACGGCGGGCTGGTGTTCCGCGAGGCGTGGTTCGACGAAGACTACGGCCAGTTCGTGGTCAACCACGGGACGGTGGGCCATCAGAGCACCACCCAGGACAGCCGGGACGTCGACCCCGAGGCCGCAGAGTCGCTGATGGGTGCGTTCGCCGCCCAGTGCGCCGAGGACGGCTACTCCGAGCTCACGCCGGGGGAGCAGCACTGGGTGATTGCCCAGTATGCGTTGAAGACGGCGGCCGGCAGCGACCGCGACCGCTACCTGGAGGACAAGGCCAAACGCACCATCACCGAGTACTTTGCCTGGCGCGGACTCGGAACCGTGGAGAAGACCGAGTTCGTGCCGCACAAGCTCAACATCTATGTCCTCGCGCCGGATGCGGCCAAGGCGGTGGCGGGCCTGAAGGTCTGCCTCCGCGAAGCCAAACTGGACTTCACCAAGCTGAGCATCGGCGTCGCGCCCCACGGGAACCTTGCCGCAGTGAAGCAAAAGCATCCGCTGCCGGCCAAGACGGCGTTCAGCCTCTAGGTCCGGCCGTCTGCGGGGGCGGCACTAGCTGTACTGACCGGACACGTTGTTCATACGTGAGAAGGGCGGCTGGCTGCAGCATGCGGTGTGGGGTCGGTGATGGTTGTAGTGGTGCAGCCAGCCATGTAGCTCCCCACGATGCTCAGCCTCGGAGGTATAGCAGCGGGCGTAGGCCCAGCCGTCGGCCAGGGTGCGGTGGAAGCGCTCGATCTTGCCGTTCGTCTGTGGGCGATACGGGCGGGTGCGCTTGTGCTTGATTTCAAGTTCGGCGCATGTGTCCCGCCACCAGTGTGAGCGGTAGGCGCCCCCCGTTGTCAGACAGGACCCGCTCGACGGTGATGCCGCAGGTTGAACGTGCAGTTCAGTTGGTTCGAGAAGCCGCTGACTGAATGGCGTTGGCGAGGTCGCGGGGACGGCTCCACATAGGCCAATGCCCCGTCGGGAGGTCAAGGACGTCGAGGTGCTCGATGTTCGCGACTTCGGCAAACATGGCATGGCCTGTGCGGGCCAGCTCCAGCACCTGCGCGCTCGGAATCGAGCAGCACACCAAGGTGGTCCGAACCTTGCGGCGGGCATCGTTCGTGAGCTCGACGGCCTGACGAAGCACGGGGCCGGGCTCAGGGACGGCGCGGGCCCGAAAACGCTCGAGGACCTCTGCGCTCAGGCCTTCGAGGCTCGCCTGCTGTGCGAGGACGTCGAGGGACGGCAGCGGAAGCTCCTCCAACTCCTCCGGGATGTCTGGAGCGAAGGCGCTTCCCGTCGCCAGAGGGCCGGAGTCGACCCACACCACTCGGTGGACAAGCTCAGGGTGTCGGTCAAGGACGAGGCTGACGGGGGCATTCGCCCCACTGTGAGCGACGAGAGTTGCGGGCTGATCCTCGGAAGCCCCGAGTTGAGTGATGACGTCTAGGACCGCTCCGGCTTGATCGTCGAGAGTCTTCGCCGCACGCTCGGGATCGTCCCCGTCGAGACCGGGCAGTGTCATCGCGATTGCACGAGAGTGGTCGGTTGTCAGGTGTTCAAGGACTTCATCCCACGCCCAAGCGCCCAGCCAGTGGCCGGCGATGAGAATGATCGGACTGCTTGTAGTAGTTGTCATGTCACTACCCTCGCAGGCACTACGGACAAGGGTATGTCACTATTTATGTCATGAATTTGTCGGGGTCTGAACTGTGAAGCGAGTCGAACGGCTCCATGCTCTGTCCGAGATGTTGCGCCGCAGCGGCGCGCGGGGGGTTTCCGCCGAACGGTTGGCGAGAGAGTTCGAGGTATCCGTGCGCACCATTAAGAGAGACCTCGATGCGTTGGAGAACAGCGGTGCGCCTATATGGTCTCGCCCAGGTCCGGGCGGTGGCTACGGATTGGCTACAGGCGCGTCCCTGCCGCCTGTCAGCCTGTCCCCAGCGCAGGCCGTGGCGCTCATGGCAGCCGTGTCCGCTGCACCCGATGCCCCCTACGCCGATCTGGCAGCAGCAGGTATTCAGAAGATCCTGGACGTCCTCGATCCCAAAACCCGAGCACGAGCCGACGAGCTGGCCCACCGCGTCTGGGTCAACGCGCTTCCCTCCTCTTCGCGCGCAATCAAGTCGGCACTGGAGGAGGCGATGGCCGAGCAGCGAGTGATCCGCATTCGCTACACATCGAGAGACGAGACCACGACCACCCGCGACGTTGAGCCAGTGCTGTTCGCCTCCACGAACGGCCAGTGGTACCTGGTTGGGTGGTGCCGACTGCGCAACGCAATGCGTTGGTTCACCGTGTCGCGCATCGAGCGAGCCAACGTAACCAAGACGGCTTGCGGCGGCCATACCATCCACGAGGTAGGAAAACCCCCAGCGAACGCGAGACCGGTGCACGGTCGGGGCGAGTGAGTCACTCAATCAACCTCTCCGGTCAGTACAGCTAGCTGCCCTCCGGCAGCTCCAGGCCCGCAGCCCGCGCCGCCTCCCGGTAGGCGGCCGCCAGCGTGGCCACGCTGTGGTGGGCGTTGAGGCCGCTGGGATTCGGCACCACCCAGAGTTCAGCCCCGCCGAGCGTCTCCGGCTGACGGCCAAGCTGCGCCTTCGGCCGGTCAAAGCCCACCCGGTAGGCGGTCACCCCGGCGACTGCCACCACCCGGGCCCCCAGGGCTTCGACCCGGAGGGCCAGCAGCCGGGCTCCGGTCCGGAGTTCCTCGGCACCCAGCTCGTCCGCCCGGGCGGTAGCCCGCGGAACGATGTTGGTAATGCCGACACCGCGGGAGATCAGGTGGTCGCGATCGGCCGCTGCCATGCCGTCCCCGGCGCGGATCAGATGGCCGGTAATGCCGGCGGCGGCCAATGCCGGATAGAACCGGTTGCCGGGCCGGGCGAAGTGCGAGCCGGTGGCAGCGGACCAGAGACCGGGATTGATGCCGACGAACAGCAGGCGCAAAGCCGGGCCCAGGAGATCGGGGACCAACGCGTCCCGGTAAGCGAGCAGTTCAGCACGGGTAAAGGGCACAAAACCACTCTTTCACACGGCTTGCAGTCCCGCCGCGAACACGGCGCCGGCCCCGGAAAGACGAAGGCACGGCGCCCCGTGAAGGGGGCGCCGTGCCCATGCCGCGGCCCGCTCAGGCGGGACCGGCGGATCAGTCCGTGCCGGCGTCGAACGCTGCACGGTCCAGCGCCTCGTCGGCTGCGCGGTCGGCCGGGTCGAGCTCGGCGGTGTCAGCGATTTCGCTCGCGCCGCCGGCTTCCAGCGCGCCCACGAGCTCGGCGGTCGGACCGCCCACCAGGCCCTGCGCGGCGTACTGCTCCAGGCGAGCGCGGGAGTCGGCGATGTCCAGGTTGCGCATGGTCAGCTGGCCGATGCGGTCCAGCGGCCCGAAGGCAGCGTCGCCCACACGCTCCATGGACAACTTGTCCGGGTGATAGCTCAGCGCAGGCCCGGAGGTGTCCAGGATGGTGTAGTCCTCGCCGCGGCGAAGTCGCAGCGTGACCTCGCCGGTCACCGCGGAGCCAACCCACTTCTGCAGCGATTCGCGCAGCATGAGCGCCTGCGGGTCCAGCCAGCGGCCTTCGTACATCAGCCGGCCCAAGCGGCGGCCCTCGGCGTGGTAGCTGGCCACGGTGTCTTCGTTGTGGATGGCGTTGAGCAGCCGCTCGTAGGCGATGTGCAGCAGGGCCATGCCCGGGGCCTCATAGATGCCGCGCGACTTGGCCTCGATGATGCGGTTCTCGATCTGGTCGGACATGCCCAGCCCGTGGCGGCCGCCAATGGCATTGGCTTCCTGGACCAGGGCGACGGCGTCGGCAAACTCGGTGCCGTTGATCGCCACCGGGCGGCCCGCCTCGAAGCGCACCGACACGTCCTCCGTGGGAATGTCCACGTCGTCACGCCAGAAGGCCACGCCCATGATCGGCTCGACGGCCTCCAGGCTGGTGCCCAGGTGCTCCAGCGTCTTGGCCTCATGGGTGGCACCCCAAATGTTGGCGTCGGTGCTGTACGCCTTCTCGGCGGAGTCGCGGTAGGGGAAGTTGTGCGCGGTCAGCCATTCGGACATCTCCTGGCGGCCGCCGAGCTCGGAGACGAAGCGCGGATCGAGCCACGGCTTGTAGATGCGCAGCCGCGGGTGGGCCAGCAGCCCGTAGCGGTAGAAACGCTCGATGTCGTTGCCCTTGTAGGTGGAACCGTCGCCCCAGATGTCCACGCCGTCTTCCCGCATGGCGCGCACCAGCAAGGTGCCGGTCACGGCGCGGCCCAACGGGGTGGTGTTGAAGTAGGAACGGCCGCCGCTGCGGATATGGAAGGCGCCGCAGGCCAGCGCGGCCAGGCCTTCCTCCACTAGTGCGGGCTTGCAGTCGACCAGGCGGGAGATGTCGGCGCCGTACTCGGTGGCGCGGCCGGGCACCGCGTCGATGTCCGGCTCGTCGTACTGGCCGAGGTCGGCCGTGTACGTGCAGGGCACGGCTCCGCCGTCGCGCATCCACGCAACGGCAACGGACGTATCAAGTCCACCGGAGAAGGCGATGCCGACGCGTTCGCCGACGGGAAGGGAAGTCAGAACTTTGGCCATGGTTTCGATCATATGTGCAGCGGCACCCAAAGACAGAAGCGGCAACGCCGCGGCTGCCTACGTGACGTGCGGGAACTCACGCCCGCCTCCGGTGCGGGGGCTGGAGCCGGGATAGGATGCGAAACGAACGGCAAATCCCCCAGTGACATGACAAGGATGTAGCGATGGAATACCGGCGTCTTGGCAAATCCGGCCTCACCGTCTCGACGGTGGGGCTCGGCTGCAACAACCTGGGCCGGTCCAATACCCCGACGGAAACGCAGGAAGGCACGGACGCGGTGGTCAATGCCGCGCTGGATGCCGGGGTGACCTTTTTCGACGTGGCCGACACCTACGGGAAGACTCCGGGGCTGAGTGAGGAGTTCCTGGGCAAGGCACTCGGAACGCGGCGCGATGACGTCGTGGTTGCCACGAAGTTTGGCATGGACATGCGCGGGGCGAACGGCGAAGACTTCGGTGCCCGCGGCTCGCGGCGCTACATCGTCAAGGCCGCCGAGGCGTCGTTGCGCCGGCTGGGCACCGACTGGATTGACCTCTACCAGTTCCACACGCCTGACCCGCTGACTCCGGTCGAGGAGACTCTGTCCGCCCTGGACGACCTGGTCCGCGCCGGCAAGGTCCGCTACATCGGCCACTCCAACCGGTCCGGCTGGCAGATCGCCGAGGCGGAATTCACCGCGCGGATGGGCGGCTACACCCCGTTCATCTCCAGCCAAAACCATTACAACCTGCTGGACCGTCGGGCGGAGCTGGAAGTCACCCCTGCTGCCGAGGCCTACGGGCTGGGCCTGCTGCCGTATTTCCCGCTGGCCAACGGCCTGCTCACCGGCAAGTACAAGGACGGCAAGGCACCGGAAGGCAGCCGGTTGACCCACTCGCGCACCAACATGCTCAAGGACGCCGACTGGGAGCAGCTGGGAGCCTTCTCCCGCTTCGCCGCCGACCGCGGACTCAAGGAAATCGAGGTGGCATTCTCCTGGCTTGCCACGCGTCCCGCGGTCGCATCGGTCATCGCCGGAGCCACGAAGCCGGAACAAATTCGGCAGAACGCCCAATCCGCCGGCTGGCAGCCGACTGGCGAGGACTTGGCCGAGCTGGAAGGCATCTTCCCCGCGGTCCCGAAAGTGGCCCTGTTTTGACATCCTCGAGGAGGCCGCGGGAGGAACCAATGGAACGCTGGGAAGGCTTCTATTTTGAGGGCGCCAAGCAGGGCTGCCTCTACCGACGGTGGGCGGATCACGTCCTCACCACGCGGATCGCCTTCGGGAGCGGGCCGGACGGGTACCGCGCGGAATCCGTCATCCGGTTCGAGCCCGGGACACGGCGGTGGGAGTCCTCCTCCTACCGGCAGGGGCCGGGCCGCACCGAGGCATCGGCCCGCCGCGAGGATTTCGGGCTGCCCGGGACGAGCCTGCCCAGCTACGCGGAGTACCTCCTGTTGGCGGACATGCTCGGATCCGGCGCCCACGCCGTGGAGTTCTTCCGGTTGGACGACGCAGCCCCGGCCGAGCCCGACAGCGCGGCATGGACGAAGATGTCGCTGGCCGGCACCGAGACGGTCGTGTTGCCGGATGGCCGCCGGCCCTCGTGCGACCGCTACGAAGTTGTCCGGAGCGGGCGACCGGCGGCCCCCGACGGCGGCTTTCCCACACCGCAGGACTATGGGTCGGACGCCGGCGCGGAGCTGATCGGCGTTCATTGGGCAGCCGGCGGCCGTGTGGTCAAGAGCGACTGGCGCGGAGCCGAGTCCTTCCGGGCACCGGATCGGGCGACTGCAACCGCGGGCCTCGACGGGCCGTTGATTGACTTCCTGGACACCGGATACGGTGCCCGGGCAGCTCCAGCGGACTAGAACGCCTGCTCCGCGGGCTTCCCGGCCACCGGCGTCAGACGGTGACAGTGATCCATTCGCCGTCGATGGCGGCCGCGAAACGCGGTAGCGGAGCCTGTGCCGGACCGCCGGTTACCGTGCCGTCGGCGAGCGCGAACGTCGAGTTATGGCACGGGCACACGAATTCGGCCTTCGCCGGGGTCACGCCGCATCCTTGGTGCGTGCACACGGCGCTGTAGGCCAGGACGGTCGTCTCATCGGGGCGGTGGATGAGGATCTTCTGCCCGTGTGCTTCACCGCTGGCGCTGCCGCCTACCGGCACATCGCTGAGCTTGCCGACTCGAACCGGCCTGCCGTCGCTGGCAACCGGGGAGGGAGAGCCGCCTTGCGCCCCTGTGTAGTCCTGGAGCGGGGAACATGCGGTCAGCGCGCCCACCGAACCGACGGCGGTAGTAGCGGTCAAAATGGCGCGGCGCGAAGGCAGGGACGAACTCATGTCCGCTATTCTCCCGGACGGGACCGGTTAAATTCCAAACGGACCGATGCTGGGGCGCAGGGCGCAGGGCGCATTGCGGCGTTCAGGCCACCACGGTGATCCAGTCGCCGTCAATGGCGGCGGCAAAGCGCTGCAGCGGTGCCGAGGCCGGCCCGTCGAGCACCGTGCCGTCGGCAGCGCTGAAGACAGAGCCGTGGCAGGGACAACGGAACTCCGCGTCCGCCGGCGCCACGGTGCATCCCTGGTGAGTACAGATTGCGCTGTAGGCCAGGACGGTGGTTTCATCCGGGCGGTGGATAAGGATTTCCTGCCCGCCGGCTTTACCACCGGCGCTGCCGCCAACCGGAACGTCGGCGAGCTTCAGGACCTGGACGGCCGCGCCGCCGGACGTAGCAGGGCCGGGTTTTTCGCCGGCCTGGCCGTCACCGGTCCCCGCCGGCGCACAGGCAGCCAGTACACACGCCGAGCAGGCTGTTGCGGAGGCTGCCAGGACCGAGCGTCGCGCGGGACCGGCATCGGGATTCATGCGCTGACCTTCCCCGTTGGGCAGTATGCGTGTTCGTAAGAGATAGACGTCCGGGTCTCTGCGTTGGTTCAGTCGCCCGGCATCGACCGAATCCGCAAACGCTGAATACACTTTGATGGTGACCACTGGGCACCACCTGACCACCGCAGCCGCGGCGGAGCGAAGGGCGGTCCTGTCACGGCGGATTCGCCTGCTCGTCACGGCCACCATCGCGTACAACGTCCTGGAAGCGGTCGTGGCGCTTGCCGCCGGTTCAGTCGCCTCGTCCAGCGCCCTGATCGGTTTTGGCCTGGATTCCGTCGTCGAGGTGTCCTCCGCCGCTGCGTTGGCATGGCAGTTCGCCGGTCCCGACCCCGGGAAGCGTGAGAAGAAAGCGCTGAGGTTTATCGCCTTCTCCTTCTTCGCCCTGGCCGCCTTCGTTATCACCGATGCGCTCCGTTCGCTCTTGGGCGGACGCGAAGCGGACCCCTCCACGGCGGGCATCGTGCTGGCGGCCGCCAGCCTGGTCGTCATGCCGTGGTTGTCGTGGGCGCAGCGGCGCGCCGGCCGCGAGCTGGGATCTCGTTCCGCCGTGGCCGATTCGAAGCAGACCCTGCTCTGTACCTACCTGTCCGGGGTTCTGCTCGCGGGCCTGCTCCTGAACAGCACCCTGGGCTGGTCGTGGGCCGATCCGCTCGCCGCGCTCGTGATCGCCGCGGTGGCGATCAACGAAGGCCGCGAAGCGTGGCGCGGGGACAGTTGCTGCGCCCCGGGCCTGCATTCCCGGGCGGCCGGGTAACCACGCCGGTTCCGCCCGCGGCCACGAACCGCCGTCGTCTCGGAGGACCGGTACGACGGCGGTGCCCGGGCTGGGTGCTGCGGTTACCGCTCCGGGTGGAACTTTCGGCCGTTGACCCGTTCGGAGGCGCCCACCCGGTCCAGGTAGGGGGTGATGCCGCCCAAATGCAGCGGCCAACCCGCACCCATGACCATGCACAGGTCGATGTCTTCCGCCGCGGCCACCACGCCTTCTTCCAGCATGAGCCCGATCTCCTCGGCCAGTGCGTCCTGGGTGCGCCGCAGCAGTTGCTCGGCGCTGCTGGGGGAGTCCCCGAACTCCAGCAGCGCCAGAGTCGACTCGGGAATCACCTGCCGGCCGTCGTCGTCGGTGATCCAGAGGGACGTGATGCCGTTGTCGATGAGCCGCTGCTGGTTGGCGGAGACCCGGAAGCGGTCGTCGAAGGCCGCATTCAGCGACTCGGTGACATGCTGGGCCACCGGGATGCCGACCATGGCCAACAGGGTGAACGGGGTCATCGGCAGACCCATGGGCCTGAGCGCGTTGTCGGCAATGTCGGCGGGCGTGCCTTCGTCGAAGGCGTTGGCCACTTCCCCCATCAGCCGCAGCAGCACGCGGTTCACCACAAAGGCGGCAGCGTCCTGGACCAGTACCGTGGTCTTCTTGAGTGCCTTGCCCAAAACGAAGGCGGTGGAGAGAACTTCGTCACTGGTCTTCGGCGCCCGGACGATTTCCAGCAGGGGCATGACGGCCACCGGGTTGAAGAAGTGAAAGCCGACCACACGTTCCGGATGCAGCAGGTCCGCCGCCATCTCCGTAACCGACAGCGATGAGGTGTTGGTCGCGAGGATGCAGTCCTGGGAGACCACTGCCTCGACCTCGGCGAAGACCTGCTTCTTGACGGACAGTTCCTCGAACACCGCCTCGATCACGAAGTCGGCATCCGCGAACGCTTCCTTGGCGACCGAGCCGGTGACCAGGGCCTTGGTGCGGTTGGCTGCGTCGGCCGAGAGCCGCTTCTTGGCCAGCAGTTTGTCCACTTCGGCGTGGACGTACCCCACGCCCTTGTCCACCCGGGCCTGGTCGATGTCCGTCATCACCACCGGAACCTTCAGCTGGCGGGCGAACAGCAACGCCAGTTGGCTGGCCATCAGGCCCGCGCCGACCACGCCCACCTTGGTGACAGGCCGGGCGAGCTTCGGGTCCGGTGCGCCGGCCGGCCGCTTCGAACGCTTCTGCACCAGCTCCAAAAAGGCGTAGACCGTGTCGCGGAAATGCGGGGTCTGCATCAATTCAGCGAGCGCCTCGACTTCAAGGTCGGCTGATTCCTGCTGGCCTTTGCCCCGGCCGGCGTCCAGGACGTCCAGCACCTTGGCCGGTGCCGGCGCGGCGTTGGACGTCTTGGCCTCCACGAACTTCCGACCGGCCGCGATGGCGTTGTCCCAGTCCGCCTCCGAGGCCGCCGAGGTTCCAGCGCGGCGATCCGCGACCAGCCGTCGGGCGCCGTCGTCGGTGAGGATCCGCGTGGCCCAGGCCAGCGACTGCTCCAGGAAATCGGCCGGTTCGAACAGGACGTCGGCGATGCCCAGCCGGTAGGCGGCCGCGCCGTCCAGCGCCTTGTTGTTGCTCAACGGATTCTCGACCATGATCTTGACGGCGTTGGCCGGGCCGATCAGCCGCGGCAGCCGGTAGACCCCGCCCCAGCCGGGGATCAGGCCCAAGAAGGCTTCCGGCAGTGAGATGGCGCTGGCGCCGGTGGAGATGGTGCGGTAGTCGGCGGCGAGCGCGATCTCCAGCCCGCCGCCCATCGCCGCTCCGTTAATGAAGGCGAAGGTCGGCACGCCCATGGAGGCGAGCGTGGCGTAAACATCGTGGCCCAGCCGGGCCATCGCCCGCCCGTCTTCGGGATCGGCGAGCTTGCCCACGGCGCTCAAGTCCGCCCCGGCCACCAGGTAGTAGGGCTTGCCGGTGATGGCGACGGCGGAGATCTTGCCCGCCGCGGCCCGTGCCTTGAGCCCCTCGAGTGCCGTGCCCAGTTCCACCAGGGTATTGGGGCCGAGGGTGGTCGGCTTGCGGTGGTCCAGGTCGTTGTCCAGGGTCAGCAGCGCCAGGGTGCCGGCACCGGGCAGCGCCACGTCCTGCACGTAGGAATGGGTGACGGTCTCGTCCGGAAACTTCGCGGCCAGGGCCGTGTACTGGGCGGGGTTCATGCGTGGTCCTCTCGTGCCGGTGCTGATGCGGGGGCGGCGGTTTTGACAGTTTCGGCGGCTGTATCAACGGTGCTGCCCGAATAATCCGCATGGTGCGGGTTCTCCCAGATCACCGTTCCCCCCATGCCCAGCCCAATGCACATCGTGGTCAGTCCGTAGCGGACCGACGGGTCCTCTTCGAACTGGCGGGCCAGCTGGGTCATGAGGCGCACGCCGGAGGCGGCCAGGGGGTGGCCGACGGCGATGGCCCCGCCGTAGCGGTTGACGCGGGGATCGTCGTCGGCCATCCCGTAGTGATCCAGGAAGGACAGCACTTGTACGGCGAAAGCCTCGTTGATCTCGAACAAGCCGATGTCCGAAATGTCCAGGCCGGCCAGCTTCAGGGCCTTCTCGGTGGCGGGGACGGGGCCGATGCCCATCACTTCGGGCTCGACGCCGGCGAAGGCGTAGGAGACCAGGCGCATCTTCACCGGCAGGCCGAGTTCCCCGGCGGCCTCCGCAGAGGCCAGCAGGGAGACCGTGGCGCCGTCGTTGAGGCCGGCGGCGTTGCCGGCGGTGACCCGGCCGTGCGGGCGGAACGGGGTCCGCAGCCCGGCCAGGTCTTCCACGGTGGTGTCCGGCCGCGGGGGTTCGTCGGCGCTGTGCAGCGACCAGCCTTCGCCCGGTTTGCGGCCGGCCACCGGCACCAGGTCGGGCTGGATGCTGCCGTTCCGGTAGGCCGCGGCGAGCTTGGCCTGGCTGGCCGCGGCATAGGCATCGGACCGTTCCCTGGTGATCGCGGGGAAGCGGTCATGCAGGTTTTCGGCGGTGTTGCCCATGTTCAGCGCCGCGGGGTCCACCAGGCGCTCGCTGGCGAACCGCGGATTCGGATCCGCCCCCTGGCCCATTGGATGGTTCCCCATGTGTTCCACGCCGCCGGCCACCACCACGTCGTGCGCCCCGAAGGCGATGCCCCCGGCCGTCGTCGTCACGGCGGTCATGGCGCCGGCGCACATCCGGTCAATGGCGAAGCCGGGGACCGAACGGGGCAGCCCGGCGAGAAGCGCGGCGGTGCGACCGATGGTCAGGCCCTGGTCGCCGGTCTGCGTGGTCGCGGCGATGGCCACGTCGTCGATGCGCTCGGGCGGCAGCGACGGATTGCGGCGCAAGAGTTCCCGGATGCACTTGACCACCAGGTCGTCGGCCCGGGTGCCGGCGTGAATCCCCTTCTCACCCGCCTTGCCGAACGGGGTGCGCACGCCGTCGACGAAGACGACATCGCGCAGGGCGCGGGGCGGGGACGTAGGGCTCACCTGATACCTCCATGAGATGCGGGACACAGTGCTAGGCAAGATGTTACCCGCCGGTAACTTAGCCAGCAAGCGCGGGCCGGTGGTCGGGTGGAAGGCATGCTGCGGGTACGGTGCAGCGGCTAGGCTGGGCGGCAGGCAACCGGCGAGGAGACATGGAAGCAGAAGGACAGCGGTACCGGCCGGCGGTGGCCTACCCCGGTGCGTTACTGGTGCTGGCGGCGTCAGTGCTGTGGGGGACTACCGGAACGGCTGCCACCTTCGCGCCCGAGGTTGGTCCGCTTGCCATCGGCGCGGTGGCCATGGGGGTGGGCGGGCTGTTGCAAGCGCTGACTGCGCTGCGGCCGCTGGGTCGTGCCCGGCGGCGACTCCGGGTGCAGTGGAAGCTGGTGCTTCCGGGGGCGGTCGCCGTCGCCGTGTATCCGTTGGCGTTCTACAGTTCCATGCACCTGGCTGGCGTTGCCGTCGGCACGGTTGTCAGCATCGGCTCCGCCCCCTTGGCGTCTGCGCTCATCGAACGGGCTGTCGACCGTCACATCCTCGGCGCCCGCTGGGCCGGCGCCGCCGTGCTGGGGCTCTCCGGAACCGCCCTGCTGTGTTTCGCGGCCGCCGGAGGCGGCGGCAACGGTACCCCGGACGGCGGTATTGCCTGGGGTGCGGGCGGGACGCTCGCCGGTATTGCCTTGGGCCTGTTGGCGGGACTGACCTACGCCCTCTACTCCTGGGCGGCACATCGGATCATTGGCGGCGGGGTTCCCGCACGTGCCGCCATGGGCGCCATGTTCGGCCTGGGCGGACTGTTGCTGATGCCGGTGCTTGCTGGCCACGGGCGCTCCGCTGCTGGCCTCCTGGGGCAACGCTGCCGTGGGGGCCTACATGGCACTGGTCCCGATGTTCGCCGGCTACGTGTTGTTCGGCCTCGGCCTCGCGCGGGTCCGTGCCAGCACCGCCACAACGCTTTCGCTGGCGGAGCCTGTGGTGGCTGCCGTGCTGGCCGTGCTGGTGGTGGGCGAGCGGCTTCCGCCCGTCGGCTGGTTGGGCGTCGCCCTGGTCGTCGCCGGCCTCGCCGTCCTGACTGTACCCGGCCGCCGCCGGTTTGCCTCCGCGGTCAGCGGCCAGTCACCGTCCTCGACCGGTCGGCCGGCCGCTCCCGCGCCGGCGCAGCAGAGGCGGTCAGGCGGGGGAATGCCGTTCACGCCGGCGCCGCCGGATGGAGCCGGACACCGCCCCCGCTGAAGAATCGGCGGGCCCGGCAATGGTTCCCGTGGAAGTCCGCCGGCGCGCGGGGATGCCCGCAGCACCGTCGCCGGTCGCGGGCTCGGACCGCTCCGGGTTCTCCTTGAGTGCCAGCGGCTCCGGGTGGGCGTAGGCTTCGGCGAGCAGCCCGGCCGTCAGTTTGCGTTGCCAGGGGCGGGCGCCGAGTTCTGCCAGTGCGGCGTCCACCGACTGTTCCGTGACCGGCTCCGGCGGACGCCAGGCGGTGCGGCGCAGGTAGTCGGGGGTCAGCAGGTTCTCCACCGGCATGTCCAACTGCTCGGCGAGCGATGCCAGCCGGGGCCGGGCTGTCTGCAGCCGGGCCGCGGCGGCCGGGTCCTTGTCGGCCCAGGAGCGCGGCGGCGGGGGAGCGTTGGTGGGCAGGTGCAGGGGAGGCAGCTCGGTCTCGCCCCGGGCGGTGGCAACGCAACGCAGCCAGCGCGGTGCTTCACGCTGTGCCGCCCGCCCATGGAACCCGTGCGTCTCCAACAACTGCGGGACGGTGGCGGGCATGGCCTTGGCCGCAGCGACGATGGCCGAGTCGGGGATCAGCCGGCCCGGTGCAACATCGCGCTTGGCGGCCAGGGCTTCGCGTTCGTTCCAGAGTTCGCGCACGGCGGCCAGCTGCCGGCGGTCGCGGATCTGGTGCAGTCCGGAGGTGCGGCGCCAGGGGTCCACGCGCGGCGGCGACGGCGGGGCGGCGCGCACGGCCTCGAATTCCTCCAGCGCGTACTCCAACTTGCCGGCGTCGCGCAGCTTCTCGATCAGGGCCTCGCGGAGCTCGATGAGCACCTCGACGTCCAGGGCGGCATAGCGCAGCCACGGCTCGGGCAGAGGGCGCGTGGACCAGTCCGCCGCGGAGTGCTCCTTGGCGAGCGTGAAGCCGAGCAGGGATTCGATGACGGCGGCCAGCCCAACCCGGGGCAGGCCGGCCAGCCGGGCGGCGAGTTCGGTGTCGAACAGTTTGTCCGGCCACATTCCCAGCTCGGACAGGCAGGGCAAATCCTGGCTGGCGGCGTGCAGGATCCACTCGACGCCGCGCAGGGAGTCATTGAGCAGCTTCAGGTCCTCAAACGGCTCGGGGTCGATCAGCCAGGTGCCGGCACCCTCGCGCCGCAACTGGACCAGGAAGGCCCGCTGCCCATAGCGGAAGCCCGAGGCCCGCTCGGCATCGATGGCGACGGGTCCGGTGCCGGCCGCCAGCGCGTCGGCGGCCCGCTGCAGCCCCGCTTCGCTGGCGATGACCAGCGGAACGCCGTCGCGGGGCGCGTCGAGGTGGATCAGCTGGGGGGTCTGCTCCCGGGGTTCTGCGGCGTCAGTGGAGGTGCTCTGGTCAGGGCTGTTGTGCCCGGACGTGTCCGAAGTCAAGGAGCTCATGATCCGTTCAGTTTAGGCCAGCATTATGCGCCCGGCCGAATGGCGGGACGCGCCGTGCCGTAATCGAGGCGATGAAGCGCCGCACGCCGGCTTTCTCGCAACCCGCAGCCATTTCTGGTGCATCCGCAGCTCCCGGGTAATTACGAAACGTGCAACTAAATCGCTAGCGGATGGGTTCCTGCGGATGAGTCCTCATCTGGGTTGCGCCAGGACGACGGCGGGCCGGATGTGTTCGCACACTTCTCGGCCAGCGCCTCCAGCGGTTACCGCTCCCTGGAAGAGAACCAGCGGGTCGAGTTCGGCCTATGAAGCCGCCGGCACGGGCATCGGACGGTTACTGGCGCTGGCCGGCGCCGGACTCCATGTTGACGGTGGGAGCATGGCCCGCCACTAAGGGTGCTGACCCACCCAACAGTGAGAACGGCCGTTTAGCCGTCGCAGTCGGTGCAGTAGGCGTGGCTGCCCTTCTGTCGGGCAATCTGGGACCGGTGGCGGACCATAAAGCACGAGTTGCACGTGAATTCGTCTTCGGCCTGGGGGATGACCTGAACGGTCAGCTCCTCGGCGATGAACTCGCCCCCGGGAACACCGGCTCCGTCCAGGCCGTCGGCCTCATCCAGCTCCATCACGACGCTGCGGGCATCCGGTGCGTTTGCAGACTTTAGTGCCTGCAGAGACTTCTGCTGGGATTCCTTGACGTCGGACCGAACCTCGTCGTAATCGGTTGCCACTTGGCTTGTTCTCTTTTCTCGAAGGTTGACTGACTCCGGTAAACGTATAGCACTCGGCGGCTATTCCGCTTTCGAAGGGCAGGCAGCATGATCCGGTCTGGATGGTCGGCGGCGGTAGATCATCACATAGATGGGGACTGGAGGGCGAAGAGCACAGGACGCTCTGAGCTACTGCCACCGTTTAGGAAGTTATTGCTTCGCAACGTCTGACTCCTCCGCTCTATACACTTCCGCGCTTAGGGTGGGACAAACCTTGGGGCGCCCCAGCCGCGGCTGAGCGACATCCCGGAACTCGTCGAAGGCATGCGGCGGGGCAGTTTGAAGATCCATCCGACCGAGTCCGGGACGCCCGCGGAGCTGTCTGCCGGGCAGGAGATGGCCGTCTTCGCGCATACGGCCAGGCCGGGCAGCAGCAGGATCGCGGCGGCAGCAGCCAGGGTGCGGGGGAGCCCGGTCAGTCTCTGCCGAAGAGGGGATTACAGGGGGCCAACGGAGCCCGAAACCCGCTGCCCGGAAGGCATCCTGATGTACTTGTTGTTCGTAGTGTCCGCGGCGCACGGCAACGACGGATGCGCTGACATATTTCCCCCAAAATAAGCATCGCTCTTGCAATGAATCGATAAATCTGTACGTTGATGTTAGCAGCGCCACTTTCTATCAGTTTGCTGCACAACATTATTTCTTGGCTATTGAGGGGTAAGCATGAAGAAGAAGACCGCAGTTCTTTCACTCGTCTCCGTTGCCGGGTTCTCCGTTCTGTCTGCAACACCGGCTATGGCCGTGGGCACCGCCTACGACAACTGCAGTGACGCAGCAGCCCAGGGCGTTTACAACATCCCGGCTGGTTCCCCGGGCTACGGAACCCATCTCGATAGTGACCTCGATGGCATCGGCTGCGAAAACAGCAGCGCCGCGCCTGCCCCCGCCCCGGCTCCCGCCGACAATACGCAGCAGGTGACCCAGATGCCCGTCGGCGGCGCCGACACCGGTGTACCGACCGAAAACCCCGCCAATATCAGCGCTCTCGCCCTGACCGGCGGCCTCGTCCTGGCGGCAGTCGGCGGAAGAACCTACCTGGTACGCCGTCGTGCGGCAGCACAGGCCTAACAGCCACCTCAGCCGTAACCACTAACGCATGATTGACTCACTAATCGGCCGCCGCGGAAGCCATCTGGCTACCGCGGCGGCCGCCCTGATTCTTCTGGCCGGCTGCGCCGCGCCCGCAACGGAACCAGCCGCGCAAGCCGCCCCCATGGGCCAGGCCACGTCGGCAGCTGCCCAGACGGAACACCCCGCCGCGGAACCCACGCAGACGACAACCCCCGCCGCTGCTGAGACCAAACAATCGAAGCCAAAATCTTCTGCTGCGCCCGCGCCCGAGGAAGCCCAAGAGCCGGTCCTGCCGGAATCCCCGCCGGTCACAGTGGCCATCCCGTCGCTCGGCGTGCAGTCGAAGCTGCTGCGGCTCGGCCTGCAGGATAACGGCACACTCGAAGTGCCTCCGGGAGATCCCGGTTCGCCTGCCGGCTGGTATATCCATTCCCCCACACCTGGGGAACGCGGGCCGGCAGTGTTCCTCGGCCACGTCAATGCCTACGGCAATGGACCCGGTGTCTTCGCCGGCCTGCGCGCGCTGAAAGGCGGAGACACCATCGAAGTCGCTCGGGAAGACGGCACCACCGCCATCTTTACCGTCGACCGCGCCGAGGCCTACTCCAAGGAAACTTTCCCGACGCAGACGGTGTACGGGAACACGGAAGGGTCCGAACTTCGCCTCATCACCTGCGACGGATACGATCCTGCGACCCGAGAATTCGACGACAACTACGTGGTCTACGCAAAACTACGCACTTGATCCGCGTGAAGTTTGCCGCGGCGCTGGGAGTGAATCGCTTGATATGGAATGGGGGAAGACATGAAAGCCAAGCGGGAGACAGATTTCCGCCGGAATCTGATTGATCTGGTTAGGGCGCGCAACCCCGTACTCTTGGTCGAATCGCACGAGGACAGCCGGGTCCTGGAGATAATCCTAAGTGTCGCTCGGGATCCGGCGATCAAGAGACCACGCAACGTCGCCGCTTTCACGCTGAGCCGCGGCCTGCATGTTCCCGGCGAAACGGGGAAAGCCGTAGCCCCGGTTGATGCTCTGGCTGCTGTCATGAAGATCCCTGACCCGACCATCTTTGTCTTCTACGATCTTCAGCATTTCCTCGGAGGCCAGGGCCGAGGCCCGGAACCCGCTGTCGTGCGTGGCTTGCAGGACGTAGCCCGGGAGTTCCGAACAGGGCAGGTCCCTCATACTTTGGTGATCGTTGCGCCAAGCCTGACTCTGCCCGTCGAACTGGAAAAGGAGGTGTCCGTCCTCGACCTTCCCCTGCCCGGCAGAGTCGAAATTGCGTCTGTGCTGGATGACATCATCAGCGCTAACGCGTCGCAGATTGAAGTCGATCTATCCGAGGACGACCGGCAGCGGCTGCTGCAAGCCGCGCAAGGACTGACGCTCAGGGAAGCCGAGAATGCATTCGCCCGTGCCATTGCTTCTGACCGGCGCCTTGATGCGGCAGACATTGAAATGGTCCTCGAGGAGAAGCGACAAACCATCAAAAAGTCCGGCCTGTTGGAGTTCATCGATGACGTAGGGTCCATCGACGACATCGGCGGGCTGGAAAACCTAAAGACCTGGCTGAACAAGCGCAACGGGTCCTGGCTGCCGAGCGCACAGGAGTGGTCGATACCGGCTCCAAAAGGCGTACTGATCACCGGTGTGCCTGGATGCGGGAAGAGCCTGACAGCAAAGTGCATGTCCTCCCTATGGGGGCTGCCCCTACTAAGGATGGACGTGGGGCGCGTCTTTTCCGGCCTGGTGGGTTCCAGCGAGCAGAACATGCGCGCCTCGCTAAGACTGGCGGAGGCGGTCGCTCCTTCGATTCTATGGATCGATGAGATCGAGAAAGGATTCGGGGCGGCCAGCGGGGGCGACTCCGGTACCAGCCAGCGGGTCTTCGGTACCTTCCTGACCTGGCTGCAGGAGAAATCACAGCCGGTGTTTGTTATCGCGACGGCGAACAAAATCGACGGTCTTCCCCCGGAACTGCTGCGCAAGGGACGATTCGACGAGATTTTCTTCGTGGACCTCCCGACAACGGCGGAACTTAAGGTCATCTGGAAGATTCAACTGCAGCAACGGCTAACCCCAGGCTCGAAGGCATCCGGGGAAATCGAGGTCAGTAACGCATTGCTCGAGCGGCTGGCAGAGGAGAGCAACGGCTTTTCAGGTGCCGAGGTCGCGGAGGCCGTGGTCAGCGCCTGCTTCGACGCCTATTCGGAACGCCGGGCGCTGCGCGATACCGACCTTATCCGCACGATCAAAAACACCGTGCCGCTCTCGACCACCCAGGCGGAGCAAATCAGAGCCATTCGCCAGTGGGCCTCCCAAAGGGCAGTTGCCGCCACCTCCGCCCAGGACCAGTCCGAGTATGACGTCCCGGTTCATGCCGACACCGGCGACGTCGCATCCTGGCGCGGCGGCCGCCGCATAGATTTCTAGGAGTCAACTATGAGTCTCGAAGTGCTGCTGATTCCGGCAGGAATCGCCGTGATAGCCGCCCTAAAGGAAGCCCGCAGTTCGGATCTGTGCGAAAAGTGCAAAACGACCCGCATCACCGACCAACCACTGCTCATCGAGGCCCTCACGGCCATCGGAGCCGCGGACATAAAGGTTCACGAGGGACGTGTAACCGGACTTAGCCCATTAGGACCATTTACGTTCCAGCGCATCGGCGAAGTGTTTCTCGGCCGTGTGGACAAAAACGAGTCACAAACGGATGCGCTGCTCTCCCAACTGGACCAGGCTGTCGGTGCGATCCTGCAGCACCGCACGGTCGAAAACGTGCGGGCCCAGGCCGCAGCCATGGGAATGAGGCTCATTACCCAGCAGGCAGCCGACGGCAACGTTGAACTCGTGTTTGAGGAGGCGCCGTGACCAAGCGCATCACAGTCACTGTCGATCCGAACGGGATGATCACTGTCATCGCGAGCGGTCAGCCCGGACCGAAATGTCTGGATGAAATGGCGACCATCAAGTCGCTGATACCGGGTGCGACGACTGTCGATTCACGTCTGACCCGGGAGTTCCACCAGGGTGCCACGGAAACCGTTGCCCAGGCACAGTGGCATAGAGAATATATGGAGAAACTGGAATGACCCCAGAAGAAAAGCTGTGTTCCCGGAAGTGGCGGCTGCTCAACAGTGCCGGAGTGCTATGGAGCATCCTCTCCTTCGGGTTGCTTACCTGCGTCAACTTCCTTGTCCGCGGGATCAAGTCCAAGAACCGTCGCTGGATCATCTACGGGATAGGTTTTGCAGTCCTGTCGGTCGTTCTGCTCACCTGGAGCTCTAACGTCAACAGCGGCACCAAAGAAGCACCTGTCTCGACCCCCGGGTCCACCGCGTGGGGGTGGGTCTGGTTCCTGAGCTGGGTCGGCGGCATCGTCCTGTCCGTGATGACCAACCGCAAGTGGCTCATGTGGAAGGCCCACCATAGGAACAACAAGTGGTACGCGCAGCCAGCCACAGCGTATGGAATGCACCAAGCGGGTCCCGGCGTGCAGCCAGGACAGCAGCAGGTTCCGCCTGCATGGCCCTATCAGGCGCAGGGGCAGCAGCACCAAGGCCAGCCGTATTCTCCTCAAGCGCATCCTTTCCAACAACCGCGGTACATGGGGCCGAACCAACCACATGCACCGATGAGCGGTCAAAGCTACGCAGCGGGAAGCGAACCAGGATCGGGACATTCCCCTTTGCAGGCCCAGCAGAGCCAACGGCCCGTAAACGTCAATGGGGCGAGAGCTGAGGATTTCGCCGCGCTTGGAGTGGACCAAGCCACCGCCGAGAAAATCGTTAACACCCGCTACTACCTTGGTGGCTACAGATCCTTCGAGCACATGCTTGCAGCAACGGGAGTTGCGCCCCACATCCTCATACCCCTCCGTGGGTCACTGAGTTTTGAAGCTCCACGGGATGGACAGTCAACATCGACCCCCGACGCTCCAAAGCGTGACGCCGGTGGCCGGACCCTGGACCTATGATGCCCAACCACCCGCGGATCGCCAGCGTGGTCCACGCCACGACGGCCGAAGGACCAGGCCTGCGGACGGCAATTTGGGTACAAGGGTGCAGCATCCGCTGTCACGGGTGCATCAACCCCCATCTCTTTAGCCTGACGGGCGGGGAAATCATGTCACCGGAACAAATCATTCGGGATTCCCTCGCTGCAGGGGTCGAGGGACTGACGCTGCTGGGCGGCGAGCCATTCGACCAAGCTCGCCCTCTGGGGGGCTTGGCATCCCTGGCGCAGAAACGCGGACTAGGCGTCATCACTTTCACCGGCTACGAGTTCAATGACCTGGCATGCCGTGGCCACGATGCGCAGTCCTTGCTGGCCAGCACAGATCTACTGGTCGACGGACCCTACCGGGCAGACATGCCCGAACAGAAGAGGGCGCTCGTTGGCTCCACTAACCAGCGCTTCATCCATCTGACCGACCGATATGCCGATTACAATCCCAAAACACATCCGAACCGCGTCCACGTGCGGATCGCCTCTGACGGCACAGCCGCCATAGCTGGGTTCCTAGATTCTGCAGCCCTGAAGTCTCTTATGGAGACAACGGGGATGAAACGCGCACGACGAGTCCAACCCGGACGGCCGGGCCGTTAGTGCACAGTCAGCGCTGCGTCCGTGCATCGTAAGGCTGGCACCGTTCCTAAGTCTCCGAAAGCTTCGAGAGAGATAGGTGCAGATGAGAACAACAGACTGCCAGAGTCTGTTGTTCATCTCATACCCGATGTCTGGGAGCTACATATGCGCTGTTATCGGCGTTGTGTCATCTATGGGAGCCCCCTGCGCTCTGGATGGAAGCTCTCGCTTCGATCCGCCCACTTAGCGAGTTATAAGACCGTCATCCCGCAGCGCTGCCTGGAGCCTGGGCTTCGTTTACAAAAAACGTTGCCTATGGCAGGCGCGGGATCCGGTGCGACTGCCACCGGCGGAACGGACGACAGGGGAGTCGCAGGTAACCGGCATGGTTGTACTTCCCTTGCCGGAGACGTCGGCGGGGGGCGTTCCAGGCGCTGCCAAGTCTCGTGGCGACCGCAGAGGCACGCTATAACTGCTGATGCTAGGCTCGCAAAAAGACGTCGAGCGTGGCTGCGATGTTATTGTCGATGGCTGTGTGCGCTGCTGCAACATCTCCCCGCTGGAGGGCTTCGACGATCACCTCGTGCTCATGGCAAACGATGCTCTGCCGGTCCTGGGTCCGGAAGAGTGCTTCGATGCCGATGAAGACCTGGCGGGCGCGCAGCTTGTCGTATGTTTGGGAAATGAGATCGTTGCCGGCGGCGTCAACGAGGAGCCGGTGGAAGCGATGGTCAAGGCGGACGAACTCTGTTGGCTTGTCTGCGCGGGTTGTCTGCTGTTCCGTCAGCCTGTTCGATGAGGTTCCGCTGCTCATGAAGGGCCCGCTTAGGTCAGGCACCGTGGACAGCTCCAATACCAGGGTGTCGTGGAGACCGCCATGCCTTCCTGGAAAGTGTTGTGGGGCCACGAGTACGGTCTCGGAGAGCGCAAGATGGTCGACCTCGAGGATTGCTACCTGCTCCCTGAACCTAACCGTAGGCATCAGATGCAGTCATGGGCCCTCCGGCAGCCCTGACGCGAACAGGTTTACATCGGACCATATGGCTGGCGACAATTCGAGTACGGCAATTGGTCAACTCTCTGACCCGGCCGCCTACCTAATGAAGCAGGCATAGAAAACCGATAACCGTGAGTATGTCCGGACAGATGTCTCGAGGAAGCATCCTCTAACGGGACATTCACGAGCCCTGGTGGAACATGAATTCCATCGCGCTGGGGCCGTTCACAGGCATGATAAGTTCTCGCCCATCTTTGTCGCGGTGTGCGACCGTCTTACGCGGCAGGTTGAAAACAGTGCTGAGTTCGAGACTTTGTTCGCCTGGCCGAGTGGGCTCGGCCTATGCATAACCGACTCAGCTCCCTGTAGCAGGGCGGCATTCACGCCGTAACGCATCGCCCCTCTGGCGCCGCACCTGCAGGAGTGGATCCTCTGCGGCCACTGCACCTCCCTCAGCCTCTGGGCCGCATGACGGTGGCAGATGGTGTTCGGTATGCACCGTCTGTCTTGTCATGCCCGCCTCTGGCAGGCGGCTGCAAGGTACGGTGCTGTTCGGCTCTTCTGCGAACGCGCCACTGCGGCGGGTGTTCCGGCGGCAATGATCTTGCCGCCGGCGTCACCCCCGGCCGGCCCGAGGTCGATTACCCAGTCCGCTGCCGCCACCACATCCATCACATGTTCGACCACGATGACGGTATTGCCGGTATCAACGAGCCGGTGCAGCTGCGCCATCAGCAACTGGACGTCTGCGGGGTGCAATCCTGTGGTGGGCTCATCCAGCAAATAGAGTGTGTGGCCACGCTGGGGGCGTTGCAGTTCGGTGGCGAGCTTGATGCGCTGGGCCTCGCCGCCGGAGAGTTCGGTGGCGGGCTGGCCCAGCCTCAGGTACCCCAATCCCACCTCACGCAGGGCCTGGAGGCTGCGCGCGGCGGCGGGGACGCCGGCGAGGAACTCGGCGGCGGCGTCCACCGTCATGCTTAGCACTTCGGCGATGTTCTGGCCGTGGTAGGTGACCTCAAGCGTTTCGGGGTTGAAACGCGAGCCGTGACATTCCGGGCAGGGTCCGTAGCTGCCGGGCAGGAACAGCAGTTCCACAGCCACGAACCCTTCCCCCTGGCAGGTTTCACAGCGGCCGCCGGCAACATTGAAGGAAAACCGTCCGGCACCGAAGCCCCGGGTGCGGGCCTGGTCCGTGGCCGCGAATTCCTTCCGGACTGCATCAAAGAGTCCCGTGTAGGTTGCGAGGTTGGAACGCGGAGTGCGGCCGATCGGCTTCTGGTCGACCTTCACCAACCGGTCCAGCTGATCCACCCCGGAGACGGGCGTCAAGCCCAGAGACCCAGCCGGGTCACCGGCTGCGACGCCCGGGCCGTCCGGCGCCGGCTTGTCCGCAGCGGCGGTTGCTGGATGCAGTCGAGCGCCCACCACCTCGGCGAGAACCTGACTGACCAGGGTCGACTTGCCTGAACCGGACACGCCGGTGACCGCGGTCAGCACCCCCAGCGGGAAGTCGGCGTCGAGCTCGCGCAAGTTATGCCGGCTGATGTCCCGCAGCTCCAGCCAGCCGGTCGCTTCGCGGCGGGCATCGCCATCAGAACCGCCGCCCGGCGCACTATCAATCAGCGAACCGCCCTCGGCCGTTTCAACAGAACCATCGGAACCCTCTGGGAACAAGAACGGTCTGGTCACGGAAGCCTGGACCTCGGCGAGGCCGGCTACCGGGCCGCTGTAAAGCACCTCGCCTCCTCCTTCCCCGGCCCGCGGACCCACATCCACCAGCCAGTCGGCTCGGCGTACCACATCCATGTTGTGCTCCACCACGAACACGGAGTTGCCGGAGGACTTGAGTTGGTCCAGGACCGCGAGCAGGGGTTCGGCGTCGGCCGGGTGCAGGCCCGCCGAGGGCTCGTCGAGCACGTAAATCACGCCGAACAGCCCGGAGCGGAGCTGGGTGGCGATCCGGAGGCGCTGCATCTCCCCGGGGGAGAGCGTGGGGGTGGAGCGGCCCAGGGCGAGGTAGCCCAGCCCCAAGTCCAGGAGCACTGTGACCCGCAGCAGCAGATCGCGGGTAATGGCGACGGCCACCTCGTTGCCTTCTCCGGAGGATTGCTGGCGCGAGGCGGTCTCAGGGGCGATGCGCTCCGTGGTGGGCCGGATTATTTCGGCCAGCTCGGTCATCGGCAGTGCATTGAGCTCGGCGATGGTCTTCCCGGCGAAGGTCACGGCCAGGGCCTCGGTTCTGAGCCCGCTGCCGTCGCACCGGGGGCACGGTCCGCTCTGCATGAAGCGCAGCACGCGCTCACGCATGGTGGTGCTCTTGGAGTCGGCCAGGGTGTGCAGCACATAGCTCCGGGCGCTCCAGAATCGGCCCTTATACGGTTTCTCGACGCGGTCTCGCTCAGGCGTCACTTCCACCACGGGCTGCTCTTCAGTGAAAAGGATCCAGTTGCGGTCCTTCCTCGGCAGCTTCCGCCAGGGCATGTCGACGTCGTACCCCAGGTGGATGAGGATGTCGCGCAGGTTCTTGCCCTGCCAGCCGCCGGGCCAGGCGGCGATGGCGCCGTCCCGGATGCTCAGTGAGGGGTCGGGGACCAGGGAAGCTTCACTGACGGTGTGGACGATGCCCAAGCCGTGGCATTCCGGGCAGGCCCCTGCGGCAGTGTTCGGGGAGAAAGCATCCGAGTCCAGTTGGCTGGCGCCCGCCGGATAGCTGCCGGCACGCGAAAAGAGCATGCGCAGCGAGTTGGACAACGTCGTGATGGTACCGACGGTGGAACGTGCCGTAACCGCGCCACGGCGCTGTTGAAGCGCGACGGCGGGAGGCAACCCCGTGATCTGCTCCACCTTCGGGTTGTGCCCCTGTTGGATGAGCCGGCGGGCGTACGGCGCGACGGATTCGAAGTACCGGCGCTGGGCTTCGGCATAGATGGTTCCGAAAGCCAGAGACGACTTGCCGGAGCCGGATACGCCGGTGAACGCCACGATGACATCGCGAGGCACATCAACATCAACGTTGCGCAGATTGTTTTCCCGAGCGCCGCGCACCCGGACAAAGCCGTCTGTGGAGGAATCGAGAGCCAGCGTAGACAGCGTGGGAGCCGGCAGTTCAAAAGCAGTCAGTTCACTTCTCATCGGTCCGCCGCTTTGCCTGCCATGTCAAAGCCTTCAATTGTCCTCCTTCTCAGGGCTGCCGCCCCGGACGGAACGACAGCTTACTGATCTATTCGGTTACATCGACCGTATTAGTCTCGCTGGGACTGATCAAACCGTGAGAGAAGGATCAGGTGGTGGTGTATCAGGCAGTCTCGAAGCACCTATGCTCAGCACGCTCAGGAGCCATATGCCGGCCAGGGGGTGAGCAGCGTCAGGATGACGAGTGACCATCCCGGGACTTTGGGAAGTGGAATGTGACCAGGATTCCGAGCAGTCCGAAAAGAATGATCGTCTTTCCTGTTCACTGAACGACGCTACAGGTGAACCTGCCGTGCCCAGCTCGGCCATGCGTCGGGTCCGGTGTCGAGGTCGATGCCTTGCAGACGAATCAAGCAGACCTCACCCGGAGATCGCGTTACCGCCCAAAGACTGTGGGATCGGCCTTGAGAGTGCGAAGGAATCCACTCAAGCACTTCATCGAGGTCGGCACCTGCAAGCTCCCACTCCTGCTTTGCGCCTCCTTCGGTCCAGAAGTAGACCCGGTATGTCGGATCGTCCACCTGCAAGGTTTGATCCCGTGGATCGATGAGCTTTGCTCTCATCCCACGACCGTACCTCCAGACCAGCCACGTACACAGGGCGTTCCCGATCCAAAGCATGTCGCAGTGAACGACCGACTTCTACCGACGGCAGATGCTTGGAGTGGGGCTGCTCAGCGATTGCCTTTAGGTTCGACCGCGTGTAGCCGTGTGGCTCACGCAAAGTGATCCTGTCCGCTTTAGCCGACACGCGCCAGTTCGGCGATCCGCTTCCACGGGAGATGCTTACGGAGGACGCCTGGGCGTTTGTGAGCGTTAGATTCAGCCTGTTATAGGTTGTGCGTGCACTGGCGTTTGGGGCGGTGAGCTGTTGACAGGATGATTGGCGCAGCACCTTGGGCGATGAGGAAGCCTCCGCACGAATCCGCCAGGACTCAAGCGTGGAGGCTCCCGACTCTCCAAGCTTCGTGAACCGGTCATGCCGTACGCTGCGGTTAACCGCAAGCATAGAGGAACGAGACAAGCGGCGGAGAGACCTAACACCGAAGCACACGATGCCTAAGGGACGGGCCGACGCCCGTCCGGCTGCTGCGCCGGCTGCTGGGTCTGCAGATGGGCGGCGGTTGGTCAGTTGCGGCGGCGGTTTGGCAGGGCGGCAACGCCTTCCGGCAGCGGCGGCAGCCCGGCGTAGGTGCACACCATGTCGCTCCACGCCTCCAGGTGGGAGCGGATGTCGGCGGAAGCAGGCGTCCAGGAGGCGCGAAGCTCGATGTCGATCGAGTCCTGCCGCCCGCTCAGCGTGCCGTAGCTTTCGGACAGGACGCGCGTGGCGGTGCCCCCGGCGTTGCGGTACGCGGCGCCGTGGTTCTCGAGGGCCTCCACCAGCCAGTCCCAAGCGACGGAGCCGAGCATGGTGTCGTTGCCCATGTCGGCGTCGAGCTGGGCGCGGATGTAGGTAACGATCCGGAAGGTTCCGTCCCAGACCGCCGAACCTTCGGGATCATGCAGCAGGATGAAGCGGCCGGTGGCCAGTTCCGGACCGTCGGCGGTCTGCAGCGCCGTGACCACCGGGCCGTGGAGCGGCCGGGGGCCGGGTTCGGCGATGACTTCCGCGCCGAGGGCCACGGCGAAGGGGGCCAGCCGGGAGGGCGCGGGAATTTCCTCCAACCGCAGTTCATTCCGGCACTGCGCCTGGCGCAAGGCCGACAGCGCGCGCATGAACTCAGGCGGCACTGCTGAGAGATCAATCGCACTCACACAGCCAGATTAGGCCCTGACGCCGCAGGACGTCAGGCAGGCGCGCCGGGGAGCCGTGGGGATCCCGGCGCGGGACTAGGAGAGTTCGCTGCGGATGGCCGCGGCGAAGGCGTCGATGTCGTCTTCGGTGGTGTCGAAGGAGCACATCCAGCGGACCTCCCCGCGCGACGAATCCCAGTCGTAGAAGCGGAATTTCTGCCGCAGCCGGTCCGCCACCCCGGGCGGCAGCGCGGCGAACACGGCGTTGGACTGGGTCGGCTGGGTCAACGACAGCCCCTCGACGCCCTCGACGGCGGCGCGCAGCCGGGCGGCCATCGCGTTGGCGTGGGAAGCGGAGCGCAGCCACAGGTCGCCGTCGTACAGGGCGATGAGCTGGGCGGAGATGAACCGCATCTTCGAGGCCAGCTGCATGTTCATCTTGCGCAGGTACGGCAGCCCGTGGGCCGCATCCGGGTTCAGCACCACCACGCATTCGCCATAGAGCAGGCCGTTCTTGGTGCCGCCGAGCGACAGAATGTCCACCCCGGCGTCGGTGGTAAAGCTGCGCAGGTCGGTGCCCAGGGAGGCGGCCGCATTGGACAGCCGCGCCCCGTCCATGTGCAGCTTCATGCCGCGTTCGTGCACGTGGTCGGCGATGGCGCGGATTTCCTCGATGCTGTACAGCCTGCCCAGCTCGGTGCTTTGGGTGATGGACACGGCCAGCGGCTGCGCGCGGTGTTCGTCGCCCCAGCCCCACGCCTCGCGGTCGATCAGCTCCGGGGTAAGCTTGCCGTCGTCGGCCGGCACCGCCAAGAGTTTAATCCCGCCCACGCGTTCGGGCGCACCGTTTTCGTCCACGTTGATGTGCGCGGTGGAGGTGCAGATGACGGCGCCCCACCGCGGCAACAGCGACTGAAGCGACAGCACGTTGGCGCCGGTCCCGTTGAACACCGGGAAAGCCTGGGCGGCGTCGCCGAAGTGTCCGGCGATCACCTGTTGCAACCGCGCGGTGTAGGCGTCCTCGCCGTAGGCGACCTGGTGCCCGGTGTTGGCATAAGCCAACGCGGTCAACACCTCCGGGTGGACGCCGGAGTAATTGTCCGAGGCGAAGCCGCGCAGGTCGGTGTCGTGCAGGGAGCCGGAAAGCAGGGGGGAGTCAGTCACGTGTTTCAGTATTCCTTAATCAGTGGGTGCCGTCACAGCCGGGCCGGGTCAGGCCAGCCGGATGCGTGCCCCGTTGAGGCGGGCGGCGTCAAGCGTGAACAGGGAGGCGGCGGCGCGGCCCAGGTCTGCCACGTCGGTGAAGCCGGCAAAGGCCTTCTCCGGGTCTGCCCGGCGCATGGCGTCATCCAGCAGGGCCTTGACGGCCAGGACGACGGCGGCGGAGCGCTGGGGCGCAGGATCCTCCTTGCGTCCGGACTGGGCCCGGCGGAAGGCGTCGGCCACCGAGAACATCCAGCTTTCTGCGGCGGCTTTGGCGGCGGCGTAGTTGGCGCCGGACGCGGTGGGGGAATCCGTTGCCGTGGTCGAGACGATGGCCACCCGGCCGGACGGGGAGGCCTCCAGCTGGGAGTAGAACGCGCGGGTGGTGTTCCGCAGCGTGCTGATCAGCTGCCGGTGCAGGAAGTCCCAGTCTTCGTCCGACTGCCCCGCCAGGCCCTGGCCGCCGCGCCAGCCGCCCACCAGGTGGATCAGGCCGTCGGCCCCGCCGTGCTCCGCGGCAACGGCGCCGGCCAGTTCTTCCACGGCCCGGGGGTCGGCGAGGTCGCACTGGAAGCAGGCCACGGCGTCGTTCTCCGCATAGGCGGCGTCGAGCCGGTCCTTGCTGCTGCCGACCGCCAGCACCGTGGCGCCCGCGGCGGTCAGGGCCGCGGTGACGGCCTGGCCGGAGGCGCCGGATGCGCCGGCGACGACTACGGTCAGGCCGGCCAGCCGGCCGGGGCCGGGGGCGGCGGCCAGCAGCCGTTCGGCATCGGGCGGCCCGTCGCCGGTGCCGTTGTCCGGAGCGGCCATGTCAGGCCGACTCTCCGGTGATCCCCGAGGTGGATTCGATCACCGGCTTCATCTTCCGCGAGAGGGCCTCGTAGAACATCGACAGCGGGAACTCGTCGTCCATGACCTGGTCGGTGACCTCGCGCGGCAGCCCGGTCAGCGGCAGGGCATCGGGGCCCTTGGCCCAGACCGAGGCCGGGTGCGGGGTCAGCGTCCTGGTCAGCATCTCGTAGGCGGCCAGCCAGTGGGCCACCTTGGGCCGGTCGATGGAGCGCCAGTACAGGTCCTCGATTTCGCCGCCCAGGGCGACGACGGCGTCCGCGACGTTGTCCCAGTCGATGGAGAGCTTGCCGTCCGTCCAGTGCAGCACCCGGTGCTGGTGCAGCCAGGCGAACAGCAGCTGGCCGCCGAGGCCGTCGTAGTTGCGCACCCGGTTGCCGGTGATGGCGAAGCGGAAGATCCGGTCGAAGATCACCGCGTACTGCACCAGCCGGGCGTGCTTGCGGACCTGATCGGACGCGGTGGCGTCCTGGGCCAGGCGCACCGACTCGCGGAAGGCGGTCAGGTCGCAGCGCAGTTCCTCCAGCGAGTACAGGAAGTAGGGCATCCGCTGCTTGATCATGAACGGATCGAAGGGCAGGTCGCCGCGCATGTGCGTGCGGTCGTGGATCAGGTCCCACATGACAAAGGTTTCCTGCGTCAGCTGCTGGTCGTCGAGCAGGGCGGCAGCCTCGTCCGGCAGTTCCAGCGAGGTGATCTCGGCGGCTGCGCGGACCACTTTGCGGAACCGGGCGGCCTCCCGGTCGGCGAAGATGGCGCCCCAGGTGAAGGCGGGGGTTTCCCGCACGGCCACGGTCTCCGGGAAGAGCACGGCCGAGTTGGTGTCGTAGCCGGCCGTGAAGTCCAGGAACCGGATGGGCACGAACAGCTTGTTGGAGTAGGAGCCCGATTCCAGTTCGCCGATGAAGTCCGGCCAGATGACTTCGATCAGTACGGCTTCGACCAACCGGTCGCTGCTGCCGTTTTGCGTGTACATGGGGAAGACCACCAGGTGCCGCAGGCCGTTGACCCGGTGCTGCTGCGGCTGGAACGCCAGGAGCGAGTCCAGGAAGTCCGGGACGCCGAATCCGCCCTCGCGCCAGCGGCGGAAATCCGCGGCCAGTTTGTCCAGGTAGTCGGCGTCGTGTTCGAACAATGGGGCCAGTTGGCCGATGGCGTCGATGATCACGTCGGTGTGCCGGGCGGCAGCGGGTTTGTTGCCGTCGTCCGGAACGGAGCCGTCGTGGATCTGGAGTGCGCGCAGCGCGGTGGCTGCCTCCTTCAAACGCAGCCAGGCCGGGTGCTGCGCCGGGTTGCCGTGCACGGCAGCGCTGGAGTTGCTGCGGGTGGGGGTGATGGTCATCGTCGCCTCGCCTTTCCGTCGTGCCGGCGGGTCCCGGCGCCTCGAGTGGAATATGTAGCGAGCGTAGCAACGCAACAGCCATACTTATTTCAAAACCGGCAACAGGTAAGCAACTGTAATGCTCGGTGCCGCGGCGGCCGAAAATGATTAAGCCCGGCTCGTGCTGGCCGGGCTCAATCATGCTGAAACGTGGAAGCGCCTCAAGCGCTGCGGGTGGCGGTACGAAAAAGCTACTGCGTGTCCTTCAGGGTCAGGGACACCGAGTTGATGCAGTAGCGCTGGTCGGTGGGGGTCCCGTAGCCCTCGCCCTCGAACACGTGCCCAAGGTGCGAGTCGCAGCTGGCGCAGCGGACCTCGATCCGCTCCATGCCCAGGGCCGAATCCCGCAGGTAGCGCACGGTGCCTTCGGCCAGCGGCGCCCAGAAGGACGGCCAGCCGCAGTGCGAGTCGAACTTCTCCTTGCTGGTAAACAACTCGGCCCCGCAGGCGCGGCAGCTGTAGACACCCTCGGTATGGGTATCCCAGTATTCGCCGGTGTACGGCCGCTCCGTGCCGGCCTCGCGGAGCACATGGTATTCCTCCGGGCTCAGCTCCTGCCGCCATTCATCGTCGGTCTTGGTCACCGGGAACTGCCCGGCCTCTGTGTTGCTCATACTCTCTCCAACGCTCACGAGTCGCCAATGTATCCCGAGCCCGAGTACAGGTGCAGGACGGGAATGCCCAGCTTGTCCTGCGCCCGGTTGGCCCAGTCGGTATGGAAGGTATCGGAAATGGAATGCGGCCGGGTGATGACCACCGCCCGGTCTGCCGGATGTTCCCCGACGTACTTGACCAGGGCGGACACTCCGTCGTCCTCAACGATGTCCACCGTGGCGTTGAAGCCCGCTTCCGCCAGCAGCCTGGCGGAGATGCGCCTGGCCTCGTCGGCCTCGTGCCGGGCCTCCTCCGGGCTCGGCTGGCCGTGCGCCAGCTCGCGGAACGCGGTGCCGACCTCCAACATGCTCAGCCGCTCGACGAAATCCAACAGCAGGTTCCGCTTGGTGTCCTCGGGAATCAGCACCCGGAAGGTGGTCTGCTCGCCGCCGGTCTGCTCGCCGGCCAGCCAACCGAAGTTCTGCAGGTCGGCGTCATTGAGCGGTTCCTCGGTCAGCACGACGATGGTTTCGGTCATGCGCCCAGCCTAATCAG
Organism: Arthrobacter sp. Y3223065; assembly: GCF_059090885.1. Classification (NCBI taxonomy): domain Bacteria; kingdom Bacillati; phylum Actinomycetota; class Actinomycetes; order Micrococcales; family Micrococcaceae; genus Arthrobacter; species Arthrobacter sp. Y3223065. Next base: position 884,149 of record NZ_JBNHGC010000001.1, on the reverse strand, counting down.
CAGCGCAAGCCGGGGACAACAACGCGGCACGCCGACGGCCGCGCCGGTTAGCGGTGGGCAGCGGCACCGGCAAGAATGGAGCCATGGCTGTGTTCGAACGTTCGTACCTGTCCGGCCGGAACACTTCTGCCGGCGACGGCCAGCTGCCCCGTGCCCGCTGGCTGCTGCTCGGTGCCTTGGCGGGGGCGGGGGCCGGATCCGTGCTGGCGGGAGCGACGTCGGGGCTGGCCTCCTATTTCGCCCGCCAGGTGCTCACGCCCGTCCGCGAGCATGTACAGGATCTGGAAATCCTGGCCGTCGTCGGATCCGGCGTGGAGCAGGAAATCATCCTGCCGGCGACCCTGGACACCACCGCGCCGGGCGTATACAGCGTCTATTTCGACGGCGGACGCTCGGTGGCGCGGGTGGGTGAGGTGACGTCCTACTCGCCGCGGGAGGGCACGGTCCAGCGCAGGGTGGAGCGGGTGTATGCCGGCGACCTCGCCGCCGCCACGCGCGGCTGGTGGGGCGGTGCGGCCTACCCGGACCCGGCCGCCGTCGGGCTGGCCAATGAGGAAGTGGAGATCGAGGTGGAAGGCGGCATCGCGCCGGCCTGGCTGGTCCGCGCCGAGGCTGACGCGAAAACTTGGGCCATCATGGTGCACGGCCGCGGAGCGTCCCGGGCCGAGGGGATCCGCGCCGTCCGGTCGGTCCGCGGCCTGGGCATCTCTTCGCTGCTGATCTCCTACCGGAACGACGGCGAAGCCCCCTCCGCCCCGGACCGCCGCTATGGGCTGGGCATGACCGAATGGCGCGACGTCGAGGCGGCGATCGGGTTCGCCCTGGCGAACGGGGCGGAGGACGTGGTGCTGTTCGGTTGGTCGATGGGCGGGGCAATCAGCCTGCAGGCCGCCGACCAGTCCCGCTACCGGAGCCGGATCCGTGCGCTGGTGCTGGACGCCCCGGTGATTGACTGGACGGATGTGCTGGCCCACCAGGCGAAGCTGAACCGGATTCCGGATGCCGTGGGGCAATTCTCGCAGTGGCTGATCTCGAACAAGGCCGGACGGCTGCTGACCGGCCTGGCCGCCCCGCTGGACCTGAAGATGATGAACTGGGTGGCCCGGGCGGACGAGCTGCGCGTGCCGACGCTGATCGTGCACAGCGAGGACGACGACTTCGTGCCGTACGGCCCGTCGGCGGCGCTGGCCGAAAGGAACCCGCTCGTCACGTTCGAGCGTTTCAGCGGGGCGGGACATACCCGCGAATGGAACGTGGACCCGGAACGCTGGGAGCGCGTCGTCACGTCCTGGTTGAGCCGGGTGCTCCGTCCCGTGGGGTAAGGCTAATCTGCCCTGAGCGGGGCGAAGGACGCGCCGGTCAGGGCGGCCAGGTCCGCCGGCGCGATTTCGATATCCAGTCCGCGGCGGCCGCCGGAGACCAGGATGGCGCCGAAGTCCCTGGCGGTGGAATCCAGCACGGTGGGGCTGGCATGTTTCTGTCCCAGCGGCGAAATTCCGCCCAGCACATACCCGGTGCGCCGCCGGGCGACCTGCGGGTCGGCCATGGCTGCGCGCTTTCCGCGCAGGGCCGCAGCCAGTTTCTTCAGGTCAAGGCTGGAACTGACCGGCACGACGGCGACCGCCAGCGATTCGTCCACGACGGCCATCAGGGTTTTGAACACCCGGGCGGGATCCATCCCCAACGCCTCCGCGGCCTCGCGGCCGAAGCTGGGCGCCGAGGGGTCGTGGGCATAGGTGTGCAGCACATGCGGAACCCCCGCCCGCTGCAGCAGCGTGGTGGCGGGGGTTCCGGCGGATGGCTTGTGCTTGGCCACCGTCAGGCCGAGGCGGCGCGCAGGTGCCGTGCCTCGGTGACCAGGCGCTTGATGCGGTACAGCATGGCGGACATGCCGCGGATCCGCAGCGGCGTGATGGCGCGGGTCAGGCCCAGGTGCTCGGCGATATCATCGGGAACGGCCAGGATTTGTTCTGCCGGCAGCCCGTTGAGCCCCTCGTGCAGCACGGCGGCGAAACCGCGCGTGGTGGGAGCTTCCGGCGGGGCGGAGAAGTAGATCTGCACGTCCTGGTCCGGGTCGTCGCCCAGTTCCAGCGTCAGGAAGAGCGGCGACTGGCATTCCACCACCTGCTCCAGCAGCTCCGGATGGCCGGCGAAGCGTTCGGGCAGCTCGGGAAGCTCCCGGGAGAACTCCAGGAGCAGCTGCAGCCGCTCGGCCTCGGTGACAGCCTGGAAGTCGTCGATGATTTCTGCCAGCGGTTCGGGAATCGTCTGCTCGGTCACGGTCATACTTGCGCTCTCTCTTGCGGTTTCGTGCTCGCCAACGTCAACGTTGTGGGCCGGCCGGCTATTCCTTAGCGGGCCGAGGCGGGGATCCCGCCGGGCTCGGCGCCCCTGACGATCGGCACGCGCACTGCATTGCCCCATTCGGTCCACGACCCGTCGTAGTTGCGGACCGTGTCGAAGCCCAGCAGGTACTTGAGCACGAACCAGGTGTGGCTGGACCGCTCGCCGATCCGGCAGTAAGCCACCACATCGTCGCCCGGCTTCAGCCCGGCGTCGTCCAGGTAGATGGCTTCGAGCTCTTCGCGGGAACGGAACGTCCCGTCGTCGGCCGCTGCCCGCGCCCATGGGACGGACGCCGCCGTCGGGATGTGGCCTCCGCGCAGCGCGCCTTCCTCGGGGTAGGCCGGCATGGTGGTGCGCACGCCGGTGTATTCCTCCGGGGAGCGGACGTCCACCAGCGGCTTGCCGAAGTGGTCCAGCACGTCGTTGAGGAAGGCGCGGATGGGTGCGTCGTTGCGCTCGACGACGGGGTAGGTCACCGCGGCGGGCCGCGGCGCGTCGGTGGTCATTTCCCGGCCCTCCGCGATCCACTTGTCGCGGCCGCCGTCCAACAACCGCACGTCTTCGTGGCCAAACAGGGTGAAGACCCAGAGGGCGTAGGCGGCCCACCAGTTGCTCTTGTCGCCGTAGAGCACCACGGTGGTGTCCCGGCTGATGCCCTTGGAACCCAGCAGCGCGGCGAAGCGTTCGCCGTCCACGTAGTCGCGGGTGTCCGGATCATTCAGGTCGGTGTGCCAGTCGATCTTTACGGCACCCGGAATGTGCCCGGTTTCGTACAGCAGGATGTCTTCGTCGGACTCCACGACCACCAGCCCGTCGGCGCCCAGGTTGTCAGCCAGCCACTGCGTGGAGACCAGTCGGTCGGGGTTGGCGTAGGCGGCAAACTTCTCGTTGTGCTCGGGGGCAATGGGCATGGCAAACCTTTCCTTGAGGTGCAGCTTTTCCATAGCGTGCGGGGAGCCGTGCAAAACGGCCGGGGGGCTTCTGTTTAGCCTAACCACCGGAGCGGGCAAAAGCTTCCGGGCGTCACCCCACGCGTCGCGGGATGACGGGAGCGCCACGGCCCGCCGGGACGGGGACTGTGGCGGGGCTTACACCGACTGACGCCGGCGGGCGGGGTAGCGTATCGTTTTGCTGGCGGCATTCCGGCCGCCGTGCATACTCCAAGCCCATGTCAGGAAGGCAGCGGTTAGCCTACGTGCCCCAGATTGAACAGCTTTCACGCCGGACGCCCAAGGTGTCCGTGGACGAACTGCTGGCGGTCCTGCACCCGTCGCCGCGTTTTGGCGAAGTGTCCTTCGCCAGCTACCGCCCGGACCCGGCCCAGCCGTCCCAGAGCGAGGCCGTGAGGGCGCTGCAGCGTTTTGCCGCCGTGGTCGACCGGCCCAAGCCGAAGGGCTTGAAGAAGCTGTTCGGCGGCGGCAAACCGGAAGGCCACTCCGGCGTCTACCTGGACGGCGGGTTCGGTGTCGGCAAGACCCACCTGCTCGCTTCGCTGTGGCACGCTGTAGATGGCCCGAAGGCCTTTGGCACCTTTGTGGAGTACACCAACCTGGTAGGCGCGCTGTCGTTCCGCAAAACCGTTGAAGCGCTGAGCAGTTACCGCTTGGTGTGCATCGACGAGTTTGAACTGGATGATCCCGGCGACACCGTTCTGATGTCGCGGCTGATGCGCGAGCTGGCCGACGCCGGAGTCAGGCTTGCGGCAACCTCAAACACCCTGCCGGGCTCGCTGGGGGAGGGACGCTTTGCCGCCGTCGATTTCCAGCGCGAGATCCAGGTGCTGTCCGACCAGTTCGATGTCATCCGGGTGGACGGCGAGGACTACCGGCACCGCGGGCTGCCGGCAGCTCCCCAGCCGCTCAGCGACCACGAACTCAAGCGGCGGCTGCATGATTTCGATGGCAAGGTGGTGGCGGCCGACGAATTCTCGGATCTCGTCAACCACCTGGCCGGGGTGCACCCCAGCCGGTACAAGCAGTTTCTCGACGGCGTGGATGCGGTCGCCTGGCATAACGTGCACACCATCTCCGAAGAGGCGGTGGCCCTGCGGTTCGTGGTGCTGGCCGACCGCCTCTATGACAAGGACGTGCCGATCATCGCCAGCGGAGTGCCGTTCGATGAGCTGTTCACTCCGGAAATGATGTCCGGCGGCTACATGAAGAAGTACTTCCGCGCGGTGTCCCGCCTGACCGCGCTGGCCCGCGAGGGCCAGGCCGGCGAACCAGCGGTCTAGCTCCCGCAGCCGGGGCGCGCACATGCCGCCACTGTGCAGGAGTAATGCCCTGCGCCTGATGACGATACGACCGAGCAACCGACGCGACCGACGCGGTGTTCAACACCATCATCTGCCTGATACGTTCCCCCACCCCGGGGAGCTAATGAGGCAGAATCCTGCCCTCCCTCGCCCCTCTGCTCCCTCTGCGGTGTCCGGTTCTGCAGGAGCGTTTCTAAGCCCAGGCACCCACGGAGAGACAGACAAACCCCTACGGGCAGTACCCCAGACAGGGGACCACGACGGCAGGTCAGCATCCCCGCCAAGGTGCTTGGTCAGGTGATGCCCGAAGGGTCCACCCCCCGGGCTTTGATCGCGGGCCGAAACCACCACGACCCTACAGCGGTTGCTGTACCTCAAAGACACCGGCCCACAACTCCGAATCGCACTCGGCAGGAACGGGGGCAAGGCCAAAGCCGCCGCCAACCGCGACCAGCGTGTCAAAGTCAAAGCGCTGGCCGGATAGGCCGACAACTGCCTCCCCGTCTTCAGACAGGCGAGTCCCGGCGGGCCAGCGCAAAAGATTTGGTTTCGACTTTGGGTCGCTGGTTCGCAGCCCGACGCAACCGTCAGACTGCACGATGAGGACGCCGTTTAGGAGGGCAAGCATGGCGTCATCTCCGTTCGTCCAACTAGTGACGATGAGGTGCGTGTCGTTCGATGGGCTGGATGTCGTAGTTAGACCCCCGCCCTGGACTTGGGCACATGAAGCGAGACTAAGGCATACCCCCAGCGCCACAGCCGCCAGGCAAGCGCGAGGCAGTAGCGCGGGAAGCCGCTCCACCCGCTCCTCGAATAGGCATGAGCCAGTCATAGCAAGAGATTACGCTTTGGACCTGCCGCCTATAGCGGTAAATACCCGTACGCTTCCGTGATCGCCATGTACGGGTGGGCGCGGGGTGCCGCGATACGGGGGCTACCCCCTGTCGGGATGCAAGGATGGGGCATGCATCCGGAAGCGCTGATCCTTTTCATCATCGGCTTGGTACTGGTTGGGCTCTCATCCGTCTATGCCATTGCGCATCCCCGACGAGAAGGGGAACCGTTCGGGCCGCAGCGAAAGATGATGCTCGCCCTGTGCCTAACCGGAGGTCTGTGCATACTTGCGTTCGCCATCATCTTCTTGACGGCACTAACGGATCTGAAGACGCCAATTTAGAGAGAGCGGGGCCGGAGTACACCCCCCACCCCTGTCGCCGGGGATCGCTGGCTCGGCATGCCTCAAGAAGCCGCAGTATGTCTTCCTCTGGCCGGACCAGGAGGGCGCCGACTGAGGCGAGCAGGGCCGGCACGTAGAACCAGCCTATGGATGCTGAACCGATCCAGGTAAAGGCTGCCAGAAGAACCGTTGCCGCGATGGAAAGACCCCTCCACGGCTTCCCAGGAATTAGGAGGGGAAGCCCGGTCAGGATCACCGGGATCAGTAGCGGCACGAAGATTAACGGCCCGTTGACTGCAAGCAAGGTCAGCTGTTCGGTCACGACCGGGCTATCCGGAGCCTCCGACCCTTGCGAAAATGACTCCACGGTGTAGATGGGAACGAGCAGGACAACCAGGCCAACAGCGACCGTGAGCGCGAATGCCACGCCCTGAAGCACTCGTGCCGAAACGGGCCGGTGATTCATGCAGTCCCCTGTCGAAGCTGTATGGATCAAGGAACCACGAACCAAGAGCCACGTCTTTCGTTCCATCGGATGCAGTACCCGTACGCTTCCGTGGCCGCTATGTACGGGCGGGCGAAGCCAACCGCCGCACGGGGGCACCTCCCACCCGTTCTGACATACTCCGAGGGTGGAGACCCCGAAGATGACCACCACCTCTTCGGTTCCCAAAGTGATCCACGCCGACCAGGCAATCCGCGTCGTTGGGTACATCCGCGTCTCCACGGACAAGCAGGACATCAGCCCCGGCGTACAGCGTGCAGAGCTGATACGCGAAGCCAGCCGCATGGGGTACGAACTGGAGCTGGTCGAGGAGCTGGCCGCGAGCGCGGCCACCATCAGCAAGCGCCCGAAGATGCTGGCACTGCTGGCAGAGCTGAAGGCAGGCAAGTACCAGGGGCTCATGGTCTCCAAGCTTGATCGTCTCTCCAGGAACATGGAGGACGGCACCCGGCTGCTGGCCGACTCGCAGCGTCAGGGTTGGCGCATCATCTGTCTCGACCTCGGAGTCGACACAGCCACCATCATGGGGGCTGGCATGTACAACATGGCGCTCAACTTTGCAGAGATCGAACGGAAGTTCATCGGTGCGCGGACGGCTGCGGCGATGCAGGAGAAAGCCGCCCAGGGGGAACACATGGGCAGGGCTGCCGGCCTGCCGGTCGAGGTCATGCTGCGGATCCACGCCGACCGCGAGCGCGGTCTATCCCTCCGGAAGATCGCGGAAGCTCTGACGGCGGAAGGAATCCCGACTGCTACGGGCAGGGCGTGGCACGCATCCACCGTCAAGGCTGTGCTGGAGTCGGTCACGCTGCGGCGTGCCCTCCAAGACACAGCTCATCGGGATGGTTGACAGTCACGATAGGCAAGGCGATGATCGCGCTGTGATCACACAGCAAGCTACACCCCTCCGCATTCTCCTCGGAGCGCTTGCTCTTGGCGCCCTGCTGGCTCAACTTGTGGTTGTTCCACGGGTCGCGGCTGAGTATGCCGATGCCTACCCCGAAGTTGCGTATCTGGCGCCCCCGTATGTCACGGCGATCGTGGTTGCAATCGGCGGATTCGAGGTGGCTTTGCTGGCAGCATGGCAACTACTTTCGGCCGCGGCGCGGGGAGGGGCTGTGGCCGCTCGGTCAAATGGCTGGGCCAACGTCATGGCACTTTCCCTAATCTTCATGGGAGTGATCTTCGCGGGTGTCTGCGTACACGCCGGGTCCTTCGCAGCCGTCGGCGGGCCTGCCATGCTATTCGGGGTTCTTGCCTCTCTCGCCCTTGTGCCCGTCGCGTTCGGACTCAGGAACAAGGCAGTGGATTTCTTGCGGACAGAGGATGTGGAGCCGCCGGCGGTTGCCAACCAAGACTAGGGCCGGCTTCTCAACAGCCGGCGCAGGAACGGGACGGGCTGACGCCCGTCCTTCTCCGTATCTGGAGCTTGGTGAGAAGTAGGTGCAGGAGGCTCTGTGCGGTTCTGTGCCGGTCCTATCGTGGGACACTAACCTGACCCGAGCTGGAGCGGACGAGGAATCAAAATCTCGAAAGGGAATTCATGAGATCCAATCAGCCCCTGCCAGATAACCCCTGGCCGCAGGACATGGTCATCTCTGTGAAAGACGCGCCGAACCACTTATCGCTCCTGCTCTTCATCCGTAGCGCTTGGAACATTGCCCCGGATGTCAACATTCCGGAGTTAAACCCGGCACCGAAGCCCGGTGCCTCGCGACCGCCTGCCACTGCAGACAGGACTGAGTGGGGCGCCCGTTGGCAGCAGGCTTGGGAACGAGCTTGGGCCTGGTACGACACGGGGGACCAGAAGAACCAGCATCCAACGCCGGAAATCCGCGCCGATCAGGAGATGCACGTGGCCTTCCCTCCGGGCTGGCCAACCGAATACGGCTGGGATGGCGTGGACATCGACGCCTTCAACCACTGGCAAATCCAGCTGCAGCCCAACCACATGCTCCCTCTTGAACTACACCCCGAACGCCGCTGTCTGCCGGCTCTTGTTGCCGCTTGGAAAACAGGCTTGGACACCGTCCTGGTCATGCCTTATCAGGGGGACTACGCCAAGCGCATCAGCCCAAGGCATCTCGTCGTCTCGGCGCAGACCCATAACGATCCCGAGAGCTACACTCGCGCCTTGGCCTCCAGGCTCCCACCCGGTTAGCTATCGTTTGCCGAGCAGGCGGCGCAGGAATGGGACGGGCTGAGGCCCGTCCTTCTCTGTCCGAACCAATGGCTATTGCGCTACGTCGTCGGCGATATCCTGGCGCAGGTTTTCGAAGCGGAGTTGATCAACCCGGAGCCTGAGCATGGCGTTCAACAGGAACAAGGTACGCACTGCGATGGCCGCGAGGATCGCCACTGCAAGGGGCGCAAGGGTGACAATCCAGGAAAGAGCGGCGGCAATAGTGCCGAGAAATGAAATGTCGTCCACGGTTCAACCCCCATTGATCTCGTGTACCGCCCGCTGCGGTTCCCCCAGCATAGAGGGACGGTGGAGGAAGGCCCCGGCCCCTTACCGGATTAGAGCCGGTTCCGATGTCGAGCCTTGCGGCAGGGTGTTTCACTGGGTCGAGCAATCCCCAGACTCGAAGGAGTGCCAGCGCCTACAGCGGACCCTGACGGATCCGGCAGATTGCAAGGCGCGCGCGGCGAATAAGCGGCCTCACCAAAGGGCGCCTGCCCGCCTCCCGGCGGTCCGGCACCCTCCTTGGCGTGCCCAGGACTAGGCGGACGAGGTGTTCCCGTCGGACGGTGCCTGGCCATCCCTGTCGCCGAACGTGTCGACGAAACCGGATGCCTTGGCCTGCAGGCCGCCTACCTGCTTGGAATACTTACCGCCGGTCTTGGCGTCGATGTAGTCACCGGCGTTGCCGACGGCACCCTTGATCTTGCCAGAGTGTTATCCCACGAGACCGGCTGCCTTGTCCTTGAGTCCTCCGGCCTTGCCCTTGAGCTCGTCAAATACAGACACGGTCACCTCCTTTCCGACGGGGGGCCTTTCGCCCCTGCACGTCCATCGTAGGCATCGCGCCGCGAGCGCTCAACGGCTTAAACAAGAAAGGCTCCCGCCGGGGGAGCCGTGGAATGGTGGGCGATACTGGGATCGAACCAGTGACCTCTTCCGTGTCAGGGAAGCGCGCTACCGCTGCGCCAATCGCCCCGGTGTGCCCGAGGCGGGCCGCTGGAGAAACTCTGAAAAGAGAGCGGACGACGGGATTCGAACCCGCGACATCCACCTTGGCAAGGTGGTGCTCTAGCCAGCTGAGCTACGTCCGCGCGAAACGGTTCCGGATCACTCCGGACTGCGTTCCAGTGGGCGATACTGGGATCGAACCAGTGACCTCTTCCGTGTCAGGGAAGCGCGCTACCGCTGCGCCAATCGCCCGTGATCTCTCACGAGATGTTTGCTCATCACAAACGAGGTGGGGACGGGATTCGAACCCGCGTATACGGCTTTGCAGGCCGCTGCCTCGCCTCTCGGCCACCCCACCGTGCCTATCCGCAGTTGCGCCAGGACCGGCCAGCGACGCTGGCTCGTAACAGTGACTTGCGAGCGGACGACGGGATTCGAACCCGCGACATCCACCTTGGCAAGGTGGTGCTCTAGCCAGCTGAGCTACGTCCGCAGAAGTTTTCCATCACTTTTCCGCGATCCGTTCATCGAACGGCCCGCGGCGTCGCTGTGATTTCCAACGAGTAAAAACTCTATAGGACGATTCCCGCTTCGTCCAATCGGCCCGGTGGCGGGGTGAAACGACAACTGCCACAGCCTCGTCCCCGCGCGATTTTTGTTTCAGCGGGTCTGTGGGCTAGCATTTCTAGACGTTGCAGGAAGCGCCGGGCGCATCCGCAGCAAACCCGGGCGATTGGCGCAGTGGTAGCGCGCTTCGTTCACACCGAAGAGGTCACTGGTTCGAACCCAGTATCGCCCACCACGGTAAATATCCCGGCCAGGCAGCGGTGCCTGGCCGGGATATTTTCGTTAACGGGGCCCGGGCCGGCCGCGTTCGAACAGGCCCCTGTGGCTGGCGGACCGGAACGGTCAGTGGAACCTGAGAAGATTTCCCTATGACTGCACCACTCCTTGCGCATGCCACCGCCAACGGCCGGATGTACGCGCGCTCCACCTCGGAGCCGCCGTCGGTTCCTTCCATCACCACCGTGATCGCGCAGGAGCCGACCACGCTGGACGGCTGGTTCGCCCACATGGCAGCCACCTCCCTGGCCTCCGATGCCAGGCTGGCCGAAGCCGCCGGGGACCCGGGCCGGCTGCGGTCGCTGGCGAAGGAAGCGACCCTGGCCGCGGACCGCTACCGGGACGCTGCCGCGCTGCGCGGGGACCGCGTCCACGGCTACTGCGAACAGGTGGCGCTCCGGGCGCTGGACAGGGAGCACGACGTCGCGGGTGCCCGGGAGGCGCTCAAGGCCAACGGCGAAGAAGCTTTCGCCGCCAGGTTCGACGAATGGTGGCAACTCTATGGCGTGGAACCGATCGCCCCGGAGATCACCGTCTGGAACCAGGAGGTGGGATACGCCGGCACGCTGGACCTCGTGGCCAGGATCGGGGGGCGGACCTGCCTGATCGACTTCAAGACCAAGGGCACGGACCGCAACGGCCAGGTCAAGGCGCTCAACGACAAGGTGGTCATGCAGTTGGTGGCCGGGATGAAGGCCCAGGAGTCCTTGGTCGACGCCGCGACGGGAAGCTGGGAGCCGTGGGCGCACGGTGACGATCCGCTGCTGCTGGGCGTGGCGATCGGTGAGACGGAAGTCCGGCCCATGCGCGCCAATCCCGAAGTGCTTCGATGGCACTGGTACCGCTTCTGCTCGCTGCGACGAGCGTGGGAGACGCATCTGCAGGTAGCCGAGGCGGGCCGGGCGCTGCTGCCGATCGCGCCGCCCCCCGCGGCTGGCCCGCAGGCGGCCCAGCAGGCGGCCCAGCAGGCCCACTAAACTGGACCGGAACCAACGGCAGTACCCGAAGCGGCAACAGTGAGGACAAGAACTACATGGCGATCCTGAGCATCCGGATTATCGGCGACCCCGTGCTGCGGACCAAGGCGGAAACGGTCACCGGGTTCGGGCCGGAGCTGGCCAAGCTGGTGGCGGACATGGACGAAACCATGGAGGACGTCGACGGCGCCGGGCTGGCGGCCCCGCAGGTTGGCGTGAGCCTGCGCGTTTTTACCTTCCGCGTGGACGGCAAGCGCGGCCACGTGGTCAATCCGGTGCTCGAGCTCAGCGACGACTTCCAGGACGACGCCGCCGAAGGGTGCCTGTCCATCCCCGCGCTGGGCTACCCGGTGCGCCGCCGCCGCTGGACGCGGGTGACCGGCCAGGACATGCACGGCAACCCCGTGGAGTACGAGGGCGAAGGCATGCTGGCCCGCTGTTTCCAGCATGAGGCCGACCATCTGGACGGCATCCTCTACATCGACCACCTCACCGGCGAGGACCGGAAGAACGCGCTGCGGTCCATCCGCAACGCCGGTTATAACGGCGTGGCCGGCGAGACGCAGGCCCAGCGCGCCGCCCACGTCGGCTCCGGCTTCAGCCGGGGACCGGCTTCGGCGGGTGCCGGTTCCTTCGGGCAGCCGCTGGCATGACGGACGGCGGCAGGCGCTTGCGGGTCCTATTCGCCGGCACTCCCGGCGTGGCAGTGCCGTCCCTCGACCGGCTCGTCGAGGATGGCTTCGAGATCGTGGCCGTGCTCACCCGGGAAGACGCGCCGGTGGGGCGCAAACGCGTCCTGACCGCCTCGCCGGTGGCGGCCCGCGCCGCGGAACTGGGCGTGCCGGTGATCCGGGCCAACCGGATCGGTCCGGCAGCGGCCGATGCCATCCGGGCAGCCGCTCCGGATGTGGCGGCCATCGTGGCCTACGGCGGCCTCGTCCCCGAAGCTGCGCTCGGCATACCCGAACATGGCTGGATCAACCTGCACTTCTCGCTCTTGCCCGCCTGGCGCGGCGCCGCGCCGGTGCAGCACGCCGTCATCAACGGTGACGACGTCGTCGGCGCCTCCACCTTCCAGCTGGAGAAGGGGCTGGATACGGGCCCGGTGTACGGCACCCTGACCGAGGCGTTGGGCCCTGCGGAGACCAGCGGCGAGGTGCTGGAACGGCTCTCGCGCAGCGGCGCGGTGCTGCTGTCCCAAACGCTGGCAGCCGTCGGCGCGGGCACGGCAGCGGCGGTGGCGCAGTCCGGCGACGTCAGTCTTGCGCCCAAGCTGTCCTTGGAGGACGGCCACATCGACTGGCGGCAGCCAGCGCTGGCCATCCGCCGCCGCATCAACGGTGTCACCCCCGAGCCCGGCGCCTGGACCATGCTCGACGGGCAGCGCTTCAAGCTGGGCCCGGTACGCCTGCGGCCGGAGCACCGCGATCTGCCGCCGGGGGCCGTCAGGCTGGCGGGCGGCTCGTCGGCGTCGGCGCTTGTGGGCACCGGTTCCCACGCCGTGGAGCTGGACAGGGTCCAGCCGGCGGGCAAGAAAATGATGGATGCAGCAGATTGGGCCCGCGGGCTTGGGCAGCGTGAGGATGTGCACTTCGAATGAGCGGCCGGAATGAAGGCAGCCGGAACAGCGGACGCCAGGGTGGCGGCGGCCAGGGAGCCGGCCGTCGGGATGCTGCGGGGCGGGAGCGCAACCGCGGCGGCACCAGGCAGTACTCCCGGTCGGCTCCGTCGCAGCGGACGAGGACGGCGGATCCGGCACGGCTGGCGGCCTTTGAGGTGCTGCGCGCGGTGGAACGGGACGACGCGTATGCGAACCTGGTGCTGCCGGCGAGCATCCGCAAACACCGGCTGGACAAGCGCGATGCCGGCTTCGCCACCGAGCTGGCCTACGGGGCCCTGCGCGGCCTGGGCACCTACGATGCCATCCTGGCCCGCTGCGTGGACCGGCCGCTGGACCAGCTGGACCCCGCCATCCTCGATGCGCTCCGCCTCGGCGCCCACCAGCTGCTGGCCATGCGGGTGCCGGCCCATGCCGCCCTGGACCAGACGGTCAGCCTGGCGCGCGCGGTGATTGGCGCGGGCCCCGGCTCGCTGATCAACGCCGTCCTGCGCAAGGTCACCGCCCGGGACCTCCCGGGCTGGACCGCCGAGCTGACCGCCGGGGAGACCGACCCGGTCAAGGCGGCGGCGTTGGAACACAGCCACCCGGAATGGGTGGTGCGGGCCCTGCGGCAGTCCCTGGCCGGGCACGGCCGCGGCGTGGACGAACTGGAAGACCTGCTGGCGGCCGACAACGCCGCGCCGGTCGTGAACCTGGTGGCGCTGCCGGGGCTGGGCACGCTGGACGAGGCGTTCGACGCCGGCGCCGAGCGGGGGGAACTGGTCGAAGGCTCCGCCCTGTATGCCGGCGGCGATCTCGGCCGGCTGGCCAGCGTCCGGGCGGGAACCACCCGCGTCCAGGACGCCGGTTCCCAACTCGTGGCGCGGGCACTGGCCGCCGCCGCGCCGGTAAAGCCGGGCGAGCGCTGGCTGGATCTGTGCGCCGGCCCCGGCGGCAAGGCCGCCCTGCTGGGCGCGCTGGCCGCCGAACAGGGCGCCACCCTGCTGGCCAACGAGGTGGCCGAACACCGCGCCGAGTTGGTCCGAAAGGCCTTGGCCCCGATCCCGGCCGACGTGTGGGAGATCCGTACCGGAGACGGCCGCGAGCTGGGTGATCTGTATGCCGGGCAGTTCGACCGGATCATGGTGGACGCCCCCTGCACCGGGTTGGGAGCCCTGCGCCGCCGCCCGGAATCGCGGTGGCGCCGGAAGCCTTCCGACGTGGCCCAGTTGGGTCCCCTGCAGCGCGAACTGCTCGCCGCGGCCGTTGCCGCCGCCAGGCCGGGCGGCCTGATCGCCTACGTCACGTGCTCCCCGCATCCGGCGGAGACGACGGCGGTGGTCGCCGACCTGCTGCGCCGCAACCCCGGGCTGGAGCTGCTGGATACGTCCTCCGTCCTCGACGGGGTCAGTCTCCCGGGGCAGCTGGAAGCAGGGCAGCCGGGCGGCGACGCGGTGGGCCGGTCCGGCGGAACGACCGCGCAGCTGTGGCCGCACCGGCACGGCACCGATGCCATGTTCATGGCGCTGCTGCGCCGAACCAACTAGGTCAACACCGGTTCCCACACTCCTCGACACACACAGACAGGCAGGCAAGCATCCGATGGCACAGTGCTGCATCAACCCCAGCATCCTCTCGGCCGATTTCGTCAACCTCGAAGCCGAACTGCGGCGCATTAGTACCGCCGATGCCGTGCACGTGGACGTGATGGACAACCATTTCGTGCCGAACCTGACCATCGGGCTGCCGGTGGTGCAGCGGATCCGGGAAGTCAGCCCCCTGCCCCTGGACGCGCACCTGATGATCGCCGATCCCGACCGCTGGGCGCCGGCCTATGCTGAGTCCGGGATTGAATCGGTGACTTTCCATGTGGAAGCGGCGGCGGCTCCGGTCCGGCTGGCCAGGGAGCTGAGGTCCCGCGGTGCCAAGGCGGGCATGGCGCTGAAGCCGGCCACCGCCGTCGAGCCCTATTTGGATTTGCTGCCGGAGATGGACCTCCTGCTGATCATGACGGTCGAGCCGGGCTTCGGCGGGCAGTCTTTCCTGGACGTCACGCTGCCCAAGATCCGCAAGGCCGCCCACGCGGTGGCGGGTTCCGGGCTGCCGGTAGCGATCCAGGTGGACGGGGGCGTCACCGAAGAAACCATCGTGCGGGCCGCCGAGGCCGGTGCCACCGTCTTCGTCGCCGGGTCCGCCGTGTACGGCAAGGCCGATCCGGAGCAGGCCATCGCTTCGCTGCGGGCCGCGGCCAGCCGGCAACCCACCTCCTGAGGCTCCTGTGACCGGTGTTACAGGTTGTGACGGGAATGGAACGTGTCACGGGGCAGTTGTGAGAGCATAGTTACGCAAACACAACGTGCTCCGGGGTCGGTGTAAGTCCGAACCGGCGGTTATAGTCCGCGACCCGCTGCCGAGAGTTCCACCCGGAACTTCACGCAGCGGTTGAACCGGTGGAATTCCGGTACCGACAGTTAAAGTCTGGATGGGAGAAGCACGTACAGGTGGCAGCCATGGGGCCACCGGGTACGGTCGATGACCGTTGGCCCGGAAGGCCCCGGATCTTCCGCTCTGTCGTTCCCCGGAGCCGCCGCGGCTCGAAAGGAACGGCATGGATTTTCTGCGGTGGCTCTTTGAAGCCCAGATTCCCGTAGCCGGCAGCGCCCTGCTGCTGCGCGAAGTTCTGGGCAACGTCTTCGGCCTGCTCAGCGCGCTCGGCGGTATGCGCCGGAAGGTGTGGGCCTGGCCCATCGGCATCATCGGCAACGTGCTGCTGCTGACCGTCTTCCTCGGGTCGCTCTTCGGCTCCGCCAATACCGCCAACCTGCTGGGCCAGGCGGGCCGGCAGGTCATGTTCATCGCCGTGGCCGTTTACGGCTGGAGGCGCTGGCGTTCCGCACGCAGCGGCGGGGGCCACGCCATCACGCCGCAGTGGGCCAGCGGCAAGGCGCGCCTCGGCCTGATCGCCGCCTTGCTCCTGGGCACCGTCGCCCTGACCCCGGTGTTCGCGGCGCTCGGCTCCTACGAGCCGGTCTGGGCGGACGCCTGGACCTTCGTGGGTTCATTGCTGGCCACCTACGGCATGGCGCGCGGCTGGGTCGAGTTCTGGCTGATCTGGGTGGCGGTGGACATTGTGGGTGTGCCGCTGCTGTTCAGCGCCGGCTACTACGCCAGCGCCTTCATGTACCTCTTCTACGGCGGCTTCACGCTGGTTGGTTTCTTTGTCTGGTGGCGGGCCAACGCACAGGCCAAGCCCGGGGTCGAAACTTTGCATCCCGATCCGCGGATCGGCCGCCCGGCCGACGAGCAGGTACAGGCGTGACGGGCCAGGCGGCGGTTGGCACGGCCCGCAGTTTTTCGACGCCGGAGCAGCGCGCCATGGAGTTGGCGCTGGACGCCGCGCGGCAGGGCGTGCGCGGAGCAAATCCCCTCGTGGGCGCCGTCATCATCGACCCGCGGGGTGAAGTGGTCAGCATCGGGTACCACCGGGGCGCCGGCACACCCCACGCGGAAGTCGATGCGCTGGCGAACGTGGCCCGGGAGCGCGCCGCGGACCTGGCCGACTGCACCATGCTGGTCACCCTGGAACCGTGCAACCACCGCGGCCGCACCGGCCCCTGCTCTGGTGCCATCCTGGACGCGGGCATCCGCTCGCTGGTCTACGCCACGGCCGACCCCACCGAGGTGGCCGCCGGCGGGGCGCAGCGGCTGGCCGAGGCCGGCGTCGCCGTGCGCACGGGGCTGTTGCGCGAGCAGGCACTGGACCTGAACCATCGCTGGGTCCAGTCCCGGCGGGAAGCCCGGCCGTTCACCACGCTGCACGTCGCGCAGACGGTGGACGGGCTGATTGCCGCAGCGGACGGCACCAGCCAGTGGATCACGGGGGAGGAGGCCCGGGCGGACAGCCACGGCATCCGCTCCCGCGCAGACGCCATCATCGCCGGCAACGGAACCATCGCCGCCGACAACCCGCGGCTCACCGCCCGCGACCAGGCCGGACACGAGACCCCCGGCCAGCCGCTGCGCGTGGTGATGGGGCGCCGGAAGGTCCCTGCAGACGCCGCCGTCCGCGGCACCGATGGCCGCTTCCTGCAACTGGCCACCCACGACCCGGCCGAAGTATTGGCCGAACTGGCACGGCGCGGCGTCGGCCACGCCATGATCGAGGGCGGAGCCACCGTCGCCTCGGCTTTCCTGCGCGCCGACCTGGTCGACGAGCTCGTGCTCTACCTGGCACCCCTGATGCTCGGCGCCGGCACGCGTGCCGTAGCCGACCTCGGCATCGGGACACTGGCCGAGGCCGGCCGCTGGCGTTGGGACACGGCCGGCGGCAGCACCCGAACCTTGGGCGCGGATCTGCGCCTGCACTTAGAACCCCTGCCGTCCCACGGCATCCAGAAAGGCAAATGAATGTTTACCGGAATCATCGTGGAACAAGGACGCGTTGAATCGCTGGACCTGAGTCCAGCCACCGACAGTGCTGTGCTGACCTTCACCGCACCAGCAACGGCCGCCGGCCTCGGACTCGGCGGCTCGATCGCCGTCAACGGCGTGTGCCTGACCGCAGTCGCGCTGGACGGCAGCCGGGTCAGCGTGGACGTGATGGGGGAGACGCTCACGCGCACCACCACCGGATCGCTGCAGCCGGGGCAGACAGTCAACCTGGAGCGCTGCGTCCCGGCCGGCGGACGGCTGGACGGACACGTGGTCCAGGGGCACGTGGACGGGGTCGGCACGCTGGCCGAACGCGAGAACCTGGGCGACTGGGAGCGGCTGCGTTTCACCGTTCCCGTGGAGCTGGCCCGTTACATCGCGGAGAAGGGATCCATTGCCGTCGACGGTGTCTCGCTGACGGTCACGAACGTCAGCGACGCCGGTGCCGCGACCCAGTTCTTCGAAGTCGGCCTGATTCCCACCACGCTGGCCGACACCGGGCTGGGGGCGAAGCAGCCCGGAGACAGGGTCAACCTGGAAGTGGACGTCCTCGCCAAGTACGCCGAGCGGCTCCTGGCGTTCACCACCGGAGCCGGGGCATGAGCGCCGCGGTGGAGCCGCGGATCGCGCTCGACACGATCGATGCCGCGGTGGCGGCGGTCGCCGCCGGCCGCCCCGTCGTCGTCGTTGATGACGAGGACCGGGAAAACGAAGGCGACATCATCTTCGCCGCCGACGCCGCCACCCCTGAACTGATGGGCTGGACCATCCGCTATACCTCGGGCGTCATCTGCGTGCCCCTGCCGGCGGCACGGGCCGACGAACTGGGGCTGCCGCCCATGGTCGAGGTCAACCAGGACGCCAAGGGGACTGCCTACACGGTGTCCTGCGACGCCGCCGACGGCGTGACCACCGGCATCAGTTCCGCGGACCGGGCCCGCACCGCCGCGGTGCTCGCGGCAGCGGACAGCACCGCCGCCGACCTGACCCGGCCCGGCCATGTCTTCCCGCTGCGGGCGGTCGACGGCGGCGTGCTCGCGCGGCGCGGACATACCGAAGCGGCCGTGGACCTGTGCCGGTTGGGCGGGCGTGCCCCGGTGGGAGTGATCGCAGAACTCGTGCACGATGAAGGGGACATGATGCGTTTGCCGGCGCTGCGTGCATTTGCCGACGAGCACGGCTGCCCGCTGGTGTCGATCGAGGACCTCGCGAACCACCTGGCCGGGCGCCCGGACGCCGCCGGCCTGCCGAAGGCGGCGAACCATGGACGGTAAGGACATCCGCGAAAAGACTCCGGCCGCCACGGTCGAGGGCGGGCCCGCGGTCCAGCTGCCCACCGCCTTCGGCAGCTTCACGGCCCGGGCCTGGACCGATGCCGCCACCGGCGTGGAGCACCTGAGCATCACCTCCCAGGTCCGGCCGGCGGCCGCACCGCTGGTCCGGCTGCACTCCGAATGCCTGACCGGCGATGTGTTCGCCTCCTACCGCTGCGACTGCGGCGAGCAATTGGAACAGGCGCTGGCCATGATCGGCGAGCACGGCGGGACGGTCCTGTACCTGCGCGGGCAGGAGGGGCGCGGCATCGGGCTGGCCAACAAGATGCGGGCCTACGCGCTGCAGGAAGCCGGCGCGGATACGGTGGAGGCCAATGAGCAACTGGGCCTGCCCGTGGACGCGCGGGATTACTCCGCCGCGGCCGCCATCCTGCAGGCGATGGGCATCGGCGCCATCAGGCTGCTGAGCAACAATCCGGCCAAGAGCAGCATGCTGGCAGCCCTGGGAATCGACGTGGTCGAGATGGTGGCCGCCGAAGTCCCCTACCGGGAGCAGAACCGCCGCTACCTGGAGACCAAGCGGGACCGCATGGACCACCGGCTGGCCGTCCTGCAGACAACACCGGTGCAGCAGAGCTGACGCCTGCGCCCGGCACAGCATCCACCACTAACCACCGACGAGACACCGACGAGAGTTTCACGAAGGAAGAACATGAGCGGACACGGAGCACCCACTATCGACATCACCGGCCTGCAGGCGGAGACTGGCGCGCTAAGGCTCGCGATAGTCGCCGCCAGTTGGCACACCGAGATCATGGACGGGCTGGTCGACGGCGCGCTGCGGGCGGCAACGGAGGCGGGGATCGGGGAACCGGCCCTGGTCCGGGTGCCCGGGGCCTTCGAGCTGCCCGTCGCCGCCGCCCGGCTGGCACCGCACTATGACGCCGTGGTGGCGCTCGGCGTCGTGATCCGCGGCGGAACGCCGCACTTCGAGTACGTCTGCCAGGCCGCCACCGAGGGCCTGACGAGCGTCAGCGTGCAGACCGGCAAGCCGGTGGGCTTCGGGGTGCTCACCTGCGACACGGAGCAGCAAGGCCTGGACCGCGCCGGCCTGGCGGGCTCCAAGGAGGACAAGGGCCACGAAGCGGTTACCGCCGCCCTGGCGACCGCGGCCACGCTCCGGGGCCTCGGCGTCTGAGGCCGGGCCGCCGCGCGGCGCCGCGCCTGAGGCCGGACCGCCGCGCGGCCCCGGAGGCATTCGTCACAATGGGAACGGCGGTTTGCCGCCCTTATGCGCTCCTGACGTAGTCTAAAGGGCGTGAAATCCTTCGAATCCCTGTTTGCGGAACTGAGCGAAAAGGCGCAGCGGCGCCCGGAGGGCTCCCGTACGGTAGCCGAGCTGGATTCCGGCATCCACGGAATCGGGAAGAAGGTCGTCGAAGAGGCCGCCGAAGTCTGGATGGCAGCCGAACACGAATCCGACGAAGCCGCCGCAGAGGAGATCTCCCAGCTGCTCTACCACCTGCAGGTCCTGATGATCGCCAAGGGCCTGCGGCTGGAAGACGTCTACAAGCATCTGTAGCGGGACGCCGCCCGAGCCGGCGCCCCGCCCAGACCCAGGCCGATTCCACACTTGCGCGGCCCTGCGGCCGCGACGATTCCAGAAAGACTCCACATGCTGCGTGTAGCTGTTCCCAATAAAGGTTCCCTGTCCGAAGCCGCCTCCGCCATGCTGGGCGAGGCGGGCTACCTCCAGCGCCGCGACAGCCGCGAACTGGTCATGACCGATGCGGACAACGATATTGAGTTCTTCTTCCTGCGTCCGCGCGACATCGCCGTCTACGTAGGCTCGGGCACCCTGGACGTGGGCATCACCGGCCGTGACCTGTTCCTGGATGCACAGGTGGAAGCCGTCGAGCTGATGAACCTGGGCTTCGCGGCGTCCACGTTCCGGTTCGCCGGCCCGGTCGGCGAGTTCAGCAGTGCCGGGCAACTGAGCGGCAAGCGCCTGGCCACCAGCTATGACGGGCTGCTGCGCAGCTACCTGGCCGAGCACGGCATCGACGCCTCCGTCGTCCGGCTGGACGGCGCGGTCGAGTCCTCCGTGCGCCTTGGCGTGGCCGACGCGATCGCCGACGTGGTGGAGACCGGCAACACGCTCCGGGCCGCCGGGATGGAGATCTTCGGCGACCCCATCCTGAAGTCCGAGGCCGTGCTGATCGGCCGCGGGGAGACCTCGCCCAACGGACTGGACGTGCTGATGCGCCGGCTGCGCGGCGTCATTGTTGCCCGCGAGTACGTCATGATGGACTACGACATCCGCAAGGACCTCGTGGACGCCGCCGCGGCGCTGACCCCGGGGCTGGAGTCACCCACCATCTCGCCGCTGCGCGATACCGGCTGGGTGGCCGTGCGCTCGATGGTCCGCCGCAACCAGACCAACCGCATCATGGACGAGCTCTACGATCTCGGCGCCCGGGCCATCCTGGTCAGCACCATCCACGCCTGCCGCATCTGACCGCCCTGGAGTAAGCCATGACTGTTGCCATCCGTGTGATCCCCTGCCTGGACGTTGACGCCGGGCGCGTGGTCAAGGGGGTTAATTTCGAAGGCCTGCGCGACGCCGGTGACCCGGTGGAACTGGCGCACCGGTACGACCGTGCCGGAGCCGACGAGCTGACCTTCCTGGACGTCACCGCCTCCTCCGGCAACCGCGAAACGACGTTCGACGTCGTGGCCCGCACCGCCGAGGAAGTCTTCATTCCGCTGACCGTGGGCGGCGGCGTGCGCGAGGTCGCCGACGTCGACAAACTGCTGCGCTACGGGGCGGATAAAGCCGCCATCAATACCGCCGCGGTCGCCCGGCCCGACGTGATCGACGAGATCACCCGCCATTTTGGCTCCCAGGTGCTGGTGCTCTCGCTGGACGCACGCCGGACCGGGGATCCCTCGGTGGCTTCCGGATACGAAGTAACCACGCACGGCGGCCGCAAGGGTACGGGGATCGACGCGGTGCAGTGGGCACGCGAGGCGGCCGACCGCGGGGTGGGGGAGTTGCTGCTCAACTCCATCGACGCCGACGGGACCAAGGACGGTTTCGACCTGGAGATGATCCGGGCGGTACGGGCCGCGGTGAAGGTCCCGCTGATTGCTTCCGGCGGCGCCGGCAAGCCCGCGCATTTCCCGCCGGCCGTCGCCGCGGGGGCCGACGCAGTGCTGGCCGCATCGGTCTTCCACTTCGGGCCGGACGACGCCATCGCCCAGGTCAAGCAGGCGATCCGGGACGCGGGCTACCCGGTCCGTTGAGGCCCGGAGCCGGGGAAACGGAAGCTCAGAGGCCGATTTCGGCGCTGTCCAGCAGCGCCACGGCATCGTCCTGGCCCTCGAACGTGACCAGGGCATGCTTGGCCCGGCCGGACGCATGCATCAGCAGTTCGCCCGGTTCTCCGACGATTGCCACCGAGACCGGCGCCCGTTTAGCCACATGCCGCGGGCCGTCCGGCCGCACCAGCACGATGCCCAGGTCCACTCCGCGGTACAGCAGTGCCGCGCGCCTGATGAGTTCGTCCCACAGCGCCGACGAATAGTCCTCGTCCAGCGCCCGCGGAGCCCAACGGTCGGTAGCCCGCCGGACGTCTTCGGTGTGGACGAAGAATTCAACCAGATTGGCCACCCTGTCCACTCCCGGCACCCTGAACGGGGACAGGGCCGGTGGTCCGGCGCGGAAGGCTTCCACCAGCTTGGCATAGCCGGCCGGTTCCCGGGCTTTGTCCGCCACCTTCCGGGTGGCCTCGTCCGAGACCCTGGCGAGGGGCTTGAAGGCCAGGCCGAGGGCGGCACCCACACGGTGCTCCCGGATGTACAGGTGGGCGGCCAGTTCTGCGGTCCTCCACCCCTCGCACAGGGTGGGTGAATCCGGCCCGGCAGCCAGCAAGGTCTCGGCCAGGACTTCACGGGACGGATTTACGAAATGCATCATCATGAACCTAGCACGAAGAAGGCGCCTGGGGCCGGTAAATGGGTCCGTGCACGCCGTCCTGGCGCGGGCGGGAGCCTCCGGGACTTGGCACTAGACTTGTAGCGATGCCTTCCGAGTCTGATTCCCCGAATACAATGCCGTCCGCTGCCGGCGCAACGGCCCTTGACCCCGCCGTCGCCGGGCGGCTCAAGCGCGACTCCGCGGGCCTGGTGGCCGCGGTCGTCCAGCAGTTCGATTCCGGTGAAGTGCTGATGCTGGGCTGGATGGACGACGAGGCGCTGCACCGCACCTTGACCAGCGGCCGTGTGACCTTCTATTCGCGCTCGCGCCGGGAATACTGGCGCAAGGGCGACACCTCCGGCCACGTGCAGTACGTGAAGTCCGTGGCTCTGGACTGCGACGGCGACGCCCTGCTGGTCCGGGTGGACCAGGTCGGCGCCGCCTGCCACACCGGCACCCGCACCTGCTTTGACGGCCGCGGCCTCGACGCCATCGCCGGCGACGGCGCCGAACCGGGCGGCGGCGCCGGAGCGTCCGGCACCGGAACGGGCCCCACGACCACCGCAGTATCAGCCACTGAAGCGAAAGACAGTTAACGCATGCAGGACCTTGGCGTCATCAGCCCCAGCCTGGAGGAATTCCGTGCGCTTGCGCGCGACCGCAGGGTCATCCCGGTCTCCATCAAGGTGCTCGCCGATGACCAGACTCCCATTTCCATTTACCGCAAGTTGGCGGATTCCCGGCCGGGAACCTTCCTGCTGGAGTCGGCCGCCGTCGGCGGCGTCTGGTCCCGCTATTCCTTCATTGGTGCCAACTCGCGGGCCACGCTGACGACCAGGGACGGCCAGGCGCACTGGCTGGGGGAGCCGCCGGTGGGCGTGCCGCGCGCGGGCAACCCGGTGGAGGCGTTGCGCGCGACCGTGGAGGCGCTGCGGACCGAACGGTTCGATTCGCTGCCGCCGCTGACTTCCGGGCTGGTGGGCTTCGTCGGCTGGGAGGCCGTGCGGCACTGGGAGAGGCTGACGTCCCCGCCCGAAGACGACCTGAACCTGCCCGAGCTGGCCATGAACCTGGTCACCGACCTGGCCGTGCACGACAACGCCGAAGGCACGGTCACGTTGATCGCCAATGCCATCAACTTCGACAACCGCGACGAGCGCGTGGACGAGGCGTGGCTGGACGCCGTCAAACGCGCCAAGCACCTGCTGGCCCAACTCGCCGAACCGCTGGCGCAGCAGGTGTCGGTGCTGGAAGACGCCGCGCTGGAAACCGCGGACCTGATGAACAGCGTCACCCACAGCTGGGCCCGGGAGAAGTATCTGGCGGCCGTGGATCGCGGCAAGGAAGCAATCGTCGACGGCGAAGTGTTCCAGGTCGTGATCTCGCGCCGGTTCGAGACCGAATGCTCAGCCGAGGCTCTCGACGTCTACCGCGTGCTGCGGAACCTCAATCCCAGCCCCTACATGTACCTGTTCAGCCTGGAAGATTCCGACGGCGTGGGCTACTCGATCGTGGGATCCTCCCCGGAGGCGCTGGTCACCGTGACCGGCGACGAGGTCATTACGCACCCGATCGCCGGTTCCAGGCCCCGCGGGCACAGCGTGGAGCATGACAAGGAACTGGCCGAGGAGTTGCTGGCGGACAAAAAGGAACGCGCCGAGCACCTGATGCTCGTGGACCTGGCCCGCAACGACATCTCCAAGGTCTGCAAACCAGGCAGCGTCGACGTCACGCAGTTCATGGAGGTGGAGAAGTTCAGCCACATCATGCATCTGGTCTCCACCGTGGTTGGCCGGCTCTCCCCGGATAAGACCGCCTACGACGTGCTGGCCGCGACGTTCCCGGCAGGTACGCTCTCCGGCGCGCCCAAGCCCCGCGCCCTGAGGCTGTTGGACGAACTGGAACCGCACCGCCGGGGCATTTACGGCGGCGTTGTGGGCTACCTGGACTTTGCCGGGGACATGGACATGGCCATCGCCATCCGCTCGGCGCTGCTGCGCGGCGGCGTTGCCTACGTCCAGTCCGGCGGCGGGATCGTGGCCGACTCGCAGCCGGAGGCCGAGGCGTTGGAAACCGTGAACAAGGCGGCGGCGCCGCTGCGGGCGGTGACCCTGGCGGCACGGCTCCATCCGGCCAATCCGGCACACGTACCGGTCAAGGGGCAGCAATGAACGACGAGAACACCTCCCCGGCGCGGGACGCGGAACCGGAGCGGCGGCCGGCCCCCGCGCGTTGGCAGCGCAAGGGCACCGTGGTGCTTGCCGCCGTCGTGATCTCGTTGGCCGCCTTTGGCACCACGACGCAAACCTGGCTCACGGCCCGGTTCCCGGGAACCCGGGTGCAGACCCCCGACGTGAGCGTGGCTGGCAGCGATGCCGCCACCGCGGTAACAGCCCTGGCGCTGGTGGCACTGGCCGCCGCGTTGGCCGCTTCCATCGCCGGCCGGATCGCCCGCATCGTGATCGCCGTGCTGCTGGCGGCGGCCGGCATCGGCATCTCCGCCGCCAGCTTTACCGTGGTCGCCAACCCGGCCGGGGCGGCTTCGGCGGCCATCGGTGAGGCGACCGGGCAGATCGGGGGAGAGGCCGCCGTCGACATCACGGTTTTCCCGTACCTGGGGGCCGTGGCCGGCGTCCTGCTCTTGCTGACGGCCGTCTGGCTGATGGTGGCCGGACGGTCCTGGGCCGCGTCGAAGAAGTATGTGCCGGCGACCGAGCGGCAGGCCGACGGAATGCCATCCGACAGGGCCGGCAGCGTCGACGAAATCGACAGCTGGGACCAGCTCAGCCGGGGCAAGGACCCGACGGACTGAACCGCCGGCCGCGGCCCGCACCGGGAACGAGGGCAGCCGGCAGCCGTGTCACACTGGCCTGCAGAGCCCGCAAACAATGGCAGAATGAAGTAGCAGAACCGTTTTTAGAGGGAGATACACCATGGGCAACCAGGCCACCGCCACCGAAACCGCGATGAAGACGGACCCGGCAGGCAGCATCCACGACGAGGTCATCGGCCACGGGAACAGCCCGGCCGCCTGGACCTGCGTGCTCATCATGATCGCGGGCTCCATTGTGGCAGGCATCGGCTTCGCCATGGCCTCGTCGGTGGTCTTCTGGGCCGGAATGGCAGTCGTCTTCCTCGGCCTGATCGTCGGCGGGATCATGAAGAAGGTCGGCTACGGCGTGGACGGCAGCAAGATCCAGGGCAGCGGACACTGAGCGTGACCGTTCTCGACGACATCATCGTTGGAGTCCGCGAAGACCTCGAGTCCCGGCGCGCCCAGGTTCCCTTGGCGCAGATCCAGCGGCTGGCCGCCGGCGCGCCGGCTCCCCGTGATGCCTACGCAGCCCTCGGCGGAAACGATTCGCCGAGGACCGCGCTCAAGGTGATCGCCGAGGTCAAGCGCAAGAGCCCCTCCAAAGGCGACCTGGCTTCCATCAGCGACCCGGCCCAACTGGCGGCCGGTTACGAACGCGGCGGCGCTGCGGTCATCAGTGTGTTGACGGAGCAGCGCCGGTTCAACGGCTCGCTGGCGGATTTCGACGCCGTGCGCGCCGCGGTGGACGTGCCGCTGCTGCGCAAGGACTTCAACGTCGAGGAATACCAGATATTCGAGGCACGCGCCCACGGCGCGGACCTGGTGCTGCTGATCGTCGCCGCCTTGGACGACGACAGGCTGAAGGCCTTGCTGGCGCTGACCCACGAACTGGGCATGGAGGCCTTGGTGGAGACACATACCGCCGAGGAGATCGACCGGGCCGTCGCCGTCGACGCACGCATCATCGGCGTGAACGTCCGCAACCTGAAGACCCTGGACGTGGACCGTTCGGTGTTCGCCGGGTTGGCAGGCCGGATTCCCTCCAGTGCCGTGGTGGTGGCCGAGTCGGGAGTCCGCGGAGCGGACGATGTGCGTGACTACGCCACCCAGGGCGCCAACGCCGTCTTGGTGGGCGAAGCGCTGGTCATCACCGGTGATCCGGAAGCGGCCGTTGCCGAATTCGGCGCGGCGGGCGCCGAGGCCATTGCCGCGCGCCGCTGAGCCCGCCGGCCAGACAACTTAAGAATCCTTAGAGGGGCAGACAGGGGCCATCTGCGGCTCCGCGTCCTGCCTCCAGTAACAGACAGGACGGCCATGACGCAGAGCCCCGATACCCCGGCGGAGCCCGGAAACACCCAGGAAGCCGCCGATGCCTTCCTGGCCGGAGACAGCCTCCGCCATGCCCCCGGTCCCTATTTCGGTGCCTTCGGCGGGCGCTGGATGCCGGAATCCCTGATTGCTGCGCTGGACGAACTGGAAGACACCTTCGAAAAGGCCAAGGCGGATCCCGAATTCACCGCCCAGGTGGCCGAGCTGAACAAGAACTATTCGGGCCGGCCCTCGCTGCTGACCGAAGCCAAGCGCTTCTCGCAGCATGCGGGCGGCGCCCGGATCTTCCTCAAGCGCGAGGACCTGAACCATACCGGCTCACACAAGATCAACAACGTGCTGGGCCAGGCCCTGCTCGCTCAGCGGATGGGCAAGACCCGCATCATTGCGGAGACCGGTGCCGGCCAGCACGGCGTGGCCAGCGCCACCGCCGCCGCGCTGCTCGGCCTGGAATGCGTGGTCTACATGGGCGCCGAAGACACCCGCCGGCAGGCCCTGAACGTGGCCCGGATGGAACTGCTCGGAGCCACCGTCGTGCCCGTCACCGCCGGGTCGCAGACGCTCAAGGACGCCATCAACGAAGCCCTGCGCGACTGGGTGGCCAATGTGCACAACACCCACTACCTGCTCGGAACCGCTGCCGGTGCCCACCCCTTCCCGGCGCTCGTCCGCTACTTCCATGAAGTCATCGGCGAGGAAGCCCGCGCCCAGATCCTGGACCAGACCGGCCGGCTGCCGGATGCCGTCTGCGCCTGCATCGGGGGCGGTTCGAACGCCATCGGCATCTTCCACGGCTTCCTGGACGACCGGAACGTCGCGCTCTACGGCTTTGAAGCCGGCGGCGACGGCGTCGCCACCGGCCGCCATGCCGCCACCATCACGCTGGGCCGGCCCGGAGTCCTGCACGGCGCGCGCTCCTACCTCATGCAGGATGAGGACGGGCAAACCATCGAGTCGCATTCAATATCGGCAGGGCTGGACTACCCCGGCGTCGGACCGGAGCATTCCTACCTGTCGGACATCGGCCGGGCCAGCTACGAACCGGTCACCGACAGCGAAGCGATGGATGCTTTCCGGCTGCTGTGCCGCACCGAGGGCATCATCCCGGCGATCGAATCGTCGCACGCCCTGGCCGGAGCGCTGCGGGTGGGCAAGCGCCTGACCGAGGGCCGGGACAATCCGCAGGACGTCATCATCGTCGTCAGCCTTTCGGGCCGCGGCGACAAGGACGTCGCTACCGCCGCCGAGTGGTTCGGCTTGCTTCCGGAGGAATCACCCGAAGCAAGCATCGGTTCCGAAGGAGAGCAGCTGTGAACAACACCGCCATCGCCAGCAAGTCCGCCGCGGCCATCGACAGGGCCCTGGCCGACGGCCGGACCGCACTGGTCGGCTATCTGCCCGCAGGATACCCGGACGTCCAGACCACCATCGACGCCGCCGTCGCGCTGGCGGAGAATGGTGCCGATGTCATTGAAATCGGCATTCCGTACTCGGATCCGGTGATGGACGGCGCGGTCATCCAGGCCGCCACGGTCCAGGCGCTGAAGAACGGCTTCCGGGTCAGCCAGGTGTTCGACATCGTCGCCGGGATCACCGCGCGCTGCGATGCCGCCGTCCTGGTGATGACGTACTGGAATCCGGTCATGCGGATGGGCGTCGACGAGTTCTCCCGCCGGTTGGCCGAGGCCGGCGGCGCCGGGCTGATCACGCCGGACTTGATTCCGGACGAGGCGGCCGAATGGTTCGAGGCTTCGGACAAGTACGGGCTGGACCGCGTGTTCCTGGTCGCACCGTCGTCCTCTCCGGAGCGGATGGCGATGACGGTCAAGGCCAGCCGCGGTTTTGTCTACGCGGTATCGATCATGGGCGTCACCGGCGCCCGCGAGAGTGTGTCCAACGCCGCCGAGCGTGTGGTCCGCTCGGCGCATGAGGCCGGAGCCGAGCGGGTCTGCGTTGGGCTGGGGGTTTCCAGTCCCGAGCACGTGCGCGAGATCGGCGCCTATGCCGAGGGCGCCATCGTGGGCACCGCGCTGGTGGCCGAACTCGGCAGCTCCGGTGTGCCTGCACTCGGCAAGCTCGCGGCGCGGCTGAGCGAAGGCACAGCCCGGGCCTGACAGAATAAGCGGTGGCCAGCGGTCCGCCGCTTGCCCGCGCCCGACCCGCAAACTCCGGCCAAGAGGACTCACCTGGTGTACAGCACGACTATTGCAACGGCCGTACCGGCATCCATCCCCAGCCCCGGCTGGTCCGGATTCAGCATCGGCCCGCTCACCATCCACGCCTATGCCCTGTGCATCCTGCTGGGCATCGTCGCGGCAATCTGGCTCACCCACCGCCGCTGGAAGGCCCGCGGCGGGTCGGAGGAGTTCATCTGGGATGCAGCCATCTGGGCCATCCCGTTCGGCATTGTTGGCGGCCGCCTGTATCACGTCTTCTCATCGCCCGACGCCTACTTCGGACCGAACGGGGACCTGAGCCTCATCCCGCAGATCTGGCGCGGCGGGCTGGGCATCTGGGGTGCCGTGGCACTCGGCCTGGTTGGCGCGTGGATCGCGTGCCGCCGGGCCGGCATCAAGCTGCCGGCCTTCATGGATGCCGCCGCCCCCGGGGTGCTGCTCGCCCAAGCCATTGGGCGCTGGGGCAACTGGTTTAACCAGGAGCTGTTCGGCGCACCCACCACGCTGCCCTGGGGGCTGGAGATCGACGCCGACAACCCCAACTTCCCGGCCGACGCGGAACCGGGCACCTTGTTCCACCCCACCTTCCTCTACGAGTCGCTCTGGAACCTGGCCGGGGTGGCCCTGCTGCTGCTTTTGGACAGGCGCTTCAAGTTCCGCCGCGGCATGCTGTTCTGGCTGTACGTCGCGTTCTACACCCTCGGCCGGGTCTGGATCGAAATGCTGCGCATCGACGATGCCGAGATGGTCACCATCTTCGGCATCACCCAGCGGCTGAACGTCTGGACGTCGCTGCTGCTCCTGGTCGCCGCCGTCGTCATTTTCATTGTGCTGTCGCGCCGCCCTCGCACCGCGGAAACCGACTCCCTGTACCTGCCGGGCCGGGAGCCGTCCAGCGTCGCGGCGGCGGAATCCGAGCAGACAACGGTCCTGCAGGGGAACGCCTCCAAGCACGACGGCGGTCCGCGCGCTGCGGGAGCCGGATCTTCCGTAATCGCGGGGGAGAAGGGGGAAACCCCTGCCGGGACGCCCGACCCGAAGGGCGGGACGCCGGACCCGAAGGCCGGGGAACGTGCCCCACAGGGCGCGGCGCCGGCCGGCAAGGACGTTGAGCCGGGGTCAAAGGACACGGAGCCGACCCCGGACAATGCGCCGGCAGCCGAGGAAGCCGGGCAGCCTGCAGCGCCCGCCGATGCCGCCGCCGAGAACGACCCGCCCACGGCGGACAACAACCGCCCCCGGAACTAGTTTCCCCGCGCAGCCGCCGGAACGTCGCATCCCTACGTTCCGGCGGCTTCGTGCGCTCCGGGCTGCCGATAACAATCCGGAAAGCGGTCGGTAAAAAACCCGAAAAGCCTGTGTTGCAAGGTGCCTGCCGTGCTATCGTCGCTCTACCGCAGAACAGACTCGTTCCGCGGCCGGTCCGACCCTGATGGGCGGGCCGAACGATCAGTACGCACCTCCCGGACCACCGACCGGGCGCAGGCATGCGGCGTACCGACCACACTGACGTGGATTCTCCGCCGGACAAGGCGCACCACCCAGTGCGGTCCCGGCGGCCGTGGCCGATTGACCGCACAGTTCACCCTGGCGGCCCCCATCCGACCCCTTGGACACCGAATACGCTGTGCGGGGTGAGCTGGCCATAGAATCCCGGTGCATCACGGGCCGGCTTCCCAGCAAGCCGCCCGGGCGGGGCCAGCGCCGTCCCCTTCTCACCTACATCCAGGAGAAGGAAGTTCAGATGACTCCTCCGTTCAAGGGGTCCGGTACCCCGCGCAGCCTCGGCGGCGGACATGGGCGCCGGCACACCACAGTGCCCTCGCCGTTCAGTCGTTTCGCCGCCTACCCGGAAAAGACCGGGCTGTACGATCCCGCCCACGAAAAGGACGCCTGCGGCCTCGCCGTGATTGCCACCCTGCGGGGCGAGCCGGGCCACCACATCGTCGACGCGGCGCTGACGGCGCTGCGCAATCTGGAACACCGCGGCGCCGTCGGCGCCGATGAAGGAACCGGCGACGGCGCCGGGTTGCTCACCCAGATCCCCGATGAATTCTTCCGGGCGGTGGTGGGCTTCGAACTCCCGGCGCCCGGCCGGTATGCCGCCGGGACCGCTTTCCTGCCCAGCGACGAGTCTGAAGCGGCGGCGGCGCGGGACGGCGTGGAATCCATCGCCGCCTCCGAAGGCCTGCAGGTCCTCGGCTGGCGCGACGTCCCGGTGGTCGCCGAACTGGTCGGCGCCATGGCGCGGTCCTGCATGCCCCACTTCGCCCAGGTGTTCCTGGGCCTCGACCCGGCCGATGCCGGCAGCAGCGATGTGGATGCCCGCGTTTTCCGCGTCCGCAAGCGCGCGCAAAACAAGTACGGGGTGTACTTCCCGTCGCTGTCGTCGAAGACCATCGTCTACAAGGGAATGCTGACCACCGCGCAGCTGGAACCCTTCTACCCGGACCTCTCCGACCCCCGCTTCAAGACGAAACTGGGTATTGTCCACTCCCGCTTCTCCACCAACACCTTCCCCTCGTGGCCGCTGGCCCAGCCGTTCCGCACCATTGCGCACAACGGCGAGATCAACACCGTCAAGGGCAACCGCAACTGGATGCGGGCCCGCCAGTCGCAGCTGAAAGGCTCCCTGCTGGGTGACACGCCCGAAGAGCTCTTCCCGATCTGCACGCCCGGCGCCTCCGACTCCGCCTCTTTTGACGAAGTCGCCGAACTGCTGATGCTCTCCGGCCGCCCGATTACGCACGCGATCATGATGATGATTCCCGAGGCGTGGGAGAACCACGCCACGATGGATCCGGAGCGGCGTGCTTTCTATCAGTACCACTCCATGCTGATGGAGCCGTGGGACGGCCCCGCGGCCGTTTCCTTCACCGATGGCACGCTCGTTGGCGCCGTGCTCGACCGCAACGGCCTGCGCCCGGCCCGCTACTGGGTCACGGAGGACGGGCTGGTCGTGCTGGCGTCGGAGGTCGGCGTCGTCAACATCGAACCGGCAAAGGTGGTCAGGAAGGGCCGGGTCTCGCCGGGAAAGATGTTCCTGGTGGACACCGAGGCCGGCCGGCTGGTCGAGGACGAGGAGATCAAGGCCGACGTCGCGGCGGCCAACCCCTGGGGCGAATGGCTCAAGGAAAACATGATCCGGCTCGAGGACCTGCCCGAGCGCGAGCACGTGGTGCACACCGCCGCGTCGGTGAACCTCCGCCAGCGGACCTTCGGCTACACGCAGGAAGAACTGCGGATCCTGCTGGGCCCGATGGCCCGCACCGGCGCCGAACCGCTGGGGGCCATGGGCACCGACACCCCGATCGCCGTGTTGTCCAAGCGCCCGCGGCTGCTGTTCGACTACTTCGTGCAGTCCTTCGCGCAGGTGACCAACCCTCCGCTGGATGCCATCCGCGAAGAACTGGTGACGTCGCTGCGCTCGTCCATCGGTCCCGACGGCAACCTCCTGGCCACCGGCCAGGTGCGCACCACCCAGGTGGCGCTGAACTTCCCCGTGGTCAACAACGACGAACTGGCCAAGATCGCCGCGATGGCAGACGAGGAGGGCAACCGCCTCACGCTGAAGGTGGGCGGTCTCTACCGGCCCGACGGCGGCGCCGCCGAGTTGGCTGCCCGGCTGCAGGAAATCTGCGAAAAGGTTTCCGGCGCCGTCAACCGCGGCGTGAAGTTCATCGTGCTCTCGGACCGGGACTCGAACGCCCAGTGGGCGCCGATCCCGTCGCTGCTGCTGACCAGCGCCGTGCACCACCACCTGCTCAAGAGCGCCAACCGGACCAAGATCTCGCTGCTGGTGGAAGCCGGCGACGTGCGGGAGGTTCACCACGTCGCCGTTCTCATCGGGTACGGCGCTTCCGCCGTGAATCCGTATCTGGCGATGGAAAGCTGCGAGGAACTGGTGCGCAACGGCGACATCCAGGGCGTCAGCGAAGCCCAGGCCGTGCAGAACCTGATCAAGGGCCTGGGCAAGGGCGTGCTGAAGATCATGTCCAAGATGGGCATTTCCACCGTCGCCTCCTACTGCGGCGCCCAGACGTTCGAAGCGATCGGACTCGCCCAGTCCCTGGTGGACCAGTACTTCGCCGGAACCATGTCGCAGCTCGGCGGCGTCGGCCTGGAGGTCATCGCCGCGGAAGCCGCGGCCCGGCACGCCCAGGCCTACCCCTCCGACGGGATCGAAGAACCCCACCGGACCCTCGAGAACGGCGGCGAGTATCAGTGGCGCCGTGAAGGACCGCCGCATCTGTTCAACCCGGAGACGGTGTTCCGGCTGCAGCATGCCACCCGCGAACGGCGCTACGACGTGTTCAAGGCCTACACCCGCGGCGTGGACGACCAGGCCAAGGACCTGATGACGCTGCGCGGCCTGTTGAAGTTCAAGACCGGCGCCCGCCCGCCCGTGCCGCTGGAGGAGGTCGAACCGGTCTCCAGCATCGTCAAGCGTTTCTCCACGGGGGCCATGAGCTACGGCTCCATCTCGCAGGAGGCGCACGAGACGCTGGCCATCGCCATGAACCGGCTGGGCGGGAAATCGAACACCGGCGAGGGCGGCGAGGACGTCGACCGGCTGCTGGATCCGGAGCGCCGGTCGGCCATCAAGCAGGTGGCGTCCGGCCGGTTCGGCGTCACCAGCCTGTACCTGACCAACGCCGAGGACCTCCAGATCAAGATGGCCCAGGGAGCCAAGCCCGGCGAGGGCGGCCAGCTGATGAGCCAGAAGGTCTACCCCTGGGTGGCCCGGACCCGGCATTCCACGCCGGGCGTCGGCCTGATCTCGCCGCCGCCGCACCACGACATCTACTCGATCGAGGACCTGGCGCAGCTGATCTACGACCTGAAGCGTTCCAACCCCTCGGCACGCGTGCACGTGAAGCTGGTGTCCGAAGTCGGGATCGGCACCGTGGCGGCAGGCGTGACCAAGGCGAAGGCCGACGTCGTCCTCGTCTCGGGGCACGATGGCGGCACCGGGGCCAGCCCGCTGAACTCGCTCAAGCATGCCGGCGCGCCTTGGGAACTGGGGCTGGCCGAGACGCAGCAGACGCTGATCCTCAACGGCCTGCGGGACCGGGTGGTGGTGCAGGTGGACGGGCAGTTGAAGAGCGGCCGCGACGTGGTGGTCGCGGCGCTGCTGGGCGGCGAGGAATTCGGCTTCGCGACCGCGCCGCTGGTGGTCTCCGGCTGCATCATGATGCGCGTCTGCCACCTGGACACCTGCCCGGTGGGGGTTGCCACGCAGAACCCGGAACTCCGCCGCCGCTTCACCGGCAAGCCCGAGTTCGTGGTGAACTTCTTCGAGTTCATTGCGGAGGAAGTGCGCGAGCTGCTGGCCGGACTGGGCTATCGCAGCCTCGCAGAAGCCATCGGCCACGCGGAGCTGCTGGACACCCGCGAAGCGGTCGACCACTGGAAGGCCGACGGCCTGGACCTGGCACCGATCCTGCGCGGCTACGGCACCGACTCCGACGTCCCGCTGCGCAACATGACCACGCAGAACCACGAACTGGACAAGCACTTCGACAACCAGCTGATCGCCATGAGCTCCGACGCGCTGACCCACCGCGAACCGGTGCGGATCAGCCTGGACGTGATCAACACCGACCGGTCCGTGGGAACGATGCTCGGCCACGAAGTGACCAAGCGTTTCGGCATCGAGACCCTGGCGGACGACACCATCGACGTGACCCTGACGGGCCAGGCCGGACAGTCGCTGGGCGCCTTCCTCCCGGCCGGCATCACCCTGCGGCTGCTCGGCGACTCGAACGACTATGTCGGCAAGGGACTCTCCGGCGGCCGGATCATCGTCCGGCCGGACCGGGCCAACACGTTCGCGTCCGAACGCAACGTGATCGCGGGCAACGTCATTGGTTACGGCGCCACCAGCGGGGAGATGTTCCTGCGCGGCCAGGTCGGCGAGCGGTTCCTGGTGCGCAACTCGGGCGCCACCGCCGTCGTCGAAGGAATCGGCGACCACGGCTGCGAGTACATGACCGGGGGACTGGCCCTGGTCCTGGGCCGGACCGGCCGCAACTTCGGCGCCGGCATGTCCGGCGGCGTGGCCTACGTGCTGGACCTGGACCCGAGCCGGCTGAACACGCAGAGCACCGACAACGGCGAACTGCAACTGCTGCGGCCGGACCCGGTGGACGAAGGGATCATTGCGGCCCTGCTCAAGAAGCATGCGGAGGAAACCGGCTCCCTGCTGGGCGCGCGCCTGCTCGAGGACCTCGAAGACACCCTGACCCGCATCACTAAGGTGCTGCCGCGCGACTACGCGGCGGTGCTGCAAGCCCGGGCGAACGCCGAAGCCGAAGGGCTGGACCCCGACGGCGACGTTGTCTGGACCCGAATCCTGGAGGTAACCGGTGGCTGACCCACGCGGATTTATGAAGGTGCGGGAGCGCCAGACCCAGCCCCGCCGTCCTGTCCCCGTGCGGATCATGGACTGGAAGGAAGTCTACGAAGCGCAGGAGAAGGGCGTGCTCCGCAGCCAGGCCGGCCGCTGCATGGACTGCGGCATCCCGTTCTGCCACCAGGGCTGCCCGCTGGCCAACCTGGTCCCGGAGTGGAACGACCTGACCTGGCGCGGCAAGGACCAGGAAGCGATTGAGCGGCTGCACGCCACCAACAACTTCCCGGAATTCACCGGCCGGCTGTGCCCGGCGCCGTGCGAGGCTGCCTGTGTGCTGGGCATCAACCAGCCGGCGGTGACCATCAAGCAGGTGGAAGTCTCCATCATCGAGGAAGCCTTCGACCAGGGCTGGGTGACTCCGCACGCGCCGGAGCGGTTGACCGGGCACACGATCGCCGTCGTCGGATCCGGTCCCGCAGGGCTGGCGACGGCGCAGCAGCTGACGCGGGCCGGCCATACGGTCGCGGTGTACGAGCGCGACGACAAGGTGGGCGGCTTGCTGCGCTACGGCATTCCCGACTTCAAAATGGAGAAGCACTATCTGGACCGCCGGCTGGAGCAGATGCGTGCCGAGGGCACCCGGTTCCGCACCGGGATCGAGGCCGGCAAGGACATCAGCTGGGACCAGCTGCGCCGCCGCTACGACGCCGTGGTGATCGCGACCGGTGCCACCGTGCCACGGGACCTGCCGATCCCCGGGCGAGGGCTGTCCGGCGTGCACTTCGCCATGGATTACCTGGTGCAGGCCAACCGGGTGGTGGCCGGCGAGACGGTCCCGGACCAGATCGACGCCCGGGGCAAGCACGTGGTGATCCTGGGCGGCGGCGACACCGGCGCGGACTGCCTCGGCACGGCGCACCGGCAGCAGGCGGCCTCGGTGACCACCCTGGCCATTGGCAAGCAGCCGCCGGCCCAGCGTGCTGCGCACCAGCCCTGGCCGACGTTCCCCAACCTGTTCGAAGTGGCCAGCGCCCATGAGGAAGGCGGCGAGCGGACCTACCTCGCTTCCACCGTGGAGTTCGTGGGCGAGAACGGCGTGCTCACGGCGCTGAAGGTCGCCGAGACCGAGTTCGCGGACGGCCGGCGGGTGCCCAAGCCCGGCACCGAGCGGGAGATCCCGGCGGACCTGGTGTTCCTGTCCCTGGGCTTTACCGGTCCGGAGCAGGCCGGGCTCGGCGCGCAGGTCAACGCGGCCTTCGACGAGCGCGGGAATGTCGCCCGCGACGGCGGCTACATGACCGGCGCGAAGGGCATCTTCGTGGCCGGCGACGCCGGGCGCGGACAGTCCTTGATAGTGTGGGCGATCGCCGAAGGGCGCGCCTGCGCGGCCGCCGTCGACCAGTGGTTGACCGGAAGTACGCGGCTGCCGGCTCCGGTGGCCCCGGACGACCGTGCGATCGCGGTGCTGCCCTAGCGGTGGCACGCCCTGCGCAACGGCCGCATTCTGATTAGGGTAGGGATATGAGACGCGCAAAAATCGTTGCAACCTTCGGCCCTGCCATCGCCAGTTACGAGAGCACCTTGGCTGTCCTCAAGGCCGGCGTGGACGTGGCCCGAATGAACATGAGCCACGGCGACTACGGCGTGCATCAGCAGACCTACGACAACGTCCGCAAGGCTTCGGCCGAACTATCCAAGCCGGTGGGCATCTTCGCCGACCTGCAGGGCCCGAAAATCCGCCTGGGACGCTTCGTGAACGGCCCCCACCACCTCGCGGTGGGCGACCGCTTCACGATCACCACCGAGGACGTGGAGGGAACCGCCGAGCAATGCTCGACCACGCACAAGGGCTTGCCGGGCGACGTCAACGTGGGCGACTCCCTGCTGATCGACGACGGCAAGGTGGCGCTCAAGGCCATCGAGGTCGACGACGTCAAGGTCGTGACGGAAGTCACGGTGGCGGGTGCGGTGTCCAACAACAAGGGCATCAACCTGCCCGGCGTGGCGGTCAATGTCCCGGCCCTGAGCGAGAAGGACGAGGAGGATCTGCGCTGGGCGCTCAAGACCGGCGTCGACATGGTGGCACTGTCCTTCGTGCGCAACGCCGCCGACGTCCAGCGGGTCCACGAGATCATGGACGAGGAGGGACGCCGCGCCCCGGTTATCGCCAAGATCGAAAAGCCGCAGGCCGTGGACGCCATCGAAGAGATCATCGACGCGTTTGATGCCATCATGATCGCCCGCGGCGATCTGGGCGTGGAGCTGCCGCTGGAGGACGTGCCGCTGGTGCAGAAGCGCGCCGTCGAACTCGCCCGCCGGTGGGCGAAACCGGTGATCGTTGCCACCCAGGTGCTCGAATCCATGATCGACAACCCGCGGCCCACCCGGGCGGAAGCATCGGACTGCGCCAACGCCGTGCTCGACGGCGCGGACGCGGTCATGCTCTCGGGCGAAACCAGCGTGGGCAAGTACCCGCTGGAGACGGTCCGGACCATGGCACGGATTATCGAATCCACCGAGCAGCACGGGCTGGACCGCATCCAGCCGCTGGGCAGCCAGCCGAAGACCCGCGGTGGCGCCATCACCCGGGCGGCCGTGCAGATCGCCGACCAGCTCGACGCCAAGTACATCTGTACCTTCACCCAGTCCGGTGACTCGGCCCGCCGGCTCAGCCGGCTGCGCCCGGGGCGGCCGGTGTTCGCGTTCACCCCGCTCCAGTCCACCCTCAACGTGCTCTCGCTGACCTGGGGCATCCAGCCGCTCGTCGTCGAGTTCGTCGAGCACACCGACCACATGACCGCCCAGGTGGACCGGATCCTCTACGAGCGCGGGCTGGTGGACATCGATGACCTGGTCGTCATCGCGGCCGGTTCGCCTCCGGGCAAGGCCGGTTCCACCAACTCCCTGAAGGTGCACCGGGTGGGCGACCTGGCGGATGCCGGCGAACTGCTGGACGGCCAGTCGCACCCGCGGCCCGAGCGGGTCGGCCCCTGGCCGTCGTCGTAGGCGAAGGGCCGGTGCAGGCCACGGACAGAAGAAACGGCCTCCGGATCATTCCGGAGGCCGTTCCCGTTCGCCTTAGTTCACCTGATTGATGATCGTCTCGGCGACTTCGCGCATGCTCAGCCGGCGGTCCATCGACGTCTTCTGGATCCAGCGGAACGCTTCCGGCTCGGTCAGGCCCATTTTGGTTATGAGCAGGCTCTTGGCCCGCTCCACCAGCTTCCGGGTCTCGAACTGCTCCTGGAGGTCGGATACCTCGGACTCCAGGGCGGCGAGCTCCTCGTGGCGGGAGAGCGCGATCTCGATGGCCGGAATCAGGTCCGCCGGCGTGAAGGGCTTCACCACGTACGCCATGGCACCGGCGTCGCGGGCGCGCTCCACCAGCTCTTTCTGGCTGAACGCGGTCAGCAGCACCACTGGGGCAATGCGTGCCTTGACGATCTGCTCCGCCGCCGAGATGCCGTCCATCACGGGCATCTTCACATCCATGAGGACCAGGTCCGGCTTCAGTTCCTGGGCGAGTTCCACTGCCTTTTCGCCGTTGTCGGCTTCGGCAACGACGTCGTAGCCCTCGCCCCTGAGGATTTCGACGATATCCAGGCGGATCAGTGTCTCGTCCTCCGCGACGACGACGCGGCGAGCGGGGACAGACTCGGTTTGTTCAGACACTGGCGCTCCTAGGGTGTTGCGTTGCCATTCATGTGGCGTCGGTTCCGTGAAATAGCCTATCGGCATGTAGAGTAGATTCGCGCACCGGG
This sequence comes from Arthrobacter sp. Y3223065, assembly GCF_059090885.1. Lineage (NCBI taxonomy): Bacteria > Bacillati > Actinomycetota > Actinomycetes > Micrococcales > Micrococcaceae > Arthrobacter > Arthrobacter sp. Y3223065. The sequence continues at coordinate 845,193 of NZ_JBNHGC010000001.1, read as the reverse complement.
GAGCATGACGGTTTTCACAGTTGGAGACCGGCTTCGCAACCGGTGCATTGCCCGAGTGGCGGAATGGCAGACGCACCGCACTCAAAATGCGGCGGGTAAAACCGTGTGGGTTCGAATCCCACCTCGGGCACAGCTAGTGCTGATACGGATCCAACCGGTGGGGAGCGGCAGGTGGATGTCGCGGCAGGGGCGGGGCCCCGCGCCGATGGTAGTTTGGGGAGGGTGAGCACCGTTGAAAATGAGCGCAGACCTGGCCCGGTCGAAAGTGGGAGCAGTGCTCAGGAGAAGGCACCGCGTCAGTCTTTGCGCGAACTGCAGAAGCAGCTGACGCGGGAGCGGTTGATCGAGGCCGGCGCGGAGGAGTTTCGGAACCGGGGCTACAACGAAACGACGGCTGAAAACATTGCCAGCGCAGCAGGCGCCAGCCGGGCAACCTTCTACGTCTATTTCCGGAGCAAGGCTGAAGTTGTTGCCGAGATCATGCGGCAGGGCGCGCCAGAGGTGCTGGCTGCGTACCGGCGGCTGGACGAAATAAGGGACCCGGACCTGGAGAGCATCGTGTCCTGGCTCGGGGAGACCTTTGCCCTGTGGCGCGAGAAGGCCCGGGACTTTGCCACCATGGAGCAGGCACTCGCGAATGACGATGTGGTGACGGATACGTGGATCTCAGTCCTGGGGAACAGCTACAAGGTCATGCCGAGGACGTTCTCCCGGTTTACCGATCCGGACGAGCACGAACGTGCGCGGCTGCACCTTCTGACCCTCCAGATGGCGCTGGACCGCATGATGTATTTTGCCGTTATTCGTCAGCGCCCGGTGGATATGGTCAGTCTTAAAGAGGTGCTCGCGGCCCAGTGGCTTGCCTTCCTCCGCAGGGATACAACAACTCAGTGAGTGTCCCTGCCGGGGAGGGACACTCACTGATTGGATCCGGCCGGCTTGCCTGCATCGATGCTTGTCGGGCCCGGCACCCTTGAATCTACAAGTGCTACTGGCTGGAGATTTCCGTGAGGCGCACGCTCTTGGACAACGAGAAGGCGGCGGCGACCGCAACCAGGCAAATGCCGGCCGCTGCCATGAAGCCTATGCCGTAGTTCTCGGCCAATGGCAGGGGTGCCGCCGGCGTGGTGTTGAGTGCGATGATCGCGGCATAGATGGCCGTGCCAATGGACGACGAGGATAAGGCAATGGCAACGTAGAGCGAGGCCGTACCGGCGCCCCTGCCTTCCGGTGCTTCGGCGGCGATGACGGAGATGGCTACGGTGAGCACGGTGGTGTAGGCAACGCCGTAGAAGAGAATGCCGACCACAACGGCCCACAATTGGTTGTGCATGAAGTACAGCCAAATGAAGGACAGCGTCAGCAGGATGGCGCCGGCTGCGAGCGGTCGGCGCGGCGGGATGCGGTGGAGCAGCCGCGGTACGTAGAGCGAAACAACAATGCCGGCGGCGGTCATCGGGATGAACAGGAAGCCTGCCATCAGCGGATTCAGGCCGAAGCCATAGCCTGCCACCTCCGTCGGAGTCAGGGCCCAGCCCATCACAAAGTTGAAGATCATGATCCCGGCGGCGCCCAGGGCAACAAAGACAAGGTAGGCCGGCAGCAGCCGGGTGCTCAGCAGCAGGCTGACATCGACCAGCGGCTGCTTGCTCCGGGACTCCGCCAGGAGCGCCAGGACCAGGCCGGCGATCCCTCCGATGACCCAGATCAGGGTGGAAGCGGTGAAGAAGCCCCATGCCGTGCTTTGGCTGATGCCGATGCACAGGGCCGTAAGGGACAGGCCCATCAGGACGACGCCGGTGACATCGATCCGCCGCTTCGCGCTTCGGTTGCGCAGCACGGCGTCCGAATCGGATCCCCAGAGCAGCATGCCGACCAGGCTGAGCACGGTCAATACAGCGCCGATCCAGAAAGTGGTGCGCCACGTGGCGCCCGCAACCACCATTAGGCCGCCCAGGCCAAAGCCGAACGTGACCCCGATGGCCTGGCCGCCGGCGATGATGCCGATGGCCTTCTTGCGGTCGAAGTTGGACAGCCGGTCATTCATGATGCCCACTACCAGCGCCTGGCCGGCCATGATGCCGGTCAACGCCCGGCCGATCACCAGCACGGCGAACGTGGTGGCGAGGGCCGAGATAACGTAGCCGGCCAGGATCCCGAGGATGCAGAAGATCATCACCTTGCGGTGGCCGAAAACATCGCCGGCCTTCGACAGCAACGGGATGGAAGCCGCGCCCATCAGCAGGGTGGACAGCAATGCCCAGGAGACCTGGGCCGGGGTCAGCCCGAGGTCCAGACTCATCGACTGATAGAGCGGGATGGCCATCATGGCGCCCACTTCATTAAGCAGTTGGAGGCCGGAAAAGGTGATGGCCATCAGCATTCCTGCGCGTTTCCAAGGAAGTGTTCCCCGGGCGTCCTGCAGTCCGGCCGCGGAGGTCCGAGTTAGTGGAGCAGACATGTTTCTCCTCTGAAGAGAGGTCCATCGGGACCCGCTGAAAGGGGCCGGCGTGAAGGGCTCGATCGGCGAGCCGAAGTTGCCGGCAAAGAAAGAGGCAGCACAGCGATGTGACGCGCCTCATAAAAGACTGACGGTGATCAGCATACCGATAGACAGGCGTCTGGCAATAGGACGCGTGCACATTTTCTATATTCCCATCCAACATTTCGCTAGACACGTGTCTAACAACGTGCGAGACTGGGTGTCTTCGATCACAGTTCGTACCGTCCCGCTGGGATGGAGGATGGCAGGAAAACAATGAATCTTGACGGCAAAGTGGCGTTCATTACCGGAGCGGCATCGGGAATCGGCCTGGCTACGGCGCGGGCCTTCGCGGCGGCAGGAGCATCCGTGGTGGGCGCGGACCTGTCCGAGGATGCGCTGGCCAGGGAGTTCTCGAAGATCCCGGGTTCACTGGCCATTGCCCTGGACGTGACGGACAGCGCCGCCGTCAACGCTGCCTTTGCGAAGCTGGATGCCGAGTTCGGCCGGCTGGACGCCGTGATCAACGCCGCGGGAGTGAACGCTCCCAACAAGGCCGCCAACGACAAACTGGTTGAATCCAACGTCCGTTCCTTCCGTGCCGCGCAGTCCGGTGAGGAATACTTCCCGGATTTCCTGGGCGACATCAGTGACGAGGACTTCCGGCGCGTGCTGGAAATCAACCTCTTCGGCCCGTTCTACGTGATCCGCGCCGGCGCGCCCCTGCTCAAGCGCACCGGCGGCGGCGCCATCGTGAACGTCTCCAGCTCCGCAGCCCTGCTGGGCGTGCCCATGCCGCTGTACTACCCGGCGTCGAAGGCCGGCGTGCTGGGCATGACCCGCAGCGCCGCCGCCGAGCTGGCTCCTTTCAACATCCGGGTCAACGCGATTGCGCCGGGCGCAGTGGACACCCCGTTGTTCCGCCAGCAGCCCGCCGAAATCACCGGCATGCTGATCGGGATGCAGCCCATCAAGCGGCCCGCGGCCCCGGAAGAGATCGCCGAAACGCTGCTCTTCCTGGCCAGCGACTCCGGCGCCTACTACACCGGCCAGACCCTCTCGCCGTCCGGCGGCCTCCACATGTAGCAGCCCCGCACTACCGCAACGTACGACGGCGGACGGCTGCCGCCGTCGTCCCCCGGTTTTGTCTTTCCGGCCTTTGTGCCACCGCAGAAAACCAACAAACTGCAGGAGTTTGACCATGACCCACGGACTGAATCCAGAAGCCCTTGAGCTGCTCGAGTCCACCATCCGCAACGACATCAGCGCCGGCGACTATGACGGCGCCCGCATTATTCTGGCACGCCATGGCGACGTGGCCCTGGACGCCACCATCGGCTGGGCGGATCGGGCCGCTAACCGCGAAATGAGAGCGGACAGCATCTTCCGCGTCCTGTCCCTGACCAAGGCGTTTACCAATGCGCTGGTCTACCAGGCCATCGGCGAGGGCAAGCTGGCGCTGAGCACCCGCGTTGTCGACGTGATCCCGGAATTCTTCGGCCCCTCGCGCTTCCGCATGCTGCGCAAGGACAAGGTCAACCTCTCACACCTGCTGACGCACCGCTCGGGCCTGCCGGCCACCCCGGAGCCGCTGCCCACCGAGCAGCTGGGCAATCTGGCCAACACCATCGAGGCGATTTGCAATCTGGACGTCATCCACGAGCCTGGCAGCAACCTGACCTACTCTCCGGCCATCAACCACGCGCTGATGGGCGAGATGCTCCGCCGGGTCTACGGTGCGGACTCGTTCCGCGATCTGGCCGAGAAGAACCTGTTCGGTCCGCTGGGCCTGACGGACACACGGTTCGGCCCGCTGGATGAGTGGAAGGACCGCATTGTCCCGCTCAAGGCCTACATCCCGGACGACGGATGGCTTTCCGCGCGGGACGTGGAAATCCTCAACGAGGCAGTGGACCAGGATGCGGAGATGCCGTGGGTGGGCTCCGTCAGCACCGCCGCCGACGTCTTCACGTTCGCGGAAATGATCCGCCGCAAGGGCGAGTTCGCCGGGCGGCAGCTGATCGCCCCGGCGGTGTTGGATGTTGCGACCACCTTGCAGACCGGCGAGATGACCAATGACCTGTACGCGATGATCGCCCGCGCCCGTGGCTGGGAAGAGCCCATGGGCAACTTCGGCCTGGGCTTCTCGCTCAGCGGCACCGGCACCCATGCCTCCTTCTTCGGTCCCTTCACCAGCCCGCGCACGCATGGCAACTACGGCGCCGGATCCACGCTGTTCTGGATCGACCCTGAGCGGGACATGACCTTCGTCTGCCTCACCGCCGGCGTCATGGACGAAGGCGACAACGTGCTGCGCTTCCAAAAACTCTCCACCATCGCCGCCTCCGCGGCCCTCTGATTGGAATATCCGCCAATGAGCACAGAAACCACCCGCCTGCGGGAACGCGGGCCGCTCGCCCCGGAGTTCGACGCGATGGGCGACGACTACTACCGCGATCCGGCGCGGCACTTCGCCGACGTCCGCGAAGGCACTCCCACCTTCTTCTACCCCTACCTCAACGCCTGGATGGTCACCCGCCGAGCTGACGCTGAGATGATCCTGCCGGACTGGCAGAAGTTCTCCAGCGCCAGCAACGCCGGACTGATCACGGTGCCGGAGAAGCACGCGGAGACCATGCCGGCTGAGCTGATCTCCCGAATCCTGGTCGGCTCCGACCCGCAGGGCCACACGATCGCCCGCCGAGTGGCGCAGAAGGGCTTCCTGCAGGCCCGGATGGAGGCGCTCCAGCCGCAGATCGAAGAGCGCGCGCACCGGATCATCGACCGGATCGAGGCGGACGGCGCCGCGAACCTGATGGACGCCTACAACCTCGAGCTGACGACCCAGACGCTGATGGCGCTGATGGACCTGCCCGCCGCGCTGGAGCCCATGATGCGCCAGCTGCGCGACGACTTCTTCCAGGTCCTCGCCAGCGCGCAGGAGCCGCTGCCGGAACCGCGCCGCACGGAGGTCTGGGACCGCTACGTTGCCGCCCAGCTGGTGCTGCGCGGGATTGTCCGCGACCGCCGCGAGAGCGAAGCGGATGACCTGATCTCCGTGATGGCCCGCGACAAGGACCGCCAGGGCAACTATTCGCTCTCCGAGGCGCAGATCGCACTGCACTTGGGCGAGTTCTCTGCGGCCGGTACCGACACCACCGCCCAGGCGATGGCCAATGCGGTCATCTTCCTCAATGACACCCCGGCCGCCCTCGCCGACGCCAAGGCCGATCCGGCCCTGTGGCAGGCCGTCTTCGACGAGACCGTGCGCCGCCGCCCGTCGTCGACCTTCGCGTCGCGCCGCGCCAACGTGGATGTGACCATCGGCGGCGCGGACATCAAGGCCGGTGACATGATCTGGCTGGCGCTGGCCAGCGCCAACACCGATCCCGAATACTACGAAAAGCCGTTCGAGTTCGACATCCACCGCGAAGACCCGCGCGACCATCTGGCCTTCACCAAGGGCCGCCACACCTGCCTGGGCCAGCCGTTGGCCCGGGTGCAGGGAGCCACCGGCCTGAAGGTGCTCTTCGAGCGGCTGCCCAGCCTGCGCCCGGCGAAGGACTGGGGCCTGGACTTCATCCGCATGGCGCTGCTGCCGGTCCGGCGCAGCCTCGACGTGGAGTGGGATGTTGCCGCCAATGCGCCGCGGCATGCTGTCGAGCTCCCGGAAGATCCCACCGCAACCCTCGAGCTGCGGGTCAGCGAGTGCCGGCAGGAATCCGACGGCGTGCTTTCGCTGACCCTCGTGGACCCGGCCGGAGCACGGCTGCCGGAATGGCACCCGGGCGCGCACATCGACGTGCATGTTGGGGACTACGTCCGGCAATACTCGCTGTGCACTCCCGGCGGCAGCCAGGACAGCTGGCGCATCGGCGTGCTGAACGAGCCGAACGGACGCGGGGGCTCACGGGCCATCCACGAGACCGTGCGGGCCGGCGGCACCCTGACCGTGAGCCAGCCGCGCAACAACTTTGTGCTCCAGCCCTCCAAGAAATACGTCTTCATTGCCGGCGGCATCGGCATCACACCAATCCTGGCCATGGTGAACCAGGCCGAACGTGCGGGCGCGGACTGGACCCTGGTCTACGGCGGCCGGTCACGGGCCACCATGGCGTTCCTGGGCGAGCTCGAACAGTTCGGGAACCGGGTCCGCATTGTCCCGGAGGATACCGACGGCCGGGTGGACTTCGCCGCCTACCTGCAGGACATCAAGCCGGAGACCCTGATCTACTGCTGCGGGCCGGAGCCGCTGCTCAACGTGGTGGAGGGGGCCTCGGCGCACTGGCCCTCGGGCAGCCTGCACGTGGAGCGGTTTGTGCCCAAGGAGATTGATTCCAGTGGCGATGTGGCCTTCGAAGTCGAATTCGTGGACAGCGGCGTCACGCTGACCATTCCGGCGGACAAGTCCATCCTCGAGGTGGCCGAGGAAGCGGGCCTGCCGGCGCTGTCCTCCTGCAACGAAGGCACCTGCGGCACGTGCGAAACCCCGGTGGTAGCCGGAGCCGTGGACCACAGGGACTCCATCCTGACCGACGAAGAAAAGGTCAGCTGCGACAGCATGTTCATCTGCGTTTCGCGCTCCCAGGGCGGCTGCCCGCTCAAGCTGGCCCTGTAGGAAGGGACCTATGGACTCCGCACCGGAGCCCACCGCACAGCAGCCTGCGGGCGGGGACTCCCCGCCCGCAGGCCTGACCTGGGGCATCAAACGCAGTTTCATTAACTACATCTCCCGTCTGCCGGACGGATCAGTCACCGCCCGGGACGGGGCAGCGATTGTGGACGGCAGCTTCTTCCGCTTCGAGCCCGACGGCGGGGAGTACGGTCCGCTGACGACGTCGGGAGTCCTCAGGTTTCGGGGCCAGGTTCAGTTGCGCGGGCACTACGGCATGCTCTCCGTCCTGATTGCCGACCCGTGGATTGAATTCGACAACGACTCGTCGGTGATGAGCATCGTGGACGTGCGGCACTGGCCGGACCTGAGCAATCGCGTGCCGCTGCTGCAGTTGCCCTCGGCACGGCTTGTTGCGGGCGGCGCCTGCCACCTCCTGCCGGAGACACCGGCCCGGCTGACGCCGGAGGGATCCGTTCTGTTCAACGAGCAGTATCGGCCCGGCGAACAGATGGACCCCGTGGCCGCGGTGTTCCAGTGGCCGGACAGCCGGTGTCCAACCGACTGACCGCACGCGCGGAGTCAGCCTGCGCCCAATCGGCGGGGACGTTTGGCCCGCGATGCGCGGTGAGCGGGGAAGCGGGCTTTTGTTTGCGGGGATACGACCACGCCCTTGCCGCTGCGCCCCTTCCGGGTGTCGAATCTGTTAAGAGCAGGTGAGTGCGCAGGACGACGATGCCTACGACGCCAGGAGGCGCTCATGTCGGGGAAATCGGCCAATGGATTGGCGAAGGGTTCTGGCCGGAGCGCCGATCTACGGCGGGCGGAGGTCTCTGCCGCGGCAACGGCGTCCCGGCCGGAGCAAATCCGCAACGTGGTGCTGGTGGGCCACTCCGGTGCCGGGAAGACGATGCTCGCGGAGGCCATGCTGGCGGCGGCAGGAGCCACGAACCGGATGGGTTCAATCGTCGACGGCACCACCGTCAGCGACTCGGATCCCTCGGAGATCCACCAGCAGCGGTCCGTCGTGCTCTCCGTCCTTCCCTTTATGTACGACGACGTCAAGATCAACCTCCTGGACACGCCGGGCTATTCGGACTTCACGGGCGAACTGCGTGCCGGTCTTCGCGCCGCCGATGCGGCCCTGTTCGTGGTGTCCGCCGTGGAGGGGATCGATGCCGCCACCACCGCGCTGTGGGGCGAATGCCAGAGCGTCGGGCTGCCGAGGGCGGTGACCATCAGCCGGCTGGACCACCCGCGGGCCGACTTCGACGCGGCGCTGGCCGGCTGCCGCCGCGCCTTCGGCGATTCGGTGCAGCCGCTGTACCTGCCGGTGCGCAACGGGGCGGAGCTGACGGGGTTACACGGACTGCTCTCCGGCACCGTATCGGACTACAGCGGCGGGGAACGCCACCCCGCCTTCCGCCCCGCGGATGCCGGGGAACTGGAGGGTGCCGAGGAGGCGCGCAGCGCCCTGATCGAAGGCATCATTGCCGAGAGCGAGGACGAGTCCCTGATGGACCGCTATCTCGGCGGCGAGGACATCGGCCTCGACGTTCTTTTCTCCGACCTGGAGACCGCCGTGGCGCGCGGATCCTTCTACCCGGTGCTGGCCACCTCGTCGGAAACGGGGCTGGGCATCACGGAGCTGCTGGACATGATCAAGCGGGCATTCCCGTCCCCACGCGAGCGCCCGTTGCCGGCGGCGGCGGGACTCTACGGCTCGCGGAGCACCCCGCTGCGCTGTGATCCCGACGGACCGCTCGCCGGCGAAGTGATCCGCACGACCACGGATCCGTTCCTGGGCCGGGTCTCCCTGGTGCGGGTTTTCTCGGGCACCTTGCGGGATGACTCCGCCATCCACGTGTCCGGACACGGACTTGCCGACCGGGGCCATGCCGACCACGACAGCGATGAACGGGTCACGCACCTGCACGCCCCGCTCGCCTCGACCTTGCGGTCGGTGTCCTATTGCATCGCCGGCGACATCTGCGCGCTGACGAAGATCGGCACCGCCGAGACCGGCGACACGGTGTCGTCGAGGGAGCAGCCGATGCTCATCCAACCGTGGGAGATGCCGGAACCCCTGTTGCCTGTCGCGGTGGAGGCCGCAACGCGCAACGATGAGGCCGCTTTGGCCAAGAGCCTGGCCAAGGTGGCCGCGGGCGACCCGACCCTGCGGGTGGAGCGGCATGCGGAGACGCACCAACTCATCCTGTGGTGCATGGGCGAATCGCACGCCGAGGTGGTGCTCGACCGGCTACGCGGGCAGGGCGTGAACGTGCAGACGGTCGACGTCGTCACGCCCCTGCGCGAAACGTTCGCGGCAGCGGCCGCCGGACGCGGACGCTACGTCAAACAGTCCGGCGGGCACGGCCAATTCGCCATCTGCGAGATCGAAGTCGAACCGCTCCCGCGCGGCGCCGGGTTTGAATTCGTGGACAAGATCGTCGGCGGTGTCATCCCGGGCCCTTACATTGCGTCCGTCGAGAAAGGTGTCCGGGCGCAGATGGAGAAAGGCGTCTCCGCCGGGTTCCCCGTCGTCGACATCCGCGTGACACTGGTCGGCGGCAAGACCCACAGCGTCGATTCCTCCGACGCGGCCTTCCAGTCCGCAGGTGCCCTGGCCTTGCGGGAAGCCGCTGCTGCGGCGCGCATCCAGTTGCTCGAGCCGGTCTCCGCCGTGACGATCACAGTTCCCGACGACTATGTGGGAACGGTGATGAGCGACCTGTCCGCGCGGCGCGGACGCCTGACCGGATCGGATTCAGCCGGCGGGGACCTCACCGAGATCAGCGCCGAAGTCCCGGATCAGGAATTGCTGCGCTACGCCATCGACCTGCGTGCCCTGACCGGCGGCACCGGACGCTTCCGGCGCGCCTACCTGCGGCACGACCCGGTGCCTTCGACAGCGTCGACCGGGGTGGGGCAACGGTGAGGATGTCGGTCGGGACGGACCGGGTCACCGGCCGACCGGGGTCGGGCAACGAGGCTGCCGGCCGGGACGGACCGGGTCACCCGCCGGCGTGGAGAACGCGGGCGAGTTTCCGCAAGGCGTCCGTCCAGCCGGCCCGGTGAAGGCCGAGGCGTTCCTCCGTAGCGAACGCGCCCTGGGAGAGGGCAAGCCGTGTGCGGCCTTTCATGGGTTCAAGGGACAGCGTGACGATGGTTTCGCGGTCATCGGGCACGGGCTCCTCCCACCGGAAGGTGTAGGCGAGGCGGCGCGGCGGGACGACCTCGAGATACTCGCCGGCGAGGCGGAAGGGCGGGCCGTCGGGCGGTTTCATGGTCAGCCGGTAGGTGCCGCCTGACCTTGCGTCGAGCATGACCTCGGGTGTTGTGAAACCTTCCGGGCCCCACCATTTGGCCAACTCGACCGCCTCCGTCAGCATCCGGAACACCAGTTCGCACGGCGCGGCCAGGACCATCTCCAGCTCCAGCACGAGACCGCCAGGACGCTCGTTCATCGGAAGCAGCCCCTTCCGGCACGGACCCGCCAGTTGGGGGGCGTCCGGGCCCTTGGCCTGCCATCGTAGTCCCGCGGCCCGGCCCACGGGTAGGAGGCCCTGCACCGGAGCCAACACCGGTCGTGGACATCCCCGGATGCCGGTGGGAGCATGGCTGTATTCGCGCCCCGGCCGCCGGTACGGCTGCGGCGGGAGCAGCGTCTGGAGGAAACATGCCAGGGCCCGATCTTGACCTTGTTGCCGAGCGTTATCACAGCGCCCTGGACGCGTTCGTCCAGGGAAACCCCGCTTCGGTGAAGGAACTGTTTTCGAGGCAGGAAGAGGTCACGCTTGCCAATCCGCTCGGCCCGCCCGCCCGTGGCTGGGAGGAGGTCGAGGCGGCCATGGACCGCGCGGTATCGCATTTCAGCGAGGGCGAGCCGATCCGGTTTGAGCGTATTTCCACGTACGTCGGGACAGACCTGGGCTACATCGTAGAAATAGAGCGGACCCGGGTGAAGGTCAACGTGTCCGACGCGGCCTCCCCGATCTCGCTGCGCGTCACGACGATATTCCGGCTGGAGGACGGCACCTGGAAGATCATCCACCGTCACGCCGATCCCATCACTTCCCCACGGCCCATCGACTCGATCGTCGAGCAGTAGCCGGCAGCCAGCCGGGGGATCAAGCGCCGCCGACCATCGACTCCATCGCCGGGCACTGGTCGGCAGCCGGCCCGGCGGTCAAGCGCCGCCGACCCTCGAGTGGAGGAATTCGGCGGCAGGGCCGGCGAGCGAGGCCCCGATTTCCGCCGCCCCTCGTTTCCGGCCCTTAACGTCGAAGGAATGGTCGCCGCCTTCCTGCCAGGCGAGCACGGCGTTCGGGCCGATGCGTTCGACGACGGACTCGAGCAGTTCCCGGGTGGCGAAGGTATCGCGGGTGCCCTGCAGGAACAGCATGGGCAGGGTGAGGCCATACAGGTGCTCGTCGCGCAGCTTTTCCGGCTTCCCCGGCGGGTGCAGCGGATAGCCCAGGTACACGAGGCCGGCGGCCGGCATTCCCTCCGCCACGGCCATCGACGCCATGCGGCCGCCGAAGGATTTGCCGGCCGCCCACAGCGGTTCACCTTCGGACCGTGCTGCCGCCTCCCGCATGACCGAACGCCACGCCACAATGGCAGCCGGCGGGCGGTCCGGAAACTTCCTGCCGGCCTCCCGGTAGGGGAAGTTGAAGCGCAAGGTGGCCACGCCGTCGTCGTTCAAAGCGCGGGTGAAACCCGACAGGAACGGGTGGTCCATGCCCGCGCCGGCCCCGTGGGCCACCACCAGCGATGCGAAGGGGGACCCGGGACGGGCGTAGACACCGGAGACGGTGGTGTCGCCGACGTCGATGGTCACGGGGGTCTCGGTGATAGGCATGCTCCCATCATGCCCTCGCCAGAAGCGACGTGGGTGTGTTTAGGTGTTCCCATGGCCAGCGAACAGACAACGTTGACGGTCGACGGACCGCACGGCGAGCGCGAGGTACGCATTTCCAGTCCGAGCCGGGTGATGTGGCCCGAGCTGGGGATCACCAAACTGGATCTGGCGCGTTACATCGCGGAGGTGGGCGAGGCGTTCGTCCGCGCCAACGGCGACCGGCCGGTGTCGCTGCAACGGTTCTCCAACGGGATCGACGGCGAGCAATTCTTTTCCAAGAATCCGCCCAAGGGCGCGCCCGACTTCGTGCGGTCGGTGATGGTGGTTTATCCGAGCGCCCGTTCGCACCCGCAACTGGTCCTCGACGAGCCGGCCGCGGCGGTGTGGGCGGTGCAGATGAACACCGTGGTGTTTCACCCGTGGCCTTCGCGCGCGGGGAACTCCGACAACCCGGACCAGCTGCGCATCGACTTGGATCCGCAGCCGGGGACCTCGTTCGACGACGCCATCCCGGTGGCGATCGAACTGAGGTCGGTGCTGGCCGAGGCCGGACTCAAAGCGTTCATCAAAACCTCCGGAAACCGCGGGCTGCACATGTTCGCGCCGATCGAGCCGACGCACGAATTCCTGGACGTACGCCATGCCGTCATCGCCGCGGCGCGGGAGATCGAGCGGCGGATGCCCCAACAGGTGACGACCTCCTGGTGGAAGGAAGAGCGCGGGGAACGGATCTTCGTGGACTTCAATCAGGCCAACCGCGACCGGACCATGGCGGGTGCCTACAGCCCGCGGGCCCTGCCGAACGCGGCGGTGTCCTGCCCGATCGAATGGGACGAACTCGAGACGGCCGACCCGAAGAACTTCACGATCGCCACGGTTCCGGACAGGTTGAAGACGACCGGCGACCCGTGGGCCCGCATGCACGATGAGCCGGGCAAGATCGACGTCCTGCTCCAGTGGTGGGAACGCGACCTCGAGGCGGGTCTGGGGGAGATGCCCTTCCCGCCCGACTACCCCAAGATGCCGGGCGAGCCGCCGCGGGTGCAGCCCAGCCGGGCGCGCAAGAAGGACTGACCGCGCGGAACCGGGCGCGTACCGCCCGTGGCGCCGCCCCAGGCGGGGCGGGCCGGCAGCCGGATGGGCCGCCTGCCAGGCGGGTCCGCCGGCCGGATTGGCCCTATTCGAACCGGGACGGGTCGCCGGCCCCGTAACGGACTACCTCGGCCGTGCCGCCGGAAAAGTCGACGACGGTGGACGGCTCGGACCCGCAGTCGCCGCCATCTACAACGGCGTCCACCACATGATCGAGCCGGTCCTTGATCTCCCAGCCCTCGGTCAGCGGCTCCTCCTCGTCCGGCAACAGCAGTGTGCTGGAGAGCAGCGGCTCGCCCAGCTCCGCAAGAAGTGCCTGCGCGACGTTGTTCGCCGGAATGCGGACGCCCACGGTCTTTTTCTTCGGATGCAGCAGCCGGCGGGGAACCTCCGCGGTGGCCGGCAGTATGAAGGTGTAGCTTCCCGGCGTCACGGCCTTGATGGCGCGGAAGACGTTGTTGTCGACGTGCACGAATTGGCCCAGCTGGGCAAAGTCCTTGCAGACCAGGGTGAAGTGGTGCTTGTTGTCGAGCCGGCGAATGGTCCGGATCCGTTCCAACGCGTCCTTGTTGCCCAGTTGCGCACCGAAGGCATAACAAGAGTCGGTCGGGTACACGATCAGCGCGTCGGACCGGACCAGGTCCACAATCTGGCCGATCGATCGCGGCTGGGGATCCTGGGGGTGGACGTCGAAGTATCTCGCCATTCCCCGAGCTTACGGCCACGAGCGCGGTTGATGCAGGAGCGGCGCATCCTGTGCCCTCGTGGGGTCAGGAAGCGACCGAATGGTCCATCCACCACTCGGTGAAGTGGGTTGCCCGGCCCTCGCCGTTCAACCGGATCAGCCACAGGTTGCTGTAGGTGCGTCCGTCCCGGTAGGCGGTCGTTCCCTCCACCACGGAGACGTGGTCGGTCACCGCGATTTCGTGCCACTCGAATGTCGCGGCGCCGGGCTCATCCTTGCGGGCCAGCCACTGCCGGACAATGCTGTCCCGGCCACGCCAGGGTTCCGTCCAAGGCTCCGGCCGGTACTCGGCGTCGTCGGTGAACAAGGCTCCGATCTGATCCGGGTCATTGGTTTCCCACGCCTGCCGGTAGGCCGTGATCCACGCCGAAGTCTGCGCATCCATCCCACCGTTGTACTGCGGCAGCTGCGGACCGACAACCCCCGCATGTCCTGCGGCAGCTGCGGACTCACAACCCCCGCATGTCCTGCGGCAGCTGCGGACTCACAACCCCCGCATGTCCTGCGGCAGCTGCGGACTCACAGCCACGGCATGTACTGCGGCAGCTGCGGACCGACAACCCCCGCATTTCTCGCGGGACGCGCGCCAAGCTTCCACTGGTCCGGCCCGCTGGCTAGCATGGGCCCCATGGCCCGGACTATCTACTACGTCGGCAGCTCGGTGGATGGGTATATTGCCGACCGCAGCAACAAACTCGACTGGCTCACGCAGTTCAATGACGCCGCCGGCGTCCAGGACAGCTTCGGAACCTTCATGCAGCGCATAGGGTCCATCGTCATGGGCTCCGAAACGTACAAGTTCGTGCTGGAGGAGGCGCCGGAGGAATGGCCTTACGGCTCAACACCCACCTGGGTCTTCACGCATCACGAACTGCCAGGCATTCCCGGCGCGGACATCACGTTTGTGCGAGGCGATGTGGGTATCTTCCACGATGACATCTGCGCCGACGCCGGCGACAAAGACGTGTGGCTGGTCGGCGGCGGGCAACTTGCAGCACAGTACGCGTCGGCCGGCCTGCTGGACGAACTCATCCTGACGTTGGTGCCGGTGGTGCTGGGCGGCGGACAACCGCTGCTACCGGTTCCCAGCACGACGGCGCCTGCCCGGCTTCGTGGCAGCCGCACCTTGGGCGACTTGGTGGAGATGCATTACGACCTTACGCCTGTGCCGGTCTAGCCTCACGCCACTCCGGTGCTGGTGTAGCCTCACGCCAACGCGTTACCCCGTGCGGTCCTCCTGCTGCGGAAACTACAGGCCGCCTTCGGACACGGCCACTCCACCGGCTGTCGTGCTGCAGTCGGTGGCGGTTGCTGCGCCCTCCGAAGTGGTGGCTGCATCCTCCGAAACTGTCAGTGGCGGCGCATAGTCTGTTTTCAGTAGCAGTTCAGCACCAACGTTGGCCGCCGGATCGTGGGTTTGCCGGTGGCGTCCGCGGATCCGTTCAGGGTTCGTGACCGCTCGTAGTCGAGGCCATGCAGTACGCATGCTGAAGATTGAGACGCTGAGATGTTTGATCCGGCAGTATCCGTAGCTCCCGCCCCAGCACCGCCTGCCGATGCCGCGGGTCCGGTCGGGTCTGCCGCCGTTCACGCGGCGGCCGAAGCCCTTCAGCGCATCGGCCTGGACGTGCCGGACCGGGAGTTGGTGGAAGAGCTTACGGCGCTGGAGGGGCTGAAGGCTGCCGCCGCGGCCGCGCAGGCCGGGGTTCAGGTCGCGCTGGAGAAATCCGTGCGTGCCCGCCGTGCCGCCGCCGGGATCCCCAAAGACCGGCAGGGCGCCGGGGTGGCGGCCCAGATCGGGTTGGCCCGGCGCGAGTCCCCGCACCGGGCCGCGGTCCTGCTGAACCTGTCCCGGACCCTGGTCGGGCAGATGCCGCACACCCTGGCCGCCTTGGCCGCGGGGCACCTGAACGAATACCGGGCCGAGATCCTGGTCCAGGAAACCGTCTGCCTGACCCCGGAGCACCGCGCCCGCGTGGACCGGGAACTGGCCGGGAACCGGGACCGGCTGCACGGACTTGGGAACCGGGCGCTGCGGGCCGAAGCCAAACGCCTCGCCTACCGGCTGGAACCCCGCTCGGTGGTGGACCGGGCGGCGAAGGCCGAAGCGGACCGGCACGTTTCCTCCCGGCCGGAGCCGGACACCATGGTCTCGGTCCGGACCCTGCTGCCGGTAATCCAGGGCGTGGCGGTCATGGCCGCCCTGCACCGGGAAGCGGACCGGCTGCGCAACAGCGGAGACCCCCGGTCCCGCGGCCAGATGATGGCCGACACCGTGTTCGAACGCGTCACCGGCCGCAGCACCGCCGACCCGGCCCGGCTGGAAATTCAGCTCGTGATGACCGACCGCGCCCTGCTCCAGGGCGAGGCCGAACCGGCCTGGCTGACCGGCTACGGCATCGTCCCGGCCCACTACGCCCGCAACCTCACCGGCCTGCCGCAACGACCGCCAGCAACGGCACACACACCCGAAGCCAACACCGAAGCCAGCCCGCCCGGCCGCACCGCCGCCGGCGACGGCCGCGAGGACAACGGGCTACCGGCGGCAGGACCACACGGTGGCAGCCCTCCGCCCTATGGCGCCTGCAGCCCGCCGGGCGGGATGGGGCAGAAGGCGCCGCCGGCCGGGACCGAGCCGGGGTGGAAGACCGCCCGCGAGCAGGCCCAACGCACCAAAGTCTTAAAGCAGGCCACCGTGGAGGACATCTGGGTCCGCCGCCTCTACAACGCCCCCGGGGCCGGGCAGCTGCTGGGGATGGACTCGGCCGCGCGGAAGTTCCCCGACGGGATGCGCCGGATGATCCTCGCCCGCGACGCCGTCTGCGGCAGGCCCTGGTGCGACGCCCCGATCCGGCACATCGACCACATCGTGCCTTGGTCAAGAGGCGGTAAAACGACCATGGCCAACGGCCAGGGACTGTGCGAGCAATGCAACCAGTCCAAGGAAGCCGAAGGCTGGTCCGCCCGCCCCCTCGAAGGACCACACCACACGGTGGAGACCACCACCCCCACCGGACACACCTACGCCTCCACCCCGCCACCACTACCCGGCAACCCGCCGCCCGGGGCGTCAGGGGCAGATAAGGCCAGAACCGAGACGGTGCCGGAGGCCAGAACCGAGACGGTGCCGGCGGGCACAAGGATCCCGGCATTCGAGACGGTTGAGGCAACCCTCTCGAGCGCGGACATCATTCGCCGCGCTTTGGCCGCTGGCAGGACGAACAGTGATGGCGACGCCGACGACGGCGCCCGGCTGGGCGCGTGCACTGCCGGCGGTTGGGCAGTAGTAAGGGTCCCGAGGAACAAGCTCGCTCGGTCCGCCGCCTAGATTTCCAGCACAAGGGGCAGTGGCACTAACTAGCGCAAGGGGAGCGGCGTGGCACTACACAGCGCATGGCGAGCGGCACTTGGCCGATCCGTACAGTGCGCCGAGCTAACCTTTACTGCGGGCCGAGGCCTAGAAGACTACCTACCCGTTGTCGCGTATCAGATTGGTGATCCGCGCCGTGGAGAGGCGCCGCCCGTCGTCATCGGTCATCACGACTTCGTGCACGGTCAGCGAACGGCCCAGCTGGATCGCCGTCGCGGTGCCGGTGACATGTCCCGAGGAGACCGAACGGTGATGACTGGCGCCAACTTCGATGCCGACGGCGTGGCGGCCGGCGCCCGCGTGCAGAGTCGCTGCGAAGGAACCCAGCGTTTCGGCCAGCACCACATGCGCGCCGCCATGCAGAATGCCCGCCACTTGGGTATTACCTTCCACCGGCATGGTTGCGACCATGCGCTGCGGCGTCATCTCGCTGAAAACGATGCCCATCTTCACCACGAGCGCTCCCACACCGGTGTGTATCAGCCACCGGTGCAAGTGTTCCGGGACACCGGCGTCGACCAGTTCGGCGATCGCGGCCGAGGCCGGGGGCGAGCCCTGCGAGTGTCCCGCAGCACTGTCGCCGGGTGTGAATTTGTCGCTCATGGGAACTAGGCTGGCAGGTGTGAGTGAAACTAACAAACCGGAAGCAGTGACCGCGATAGTGGAGGCAGAGGGAGCCCCCGTTGCCGGCCCGGAGAGCGAAGCTTCGGGGCCAAAGCGCCTGCTGCTAATCGATGGCCATTCGATGGCGTTCCGCGCGTTCTACGCCCTGCCGGTGGAGAACTTTTCCACGGATACCGGCCAGCACACGAATGCTGTTTACGGTTTCACTTCCATGCTGATCAAGATGATCGAGCAGCGCGAACCGACCCATATCGCCGTGGCGTTTGACCTGGACACCCCCACCTTCCGCACCGTGGAGTATTC
The DNA here is from genome assembly GCF_059090885.1 of Arthrobacter sp. Y3223065. Lineage (NCBI taxonomy): Bacteria > Bacillati > Actinomycetota > Actinomycetes > Micrococcales > Micrococcaceae > Arthrobacter > Arthrobacter sp. Y3223065. Next base: position 827,101 of record NZ_JBNHGC010000001.1, on the reverse strand, counting down.
CGAGTACAAGGGGGGCCGTAACAAGACGCCCGAGGAATTCCACGGCCAGGTGGACCTGATCGTCAAGGTGATGGAGGCGATGCAGATCCCCACCGTCACCCTGGACGGATACGAGGCCGACGACGTCATCGCCACACTCAGTGCCCGGGCCGAGGAAGCCGGCTGGGAGGTCCTTGTGGTCTCCGGAGACCGTGACGCGTTCCAGCTCATCACGGACAAAGTCACCGTGCTGTACCCGAAGAAGGGCATCAGCGACATCCCGCCCATGGACGGCGACGCGGTGGAAGCCAAGTATTTCGTCCGGCCGGAACGGTATTCGGATCTCGCGGCGCTGGTCGGTGAAACGGCGGACAACCTTCCCGGCGTTCCGGGCGTGGGCCCAAAGACCGCTGCCAAGTGGATCAACCTCTACGGCGGCGTAGAGGGCATCTTGGAGAACCTGGATTCGATCGGCGGAAAGGTCGGCGAGGCGCTTCGGGCCAATGTCGATTTAGTCAAGCGCAACCGCCGGCTGAACCACCTGCTCCGGGATCTGGACCTTCCGGTAAAGCTGGAGCACATGGTGCTGCAGCACCCCGACCGGGCCGCCATCGAGGAACTCTTCGATGCGCTGCAGTTCAACACCCTGCGCAAGCGACTCTTCGACCTCTTCGGTGAGGAGGACGCCGTCCGCGAGACGGAGGTCAATGCCCCCGCCCACGCGGTGGTCACCGATGCGGCTGCCCTGAAGGAATGGCTGGAGGAGACCAACCAGCACAACGTCGCCCTGCAGTTGGTGGCCGAAACGGCGGAAGGCGGGGACGACGCCGTCGGGCTGGCCCTGGTGGCCCACGCACAGGCGGCCTACGTGCCGCTGACTGCCTTGGACGCCGACGCCGAGCAGCTGCTGGCACACTGGCTGTCAGACCTTGACGCACCGAAGATCGTCCACGACTTCAAGTACGCCTACAAGGTTCTCTCGCGACGCGGGTTCGAGCTGCTGGGCGTAGTCGACGACACGGCCATTTCGGCTTATCTCATCCAGCCTGACCGGCGCAGCTACGAACTGGCGGACCTGGCTCAGTACCACTTGAAGATGTCCGTGGCGGCCCCCGAAGCCGCCGCGAACGGGCAGCTGGAACTCGGCCTGTCCGAGGATGACAAGGCCGGACCGGCCGTGGTGCAGGCGTTCGCCGCGCTGCAGCTGAGCGAACACTTCGCCGGACAACTGGTGGATCGTGGCGCCAACCAGCTGTTGGGCGGGCTTGACCTGCCCCTGTCGCTGGTGCTGGCGCGGATGGAACTGGACGGCATTGCCGTGGACGCCGGCGCGCTGGACCGGCTGGTGGACGACTTCACGGTGACCATCGACGCGGCCAGCTCGGCGGCCTTCGGCATCATCGGCAAGGAAATCAACCTGGGCTCTCCCAAGCAGCTGCAGGCGGTGCTGTTCGAGGAGCTGGGGCTGCCGAAGACCAAGAAGATCAAGACCGGTTATTCGACCGACGCCGATGCGCTCAATGACCTGTTCGCCAAGACGGGCAACGAATTCCTGGTCCAGCTGCTGGCCTATCGCGATGCTTCAAAGCTGCGGCAAACGGTGGAAGGCCTGCGCAAGACTGTGGCGGATGATGGACGGATCCATACCACCTACGCGCAGACCGTCGCCGCCACCGGCCGGCTTTCCTCAATCAACCCGAACCTGCAGAACATCCCGGTGCGGTCGGAGGCGGGCCGCCGCATCCGCGAGGCGTTCGTCGTCGGCGAGGGTTACGAACTGCTGCTGACCGCCGACTACTCTCAGATCGAAATGCGGATCATGGCACACCTGTCCGGAGACGAAGGCCTGATCCAGGCGTTCCGGTCGGGCGAGGACCTGCACCGGTTCGTCGGTTCGCACATCTTCGGGGTCGCCCCGGAGGATGTCACCAGCGAGATGCGCGCCAAGGTCAAGGCCATGTCCTACGGGCTGGTGTACGGGCTGAGCTCCTTCGGGCTGTCCAAGCAGTTGAACATCTCCGTGGATGAGGCCCGGACACTGATGAAGGAATACTTCTCCCGGTTCGGTGCTGTCCGCGACTACCTGCGCGGAGTGGTGGACAAGGCCAGGGTGGACGGGTTCACCTCGACGATCGAAGGCCGCCGCCGCTACCTGCCGGACCTGGCCAGCGATAACCGCCAGCTGCGCGAGATGTCGGAGCGTGCGGCCCTCAACGCGCCCATCCAGGGTTCGGCCGCGGACATCATCAAGAAGGCCATGCTAGGTGTCTCGGAGGAGTTGCGCCACCAGGGACTGAAGTCACGGATGCTGCTGCAGGTCCATGACGAACTCGTGCTCGAAGTAGCGGCGGGGGAGCGGGAACAGGTGGAGCAGCTGGTGCGGGCCCAGATGGGCGGCGCCGCGGAACTGACCGTGCCGCTGGACGTGTCGGTGGGAGTGGGCGCCAACTGGCAGGAAGCCGGACACTAGTCCGGTCGCCTGGCCGCGGCGTCGCGGGCGCGCAGAGGCGGTGACGGTTCTGTGCGCTGCCTGCGGCTTCCTCTGGCGGACCGGGGGAGGTGCCGCTAGGCTCGAAGACCGTGACCACCCACACACAGGAAACCCGCCAAGACATCCGCATCGACCGGTTTGCAGCCGGGCTCGACGGCGACAAGCCGGACGCCAGGACCCTCGGCTGGTTCGAAGCGGTCAAGTTCGGGTTCCACGACGGCAAGCCGGATGCCTCCGACGTCGCTGCCTACACCAGGACCTACGGCACGGACCAGCGGATTCTCTGGGGCGCCTACGACGACACGCAGCGCCCGGGCGTGTGGGACTCCGAAGTACCCGTCGCTACCTACGCCACCATGGTCAACACCCTCAACGTGGGCGGCGGGCGGCTGCTGGACACCCACCTGATCACCGCGGTGACGGTCCGGGCGACGCACCGGCGCCGCGGGCTGCTGCGGCGGATGATCACCGACGACCTGAAGCAGGCCGCCGGCCGCGGACTCGCGATGGCGGCGCTCACCGCTTCCGAGGCCACCATCTACGGCCGCTTCGGTTTTGGCGCCGCAACGTTCATTCGCGAAGTGGAAATTGATGCCCGCGAGCGGTTCGGGCTGCGTGCCGCGGCCACCGGGACCATGGAGTTGGCCGACCCGGCTTCGCTCCAGAACTTGGCGCCGGAAATATTCAACGGGTTCCACGCCCGGACCCTGGGCTCAATCGGACGCCAGGCCAGTTACGCCTTGCGCGTCTCGGGTCGCTGGAGCCAGGACAACGCGTCCGAAGACAAGTCGCTGCGAGCGGCTGTCCATTACGACGGCGAGGGCCGGCCGGACGGCTATGTCAGCTATCGCTTTGCCGGCTGGGACAGCAAGCCCTACACCGTGAAGGTGGTTGACCTGGTTGCCGCCGGGCAGGATGCGTACCTGGAGTTGTGGCGTTACCTGGGGTCGCTGGACCTGGTTGAACGGATCAAGTTCCCGCTCGGGCCGGTGGAGGATCCGCTGGCGTGGGGACTGGCGGACAGCCGCGGCTACGAGGTGGCGGCGGTCGAAGATGTGTTGTGGCTGCGCGTGCTGGACCCGGTGGCGGCCCTCCAAGCCAGGCCGTACCTGCACGACGGCTCGTGCACCCTGCGGATCACCGATCCGCTGGATATCTGCGGCGGCGTCTACCGGCTGACCGTCGAGGACGGCCGGGGAGCGGTTGACGTGCTGCCGGAGGATGCCGACGTCGACGCAGTAGTGCCCGTGGATTCGCTCGGTTCGCTCTATCTGGGCGGAGTCCAGGCACGGACCCTGGCCGCGGGCGGCCACTTCTCCGGTGCCTCAGCGGAAGCAGTCGCCGGCATGGACCGCCTGTTCGCATCGGACACCCCGCCGTACTGCATCACGCATTTCTGACCCTACCGGGGGAGCGCCGTCGAGGCGCCGCTTCGCCGTAACCCTGCGCCTCGACAAGGCGGGTCGCTTTGCCGGGATTGGCGCGACCAGTTAGACTTATTGGGCGCGTAATGCGTATGGAGAGCCCTTCGGCGAAGGGCAGGCTTCATGAGCTTCACCAAAACACATCAGTCCGTTTCCGTAAACGGCAATGCATCCCTTGTGCAGCAGCGGTTCCATGCTGCTGTGCCTCGGGAAGCAGGGCAGCAGCGGAACTCAGAAAACTATCCACATCGGAGCCCCTACTACATGACCATCACCTCCACCGAGAAGCCCGGTACCCCGCAGGTCGCCATCAACGACATCGGTACCGCTGAAGACTTCCTCGCAGCCGTCGACGCGACCATCAAGTACTTCAATGATGGCGATCTGGTCGAAGGCACTGTCGTCAAGGTTGACCGCGACGAAGTCCTGCTCGACATCGGTTACAAGACCGAAGGTGTCATCCCCTCCCGCGAGCTTTCCATCAAGCACGACGTCGACCCGGGCGACGTTGTCGCCGTTGGTGACGAGGTCGAAGCCCTGGTGCTGACCAAGGAAGACAAGGAAGGCCGCCTGATCCTGTCCAAGAAGCGTGCTCAGTACGAGCGCGCCTGGGGCGACATCGAGAAGGTCAAGGAAGAGGACGGCGTTGTTACCGGCACCGTCATCGAGGTTGTTAAGGGTGGCCTGATCCTCGACATCGGCCTGCGCGGCTTCCTGCCCGCCTCCCTCGTCGAGATGCGCCGTGTGCGCGACCTGGCTCCGTACATCGGCCAGCAGATCGAAGCGAAGATCATCGAGCTGGACAAGAACCGCAACAACGTTGTGCTGTCCCGCCGTGCATGGCTTGAGCAGACCCAGTCCGAGGTCCGCTCCACCTTCCTCAACAAGCTGGAGAAGGGCCAGGTCCGTCCGGGCGTCGTCTCCTCGATCGTCAACTTCGGTGCCTTCGTGGACCTGGGCGGCGTCGACGGCCTGGTGCACGTCTCCGAGCTGTCCTGGAAGCACATCGACCACCCGTCCGAGGTTGTCGAGGTTGGCCAGGAAGTCACCGTCGAGGTACTCGAGGTGGACCTGGACCGCGAGCGCGTGTCCCTGTCCCTGAAGGCCACCCAGGAAGACCCGTGGCAGACCTTCGCCCGCACCCATGCCCTGGGCCAGATCGTCCCGGGCAAGGTCACCAAGCTGGTTCCGTTCGGTGCGTTCGTCCGCGTCGAAGACGGCATTGAGGGCCTGGTCCACATCTCCGAGCTGGCCGTGCGCCACGTGGAGCTGGCCGAGCAGGTTGTCTCCGTCAACGACGAGGTCTTCGTCAAGGTCATCGACATCGACCTGGAGCGCCGCCGCATCTCGCTGTCCCTGAAGCAGGCCAACGAGGGCGTCGATCCTGAGGGCTCCGAGTTCGACCCGGCCCTGTACGGCATGGCTGCCGAGTACGACGAGCAGGGCAACTACAAGTACCCCGAGGGCTTCGATCCGGAGACCAACGAGTGGCTCGAAGGCTACGAGGCGCAGCGCGCCGCGTGGGAGCAGCAGTACGCCGATGCCCAGGCGCGCTGGGAAGCCCACAAGAAGCAGGTTGCTGCTTCCATGGCAGAGGAAGCCGAGGCTCCGAGCGAGTCCGAGGCCGCACCGACCAGCTACTCCTCCGACGCCCCGGCGGCTCCGGCCTCCAGCGGCGGCACCCTGGCTTCCGACGAAGCCCTGGCTGCACTGCGCGAGAAGCTGACCGGCCAGTAACAACGGCATTCAGCGCCGGGGCAACCCGGCATCACTGACTGAGGAACCCCCGCACCGTTAGGGTGCGGGGGTTCCGCTGTGTCCGGCGCGTTTCCGGATCGCCGGATCGCCGGAACGCCCGTCGCTGCGAGGCCGACGCCCGGTCCGGGGCCGCTGCGGTCCTTGCCGGGCGCAGGCGCGGGATTTAGGGTGAGGAACGTACGCACACCCACGCAGGCCGTTGGCCGGAACGGAGAGAACATGGCAGATCAAGTCGACATTCACGCCTTGCAGCAATCCACAGTGTGGGACAACGAGCAGCAAAAACTGGGCGCCGTGGGGCAGGTCCATCAGGATCCGGTTACCGGAACCATCACCTGGCTCACCGTAGGCCTGGGCCTGGCCGACAGCCGCGAGAAGTTCGTGCCGATTGCCGGAGCCCGCATCAATTCGCGCGACGTCTACGTCGCCTACAGCCACGACACCATTAAGGACTCGCCCTCGCCGGAAGCGTCCGACAGCCTCACTCCGGAGGAAGAGGCCGAGTTGCGCAGGTACTACGGCACCTAGAGCCGCCCATGCCCGGGACACGGCAGCGGAGGCCTGCCACCCGTGAACCGCTCCTCAGGGCAGGGTACTGACGCCCGTGAGCTGTTCCTCAGGGCAGGGTACTGACGGTGACGGTGAACTTGGAGTTCCTCGCCACCTGCCGGGTGGGGCCCACCAGCCGGTTCAGCGCCGGCTTGTAGGCCAGGTGGCTGTTCCAGACGGTCCACAGCTCCCCGGCCGGTCCCAGCACCCGCCCGGCGTCGGCGAAGAGCTTCAGCGCGATGCCCGCGTGCACCGCGTTGCCGATGTGGAACGGCGGGTTGAGCACCACCAGCTGTTCGGATGCCGCCGGCAGCGAGGACAACGCATCGTCCCGGCGGACCTGCACGCGGACCGCCACGCCGTTGGCTTCCGCCGTGGCACGTGCCGACGCGACGGCGGAGGCCGACTGGTCGGTCGCCAGTACCCGCATTCCCGGGCGTGCAAGGGCCAGATAGGCGGCGATGGAACCGTTGCCGCAGCCGAGGTCGACGGCGCGGTCCGCCTGCCGGGCGCCCGCCAACAAGGGCAGCAGGAACCGGGTCCCGGGATCCAGCTTGGGCCCGCCGAAGGTGCCGCCGAAGGCAAGCAGCCGCAACGGAACCGGCAGGCCGACGTCGTGCTCTTCCGCCAGGGGAAAGCGCCCGCCCGACGCCGGCCGCGGACCGGTTGCCGTGAGCACGCGCGCTTTCTGCCGCGCCAGCCCCGCAGTCACGGAGGAGAAGGAGGCGCCGAGCACGGAGTTCATCGCCGTGGTCATGTGCTTCACGCGGCCGCCGGCCAGCATCGTGACGCCCGGCGAGGCGGCCGCCGCAATGCAGCCGGCAATCTCCTCCAGCGCATCGAGCGCGCGGGGCAGCTGCAGCAGCACGAGCCGTGCGCCGTCGAACGCCGCCGGTTCCAGCAGGAAATTCCGGTAGCCGGTCAGTCCCATCCGCGAGGCATTGTTGGCCAGGGCCCGCTCGGAACTGAGCGGGTCCTGGACCACGCGCATGCCGTGCTTGCCGGCTGCCGCGAGGGCCAGCGTCAGCGCCCCGTAGCGGTCGTTGACCACCGTGATGTGGCTTCCGTCCGCGCCGTCCAGCAGCGGCGCGGCGGTGTCCAGCAACAACCTGTCCGCCGCGTCGTAGGCGAAGAGGTTGTCCGCCTCCACATCCGGCCAACGCCGGAGCGCGGAAAAGTCGAACTCGGGCCGCTGCGGACCGGGGGGCGGCGCCTCCCGCCCGGAGCCCGCTGAGTTCGGCGCTTTGGGCGCAATTTCGTGATGCTCAGTCAAGGTCCACCCATTCCGTGCCGAGCGGTTCCGCGCCCGGGCCACCCGACGTCAGCGCGGCGAGCTGCTCCTCGAAGCGCGAGATGACTGCCGGCTGGTCGTCCATTGCCAGGTTGATCCGGACGCCGTCGGCTCCGTACTCACTGCCCAGCACCACGGTGCCCGCGGCCCGCAGCTCATTTTCCAAGCGTCCGGCGTCGGCGTGCGCGGCCGGCACCGCGAACAGGCGCATCCGGCGCCGCCGGAGAAGCGGCGCGGTCGCCACGGCCTGCGACACCGACTCCGAATAAGCCCGCACCAGTCCTCCGGCTCCGAGCAGGATTCCCCCGAAATAGCGTACGACGACGGCCGCGACGTCGCTGAGGTCTGTCACCCCGGGCGCCGTCTCGCGTTTGAGCAGGGCCTCCAGCATGGGGACCCCGGCAGTACCGGCGGGCTCGCCGTCGTCGTTCGAGCGCTGGACACTCCGGTCCGGGCCCAGCAGGAAGGCGCTGCAGTGGTGTCGGGCGTCGTGGAATTCGCGGCGCAGCTCCGCGACAAGGCCGCGGGCCTCTTCCTCCGTCTCCGACCGTCGCAGCACCGTGATGAACCGCGAGCGTTTGATCTCGATCGCATGCCGGTGCTCGCCGGCGACGGTGGTGTAGCTGCTGCTGGGGGACGGGGAAACCATAGGATCCAGCCTAGTGCGCCCGCCCGTGGTGGCCGGCTCCCGCGGATATGCAGGTCAGCACGGGCCGCCCGGGTCCCTTGTCCGGCGGCCCCGGACGTGCCTAGTCTGGGTGGCACAGGGCCGCGCCTGCTTCGGCGGCCGGAGAACGCAACGAACGGCGGAACCATGGCGAAGAACCAACCGGAATTCGACCCGCGCGTCCAGGGCGGAAAGGGCCACGGCGAGGCCACGCCCGGCGGCGGCGACGAAGGCCGGGTATCGGCCGACCAGGGCGACTCGGCCAACCCGGATCCCGAAAGCCAGAACATCACCGGACTGGAACCCGGCGGTGGCGTCCCGCCCGGAGAAACTCCGCCGGCCGAAGACCAGATGAGCGCAGACCAAGGGCACGACGAGTAGCGGGTCCAGGCCACACCTGACCGCCGGAGGCAGCACGACGGCGGCACGGCGCGGCCGGCCGCGGCCGATGTTGGGCACGCGTGGCGCGGGTCCGGTCCGGTCCGGCGCGGTTGACGCGGGACACGCTGTGGCGCGGTGACGGCCCGCGCGCTGGCTAGACTGAGGCCGTGCTCAGAATCGGACTCACCGGTGGCATCGCCGCCGGAAAATCGCTGGCTGCCCGGCGGCTGGCCGAGCTCGGCGCCACCCTGATCGACGCCGACGCCATCGCCCGGGAAGTGGTAGAGCCCGGCACCGACGGCTTGCGCGCCGTCGTCGACGCGTTCGGCCCCGGGATCCTCACCGCTGAAGGCAGGCTTGACCGACCGGCGCTCGGTGCCGTGGTCTTCAACGATCCCGCGCAACGCGAGCGACTGAATGCGATCGTGCATCCGCTGGTCCGCGCCAGCGCGGCGGCGCGGGTAGCCGCGGCAGGCGAGGGCGCCATCCTGGTCCAGGACATCCCGCTGCTGGTGGAAACCGGGCAGAGCCCCTCCTTCCACCTGGTCCTGGTGATCGACGCGCCCGAAGACGAGCGGCTGCGGCGCATGGTTGAGGACCGCGGCATGACCGAAGCCGACGCCCGCTCCCGCATGGCCGCCCAAGCCTCCCCGGCAGAACGCCGGGCCGCGGCCGACGTCGTGTTGGAGAACAACGGCACCCGGGAACAAGTGTTGGCCGCGCTGGACGCGCTCTGGGCGGAACGACTGGTGCCGTTTAACCAGAACCTGTTGGCCCGTCGGCTGGCTCCGCGCACCGGCCCGCCGGTCCTGCTCGACCCGCAGCCGCACTGGCCCGCGCAGGCAGCCCTGCTCGCGGAGCGGATCAGCCGCGCCGACCCGCGCATCCTTGCCGTCGATCACGTTGGTTCGACGGCCGTTCCGGGGCTGCCGGCCAAGGACGTGCTGGACCTGCAGGTTACCGTGCGCAGCCTGGACGACGCCGATTCCGCCGCGGACGCACTGGCCGCGGCCGGATTCCCGCGCTGGCCCGGTACCTGGCGCGACACCCCGAGACCGGAGCATCCGGAACCGGGGGACTGGCAGAAGCGACTGCACGGCAACGCCGACCCCGGTCGCGCGGTCAACGTCCACATCCGGGCGGCCGGCTCGCCGGGGTGGCGCTATGCCCTGCTGTTCCGGGACTGGCTGCGGGCCGACCCCGGCGCCGCCGCGGCGTATCTGGCCGAGAAACGGCGGCTCGCCGGCTTGCATGCCTCGGACGCTTCCACCGGCCGCTACGCCCGCGCGAAGGAAGACTGGTTCAGCCGGACGGCCGATCCGCAGATGAACCAGTGGGCCCGGGACACCGGGTGGAGGCCGCCGGCCGCCGGCAGCTAGCGCCTTCGCCTCTCACCCGAAGGCCGGTGCGAACTGGCTGGCGGTGAAGACGGCGCCAAACGGGTCCCGGATCACCGCATCCCGCGTCCAGTCGGTGTTGGTTTGGCCAAGCACCGTCCCGCCCAACCGTTCAGCGGCGGCGGCGGTCTCATCGCGATCGGCGACCGTGAACGCCACGTGCCAGTGTGCCGTCTCGCCGGGCTGCAGGGCGGTGAGCCACCCGATGGCATCCGCGAACCCCGGCGGGACGTTGATGCCCGATTGGCGCTCGTGGATGCCGGGGTCACTGGTCGCCTGCAGGTGGTCGCCGTAGCCGGGGACGCGAATCATGCTGCCGAAACCGACGTCGTCGAATTGCCAGCCGAAGACCTCGCCGTAGAAGGTTGAGGCTGCGGCGGGATCGCCGGCGTGCAGGTCGCTGAAATTCCACGCGCCCGGCATGTTGACTGCCTGGGCGCCCGGCCTGTCCCGGGCCTGCCAGAGTCGGAACGGAACGCCGGCCGGATCAGCACACAGCGTCGCGCGGCCGCCCTCACCGGCATCGGTCGGGCCGGAGAGCACTTGTCCGCCCGCAGAGCGGATCCTGTCCGCCGCCGCCTCCGAATCCACGACCGCTACGTACGTGTTCCAGGCGGGCGTTGCCCCAGCAGTGCCCTCGCCGAGACCGGCAACGTCCCGGCCGTCGAGCTTGGCAATTACATAGCGCGGGGATACACCCGGTGGAGTAGCCTCGGCGAAGGTCCAGCCAAGGAGCCCGCCGTAGAAGTCCTTGGACGCCTCAACATCACGGTGTTCGACGTCAATCCACGACGTCACGCCCTCGGGATAGGTCCGCACCGGGTCCATGGGGTGCCTTCCGTTCGTCGTCGCTGCACCCACAGATGTAGCGCACGCAGCGGTACCGGGCAATGCTCACCGGGCAATGGCGCCTCGGCCAATCCCCTGCGGGGGTTAGGCCCAGAGCGATTCCGGACCCACGCTGACCGCAATCGGGTCTACCGTTAACGGCATGAGTCTTGCGCAGGACATCAACCGCGTTGTGGCGCCCTTCGAGGTCGTCAGTGAATTCCAGCCTGCCGGCGACCAGCCAGCGGCGATCAAGGAGCTGACCGAACGGATCCAGGCCGGGGAGAAGGACGTGGTGCTGCTCGGCGCCACCGGCACCGGCAAGTCCGCCACCACCGCCTGGCTCGTGGAACAGGTCCAGCGGCCCACCCTGGTGATGGTGCAGAACAAAACTCTGGCCGCCCAGCTGGCCAACGAGTTCCGTGAGCTGCTGCCGAACAATGCCGTGGAGTACTTCGTTTCCTACTACGACTACTACCAGCCGGAAGCCTACGTGGCACAGACGGATACTTTCATTGAGAAGGACTCCTCCATCAACGAGGAAGTCGAACGTTTGCGCCACTCTGCCACCAACGCGCTGCTGACCCGGCGCGACGTCATCGTGGTCGCCACCGTGTCCTGCATCTACGGTCTGGGCACGCCGGAGGAATACATCGCGGGCATGGTCACGCTCCGTAAGGGCGCCGAAATGAACCGGGACGACATGCTGCGCCGGTTCGTGGCCATGCAATACGCCCGCAACGACGTCGACTTCCACCGGGGCACCTTCCGGGTCCGCGGCGATACCGTGGAAATCATTCCGATGTACGAGGAACTGGCCGTCCGGATCGAGTTCTTCGGCGACGAGATCGAGCAGATCCAGACGCTGCATCCGGTCACCGGGGAGATCATCCGCGAGGAGACGGAAATGTACGTCTTCCCGGCGTCGCACTATGTGGCCGGCGAGGACCGGATGAGCCGGGCGGTCAGGGACATCGAGGACGAGCTGCGCGACCGGCTGCAGGTGCTCGAGTCGCAGAACAAGCTGGTGGAAGCACAGCGGCTGCGGATGCGCACCACCTATGACCTGGAAATGATGCAGCAGATGGGGTTCTGCAACGGCATCGAGAACTACTCGCGGCATATCGACGGCCGCGGTCCGGGCACGGCGCCGCACTGCCTGCTGGACTACTTCCCGGACGATTTCCTGTTGGTGATCGACGAATCGCACGTCACCGTGCCGCAGATTGGCGCGATGTACGAGGGCGACATGTCCCGCAAGCGCAACCTGGTGGACTACGGTTTCCGGCTGCCGTCCGCGATGGACAACCGGCCGCTGAAGTGGGACGAGTTCCTGGAACGGATCGGGCAGACGGTCTACCTTTCGGCCACGCCGGGCAAGTACGAGCTGTCCAAGTCCGACGGCTATGTCCAGCAGATTATCCGGCCCACGGGCCTGGTGGATCCCGAGGTCATCGTCAAGCCGACCAAGGGCCAGATCGACGACCTGCTGGGCGAGATCAACGCGCGGGTGGAGCGGAACGAACGCGTCCTGGTCACCACGCTGACCAAGCGGATGGCCGAGGACCTGACCGATTACCTCAATGAGCACGGTGTGAAGGTCCAGTACCTGCACTCGGACGTGGACACGCTGCGCCGCGTGGAACTGCTCCGTGAACTGCGGATGGGCACCTTCGACGTCCTGGTGGGCATCAACCTGCTGCGCGAGGGCCTGGACCTGCCCGAAGTCTCACTAGTGGCCATCCTGGATGCGGACAAGGAAGGCTTCCTGCGCAGCAGCACCTCGCTGATCCAGACCATCGGCCGTGCCGCCCGCAACGTCTCCGGCCAGGTGCACATGTACGCGGACAAGATCACGGACTCGATGGCCAACGCGATCGAGGAAACCAACCGGCGCCGTGAGATCCAGGTGGCGCACAACAAGAAGCACGGCGTGGACCCGCAGCCGCTGCGCAAGCGGATCGCGGACATCACCGACCAGCTGGCCCGCGAAGACGCCGACACCCAGCAGCTGCTGAAAGACTTCGACTACGGCAAGGGCAAGCGAGGGATTTCCGCGGCCGTGTCGAAGGACAAGATCCGCCGCGACGGGCTGGCCGCGGCACCGGCCGAAGACCTGGGCGAGCTGATCGCCCAGATGACGGAGCAGATGCACGCCGCCGCGGCGGAGCTGCAGTTTGAGCTGGCTGCCCGGCTGCGCGACGAGGTCTCGGACCTGAAGAAGGACCTGCGGCAGATGCGCGCCGCGGGCCACGCCTAAGCCCTCGGCGGCTGCCGCACCGGTTTCCGGCGGGGCAGATGACGACGGCGGTGCGCACCCGCCGTCGTCAGGCGCACCTGCGCTACACTTGACCGAGCGTAGGGGAGTATCCCGAACACTGTGGACGTCAACACGCGGGGCATCGACGCCCCGCCGGGCGCAGTGGCCTGGCCGCAGAGCGGCAGGCGGAGAGACTTGCGGCGAACACTCGCACCCGCGCACCGCACACGCGCGGCATCTTCTGTGAAAGGCAAGGTTCCGTGTCGGACCAATTATCGCTGCCCTTTGAGGTCATTTCCTTCGTGGTTCTGGGCGCCATCCTGCTGTTCGACCTGCTGTACGTGGTCAAGCGGCCGCACGAGCCGTCCATGAAGGAAGCCGGCCTCTGGGTCGGTTTTTACGTCACCCTGGCGCTGATCTTCGCGGGCATGCTGTTCTGGCAGGCCGGCCCCGACTACGGCCAGGAATTCCTGGCGGGCTGGATCACCGAGTACAGCCTCAGCGTCGACAACCTGTTCGTCTTCATCATCATCATGGCCAGGTTCTCCGTGCCGAGGAAGTACCAGCAGGAAGTGCTGATGTTCGGCATCATCATCGCGCTGATCCTGCGGGGCATCTTCATCCTGCTGGGCGCGACGCTGATCGCCCAGTTCAGCTGGGTGTTCTACATCTTCGGCGCGTTCCTGCTCTGGACCGCCTGGAAGCAGGCAACAGACTCGGGCGAGGACGAGGAAGAAGGCTCCGAGTCCGGGCTGATTTCCCGGCTGACCAAGAAGCTGCCGGTCAGCGAGCACTACGACGGCAACAAGCTGCGCACCACGGTTGACGGCAAGCGCCTCTTCACCCCCATGGTCATCGTTTTCATCACCATCGGCATGACTGACCTGCTGTTCGCGGTTGACTCCATCCCGGCGATCTTCGGGCTCACCCAGAGCGCGTTCATCGTTTTCACGGCGAACATCTTCGCGCTGATGGGCCTGCGCCAGCTGTACTTCCTGCTGGGCGGCCTGATGGACCGCCTGGTCTACCTCAAGCACGGGCTGTCGATCATCCTGGCCTTCATTGGCGTGAAGCTGATCTTCCACGCGCTGCACGAGAACGAGGTGCCGTTCATCAACGGCGGCCAGCATGTCGAGTGGATCCCCGTGATCACCACCCAGCTGTCGCTCGGCGTGATCATCGGGACCCTGGTGGTCGCCACGGTGGCCAGCCTGCTCAGCCCGGCCGGCCGTCAGGCAGCCATCGATGCGAGGCTGGCAAAGGACGCCGAACGCGCCAGGGCGGCAAACAGCGAGTCGGACGCCGAGCCAGCCCAGTCGGATGCCGGGCCCGCCCGGTCGGATGCCGGGCCCGTCCAGTCGGCCGCCGAGCGCGCGAAGTCCGACACCGAGTAACGGCGGTTCAACCGGTTGCAGGTCGACTAGGATCGGCGTGTGACCCGGCAACCAGACGCGGCGCTGAACGCAGACCCTCGCACGAGGGCCGTTCAGCGCCGCGTCGTTGTTTCCCTGTCCCTGGCCCAGCTGTTCAGCGGCTTGGGCCACGGCGCGGGGCTGGCCATCGGCTCGCTGCTGGCCGTGGAGCTCACCGGCAGCGAGGCGCTGGCAGGAACGTCCACGATGGCGATAGCCCTGGCCGGCGCGCTGGCGGCGCTGCCTTTGGCCGGTGTCGCCGCCCGTTCCGGACGCCGGAGGGCGCTGGTCACCGGTCTGCTGCTGGCCCTGCTGGGTTCGGCGTTGATGGCGCTGGCACCGGTCACCGGATCCTTTGCGGTGCTGCTGGCGGGCTCCGCCCTCTTGGGGGTCGGCAACGCGGCTAATCTGCAGGCCCATTTTGCGGCGGTGGACCTGGCCGTGCCACAGCATCGCGGCCGGGATCTGGCCTTCGTGGTTTGGTCCATCACGGTCGGTGCCGTGGCCGGACCCAACCTGATCCGCCCGGGCGCCGAGTTGGGCGCCGCGCTCGGGCTGCCGGAATCGTCCGGGCCGTTCCTCTTCTCGATGGCAGGCATGGCCATCGGCGCTGCGCTGCTGCTGGTGGGCCTGCGGCCGGACCCATTGGGCTATGCGCGTTCACGCGGCGGCGGGGAAGCCCTGCCGGTCAACCGCCGCGGGACCCTGCGAACGGGCCTGGCAGCGGTCCGGCACCATCCCACGGCCGCGCTCGGATTGGCGGCCGTGGTGGGCGCCCAGTTGGTGATGGTTGCGGTCATGTCCATGACGCCCGTGCACCTGCAGGCGCTGGACCATGCCGGCGGGCACCAGCACAGCCAGACAGACACGTTCGCCATCATCGGCTTCACCATCTCGCTGCATCTGGCCGGCATGTACGCACTTTCGCCGCTGATGGGCTGGCTGACCGACCGGCTGGGACGCACCCGAACCATCGTGGCCGGGCAGGTGGTCCTCCTGGCCGCGACGGCGCTGGCCGGGTTGGGTCAGCAGGACACGTGGCTGGTGGGTGCCGGACTGGTGTTGCTGGGCCTGGGGTGGTCGGCCTCGGTGATTGCCGGCTCCACGCTGTTGGCCGAGTCGGTGCCGGAGTCCGGTCGCGTGCCGGCACAGGGCCTGTCCGACACGCTCATGGGTGCCGCGGGGGCCCTGGGCGCGGCTTTGTCGGGCCCGCTGCTGGCCGCCCTGGGGTTCGCCGGCCTGAACGCGGCGGCCGCCGTCGTTGCCGTCGTCATATTGCTGGCACCGGCTTTTGCCGCCCGCAGCGGGGGCGTCCCGGCAGGAGTTGGTTCCGGCGACAGGAGCCCATCGTGAGCCACCGGCAGGTCGTGCTCGCAGTGACCGCGGTGTCGATCCTCCTGTCGGGCTGCGGCTACGAGGGTGTCCCTGCATCCTTCGGTGCCGTAGAAACGGGTCCGGGGGACGAGATCCTGCTGGTGAACCCCGACAGCGGTCGGGAGAACTTCGAGATGGAGGCCGGCTTCGAGGGAACCCTCGAGCTGTCGGCGGAGAATTGCGTCATCGGTATGGACACGTCGGGTCGTGAGATCATGCTGGTGTTTCCGGCCGACGCCACCTTCAGTCAGGGGCCGGAACTCCTGACCGTGGAAGTCGAAGGCCGGTCTTTGGCGATCGGAGAAACGGTATTCTTTGGCGGGGGAACCCTCCGACAGGAACAACTCGACCGTCTCTCTGAGAGCGTGCCGGAGGGATGCCTTCGGAACGAAAACTTCTACGTACAGACCATCGGGTAGAGCGTTCCGGCGCATCGCCGAGGCTTGAGGGAAGGCAGCTAGCCCCCCCGGACCATGCCGAGCAGGCGCTGGAAGACGGCCTCGCCGTCGTCGGCAATGCCGTCATGATGGAACTCACCGGTTTCCCAGACCTGGAGCCCCTTCACCTGCGCGGCCGTTTCCAGCGACAGGCCGCGCTCCACGTAGATATCGTCGCGGTACACGGCAGCGGCGGCGGGCACGTCGTTCCCGGCCAGCCGGTCGGGGTCGTAGAGGGCCGGCCAGTCGGACTTCGCCGCCAGCAGTTCCGCAACCTCGCGCAGCGGCACCAGCGCCGGATCCTGCTCGAAGTACCAGGGATAGACCATCTCGCCGGTCAGCAGCGGCTCGGCCGCCTCCGGGGCGAACTGCGGGAAGTCGCGGAGTACGCGCCACGCCGCCCAGCCGGTCGCTGCGCCCTGGGCATAGATGGATTCGTGCATCAGGGCATAGAGCGGGTTGGCAGCACGGCTCACGAGTGCGGCGACCTGCTCCAGGAAAGAATCCGAGAGCCGCTGGCCGGACGGGGTCGGGACGAAGGCGTCCTCCAGCAGGTAGTGCAGGGCGTCGATCCGGGTGTTGCCGCCCAGATACGACCCGGCCATCTGGAACCGGCCGGTGGTCAGCCGCTCGCCGGACGGCAGGTACTCGGGCACCGATTCCAAGTGTCGTGCGACGGCGGTAACCTGGGCCCGGTCTTCCGGGTAGCGGGCGAAGTATTCGCGGTTGCGTGCTTCCACCCGGGGAAAGGTGGCCCGGTAGACCCGGTCGGCTCCTTCGGCCAGCGGGGCCAGGCCGCCGGTGATCAGCACTTCCCGCAACCCCTCGGGTGCGAGGGAGAGGTAGGTGAGCGCACAGAAGCCGCCGTAGCTCTGTCCGAAGATGCTCCATGGTCCGCTGCCGAGTTCCTGCCGAATCAGCTCGGCGTCGCGCACGATCGAATCCGCACGGAAATGTGCCAGATAGGCCGCCTGCGCCGCGGCGTCGCCACGCAACGGCAACGTCTGCCGGTTCACGGGGGAGGAGAGGCCGGTGCCGCGCTGGTCCAGCATCAGGATGCGGAAGGTCTTGGCCGCCTCCTTCATCCAGCCGGCAAACGACGTCACCCGGTTGCCCCGGCCGCCGGGCCCGCCCTGCAGGAACAGCAGCCACGGCAGCCGCGCCGCCGCGGCGTCGTCGTGTTCCAGGGAGGAATACTCACGGGCGAAGATTTCCACGGTCTCGCCGTCCGGGTCCGCGTGGTCGAGCGGGACGTCGAAGAAATACCCGGCCGTCCTCATGCCACGGCTGCGGTGTGTGCCGGTCACCCGGTGTCCCGTCACGCGTGCACCTTGGCCGCTCCCGAGCCGAACGACGCGAGGGCGTCGCCGGCCAGCCGGAACGTTGACCATTCCTCCTGCGGCCGGGCGCCGAGGCTGCGGTAGAAGTCGATGGACGGGCGGTTCCAGTTCAGTACCGCCCATTCCACCCGGGCGTACCCGGACGCCACCGCGTGGCTGGCCAACGTCTGCAGCAGGGCCTTGCCGTACCCCCGTCCGCGGGCCTCGGGCCGGACGTACAGGTCCTCCAAATAGATGCCGTGGACGCCCTCCCACGTGGAGAAGTTCCGGAACCAGAGAGCGAAGCCCTGCACACCGCCGTCGTCTTCGGCGACATGCGCGAAGACGGACGGCTGAGCAGAAAACAGGGCGTCTTGCAGCTGTTCCGGCGTGGTCTTGACCGCGTCCGGTTCCTTCTCGTACACCGCCAGATCGCGGATCAGCTCGAGGATGACGGGGACATCGGCTTCGTCGGCCGGGCGTATCACAGACATGACAAAAGCCTAGCGTCCCGGAGCAGGCGCTACGGCTTGAGCACCACCTTGATGCAGCCGTCGTCCTTCTTCTGGAATTTCTCGTACATCGCCGGCGCGTCGTCCAGCGGGGCCGTATGCGTGACCAGGTCGCCGACGCCGAGGGGATCTGCCGGGTCGCCCGCCAGCGGCAGCACGTCGTCGATCCAGCGCCGGACGTTGCACTGGCCCATCCGCAGCGTGACCTGCTTGTCGAAGAGCGTGAGCATCGGCATGGGGTCGGCTTGGCCGGCGTAGACGCCGGACAGCGAGATGGTGCCGCCGCGGGCCACGGCGTCGATCGCGGCGTGCAGGACGGACAGCCGGTCCAGGCCTGCGGTCGACATCAGCTTTTTGGCCACGGGGTCGGGCAGGAGTCCGACGGCGAACTGTGCGGTGGCCGCAGCCGTCGCGCCGTGCGCTTCCATGCCGACGGCGTCGACCACCGACTCCGGCCCGCGGCCCTGGGTCGCGTCACGCAGTTCGTCGACGATCTTTGGGCCCCACTTCAGGGTCTCGATGCCGTGCCGGCGGGCCATTTCCAGCCGCTCCGGGACAAGGTCGACACCTATGACGCGGTGGCCCAGATGCCGGCCGATGCGGGCGGCAAACTGGCCGACCGGCCCGAGCCCGAAGACCGCCAGCGTGCCTCCGTCGGGAACCTGGGCATAGGCCACCGCCTGCCAGGCGGTCGGGAGGATGTCGGAGAGGAACAGGTATTGCTCGTCGGGCGCCTGGCTGTCCTCGATCTTGATGGGACCGTAGTCCGCGTGGGGGACGCGCAGGAACTCGGCCTGCCCGCCCGGAACAGAGCCGTAGAGCTCCGTGTAGCCGAACAATGCAGCGCCTGAACCCTTGTCCTTGACCTGCGTGGTTTCGCACTGCGATTGCAGGCCCCGGCTGCACATATGGCAGCGCCCGCATGCGATATTGAAGGGAACCACCACCCGGTCGCCGGGCTTGAGCCCCGGCACGGCGCTGCCGGTCTCCTCGACGATCCCCATCGGTTCATGGCCCAGGACGTCGCCGGGTGACAGGAACGGGCCAAACAGCTCGTAGAGGTGCAGATCGGACCCGCAAATGGCGGTGGAGGTGACCCTGATGATGGCGTCGGTCGGTTCCCGCAGGACCGGGTCCGGAACCTGCTCGACGCTCAGCTTCCGTTTGCCTTGCCAGGTCAGTGCTTTCACAATCGTCTCCCTGTCGCGTCGCCGGGGGAGCACACCCTGCGCCCCGCGGAAGGTAAGTGTGCTTATTACCCTAGGGACGCTGCCAACCGCCTGCAAGCGGGCCCGAGCCCGGCAGCTCCGCGATCAGGCCGAGCGGCCGGCCGGTCCGACGTCGAGAACCCGGACCGCGGCAGCTCCCGTCTCATTGCTGGCGGCGAGGTCCACTTCGGCGCTGATGCCCCAGTCCCGGTTTCCGGCCGGGTCATCGAAGATCTGCCGCACCTTCCAGACCGCCGGCTGCTCCTCGATGATCAGCAGCGCCGGTCCGCGCGCATCGGGCCCGATGCCGATGTCGTCGTACTCCTCAAAGTAGGCGTCCATGGCGTCCGCCCAGCGGTCGGCGTCCCAGCCCGCATCGGCGTCCAGTGCACCCAGGTCCTCTTCCTGCTCGTCGGCGAACAACTCGACCCGGCGGAACAGCTCGTTGCGCACCATGACGCGGAAGGCCCGAATGTTGTCCGTCAGCTTGGGCGGCTCCTGCGTGAACACCGACTCGGCGGCGTGATCGGCCGCCAGATCCGCCGCGCCCTTGCCCGCGGCGAGTTCTTCCCATTCGTCCAGCAGGCTCGAGTCGACCTGCCGCACCAGCTCACCCAGCCAGGCGATGATGTCGGCCAGGTCCTCGCGCAGGGCCTCGGCCGGCACGGTCTGCCGCAGCGCCTTGTAGCCGTCGGTCAGATAGCGGAGCACTATGCCCTCGCTGCGGGCCAGCCCGTAGAACTGCACGAATTCGCCGAAATTCATCGCCCGTTCGTACATGTCACGGATTACCGACTTCGGGGCAAGTTCAAAGTCGCCCAGCCAGGGCGCACCGTGCCGGTAGGTCTCGAAGGCGGCCTCGAGCAGCTCGGCCAGCGGCTGCGGGTAGGTCACCTCGTCCAGCAGCGCCATCCGCTGGTCGTATTCGATGCCGTCGGCCTTCATCGCGGCCACCGCTTCGCCGCGGGCCTTCTTCTCCTGCGCGGACAGGATCTGGCGGGGCTTCTCCAGCGTGGCCTCGATGATTGAGACCACGTCCAGTGCGTAGCCGCCGTCCTCGGGATCCAGCAGGTCCAGACTGGCCACGGCGAACGGGGAAAGGGGCTGGTTCAGCGCGAAATTCGGCTGCAGGTCCACCTTCAGCCGGACGAGGTGCCCGTTCTCATCCGGTGCGTCCATGCGTTCCACCAGGCCGGAGACCACCAGCTCCCGGTAAATGCCCAGTGCCTTCTTGATCAGCTTCAGCTGCGAGGCGCGTGTTTCGTGGTTGCGTGTCAGCAGCCGCTTGGCGGCGGCGAACGGGTCCCCCGGGCGCTCCAGGATGTTCAGCAGCATCGCGTGGCTGATGGTGAAGCTGGACGTCAGGGGTTCGGGGTCGCTCTCCACCAGCTTGTGGAAGGTCGGTTCACCCCAGCTCACGAAACCCGTCGGCGGCTTCTTTTTCGCCACTTGGCGAAGTTTTTTCTGGTCGTCGCCGAACTTGGCCACCGCCTTGGCCATCGCCTTCGTGTTCTCCACCACGTGTTCCGGGGCCTGCACGACGACGGTGCCCGCCGTGTCGTACCCGGCCCGCCCCGCGCGGCCGGCGATCTGATGGAACTCGCGCGCATTGAGCAGCCGGGTGCGCACGCCGTCGTACTTGCTCAAGGCGGTCAGCAGCACGGTGCGGATGGGCACGTTGATGCCCACACCCAGCGTGTCCGTGCCGCAGATGACCTTCAGCAGCCCGGCCTGGGCCAACTGCTCCACCAGCCGGCGGTACTTGGGCAGCATGCCCGCGTGGTGGACACCTATGCCGTGCCGGACCAGACGGTTGAGGGTCTTGCCGAAGCCTGCCGCGAACCGGAAACCCGAGATCAGTTCGGCAATGCGGTCCTTCTCCTCCCGGGTGCAGACGTTGATGCTCATGAGATTCTGGGCGCGCTCAATGGCTTCCAACTGGCTGAAGTGCACCACATAGACGGGAACCTGCCTGGTGGAGAGCAGTTCCTCCAGCGACTCCTGCACGCTGGTCTGCACATAGTAGTAATGCAGCGGGATGGGACGCTCCGCCGAGCTCACGGTGACCGTCGTCCTGTCCGTGAGGTCGGTGAGCTCCTTCTCGAACCGGGTCACGTCGCCCAGCGTCGCGGACATCAGCAGGAACTGCGCCTGCGGCAGTTCCAGCAGCGGCACCTGCCAGGCCCAACCGCGCTGCGGATCGGAGTAGTAGTGGAACTCGTCCATGACCACCGTGCCGAGGTCCGCGGCGGAGCCTTCGCGCAGCGCGATGTTGGCCAGGATCTCGGCGGTGCAGCAGATGATCGGCGCATCCTGGTTGACCGCCGAGTCGCCGGTGACCATGCCGACGTTCTCCGGTCCGAAGATGTCGCACAGGGCGAAGAACTTTTCCGACACGAGCGCCTTGATGGGTGCCGTGTAATAGCTGACGGACCCGGTGGACATGGCGTGGAAATGGGCGGCGATCGCGACCATCGACTTCCCCGACCCGGTGGGGGTGGCCAAGATGACGTTGTTGCCGGTGGCCAGCTCCATGACGGCTTCGTCCTGGGCGGGGTAGAGCGACATCCCACGGGATTCGACCCACTCGATGAACCGGGTGTAGACGTCGTCGGGATTTGAGGCAGTGCCGGTGTCCGGCAGGAGCTGGAGGAGATTCATGTTCTTCCCAGCTTAGGCGGTGGCGTCCCCGCGCCATGCGGGCACCCATAATCCTCTGACGTGGCGGGGGTGTGGCGTAACGTACTGCCCATGCACTGGGACCCGCACAAGTATGTGGAATTCGCCGACTACCGCGACCGGCCGTTCTTCGACCTGACCGGACGGATCGCTGCCGTCGATCCCGCCGTGGTGGTGGATCTGGGCTGCGGTCCCGGCGGCCTGACGGCGGCGCTCGCCGAACGCTGGCCCGGCGCCAGCGTCACCGGAGTGGACAGCTCACCCGAGATGATCCGGCAGGCGCAGCAACGGCACACATCGGCCACGCTGAAGTTCGTCGCCGGGGATCTCCGTACCTGGACGCCTCCGGCAGGCCTGGATGTACTGGTGTCCAACGCCGCGCTGCAGTGGGTGCCCGGGCACCAGGACATCATGCGTTCCTGGCTGCGCGCCCTGAAGCCCGGCGCCTGGCTCGCCGTGCAGGTTCCGGGGAACTTTGCCGCTCCGTCGCATGCGCTCATGCGGGCGCTCGCCGGCTCACCGCGATGGCAGCGCCGGCTGGACGGGGTGCTCCGCCACGAGGACGCCGTGTCCGAGCCACAGGACTATTTCGAGCTGCTCTCGGACGAAGGCTGTGAAGCCGACGTCTGGGAAACGACCTACCAGCAATTGCTCCACGGCGCGGACCCGGTGCTGGAATGGGTCAGGGGAACCGGCCTGCGCCCCGTCCTGGCCGCCCTCCCGGCGGCAGAAGCGGCCAAGTTCGAAGCCGAGTACGCCACGCTGCTGCGCGACGCCTACCCGGCCGGCGAACACGGGACCCTGTTCGGATTCCGGCGGATTTTCGCGGTGGGGCGCAAGCTCGGCTGAACCCGTCCTCCGGTGGCGGACGGTGGACGGACCCGGCCTCAGGGCGTGGGAGTCCCGCCGTTGACGTTCAGCGTCTCGCCGGAAACGTAGCTCGACTCCGGAGAGGCCAGGAAGACGTAGGCCGGGGCCAGTTCGGTAGGCTGCCCCGCGCGGCCCAGCGGCACATTCTTGCCGAACTCCGGCAGTTTGTCCTTCGGCTGGCCGGCGCTGACCTGCAACGGGGTCCAGAACGGGCCGGGGGCCACCGCGTTGACGCGGATGCCGCGGCTGGCCAGCTGCTGGGCGAGGCCCTTGGTGAAGTTGTTGATGGCGGCCTTGGTGGAGGCATAGTCGAGCAGGACCGGCGAGGGGTTGTAGGCCTGGACGGACGTGGTGTTAATGATCGTCGAGCCCGGCGGCATGTGTGGCACCGCGGCCTTGGTGATCCAAAACATGGCAAAAACATTCGTGCGGAACGTGTCCTCGAACTGTTCGTCGCTGATGTCTTCGATCTTCTCGACGGCGATCTGGCGCCCTGCGTTGTTGACCAGGACGTCCAGCCCGCCCAGCTGTTCGACGGCCTGGGCGACGAGTTCGCGGGAAGCGGCGGCGTCTGAAATGTCACCCGGCAGCAGTACAGCCTTGCGCCCTTCCTTCTCGACCACCGCAGCGATGTGCTGTGCGTCGGACTCCTCGGCGGGCAGGTAGGACAGGGCGACGTCTGCTCCTTCCCGGGCAAAGCCGACGGCCACGGCGGCGCCGATGCCGGAGTCGGCCCCGGTGATCAGTGCCTTGCGGCCGGTCAGCCTGCCGGTGCCGCGGTACGACTGTTCGCCGCGGTCCGTCTGCGGCTCCAGGTCTTTGTCCAGCCCGGGCTCCGGTTGGCTCTGCTTGGGCGGCGAGATGCTGGGAAAACGGTCAACGGGATTCTGGAAGGTGTACTGATCCGACGTCATGTCTGGCTCCCTTCTTGCGGCCGCATCGAGGGCCCCGCCGGCACCCTTGGTGCTGCGCTCGATGGAAGGCGGGGCCGGGGCGGCCTGGCATGGTCAGTTTGCTGATCGTGGTGCCACCCTACGCTGTCGTGCATCGGTCGTACAGCCAGCGGTTGCCGGCCCTCCTCCGTGAGGATCCGGAGCGAGAGGTGCGCGCGGCCGGCGAACCGCCCCTAAGGTCAGCAAGCTTTCTACTTGGGCCGCGGCGGGGTAATCTGGGGCTGGACCTGTAGGAAAACCTGAACCGAAAGAGGTGCTGATATGGGTATGGGCGACAAGTTCGATGCTGCGAAGGACAAGGTGACCGGCAAGGTCAACGAAGCCGTCGGCGAGGCGAGGGATGACAAGTCCCAGCAGCTGAAGGGCAAGGGCCAGCAGGTCGAGGGCGGGGCCAAGGACAAGATCGCCGATGCCAAGGCCCACCTGAACGAGGACGCCGACCGCGTTGCCGACGACACCGAAGGCGGCGGCAGGCGCTAAGCCGGTTCTTTTGTCGCAGATCCCCCGTGGGCCACTGGTTCACGGGGGATCTGCCGGTTAAAGCGGTGTGCTGCGACTACGCAGGTTCCCGATGATGGCGTGTTTCGGGGGCGGAACTTCCAAGGCATGGCTCCGACCGGCAATCGAGGGGATGGGACAGGAATTTCGGGCCCGCGCCGGGGGAGGCTCGGCCGCCCTTCAATTCCCACGCAGCCTGTGGTAACTGTAAGTAACCTTATAAATCAGCTTGGCGTGCTCGTCCCTCTGGCTGGACGGTGCGCGAAGCGGCTCGAACTACCTGAAGGGACTGATATCCGTGACTACCGCAAGGGAAATCATGACCGGTGGTGTTGAATGCATCGGAGAGAACGAGACGCTGGAGCTGGCGGCCCAAAAAATGCGGGACCTCGACGTCGGGTCGTTGCCCATCTGCGGTGAGGACAACAGGCTCAAAGGCATGGTCACGGACCGGGACATTGTGGTGAAGTGCCTGGCCGACGGACGGGATCCGCGCTCGATCAAAGCGGGTGAGCTGGGCCAGGGCAAGCCGGTGACCATCGGCGCCGATGACAGTATCGAAGAGGCCATCAGAACCATGCAGGACCATCAGGTGCGCCGGCTGCCGGTCATCGACGGACACGACCTGGTCGGAATTGTCAGCCAGGCCGATGTCGCCCGCAACTACCCGGAAGACCGCGTGGGTGAACTGGTCGAGTTCATCTCGTACTGATCCGGGTGGCCATCATGTCGGAGCAGTTGCCGGAGGCGTATGCCAAGTACCTGGCAGGATGTGAGCCAACCCAGGCCGACGCCATCCTGCCGGTGCTGAAGCAATCGGCCGCGGACGGCGAGCGCGGTGTGCTGGTGCGGTTCCTCCCCAACGAAGTGCAAGCCATGGCGACCGAGGAGGTCCCGTTCGGAACGATCCGGGAAGAACGCTACGACGAATAATCCGCCTGCCCGCCGGTGGACGGAGGCCCGGGGTGCCGAGCGCATCCCGGGCTGCAGCCTGTCAAGACCCAGGCGTAAAATTAACCGAGCCGGAGCGATATTTTGGTGATTCGTTGCCGGAGTGGGGAAGCACTTGTAAGCTCGCAGCAGTTGGAGCCGAAACGGCTCTCGGGCTATCTGGAGGCTGCGCATGGACAGGTTCGATGCCGGTCGGGACGCAGGGTGCTTCGTTGGTTTGGGGCGGAACTGATGCGGCACCGCCATCTGTCACCCGCTGACGAATTTCCGGTGGATCTGGCTCCCCTTGGTGACCCCGAGTTGCTGGCGCTGTACGGCAGGGCCATGCGCCAGCTCGAGCGGGAGAGTATCCAGTTCGGCGCGGCCGATCCCGAGACCGAGTTCCGCCTGGAGGAGCTGCGTGTCGAGCTCGACCGGCGGGACAGCCGGGATGCGCTGCAGGCGAGCAGGCGGCGGGTCCGCGGTTTGTATGGCAAGCCGGGGGGCGAACCGCCGGACTCGCTGTACGACGGCACCAGCTAGGCTCTGGGCCGCAAGCATTTGCCCGCCGGCGGATTCAGGCGGTCCGCACCGCGGGTGGGCCTTCACCCTTCCCGGGTCTGCGCCTCGGCGCTTATGCTGCTCTTCCCACCCCCGTATGATGGGTGACAAACAGTATGCTTATCAATAGTGGGATGCAGATTGGAAGGGCAGACAATCGTGATTGCCAATGACAGTTCAAGTGCCCATGCCGGCCAGGACAAGGACCGGGATCCGGGAAGCGAGTTGCCCGATCCGTGGTGCTCCGCCTGCAGCACCGACGAGTACCTGGTGTTCGATGCCGTAACGCTGCTGCCGCCGCAGGCCGGAGCCCCCGCACTGCCGCGATGGGACGTCAGCTACTGGTGCAGCCGCTGCGACGCTTATTACGGGCACGAAACATTCAAGGTGCCCGCCACGGAATCCGAGAGCGTCGGAATCGATTTCGGGGCCGAGGGCTACATGCACTGCGGGGAGCCGATGCAGCCGGTGGAACGCATCGACCACTCGATCGTTGATCCCGTGGACGTCGGCTCCCCGGAAACCGGCCCGCTCCCGACCGTGCGGGTGGACGTTGAAATCCTTCGCTGCAGCTGCGGGTTCAAGATGGAGGTGCCCATCTGAGGCTAAGGCGCAGCAACGTCCGTGCGCCCGGTATCACCCGCCGGCGTCACGGGTCGGGGTTCTCCTACCGCAACCCGGACGGGTCGAAGCCTGCCGGTGACGAGCTCCGAAGGATCAAGGCGTTGGCGGTCCCGCCGGCATGGTCGGATGTGTGGATCTGCCCGGCGCCCAATGGGCATATCCAAGCAGCGGGAACGGACGACGCCGGACGGCGGCAATACATCTACCATCCCCGTTGGCGGGAACTGAGGGATCGGGAAAAGTTCGACCGCTCCCTGGCGTTCGGATCCACCCTGACCACCGCGCGCCGCAAGGTGACGCGGCTGCTGAGGTCCGGAGAACAAACCCGGCAGGTGGCCTGTGCCGTTGCCTTCCGCTTGCTTGACAGCGCGTCATTGCGGATCGGCTCCGAAGTCTACGCCGAAGACAACGGTTCCTACGGGGTTACTACGCTGTTGGCTCGCCACGTGCGGGTGCGCGAGGACACCGTCCGGCTGCATTTTCCCGGGAAGAGCGGGCTGCAGTGGGACGTGGAACTGAAAGATCCGGATATCACCGTCCAGCTGGCGACGGTGCGGGGCCTGAAGGCCGACGATCCGGCCATCGGGTACCGCAACGGCACCGGACACTGGTCCGGGCTGTCCGCGTCGGAGTTGAACGAGTTTATCCACGAACTCTGCGGGCAGGAGTTCAGCGCCAAGGACTTCCGGACGTGGCAGGGAACGGTAACGGCCGCCGTGGCACTGGCCCGCTACAACGGCAGACCGAATCTCACCGGCCGGCGCAAGGCCGTCGTCGCGGCCATGCACGCCGTCTCGGAGAGGCTGGGCAATACGCCCGCCATAGCCCGCAAATCGTACGTAGATCCGCGGCTCGTCGACCGCTTTATGGCAGGACAAATCCCGGACGCGGCAACGTACTCCGCGGCGGAACGCAGCCTGCCGTCCTTCCTCGCGTGACAGGGGAGCGAAAGCAGCCCGCGGCGCTAGAATTAGAGGGCCCCGGCAGGCGGGATTCCCCCCAACGTCCACGTCTGTCGGGGTTGACGCGCCCTACCAGCCGCGCGATTTCCACTCGTCCAGATGGGGCCGTTCAGCCCCGAGCGTCGTACCTGCGCCATGGCCCGGATGGACCACCGTATCGTCCGGCAGGTAGTTGAACACCCGTTCGACCACGTCGCTGTAGAGCGACGCAAACCGCTCCGGATCCTTTTGCGTATTGCCCACCCCACCCGGAAACAGCGAATCTCCGGTAAACAGGTGCGGGGGACCATCGGGTGCGCGGTAAAGCAGCGCCACGGAACCCGGCGTGTGCCCGCGCAGCTTGATGGCTTCCAACGAGAATCCGTCGAACCGGCCGACGTCCTGATGCTCGAGCGCAACGTCAGTCCGCACCTCGATCTCAGGAATATCCTCCGCGCCGGCCGCTGTCTTGGCCCCTGTGGCGGCTACCGCCTCCGGCAAGGCCCGGACATGGTCCCAGTGGCTGTGCGTGGTCACGATCAGGGCGACCTTGGCCGGCTGGTCCGCATCCCCGGCGCCGTCGCGCAGCAGTTGCTCAATGGCCGGAAAGTCGTCGGCAGCGTCAATCAACACCTGGGTGCCGGAAGCCTTGGCTGTCAGCAGATAGACATTGTTGTCCATCTCGGAAACGGAAATGCCGCGGACGGTGACTGCAGGATCTTCGTGAAGCAACATGCTTCCCAGCCTACCGACAGTCGACCCGGACGGCTCAGGATGTCATTCTGGTTGTAGCAGTGGACAGGCAGCCGGATGCTGCGGACACGACGGGGAGCGGGCGCAGGCGATGGAAGCGAGCGAGTTTGACTGGCGGATGAACCGCGACAGCGCCGTGCCGCTCTTCGAGCAGCTCAGGCTGCGGATCATCGAAGCAGCCGACGCCGGCGAACTGCCGGTGGGCACGAAGCTGCCGCCCGTCAGGCGGCTGGCCGATCATTTGGGCGTGGTCCCGAATACCGTGGCACGCGCCTACCGGGAGCTCGAAACTGCCGGCCGGGTGGAAACACACGGCCGGGCCGGTACCGTGGTGAGCGCCGGCGCAGGCAAGGCCCGCCAACAACTGGGCGATGCCGCCGAAGCGTTCGCCCGCGCCGTTCACGGCCAAGGCATCGGCGGCAAGGAAGCACTCGCCGCCGCCAGGGCCGCGTTGGAGCGCCACGGCATCAAGTAGGCGACGCGGCAGGCGGCCGGTGCCTCATAGACGGCGCCCTGCGGACAGCCGCTGTCCGCAGCGGCCTCCGGCCGTGACCGATGCAATACAAGTTCGAACGAATTTTCGATTAGAGTAGATACCGTGCTAAAAGCAAGCGAAACGTCCGTCCCGGCGACCGATTCCGAGTCCGCCACCCCCGTTTCCCGCTCCGCGGACATGTCCCGCCTGGTAGTCAAAGGCGCCCGCGAGCATAATCTTCAGAACGTCAGCGTGGACCTGCCCCGCGACGCCATGATCGTCTTCACGGGACTGTCCGGCTCCGGCAAGTCGTCTTTGGCTTTCGATACGATCTTCGCCGAGGGCCAGCGCCGGTACGTGGAATCGCTTTCCTCCTATGCGCGAATGTTCCTGGGGCAGGTGGACAAGCCTGATGTGGACTTCATCGAAGGCTTGTCGCCGGCGGTGTCGATCGACCAGAAATCCACCAGTCGCAACCCGCGCTCTACCGTGGGAACAATCACCGAGATCTACGACTACCTGCGCCTCCTGTGGGCCCGCGTCGGCCGCCCCTTCTGCCCCCAGTGCGGTGAGCCCGTGGAGAAGCAGACCCCGCAGCAAATCGTGGACCAGCTGCAAGAGCTTCCCGACGGGACGCGCTTCCAGATCCTGGCTCCGGTAGTGCGCGGGCGCAAGGGCGAGTTCGTCGACCTGTTCAAGGAACTGAGCACCAAGGGCTTTTCCCGCGCCAAGGTGGACGGCAAGCTGGTGCAGCTGAGCGAACCGCCGAAGCTGGGGAAGCAGTACAAGCACACCATCGAGGTGGTGGTGGACCGGCTTGTGGCCAAAGAAGGCATCCATCAGCGTCTGACCGATTCGGTGGAGACCGCCCTGGCGCTGGCGGAGGGCCGCGTCCTGGCTGATTTCGTGGATATTGCCGAGGACGAGCCGGGCCGTACTCGTGCCTTCTCGGAACACTTGGCCTGCCCGAACGAACACCCGCTCGCCATCGACGAGATCGAACCGCGCTCGTTCTCGTTCAACAATCCGTTCGGTGCCTGTCCGGCCTGCACCGGTATCGGCAGCAAGCTCGAAGTCGATGTGGACCTGGTGGTCCCGGATCCGGACCGGAGCCTTTCTGAGGGCGCCATCGCCCCGTGGTCATTGGGCAAAGCCACCCAGGAGTACTGGACCCGGCTGCTCGAGGGGCTCTCCCACGAACTGGGGTTCTCCATGGACGAGCCGTGGAAGAACCTGCCGAAGAAGGTCCGGGAAGCCGTACTGCACGGCAAGGACTTCAAGGTCGTGGTGCAGTACCGCAACCGCTTCGGCCGGGAGCGCAAATACAGCACCGGTTTCGAAGGCGCGTTCCAGTACATCCACCGAAAGCATGAGGAAACCGAGTCCGAGTGGGCGAGGGACCGTTACAAGGAGTACATGCGTGAGGTGCCGTGCCCGGAGTGCAACGGGGCGCGGCTGAACCCCGCGTCGCTGTCCGTGCTGATCAACGGCAAGTCCATCGCGGAAGTGTCTGCCCTGCCGCTGCGCGAGGCAAGTTCGTTCCTGGCCGCTCTGGAACTCTCCGCCCGCGAAACCCAGATCGCCCACCAGGTACTCATCGAGATCCAGGCGCGCTTGCGCTTTCTCCTGGACGTCGGCCTGGAGTACCTGAACCTTGAGCGCGCCGCCGGCACGTTGTCCGGCGGAGAAGCCCAGCGCATCCGGCTGGCAACGCAGATCGGCTCCGGTCTTGTCGGCGTGCTCTACGTGTTGGACGAGCCCTCGATCGGCCTGCACCAGCGGGATAACCGGCGGTTGATCGAGACCCTCACGCGGCTGCGCGACCTCGGCAACACCCTGATTGTGGTGGAGCACGACGAGGACACCATTGCCGAGGCCGACTGGATAGTGGACATCGGACCGGGCGCCGGCGAGCACGGCGGCGAAGTGGTCCACTCCGGCTCGCTGCAGGAACTGCTGGACAACACGCGTTCCATCACCGGTGACTACCTGTCGGGCCGGCGCCGGATCGAGCTGCCGGCCAAGCGCCGGAAGATGGACAAGAAGCGCCAAGTGAAGGTGGTCGGCGCCCGCGAAAACAATCTCCGGGGCATCGACGCGTCGTTCCCGCTGGGCATCTTCACCGCCGTCACCGGCGTCAGCGGCTCCGGGAAATCGACTCTGGTCAACGACATTCTGTACAAGGTGCTGGCCAACAAGCTCAACGGAGCCAAGCATGTTGCGGGCCGGCACACCAGGGTGGAAGGCGTGGACCAGCTGGACAAGGTCATCCACGTCGACCAGAGCCCGATTGGCCGCACGCCCCGGTCCAATCCGGCCACGTACACCGGTGTCTTCGACAACATCCGCAAGCTGTTCGCCGAGACCAACGAGGCGAAGCTCCGCGGCTACCTGCCCGGCAGGTTCTCGTTCAACGTCAAGGGCGGGCGGTGCGAGGCATGCTCCGGTGACGGCACGCTGAAGATCGAAATGAACTTCCTGCCGGACGTCTACGTTCCGTGCGAGGTCTGCCACGGTGCGCGGTACAACCGCGAGACGCTGGAAGTCCATTACAAGGGCAAGACGATCGCCGAAGTCCTGGACATGCCGATCGAGGAAGCAGCGGAATTCTTCGCCGCGTTCACCCCGATCGCCCGCCACTTGCGGACCTTGGTGGACGTCGGGCTCGGCTACGTCCGGCTCGGGCAGCCCGCCACCACGTTGTCCGGCGGGGAAGCCCAGCGCGTCAAGCTCGCCAGCGAGCTGCAGCGCCGCTCGAACGGGCGAAGCATCTACGTGCTGGACGAGCCGACCACCGGCCTGCATTTTGAGGACATCCGCAAGCTGCTGCAGGTGCTGCAGGGGCTGGTGGACAAGGGCAACACGGTGATCACCATCGAGCACAACCTCGACGTGATCAAGAGTGCCGACTGGGTTGTGGACCTGGGGCCCGAGGGCGGTTCCGGTGGCGGCCAGATCATCGCCAGCGGTACACCGGAGCAGGTAGCGGCGGCCGAGGGAAGCCACACCGGCCGTTTCCTGGCGGAGGCACTCGGCCACAAGTGAGCCTGCAGGATGGAATAAGATATTCCCCAGCAGGAATGGATTCCGGCGGATCCGCGGATCTGTGGGAAAATGCCCGGGTGACTCAATTGCCTGCGCTGGTACTTTTCGACCTCGACGGAACCCTGGTTGACCCCGCAGGTGCTATCACCACCGGAATAGCCGGCGCCCTCGCGGCGGCCGGACTGCCGGTCCCGCCGCAGAAAGGACTCGAGTCCCTGGTGGGGCCGCCGCTGGGCGAGTCCCTGCGCCGCGCCGGCGTCCCCGAGCACCGGCTCGGCGAGGTCATCGCGTTGTACAGAGCCGGCTACCGCCGGTCCGGCATGGCGGCAAGCCGCGTGTACCCGGGCATCACCGGACTGCTGGAGCGGCTCCTCTCCACCGGCGCGATCCTCGTTGTCGCCACCCAGAAGCCGACCGGACTGGCCCGGGACCTGCTGCGGCTGAAGGGCCTGGAGCAGTATTTTGCAGGAATTTACGGGGCCGAGGGCGACGATCCCGCACCGGCAGCGGGACCAGGACTGGGCAAGGTGCCGATCCTGCAGGCTGCGCTGGACGGCGTCACCGACGCGTTCGGCCCGGTGCTGATGGTGGGCGACCGTCTCTACGACGCGGCCGCGGCGCTCCAGCTCGGCATCCCCGCCATTGGGGTCGGCTGGGGATTCGCCGCCCCCGGGGAACTGGAAGCCGCGGGCGCCGCCGTCGTCGTGCACTCCGCCGAAGAACTTGAGGCCGCTATCGGGCGGCTGGTAGCCGAGCAGCCGGACGGTGTCCTGTCCGGACGCCGGGGACCGGCCGCATGAGGACGTTCGAAGCGACACGCGCCTCGTTCCGCGCCGGGTTGCGGCTCAGCTGCCGGCCGACGATTGAAGGCATTGGGAACTTTCCCGCCGCCGGGCCGGTGATTGTGGCGCCGAACCACCTGTCCTTCTTCGACAGCGTCATCATCCAGGCGATGATGCCGCGCAAAGTTGCCTTCTTCGCCAAAGCCGAATACTTCACCACCCGGGGCCCCAAGGGGGCCGCGATGCGGTGGTTCTTCCACAGCGTCGGCTCGATACCGGTGGAGCGGGGCGAACAGGCGGCCAGCGTGGCTGCGCTGCAGAGCGCTCTGGACGTACTGGAACGCAACGAGGCTTTCGGGATCTATCCTGAAGGAACACGGTCCCGTGACGGCAAGCTGTACCGGGGCCGCACCGGCGTGGGGTGGCTGGCCCTCACCACCGGGGCGCCGGTGCTGCCGGTAGGGCTGATCGGCACCGAACAGCTTCAGCCCGCCGGGAGGATGATGATCCGGCCGAACCACTTCACGGTACGGATCGGCAAGCCGTTGTACTTCCAGCGGACCGGGCCGGAGCACTCGCTGCCGGCGCGCCGGTCAGCCACCGACCAGATCATGGACGCGATTGCCGACCTGACCGGCCAGGAACGCTCGAACAGCTATAACAAAACGCCGTCGGCCTGACCAGCCGGACGGCATTAGGACCCAGGCGAGGAAGGGAGAGACCGGCCATGGCTAATCCTGTTTCCTACCGTCCGCGGACGGGGGAGATCCCGACCAATCCCGGCGTCTACCGCTTTCGGGACGAACACCGCCGCGTCATCTATGTCGGCAAGGCGAAAAACCTGCGGTCACGGCTCAACAGTTACTTCGCCAGCCCCAAGAACCTGCCGCCCAAGACCCACGCGATGGTGCATACTGCGGCTTCGGTGGAGTGGACGATCGTGGGCAGCGAACTGGAGGCCATCCAGCTCGAGTACACGTGGATCAAAGAGTTCACGCCGCGCTTCAACATCATGTTCAGGGACGACAAGTCCTATCCCTACCTTGCCGTGACCATGGGGGAGAAGTTCCCACGCGTGCAGGTGATGCGCGGCGAGCGGCGCAAGGGCGTCAAGTACTTCGGCCCGTACTACCCGGCAAAGGCGATCCGCGAGACCGTGGACACCCTGCTGCGGGTTTTCCCGGTCCGTACCTGCAGCACCGGCGTCTTCAACCGCGCCCAGCGCACCGGCCGGCCGTGCCTGCTCGGCTACATCGACAAGTGCTCGGCGCCGTGCGTGGGGCGGATCTCTCCCGAGGACCACAAGGCCCTGGCCGCCGAGTTCTGCGCGTTCATGGGCGGGGAAGCCGACCGGTTCATCCGGGCCCTGGAGAAGAAAATGGCCGCGGCGGTGGCGGAACTCGACTACGAAACGGCGGCGCGGCACCGGGACGATATCGCCGCGCTGCGCCGGGTCTTCGAACGCAATGCCGTGGTGCTCAGCGAAGACACGGACGCCGACGTGTTTGCCCTGGCCCAGGACGAACTGGAGGCGGCCGTCCAGGTCTTCCACGTCCGCGGCGGCAGGATCCGCGGCCAGCGCGGCTGGGTGGTGGAAAAGGTCGAGGACCAAAGCACCGCCGACCTGGCCGAACACCTGTTGCAACAGGTCTACGGGGACGCCGACGGGCCGGACCGGATCCCGCGCCAGGTCTTGCTGCCGCAGGAACCGGAGAACGCCGCCGAGCTGCAGGCCTGGCTCAGCGTACTCCGGGGCAGCAAGGTGCAGATCCACGTGCCGAAGCGCGGGGACAAGGCCGCCCTGGTGTCCACCGTGAGGGAGAACGCCGAGCAGGCGCTGGCCCTGCACAAGAGCCGCCGCGCCGGCGACATCACCACGCGCTCGGCGGGCCTCCAGCAGCTGCAGGAAGCCCTGGATTTGCCCGTAGCGCTGCTGCGGATCGAGTGCTACGACATCTCCCACGTGCAGGGAACCAACGTGGTGGCCTCCATGGTGGTGGTGGAAGACGGGCTGCCGAAGAAGTCCGATTACCGCCGCTTCGCGATCACCGGCGAGGCCGCCCGCGACGATACCTCGGCGATGTACGACGTGATCAGCCGGCGGTTCCGAAACTACCTGGCGGAACAAGGTCGTCAGGCCGTTCCGGCGGCAACGGGTGCAGGCGAAGCCCTCGGCGGTGGCGCGGGCATCGGCCCGGCGGGAGGAGCCGCCGCGGGGGCGTCCGGAGGCGGGCACCCCGCGCAGCCGCAAGCTGCCGCCGGCGGCGGGGACACCGCCGTCGTGCTTGAAGCGACGCTGACTCCCGCGCCCAAGACCAAGTTCGCCTACCCGCCCAACCTGGTGGTGGTGGACGGCGGGCCGCCCCAGGTGGCCGCCGCCTCCCGGGCACTGGCGGACCTGGGCATTACCGACGTGTTCGTGGTCGGCCTGGCCAAGCGGCTGGAAGAAGTGTGGCTGCCCGACGACGATTTCCCCGTGATCCTGCCGCGCTCGTCCGAGGGGCTGTTCCTGCTGCAGCGCATCCGCGACGAGGCCCACCGGTTCGCGATTGCCTACCACCGGCAGAAGCGCGGCAAGGCCATGACGGTTTCGGTGCTGGACGGCATCCAGGGCCTGGGGCCGGCGAAACGCAAGGCGCTGCTGAAACATTTCGGCTCGGCGAAGAAACTCAAGGCGGCCAGCGTCGACGAGCTGCAGCAGGTGCCGGGCATCGGCCCCGCGCTGGCGGCTTCGTTGAAGCGACAGCTGGCGGCCGGTGCCGCGGAGGAGCCCGCCCCGGCGGTGAATATGGCGACCGGCGAAATCGTCGAATCTTAGTTAGGCTAGAGCTGGAATCGAGGAGTGGGGGTCGGGATGGATGGAATGACGATGACGGTGGACGAGGACTTGACGCCGGAAAAGCCGGTGGAATCCGAGCTCCTGGTGGTCACCGGCATGTCCGGCGCCGGCCGGACCACGGCGGCGCACGCCCTCGAAGACCATGGCTGGTACGTGGTGGACAACCTGCCGCCGCAGATGCTGGGCACGCTGGCCGAACTGGTTTCGCGGATGCCGCAGTCGCTGCCCAAGCTTGCCGTGGTGGTGGACGTTCGCAGCCAGAGCCTGTTCCGCGACATCCGCGAGGCGCTGCATGCCCTGGCGGCGAGCGGCATCCACTACCGGGTGCTCTTCCTGGACGCCTCCGGAGACGTCCTGGTCCGCCGTTTCGAACAGGGCCGGCGGCCGCACCCGCTGCAGGGCGATGGCCGCATTTCGGACGGCATCACCGCGGAACGGGAACTGTTGAGCAGCCTCAAGGACTCTGCCGACCTGGTGGTGGATACCACCGAGATGAATGTCCACGCCCTGGCCACCGCGATCACCGAACTCTTCACCGAATCCGGACCGATCGTCCTGCGCATCAACGTCGTCAGCTTCGGCTTCAAGTACGGGCTGCCGGTGGACGCCAACTTCGTCGCCGACGCCCGCTTCATTCCCAACCCGCACTGGGTCCCCGCGCTGCGCCCCCATACCGGGCTGGACGAGAAGGTCCGCGACTACGTGCTGGTGGACTCCGGCGCCGATGAGTTCGTCAACCGCTACGTGGACGCCCTGGAGCCCGTGCTGGAGGGCTACCGGCGCGAGAACAAGCACTACGGCACCATCGCCATCGGGTGCACCGGCGGGAAGCACCGGTCCGTTGCGGTCGCCGAGGAAATCGGGAAGCGGCTGGCCCAGTTGCCGAGCGTCAAGGTCACCGTCCAGCACCGGGACCTGGGGCGCGAATAGTGGCGATCCTGACCGGACCGATGCCGCTGGTTCCCGCCCCGGGTGCCTCCCGCAGCCGGACCGGGAAGAACGGCACGCCTCCCTCCGTGGTGGCTCTGGGCGGCGGGCACGGGCTCTCCGCCTCGCTGGGCGCGCTGCGGCTGCTCACCACGGAACTGACCGCCATCGTCACGGTGGCCGACGACGGCGGATCCTCCGGCCGCCTGCGCGAGGAATTCGGCGTGCTCCCGCCGGGGGACCTGCGGATGGCCCTCGCGGCGCTGTGCGATGACACCGACTGGGGCCGGACCTGGCGCGATGTGATGCAGCATCGCTTCAAGTCATCCCCGGGCGCCGAGCCGTCGCTGGACAACCACGCGCTCGGAAACCTGCTGATCGTCACCCTGTGGGAGTTGCTCGGCGACCCCGTTGCCGGCCTGAAGTGGGCCGGCGCGCTGCTGGGGGCCCGCGGGGAGGTGCTGCCGATGGCCACCGTGCCGCTGACCATCGAGGGCGACGTGCTGGTGGAGGGCGACGACGGCCGGCTGCGGACCGCGCTGATCTCCGGCCAGTCCCGGCTGGCAGCGGCCGGCCGGAACAGCCACGTCCACGACGTGCGCCTGCTGCCGGACGACGCCCCGGCCTGCGTCGAGGCGCTGAACGCCGTCGAGTATGCCGACTGGGTGATCCTTGGGCCCGGTTCCTGGTATACCTCGGTGCTGCCGCACCTGATGCTGAAGGAGATGCGCGAAGCGCTCTGCGACACCCCGGCGCGCCGCTGCCTGACCATGAACCTGTCGGTGGACACCAAGGAAACGTCCGGGATGACGGCGTCGGACCACCTGGCTGCCGTGAGGCGCTGTGCGCCCGGGATGCGTTTCGACGTGGTGTTGGCCGATCCGACCGTGATTGACGACAAGGGGCGTTTCGAGGATGCCGCGGCTGCGCTCGGTGCACGCGTTGTCTTCGGTAGAGTAGGGAGTTCAGGCGGACGCCCCGTACACGATCCGTTGAGACTGGCGAGTGCCTACCACGACATTTTCGAAGGCCACAAGGATTAGGTAAGGACAAGGTGCATGGCGCTGACCGCAGCAGTCAAGGATGAGCTCGCTCGCCTTGACATCAAGAAGTCCCAGGTCCGGAAGGCGGAGGTCTCGTCGACGCTCCGCTTCGCCGGTGGACTTCACATCATTTCCGGCCGCATAGTCATTGAGGCCGAAGTTGATCTGGCTGCGACCGCCCGGCGGCTGCGCACCGCAATCTCGGAAGTGTACGGCCACAGCGGCGACATCATCGTGGTCTCCGGCGGTGCCCTGCGCCGCGGGAACCGCTACGTCGTGCGCGTGGTCAAGGACGGGGAGTCCCTCGCCAGGCAGACCGGACTGCTGGACGGCCGCGGCCGGCCGGTTCGGGGCCTGCCGTCCGTGGTCGTGAACGGTTCGGCCGCCGACGCCGAGGCGGTCTGGCGCGGCGCCTTCCTGGCGCACGGTTCGCTGACCGAACCCGGCCGCTCTTCGGCCCTGGAAGTCACCTGCCCCGGCCCGGAAGCCGCGCTGGCGCTGGTGGGCGCGGCGCGCCGGCTGGGCATCGCGGCCAAGGCCCGGGAAGTCCGCGGCGTGGACCGGGTCGTCATCCGCGACGGCGACAGCATCGCGGCGCTCTTGACCCGGATGGGCGCCCATGATGCCCTGATGGTGTGGGAAGAACGCCGGATGCGCAAGGAAGTGCGGGCCACCGCCAACCGGTTGGCCAATTTCGACGACGCCAACCTGCGGCGCTCGGCCCAGGCCGCCGTGGCAGCGGGTGCGCGCGTGGAGCGTGCCCTCGAGATCCTCGACGACGAAGTGCCCGAGCACCTGCGGTACGCCGGTGAGCTCCGGGTGGCACACAAGCAGGCCTCCCTGGACGAGCTCGGACGTTTGGCGGACCCGCCGATGACCAAGGACGCCATCGCCGGCCGGATCCGCCGCCTGCTGGCCATGGCAGACAAGCGGGCGCTGGAGCTGCGCATCCCGGGGACCGAAGCCAACGTGACGCCGGAGATGCTGGACGACTAGGCACGGCACGGCGGCATGCCGGGCATCGCCCGGTACCGGTCAACGAAGACCGGCCCCGGGAGCTGCCGGACGGACGAGCCCGTCCGGTTGGATCATCCGACCCGGCCGCAAACAGCGGTCGGGGGAAGACGGAGGGAACCATGAGCAAGCACGAACTGCCCGGGCTCAATTTCGCTCATGCGGCCCCGGGGCCGCACCTCCCGGCGGGGATCATGGAGCCGCACCGCTCCAGGCACCACGCCGCCTACGGGGCCGGCGCGGACACCGCGCCGGTACCGTCAATTGGGCAGACGTCGCCGCCCGCTTCGTCGCCGCCCGCACCGGCGCTTCCGCGCTGACCACCCCCGGCCACGCAGGCCAAACAACCCGGCACGGACCAGCGGGGGAGAGCCCGCCGGCCACGGCCCCATCCACGAGGTAGAGGCTCATGACTACTCGAGTTGGAATTAATGGATTCGGCCGGATCGGCCGCAGCTACTTCCGCGCCGCCCTGGCGCAAAACACGGACCTGGAAATCGTGGCGGTCAACGACCTGACCGATGCCCACACCCTGGCCCACCTGCTCAAATACGACAGCGTCCTGGGCGTGCTGAAGGAAACGGTTGAGGTGGATGCCGGCAACCTGATCGTCGGCGGCCGGAAGGTCAGCGTCCTGTCCGAAAAGGAACCGGCCGACCTGCCGTGGAGCGACCTCGGCGTCGACATCGTGATCGAATCCACCGGCAGGTTCAACAAGGGCGGCGGCGCCCGCAAGCACATCGACGCCGGGGCGAAGAAAGTCCTGATCTCGGCCCCGGCCAAGGACGAGGACATCACCATTGTGATGGGCGTCAATGACAGTGAGTACGACGCCGGTAACCACCACCTGATTTCGAACGCGTCCTGCACCACGAACTGCCTGGCGCCGATGGCGAAGGTGCTGCACGAGACGTTCGGCATCGAACACGGACTCATGACCACCATCCACGCCTATACCGCCGACCAGAACCTGCAGGACGGGCCGCACCGGGACTTGCGGCGCGCCCGGGCGGCGGCCATCAACCTCGTGCCGACATCGACCGGCGCAGCGAAGGCCATCGGGCAGGTCCTCCCGGAACTGCAGGGCAAGTTGGACGGCTTCGCGGTCCGTGTGCCGGTGCCGACCGGCTCGATGACCGACCTGACCGTTACCGTGTCCCGCGAAACCGATGTGGACGAGGTCAACGCGGCGTTCAAGGCGGCCGCCGGCGACCCGCACTGGGCCGGGATCATCGCGTATACCGAGGACCCCATCGTGTCCTCCGATATCGTCACAGACCCGGCCTCTTCGATCTTCGACTCGGGACTGACTAAGGTAATGGGTAATCAGGTGAAAGTTGTCGGCTGGTACGACAACGAGTGGGGCTACTCCAACCGCCTGGTGGACCTGACGGCTCTGATTGCCTCAAAGCTGTCCTAGGTCCCAGCCCGTCCCGTCCTCCGCACGAAGGAAGAAATGACTGCACATTCTCTTGATGCCCTGCTGGCCGCCGGGGTCCGCGGACGCCGCGTGTTGGTCCGCTCGGACCTGAACGTCCCCCTGGAGGGTGAACTCCCGGAGCTGAAGGTGTCCGACGACGGGCGTATCCGGGCGTCCCTGCCGGTCATCTCCAAGCTCGCGGAAGCCGGAGCGCGGGTCATCGTGACGGCCCACCTCGGCCGCCCCAAGGGCGCACCCGAGGAGAAGTTCTCGCTGCGCCCCGCGGTCGCCCGGCTGAAGGAGCTGGCACCGGTCACGGTCAAGTTCGCCGCGGACACGGTGGGCCCGGCCGCCCGGGAGGCGGCCGCCGGCCTGCAGGACGGGGAAGTGCTGGTGCTGGAGAACGTGCGGTTCGATCCCAGGGAAACCAGCAAGGACGACGCCGACCGGGAGGCCTTTGCTGCTGAACTCGCCGCCCTGACCGGTGACGACGGAGCCTACGTGGACGACGCCTTCGGCGCCGTCCACCGCAAGCATGCTTCCGTCTTCGACATCGCCCGCCGGCTTCCGGCCTACCAGGGCGACCTGGTCCGCACGGAGCTGCAGGTCCTGAACAGGCTCACCGAGGCCCCGCAGCGGCCGTACGTGGTGGTCCTGGGCGGTTCCAAGGTCTCGGACAAGCTGGCCGTGATCGAGAACCTGCTGGGCAAGGCCGACTACCTGCTGGTCGGCGGCGGCATGGTTTTCACCTTCCTGGCGGCCCAGGGCTACAAGGTCGGCTCCAGCCTGCTGGAGCAGGACCAACTGGACACCGTCCGCGGCTACCTCGCACGTGCCAAGGAGCTGGGCTGCACGTTCATCCTGCCGACCGACATCGTGGTCGCCGAAAAGTTCGCCGCCGATGCGGCCTGGGAAGTGGTTCCGGCGGACAGCATCGAGTCGGCATCGTTCGGCTCCAGCGGCATCGGCCTGGACATCGGCCCGGAGTCGGCCGAAGCCTTCGCCCACCAGATCCACTCGGCGAACACCGTCTTCTGGAACGGTCCGATGGGTGTGTTTGAGTTCGCCGCGTTCGCCAACGGCACCCGCACGGTAGCCAAGGCCCTCACCGGGAGCGACGGCTTCACCGTCGTCGGCGGAGGAGATTCCGCCGCCGCGGTGCGTGCCCTCGGCTTTGACGACGGCGCCTTCGGACACATTTCCACCGGCGGCGGCGCCAGCCTCGAATACCTTGAGGGCAAGGAACTGCCCGGCCTGGCAGCACTGGAGGACTGATCGCAGGCACCCCTGCCGCCTCCGGCGGCAGGGGCTGCCGGTACCGCCCAAGCCCGACGGCGCCGCCCCGCAGCGCAGCACGGCGTCCACCGCGACGCCCACAACAGATGGAGACCTCAGTGACCACCTCGACCAACGGCAAGTTCGACCGCACCCCGCTGATCGCCGGCAACTGGAAGATGAACATGGACCACGTCCAGGGCATCACCCTGTTGCAGAAACTGGCGTGGACGCTGAGCGATGCCCGGCACGACTATGCCCGGGTCGAGGTTGCCGTCTTCCCTCCGTTCACCGACCTGCGGGGCGTGCAGACGCTGGTCAACGGCGACGACCTGAAGCTTGTCTACGGCGCCCAGGACCTCTCGCCGCACGATGCCGGCGCCTACACCGGTGACATCTCCGGACAATTCCTGGCCAAGCTGGGCTGCCGGTATGTGCTGGTCGGGCATTCCGAGCGGCGCGAGATCCACGGCGAGGACGACGCGTTGCTGAACGGGAAGCTGAAGGCGGCCTACCGGCACAAGCTGACACCGGTGCTGTGCGTCGGCGAAGGCCTCGCCGTGCGCCAGGCCGGGAACCACGTGGAGCACACGCTCGGTCAGCTGCGCGCGGATGTAGCAGGCCTGGAGGCCGGGCAGGCGGCCGGGTTGGTCATCGCCTACGAACCGGTGTGGGCGATCGGCACCGGGGAAGTGGCCGGCCCCGAGGATGCCCAGGAGATGTGCGCCGCCATCCGCGCGGAGATGGCCGTCCTCTTCGATGACAGCGTGGCAGCCGGGGTGCGTTTGCTCTACGGCGGCTCCGTGAAGGCGGCAAACGCGGCCGCGATCCTGAACGAGCGCGACGTGGACGGCGTGTTGGTCGGCGGCGCCAGTCTGGATGCAGGCGAATTTGCTAATATTGTCAGGTTCGAACACCACCTGCTGACAAAGTGATGTCTGCCCGCCACTGGGATATCCCGACAGCTGACGAAAGGCCACTGTGGAAGCTCTGAAGATCACGCTGCAAATCCTGCTCGGCATTACGAGCCTGCTGCTGACCCTGCTCATCCTGCTCCACAAGGGGCGCGGCGGCGGCATGTCCGACATGTTCGGCGGCGGCATGACCACCAGCCTGGGCTCGTCCGGCGTCGCGGAGCGCAACCTCAACCGGTTCACCGTCGTCCTGGGGCTTGTCTGGGGCGCGGTCATCGTGGCCCTCGGCCTCATGATGCGTTTCAGCGCGGAATCCTGACCGACGCTTCCGGCGCCCGGCTCCCCGCCCGGCTCCGCTGTCTGGGCCCGAGGGACCGACGACTTCGGCCTACCCCTTAACCCATCGCTGTTCGACCCGTAGACTGGTGCCCGATGCAGGGGGCATCGATTCTTCTCAGCGGGGAGCAAACATGGTTGATCCGTCGAATTCTTTCCGCGCGGTACGGGTGGGTTCCGAGTCGGGTGCCGGGCTTGCGGGCTGGCAGGCCGTGACCGGGCGGACGGTAGTTCCGGTGACCAAGGTTCCCGTCACGTATTGGTGTCCGAAGGGACACCAGACCACACCGGTCTTCGCCAATCTGAGCGAAGCCGACATCCCGCCGTCGTGGGACTGCCCGCACTGCGGCCAGACCGCAGCCAGGGAACCGGGCGGGTACACCACCGAAGCCCGCAGCAGCGACGAGCCCTACAAGAGCCACCTCGAGTACGCGAAGGAACGGCGCAGCCCGGACGAGGCGGAGGCCGTCGTGGAACAGGCGCTCGAGAAGCTGCGGCGACGGCGTCGAGAGGCGCGCTAGCGGGCCGAACCCACCGGCAATGCCGGGCGCCGGAGGAACCGCTGTTAGCCGTCGCCTCTTTCGGCCGCGGACAGCAGCGCGTGCGGCAGCTTGGACGCGGCGTCCTGGTCCAGCAGCCACACGGTGCGCTTGCGCCCGCGCGCACCGGCGGCGGGAACCTGCACCGGGTTGGCGCCGGCCAGGGCCAGTCCCACGGCACCGGCCTTGTCCTGGCCGCCCACCACCAGCCAGACCTCGTCCGCCGAGTTGATCGCCGGCAGCGTCAGGGACACGCGCTCCGGCGGGGGTTTCGGCGCATCGGTCTCGCCGACCACCGAACGCTCTTCCTCGCGGATGCCGCCCATCTCGGGAAACAGCGATGCGATGTGGGCATCAGGACCGACGCCCAGCAACAGCACGTCGAATCTGGGCACCGGGCCGCTCGTGCCCTCTTCGGCCGCGGCCTGCCGCAGCGCGGCGGAATAGGCCGCGGCTGCAGCGTCCGGGTCGGCGTGTTCGCCGGCCGCGCCGAAGGGGTGCACCCGGTGCGGGTCCAGGGGGAGCGCGTCCAGCAGCGCTTCGCGGGCCTGCCGTTCGTTGCGGTCCTGGCTGTCCTGGGCGACGAACCGCTCGTCGCCCCACCAGATGTTGACCTTGGACCAATCGAAGCCGGCGGGGGCGTCGACGGCGGCGACCGCCTTTAACGTGTTGATGCCCAGGCTGCCGCCGGTGAGCACCACGGTGGCATCGCCGCGCTCGGCCTGGACCGCCGCCAGGCGCTCCACCAGCCTCCGGGCAGCCGAGCCGGCGACGGCGGCGGTGTCGGAATGGACTACGACGTGTGGGTCAGCGGTCACTGCGGCGCACGCTCCTCAAATTGGTCCGGGGCAATCCATGAATCAGCACCTCGCCGAACACTTCGTCCGGGTCCAGCCGGCGGAGTTCTTCGGCCAGGCATTCCTCCAGGGGACGGCGCGGCAGCGTAATGCGCTGCACCGGCAGGCCGGGCATGATGAGTTCGGCCACGGACGGGCCGGGACGCAGGATCCGGATGTCGCCGGTCGTCCGGGAGATGCGCACGCCCCGGATGCCGGTCCCCGCCGTGTCCTCCACGATGGTCACCGGCGCGTTCAGGGCCAGCGTCAGCCACGCCGCCAAGAGGACGGTGCTGGGGGAGTCGGAGGCGCCCTCCACGGCAACCGAGGTGACCGGGGCGGGTTCCAGCTGGTCAAAGACGGCGGCCAACTGGACGCGCCAACTGGTCAACCGCGTCCAGGCCAGGTCCGTGTCCCCGGCGGTATAAGTCTCGCGCAGGCTGAACAGTGCCTGCTGCGGGTCGGGCTCCCTGTCGGAATCGGTGATGCGGCGGTGCGCAATCCGGCCGATGGACGTGCGCGAAGCATCCTTCGGCATGCCGTGCGGCCACCACGCGACGATCGGGGCATCGGGCAGCAGCAGGGCAGCCACGAGGGACTCGCTTTCGGCTGCCAGCTGGCCGTAGCCGTACAGCACCACCACTTCGGCTGCTCCGGCATCGCCGCCGACCCGGATTTGGGCATCCAGCCTGGTCTTCGCCTCCGACCCCGCATCGACCAGGGCAATGATCCGGCAGGGATGTTCCCGGCTGGCGGCGTTGGCGGCGAAGATGGCCTCTTCTTCGTAACCCAGCGAGGTCACGACCACCAGGGTCAGCACGCGCCCCAGGGCCACCACGCCGCCTTGCTCCCGCATGGCCACGATTTCCTTCGAGACCTTCGACGTGGTCGTGTCCTTGAGCTCTTTAATCACGGCCTTCTCCAAGTGCGTCCGTCACGGGCCAACAGCTCATCGGCCGACGCCGGTCCCCAGCTGCCGGGGGAGTACGGTTCCGGCCGGGTGCGGCTGTTGGCCCAGTACTCCTCGAACGGGTCAAGGATCTTCCAGGACAGTTCGACTTCCTGGTGGCGGGGGAACAGCGGCGGCTCGCCGAGCAGGACGTCCAGGATCAGCCGTTCGTACGCCTCCGGACTGGACTCGGTGAACGCGTGCCCGTAGCCGAAGTCCATGGTGACATCCCGGACTTCCATCTGCGTGCCGGGCACCTTGGAACCGAAGCGCATGGTGACCCCTTCGTCGGGCTGGACGCGGATCACCACCGCGTTCTGGCCGAAGTCGTCCTCATGATGGTTGGGGAACAACAGGTTGGGCGCGCGTTTGAACACCACCGCAATCTCTGTCACCCGGCGGCCCAGCCGCTTGCCGGCACGCAGGTAGAAG
Organism: Arthrobacter sp. Y3223065; assembly: GCF_059090885.1. Classification (NCBI taxonomy): domain Bacteria; kingdom Bacillati; phylum Actinomycetota; class Actinomycetes; order Micrococcales; family Micrococcaceae; genus Arthrobacter; species Arthrobacter sp. Y3223065. Next base: position 782,179 of record NZ_JBNHGC010000001.1, on the reverse strand, counting down.
GGCACCCCGGACCAGCGCCTGGTGTGGATGTCCAGCCGCAGCGCCGCGTAGGTCTCGGTGACCGAGTCCGGGTTGAAGCCTTCTTCCTCCAGGTAGCCGGCGACTCTCTCGCCGCCCTGCCACCCGCCGGTGTACTGGCCACGGGCCGAATGGGCCGACAGGTCCTCGGGAAGCTTGACGGCGGCCAGCACCTTTTCCTTCTCCGTCCGCAGGTCCTCCGCGTCGAAGGAAATGGGTTCCTCCATGGCCGTCAGGGCAAGCAACTGGAGCAAGTGGTTCTGGATGACGTCGCGCGCCGCCCCGACGCCGTCGTAATAGCCTGCCCGGCCGCCGATGCCGATGTCCTCCGCCATGGTGATCTGCACGTGGTCCACGTAGTTGGCGTTCCAGAGCGGCTCGAACAGCTGGTTCGCGAAGCGCAGGGCCAGGATGTTCTGGACCGTCTCCTTGCCCAGATAGTGGTCGATCCTGAACACTGCGTCCGGCGGGAAGACCGATTCGACGATGTTGTTCAGTTCACGGGCGGACTGAAGGTCGTGCCCGAAGGGCTTCTCGATGACCACCCGCCGCCACGGCATGCCGTCTGCTTCATCGGTTGCCTGGGCCAGGCCGTGCGACGAGAGCATCTTGCACACCTGCTCGAAGGCGTTGGGCGGAATCGAGAGGTAGAAGGCGTGGTTGCCCTGGGTCCCGCGGTGCTCGTCCAGCTCTTCCAAGGTGCCGCGGAGCTGCTCAAAGGCGGCCTCGTCGTCGAAAGCGCCCTGGACGAACCGGATGCCGGCCGCCAGGTGGGTCCAGACGTCCTCGCGGAACGGGGTGCGGGCGTGCCGCTGCACGGATTCCTTCACCTGGGCGGCGAACTCGTCGTCGTCCCAGGGCCGGCGGGCGAAGCCGACCAGCGCGAAGCTGGGCGGCAGCAGCCCGCGGTTGGCCAGATCGTAGACCGCCGGCATGAGCTTCTTGCGGGCCAGGTCTCCGGTGACCCCGAACAGCACCAGGGAACAGGGCCCGGCAATGCGGTCAAGCCGGCGGTCGCGCGGGTCACGCAGTGGGTTGGCCGGACGTTGTCGTGCGGAAGGGGCCATTACTGCTTTCCAGCCAGTCGGGACACGGCGTCCATCACCTGGCGCACGCCGGCCGCCCGGTCGGCCAGATGCAGGCGCAGGACGGGGCGGCCGCCCTCCCGCAGGACGTTGGCGTCGCCGGCTGCCTGGGCATCGATGAGTTCGCCGAAGCTGAACTCGCGTCCGGGGATGGGGATGTCCGTCGCGGCCTCGCCGGTCAGCTGCAGGTAGACGCCAATGCCCGGTCCGCCCTTGTGGAACTGCCCGGTGGAATGCAGGAACCGCGGGCCCCAGCCGAAAGTCACGGGCCGTCCGGTCGCTTCGGCCAGCAGGGGCCGGATGCGTTCCAGCTCGGCCTGGCCAAAGCGGTCGAGGTAGGCCTGGACGCTCACATAGCCGTCCGGTCCCAGTTTGCCCAGCAGGTCGCGCAGCGCGTCGTCCAGCGACGCGCCCATGGCCAAGCCGCTGCCGCGCACCTGGACGGCGCCGTCGGTGAAATCGGGCAGCGCCGCCGCCGGACGTTCGTCCAGCAGCCCGCGTGCCGCGACCTTCGCCGCCTCGACATCCGGCTGGTCGAAGGGATTGATGCCCAGCAGGCGGCCGGCTACGGCCGTGGCGTACTCCCACAGCAGCAGCTGGCTGCCCAGGCTCCCGCCCACGGCAACCTCGTCGGCTCCGACCGTCACCTCGTGATCGGGGGAGACGAGCCGGACCACCAGCACGTCCTTGGCTCCGGAGACGGTCTCCGGGTCGCCGGCGTTGACCACCACCGGCAGCAGTCCGGTCCCCAGCTTGCCGGTGGACTCGGCGACCAACTGCTCGGCCCAGTCGGCGAAGCCGACGATGCCGGACCCTTCGTCGGCGATGGCTACCTTGTTGCGCAGCGGCTCGGTGCCGGCCAGCGCCGCGCCCAGGGCCAGGGCCATGTTGTCGGCGGAATCCTCGGAGAGCACCTCGGCGGCCTCTTCGGCGTCGTCAAGCAGCCGTTCGATGTCCACGCCGGCCAGTCCGGCGGGAACCAGGCCGAAGGCGGTCAGCGCGGAGTACCGCCCGCCGACGTTGGGGTCGGCGTTGAACACCGCCCGGTACCCGGCTTCCCGCGACGCCTCATCCAATGGGGAGCCGGGATCGGTGACCACGATGATCCGCGAAGCGGCATCCAAACCGGCGTCCGTGAAGGCCTGCTCCAAGACACGGCGCTGCGAATCGGTTTCCAGCGTGGAACCGGACTTGGACGACACGATGATGGCCGTGTCGGCAAGCCGTTCTGCCAGCGCGGCACCCACCTGCTGGGGATCCGTGCTGTCCAGCACGGTGAGCTCCACGCCGGCGGTGTTGGCGATCACTTCGGGCGCCAGCGAGGAGCCGCCCATCCCGGCCAGCACAAAGCGGGACACGCCCTCGGCCGTAAGCTCCTTGCGCAGCTCCAGGATCTCCGGGACCAGCGGCCGGGACAGCGCCGCGGCGTCCACCCAGCCGAGGCGGACGGCCGCCTCGGCTTCTGCCTCCGGGCCCCACAGGGTGTTGTCCTGGGCCGCGATGCGGGACGCGACCCGGTCGTCCACCAGGGTACCGATATGACGGCGGACGGCGGCCAGTGCGGCTCCCGACGCTTCGAAAGCCAGCGAACTCATGACTTCCGGGCTCCGGGCACCGACTCGAGGGCGTTCTGGACGGTCTCCCGCAACTCCTGCCAGCTGGCCACGAACTTCTCCAGGCCCTCGTCCTCGAGCAGCTCCACCACCTCGTTGTAGGAAATGCCGGCCTGCGCGATGTCGTCGAGCACCTTGTTGGCTTCCGCGTAGGTGCCGGTGATCCGGTCTCCCTCGACCTTGCCGTGGTCGGCGACGGCTTCCAGCGTCTGCTCCGGCATGGTGTTGACCACGTTCGGGGCGACGAGTTCGGTGACGTACAAGGTGTCCGGGTAGTCCGGGTTCTTCACGCCGGTGGAAGCCCACAGGGGCCGCTGCGGCCGGCCGCCGGCAGCCGCCAGCACCTGCCAGCGTTCGGTCGCGAACTGCTCCTCGTAGATCTGGTAGGCCAGGCGTGCGTTGGCGACGCCGGCCCTGCCCTTCAACGCGGCGGCCTCCTCGGTCCCGGCGGCGTCCAGGCGCTTGTCAATCTCGGAATCCACGCGGGAGACGAAGAACGAAGCCACCGAGTGGATGGTCGCCAGGTCCTTGCCGTTTTCCTTGGCCTGTTCCAGCCCCAGCATGAAGGCGTTGATCACTTCGCGGTAGCGCTGCAGCGAGAAGATCAGGGTCACGTTGACGCTGATGCCGAGCGCGAGGGTCTCGGTGATGGCCTCCAAACCTTCGCTGGTGGCCGGGATCTTGATGAAGGCGTTGGTGCGGCCCACGGCCTTGTGCAGATGCTGGGCCTCGGCGGCCGTGCCGTGCGCGTCACGGGCCAGCCGGGGGTCCACCTCGATCGACACACGGCCGTCCACGCCTTCGGTATCGGCGGCGAGCGGGGAGAACAGGTCGCAGGCCTCGGCCACGTCGGAGGTCGTGATGGCGAAGACCGCCGAGTCCACGTCCGCGCCGTCGGCGGCCAGCTGCTGAACCTGCGCCTCGTAGCTGCGGCCGTCCTGCAGGGCCGCCGCGAAGATGGAGGGATTGGTCGTGACGCCCACCACGTTCTTTTCGTCGATCAGGGCCCTCAGGGTTCCGGAGTTGATCCGCTGGCGCGAAAGGTCGTCGAGCCAGATGGAAACGCCGGCGTCGGAGAGTGCCTGGGTATTCGCGTTGGACATTGCGTCCTCCTTAGGAATTGGTGGTCTGGGAGAGGGAGTCGCGGGCGGCCTCGACAACAGCCTCGGCCGTGAGTCCGAACTCGCGGAACAGGGTCTTGTAGTCGGCGGAGGCGCCGTAGTGCTCCAGGGACACGCTGCGGCCGGCGTCGCCGACCAAACCGTCCCAGCACTGCGCAATGCCGGCCTCCACCGACACGCGGGCCTTGATGCCGGCCGGAAGCACCGACTCGCGGTAGGCGGCGTCCTGCCGGTTGAACCACTCGAGGCAGGGAACGGAAACCACGCGGGTGGCGATCCCGTCGGCCTGCAGCGTTTCGCGGGCCTGGACGGCCAGCTGCACTTCGGAACCGGTGGCGAGCAGGATCACCTGCGGGGTCGTGTCCGAGCCGCCGGACTGCGCCTCGGCCAGCACGTACGCCCCCTTGGCCACGTTGTCGGCGGAGGCGAAACCGCCTTCGCCGCGCTCGTAGACCGGCAGGTTCTGCCGGGTGAGCACAATGCCGGCCGGGTTGCTGTGGTTCTCCAGCATCGTCTTCCAGGCCTGCGCCACCTCGTTGGCATCGGCCGGGCGGACGACGTCGAGGCCCGGGATCGCGCGCAGGCTCGCCAGCTGTTCCACCGGCTGGTGGGTGGGTCCGTCTTCACCCAGGCCGATGGAATCGTGCGTCCACACGTAGATGGAGGGAACGCCCATCAGGGCGCCCAGCCGGATGGCCGGCCGCTGGTAGTCGCTGAAGATCAGGAACGTGCCCGAGAAGGCGCGGGTGTTGGAGCTGAGCACAATGCCGTTGACGATGGCGGCGGCGGCATGCTCGCGGATGCCGAAGTGCAGCACCCTGCCGTACGGCCCGCCGGACCACATGTCGGTCTGCCGCGACTCGGGAACGAAAGATGGGGAGCCTTCGATGGTGGTGTTGTTGGATTCGGCCAGGTCCGCCGAACCGCCCCACAGCTCCGGCAGCACCGGGCCGATGGCGTTGAGCACCTTGCCGGAGGCGGCCCGGGTGGAGACGTCCTTGCCGGCCGGGAACTCGGGCAGCGCCGCCTCCCAGCCTTGCGGCAACTCGGAAGCCTGCACACGGTCCAGCAGTGCGGCGTTCTCCGGGTTGGCCTCGCGCCACGCCTGGTAGCCGGTCTCCCAGTCCGCGCGGGCCTGCTTGCCGCGCACGGCTACCTGCCGGGCGTGGTCCAGAACCTCCGGCTCGACGGCGAAGTGCTGCTCCGGATCGAAGCCGAGCACCTCCTTGACGGCAGCAACTTCCTCGGCGCCCAGGGCGGAGCCGTGGATCTTGCCGGTGTTCTGCTTCTTGGGGGCGGGCCAGCCGATGACGGTGCGCAGCGAGATGATCGAGGGCCGGGAGGTCTCGGCCTTTGCGGCTTTCAAGGCCTCGAACAGGGCCGGGACGTCTTCGACGTACTCGCCGGTCCGGGTCCAGTCCACCCGCTGGGTGTGCCAGCCGTACGCTTCGTAGCGCTTGAGCACGTCTTCGGTGAAGGCGATGTCGGTGTCGTCTTCAATGGAGATCTTGTTGTCGTCGTAGAGCACCACCAGGTTGCCCAGCTCCTGGTGGCCGGCCAGGGAGGAGGCCTCCGAGGTGACGCCTTCCTGCAGGTCGCCGTCGGACGCGATCACCCAGACGGTGTGGTCGAACGGGCTCTCGCCGGCGGCAGCATCGGCGTCGTACAGGCCGCGGGTGCGGCGCTGGGCATAGGCGAAGCCGACGGCGGAGGCGAGCCCCTGGCCCAGCGGTCCGGTGGTGATTTCAACGCCCGGGGTGTGCTCGTACTCCGGGTGGCCCGGCGTGAGCGATCCCCAGGTCCGCAGCGCCTTCAGGTCCTCCAGTTCCAGGCCGTAGCCGGAGAGGAACAGCTGGATGTACAGCGTCAGCGAGGTGTGGCCGGGGGAGAGGACGAACCGGTCGCGGCCCACCCAGTGCGGATCGGTCGGGTCGTGGCGCATGAACTGCTGGAAGATCAGGTACGCGGCCGGGGCCAGGCTCATGGCGGTGCCGGGGTGGCCGTTGCCGACCTTCTCCACTGCGTCGGCGGCGAGGACACGCACCGTGTCCACCGCCCGCTGGTCCAGCGATGTCCAGGACAATTCCTGATCTTCCATGTGTGGCACCGGGTGGGCCCCTTTCTGATACGTCCAGGTGGCAGCCGACGGTCCGGAAAACAGCCGCAGCCGCGGATCGTGTGGACCATTCGCCGTTGATACTGCCTCGAGCTTGTTGCGCCCCATCACCGCGGGTTGGCGCTTGTTCCCCACTCTATCCGTTGAGTCTGCAATGCGCAGGACGTGCTGCAGTGCCCGCAGTCACAGGCAGCTTGTTTGAGACGGGCAGGAGCGGGGCGGGCCTGCGCAGGTTTCGGCGGGGGCCGGCGAAACCGGTTTCTACGAGAGATAGAAGGAGTATGATGTAGGTGCACCTTGGCCCGTCCTTTAAGGCTGGGCGCTTTCGTGTGTCAGACGAACTCCAGCAGAACTGAGTGGTTTTTCCTTGAATATCCAGACCGTTCCGGACCAGGCGTTGGCCGTTCCGGCCAAGCCCGGCTTCTCGCGCAAGGCCAAGGCCTACATTGCGCTCACGAAGCCCCGCGTGATGGAACTTCTGCTGGTGACCACGCTGCCCACCATGATCTTCGCCCAGGGCGGCTTTCCCGACCTCTGGCTGATGGCTGCCACGATGGTCGGCGGTGCCCTGGCTGCCGGAGCGGCCGGCTCCTTCAACTGCTACATCGACCGGGACATGGACAAGCTCATGCACCGGACCGAGAACCGCCCGCTCGTGACCGGGGAACTGACTCCGCGCGAGGCGCTGGTGTTCTCCTGGGTGCTCGCCGTGGTGGCGGTGGCGCTCCTCTGGTTCGGGGCGAATCCGCTGGCCGGCATGCTGGGCGTCGGCGCGATCTTCTTCTACGTCGTGATCTACACGCTGATCCTTAAGCGCCGCACCTCCCAGAACATCGTCTGGGGCGGCGCCGCCGGGTGCTTCCCCGTGCTCATCGCCTGGGCCGCCGTGACCAACACGGTGGCGTGGCCGGCGGTGATCCTGTTCATGGTCATCTTCCTGTGGACGCCCCCGCACTACTGGCCGCTCTCCATGAAATACAGCGACGACTACAACGCCGCCAACGTGCCGATGCTTGGCGCCATCGCCAGCGCCCGGCAGGTTTCCGTGCAGGTCGTGCTCTACGCCTGGGCCACCCTGGTCTGCTCGCTGCTGCTGGCTCCGGTCGGCGGCGCCGGCTGGGTGTACACGATCGTGGCGCTGCTCAGCGGTTCCTGGTTCGTCTACGAATCGCACCGGCTCTACGCGCTGACCAAGCGCGGAACCGAAAGCACCGCCGTCACGAACAAGAGCGCCATGCGGGTGTTCCACGGTTCCATCAGCTACCTGACGGTGCTGTTCCTTGCCCTGGCCCTGGACCCCTTCATCGGCGGTCCCGTCTTCGGCTAGGCGCCACCCGCCCGCGCCGGCTTGATCTCTTCGGCCGGCCCCCGTCGGGCTGTCCTGCCCGCGCTGCCCTAAGATTGCGGCATGAATCCCTTCCGCGGCCTGATTGCTTATCCGGTGACCCCCTTCCATGACGACGGCGGTGTCAACCTTCCGGAGCTGATTCGCCATATCGCCGCCGTGAGCGAGGCGCCCGTCGACGCGATAACGGTGCTCGGCAGTTCGGGCAACTTCGCCTATTTGGACCGCGCGGAGCGACGGGATGTCGTCATAGCGGCGGTGGAGGCGGCCAGGGCGGTCCGGCCCGGGCTGCCGGTGTGCGTCGGCGTGAGCGCGGTGGGCACCCGTGAACTCCTGCAGAACATCGACGACGCCAGTGCTGCCGGCGCCGACGGCCTCCTGGTCTCCACGGTCTCCTACTATCCCCTGACGGACGAGGAAGTGGCCGCCCAGTGTGTTGCGGCGGCCCGGCAGTCCGGCCTCCCCGTCTGCCTGTACAGCAATCCCCGCACCACGCAGTTCAGCTTCAGCCTGGAGCTCGTGGCCGAACTGGCCGCGGAAACCCACATCGTGGCCGTGAAGGAATCGGCCCCCAATGCCGAAGTATTCCGCGAGCGATATGAAGAACTCCGCCACCTGCTGCCGGTCGAAGCGGGCGATTTCAGCCATGGCATGAGCGGTGACGCGCTGATCGCCGAGGCCGGCTTCGCCGCCGATGCCTGGCACGGCGGGCCGATCGCCGTGCTGCCGGCGCACTACCGGGTGCTGCGCGACGCCTTGCGGGCCGGCAATGAGGAAACTGCCGCCGCGGCACGCGCCGCGTTGGCTCCGCTGATGGCCTACTACGGCTCGCTGCGCCCGCTCAGCAATCTCTACTCGTTGGCCAGGGCCGCCGGGATCGACGCCGGTGATCCGCGGTTGCCGCTGCACCCCTTGCCCGGGAGCAGCCGCCGCGAACTCGCCCGCCTCCTCGAAGGCATCGAGGGGTTCCGCCCGGCTGATCGGGCCTCGGCAGGACAGTAGCGACAGCCCGCCGTCGGACCGGACTACAGCGGGAATTTGCCGGTGGAACGGTCCCAGACATTCGTGGCCGCGACGGTCAGTAGGGCAGAACCGAGCATGTGCAGCAGCACGAGGCCGACCGGCAGCCCGGTGAAGTGCTGCAGGTAGCCGATGCCGCCTTGGAGCAGGACCACGGCGGCCAGCCACCAAAGAGCGGTACGGAGTTGCGGGGAGGTGGCGTGGCGGTAGGCGAGCACCAGCGCCAGCACGATGGCCGCGACCAGCAGGTAGACCGGTACCACGTGGATCCGCGTCACCAGGTCCGCGCTGAAGTTGTGCCGCGGGGCACTGGCGTCACCGGCATGCGGGCCGGTGCCGGTCACGATCGTGCCCAGCACGATGGAGGCAGCAGAGGTAGCGGCGATGGTCCAGCCCAGGGTTGCCTGGATGCGCGGGACCGGAGCGACGGCGACGGCGGTGCCGCCGCGCAAGTACATTCCGGTGCGGTTCACCAGCAGCGTGGCGACAGCGACCAGTGCCGCCGAGGCCAGGAAGTGCAGGCTCACCACCCACGGATTCAGATCGGTCCACACGGTGATGCCGCCGATCAGGGCCTGCACCGGGATGACGCACAGCAGGGCCACCGCCAGGCCGAACAGGGTGCGGTGCGACCGGCGCATCCGCCACAGCGACACGAGCATGGCCACGGCGATGATGACCAGGATGAACGTCAGCGTGCGGTTGCCGAATTCGATCAGCCCGTGGATGCCCATCTCGGGCGTCGGCGTCATGGAACCGGGTACGCAGTTCGGCCACTCCGAGCAGCCCAGGCCGGACTTGGTCAGCCGCACGGCGCCGCCGGTGATGATGATGCCCATCTGCGATACCAGTGAGGCAATGGCCAGCCCGTGCACGGTCCGGTTGACCGAGACGGGCAGCCGATCCTGGAGGCCGCGGGACTTCGGGGTGGCGGTGGTCATTGACTTAGCTCCATTTGAACCAGCGGATGGCGGCAAGGCTGGCCACTACGGTCCAGGCCAGCAGCACGATTGATGCGGTGAGATTGAACTGCGCGTCGATCAGCGCGCTGCGCAGGGCGTCGCCCAAAGCAGTCGAGGGTAGCACGTGGGCGGCCGGCTCGAAAACGTCGGGCCAGCTGGCCACCGGGAAGAGGATACCGCCGGCGGCCGCCAACAGCACCCACAGCAGGTTGGTAATCGCCAGCGTGGCTTCCGGCCGCACGGTCCCGGCGATCAAGAGACCAAGCGAGGTGAAAGCCGCGGCGCCGAGCACCAGCTGCGCGGCTGCCGGCGCGATGCCGCCGAGTGCGGGCTGCCAGCCGAGGAACAGGAGGGCAGTCCCGCCCACCACCACGACTTGGATCACCATGATGGCCAGCACGGCGAGAATCTTTCCCAGGATCAGGCCGCCCTGTCCCAACGGAGTGGTGGACAGGAACCGCAGGACGCCATAGCGGCGGTCGAAGCCGGTGGCGATTCCCTGGCCGGTCAAGGCGGTGGATACCGTGCACAAGGCCAGGACGCCCGGGGCCGCCATGGCGATCCGGTTGTCCGTGAACGTGTCCAGCAGCGGCGTGACGGTCAGGCCGATGAGCGCCAGCAGCGGCAGGATGATCGCAATCAGCAACTGCTCGCCGTTGCGCAGCATGCCCAGGGTCTCGTAGCGGCCCTGGAGGGCGATCCGGCGGATCAAGGGGGCGGGCGCGCTCATCGCAGGTCCTTCCCGGAAATATCGAGGAAGACATCCTCCAGCGAACGCGGTGCCATGCGGATGGACGCCGGCATGACATTGTGGGCCGCCCACTCCGCCGCCAACGCGGCCAGCACCGCGGGGGTAATTTGGCCGGCCACCATGTAGCGGCCGGGAACGTTCTCGACGGCGGTGAACGGCTCGGGCAGGGCGAAGGACAGGCCCGGAGCGGCATCGAAGGTCAGCAGGCGTTCGACGCCGGCGCTCTCGTCCGTGGCCGCCGTGAGTTCGGCGACCGTGCCGTGCACTACCGTCCTGCCGGCATCGATGATGAAGACATAGTCGGCCAGCCGCTGGGCGTCGTCCATGAGATGCGTGGTGAGGATGATGCCCAGCCCCTCGGCCCGCAGTTCCTGGATCAGGTCGAACACCACGGCCCGGGACTGTGGGTCCAGTCCGGCGCTTGGTTCGTCCAGGAAAAGGACCTCCGGATCGCCGACCAAGGCGGCGGCCAGGGCGACCCGCTGCTTCTGGCCGCCCGAGAGCCTGCGGATGGGGGTGTTGGCGAATCCGTTGATGCCCAGCCGCTCCGCCAGCTCGTCCACGCTGCGGGGGTCCCGGTACATTCCGGCAACGTGCTGGAGCAGGGCCAGCGGCCGGATGGCCTGCGGCAGGCCACCTTCCTGCAGCATGACGCCGACCCGGCTGCGGAGCTCCGCGCCCGCCTGGTAGGGGTCCTGGCCGAGGAGCCGAACGGTGCCGCCGTTGGGACGCATGAGGCCCTGCGCGCAGGCTAAGGTGGTGGTCTTGCCCGCGCCGTTTGGTCCGAGCAAGGCCGTGACCTGCCCGGGGTAGGCGCGCAAATGGACCCCGTCGATGACGCGGACCATCTTGTTGTCCAGGGCCTCCACCGGTCCCAGATCTTTCACGAGGCCCTGGATATCCAGGCAGGGTTCGGAGGTAGGCACCCGAACATTCTACGGGACGTAGAGCGGTCCACGCAGGGATGCTCCGCTAAGGCCTGCCTTACTGGTAGGGCGGAATAGAATACGTCATGATTGTGTTGTGTATTCCATGACCAGTAGTGCTTCTTTGCGTGCCCAGGCACCGGAGTCCGAGGAGCGGACCCGGGACCGGGTGTTGAATGCCGTCTTGGAACACGGACCCGTCAGTGCCGCCGGGCTCGGCGAGATACTGGGCTTCACTCCCGCGGCCGTGCGGCGCCACTTGGATGCCCTCTCCCGCAAGGGCTTGATCGAGGTCAAGCTCACTGCGAATTCGGCCACCGGAGCCGGCCGGCCGGCCCGGAAGTACGTGCTGAGCCGGCAGGGCCAGACACGGCTCGGCAACGACTATCTGGATATCGCCCGTACCGCGTTGGCGGCCTTGGGCGAGGCTGCCGGCCGCGAGGCGGTTGCTGAGTTCGCGCGGAACCGCTACCGGGACATGGAAGAACGCTACCGTCCGGTAGTGGAGGCAGCAGGGCCCGGAATCGAAGAGCGGGCCAAGGCGCTGGCGGAGGCGCTGAGCGCCGACGGCTTCGTTGGCTCCACCAACGTGGTGGGATCCCAAGCGCCGCACAGCACCATGCTGGCCGTCCAGCTGTGCCAGGGGCACTGCCCGGTGCAGCAGCTGGCAGCAGACTTCCCGGACTTCTGCGACAGCGAAACTGAAGTTTTTTCCCGGCTGCTCGGGGTGGATGTCAGGCGACTGTCCACGCTGGCCAGCGGGGGACATGTTTGTACGACCCACATCCCGGTGGGTCGAACGAGGTCTGCGGTTCGACCCGTCGAACCGGCGACAGGCACGAGACGAGTATCCATCAATCTGCAAGAGAGGCCGTGATGACGGACCAAGTGGATCAGAGCATGAGGAACGCGGTCGGGACGACCGACGTAGCCGACACCACCATTTCCGAAATCCTGGAAAAGAACCCCGAGCTGCATGGCATCGGGACCTACGAATACGGCTGGTCCGACGCCGACACCGCCGGCGCCAACGCCCGCCGCGGTCTGAATGAAGAAGTGGTCCGCGACATCTCCGCCAAGAAGGGCGAGCCGCAGTGGATGCTGGATCTGCGTTTGAAGGGCTTGAAGTACTTCGACCGCAAGCCGATGCCCACCTGGGGCGCCGACCTGTCCGGCATTGACTTCGACAACATCAAGTACTTTGTCCGTTCCACGGAGAAGCAGGCCAAGACGTGGGAGGACCTGCCCGAGGACATCCGGGTCACCTACGAAAAGCTGGGCATACCCGAGGCCGAGCGTGAACGCCTGGTCTCCGGCGTTGCCGCCCAGTACGAGTCCGAGGTGGTCTACCACCAGCTTCGCGAAGACCTGGAAGCCCAGGGCGTGATCTTCCTGGACACCGACACCGGCCTGAAGGAACACCCGGAGATCTTCCAGGAGTACTTCGGCTCGGTCATCCCGGTCGGCGACAACAAGTTCGCCTCGCTGAACACCGCCGTCTGGTCCGGCGGGTCCTTCGTCTACGTCCCGAAGGGCGTCCACGTGGACATCCCGCTGCAGGCCTACTTCCGGATCAACACCGAGAACATGGGCCAGTTCGAGCGCACGCTGATCATCGCCGACGAAGACTCCTACGTGCACTACATCGAGGGCTGCACGGCGCCGATCTACAGCTCCGACTCGCTGCACTCCGCCGTCGTCGAAATCATCGTGAAGAAGGGCGCGCGCGTCCGGTACACGACGATCCAGAACTGGTCCAACAACGTGTACAACCTGGTCACCAAGCGGGCCATCGCCCATGAGGGCGCCACCATGGAGTGGGTCGACGGCAACATCGGCTCCAAGGTCACCATGAAGTACCCGGCGGTCTACCTGACCGGCGAGCACGCCAAGGGCGAGACGCTGTCCATCGCCTTCGCCGGTGCGGGCCAGCACCAGGACACCGGCTCGAAGATGGTCCACATCGCGCCGAACACTTCCAGCGCGATCGTGGCCAAGTCCGTGGCCCGCGGCGGCGGCCGCTCGGCCTACCGAGGCCTGGTCCAGGTCCGCGAAGGCGCGAAGAACACCAAGAACAGCGTGGTTTGCGACGCCCTGCTGGTGGACACGATCTCGCGGTCGGACACGTACCCGTACATCGATGTCCGCGAGGACGACGTCACCATGGGCCACGAGGCGACCGTGTCCCGCGTCAGCGAAGAGCAGCTGTTCTACCTGATGACGCGCGGCATGGCCGAAGACGAAGCAATGGCCATGATCGTGCGCGGTTTCATCGAGCCGATCGCCCGCGAGCTGCCGATGGAATACGCCCTCGAGCTGAACCGCTTGATTGAACTGCAGATGGAAGGATCCGTAGGTTAATGACTGAGATCACTGAGAAGGCACGCATCGGTGCTCCGGCCATCGACGGATTCACGGAGGAAGGCGAAAATCTCTCCCCGGCCAACGCTGCCGCAGGTCCGCTGGCCGGGGCCAGCGCCAAGAGCCACAGCCACGGAGGCGGCGTCGGTGTTCCGGACAGCTCCCGCGCCGGCCGCCTGACCTCGTACAAGGCAGAAGACTTCGGCCCGCTCACCGGACGCGAGGAAGACTGGCGGTTCACTCCGCTCAAGCGCCTGCGCGGCCTGCAGAGCGACGCGCTGACCGGTACCGCACCGGCCGTCACCGTCACCGGGCCCGAAGGCGCCGACCTGCCGGCCGGCGTCCTGGTTGAGACCGTGGGCCGGAGCGATGCGCGCATCGGTGTTGCGGGCATCCCCGAGGACCGCGTCTCGGCTGCGGCCTGGGAGGCGTTCACCGAAGCGACCGTGGTGACCATTCCGGCCGAAGCCCAGCTGGATGCCGGCGTCGCCGTCGTGGTGGACGGCAACAGCACCGAGCTGTCCGCGCAGCACCTGGTCATCGTGGCCGAGAAGTTCTCCAAGGCCGTCGTCGTGCTGGACCACAAGGGCAGCGCAACGGTCTCGCAAAACGTGGAGATCGATGTGCAGGACGGCGCCGAACTCACTGTCGTCTCGGTGCAGGAATGGGCCGACGACGCCGTTCACGCCTCCTCGCAGCAGGCCCGCGTGGGCCGCGACGCGAAGTTCAAGCATGTGACCGTCAGCCTGGGCGGCGACCTGGTCCGCGTCACGCCGTCCACCCGTTTCACTGCCACCGGCGGCGATGTGGAAATGTTCGGCCTTTACTTCGCCGACGCCGGACAGCACCTTGAGCACCGCCTGTTCGTGGACCACGCGATGCCGAACTGCAAGTCGCGGGTGCTGTACAAGGGCGCCCTGCAGGGCAAGAACGCGCACACCGTCTGGGTGGGCGACGTGCTGATCCGCAAGGAAGCCGAGGGCACCGACAGCTACGAGGCAAACCGGAACCTGGTGCTGACCGACGGCGCGCGCGCCGACTCGGTGCCGAACCTCGAAATCGAGACCGGACTGATCGAAGGTGCCGGCCACGCCAGCACCACCGGCCGCTTCGACGACGAGCACCTGTTCTACCTGATGGCGCGCGGCATCCCCCAAGACGTCGCCCGCCGCCTGGTGGTCCGCGGTTTCCTCAACGAGGTCATTCAGCAGATCCGGGTCCCCGCCCTCGAAGAGCGGCTCAACGCCGCATTGGAACGCGAGCTCGAGGCGGGCAACCTCTGATGAGCGGGACTCCGCGCGGCGAACTGGTGTGCCAGGCCTCTGACGTACAGGTCAATCAGGCAGTGCGCATCCTGATCGATGACTACCCGGTAGCCATCGTCAGGGACTCGGAAGGCGAACTCCACGCCATCGGAGACACCTGTTCGCACGCGGACGTTTCCCTCTCCGAAGGCGACGTCGAAGGCTGCGCGATCGAATGCTGGGGCCACGGCTCCCAGTTCGATCTGCGCACCGGCGAGCCGCTGAGCCTGCCGGCGTTCGAGCCCGTCCCGGTGTTCGCGCTGACGCTCGACGGCGACGGCGTCTACGTGGACGTCACGAACGTCCTCAACGGGGCGCCCGCCCCGGACCTCAACTAAAAACTTCAATCACGTGAACGGCGCCCGCTCCCACCGGGCGCAAAGGAGAAAGCAGACAGATGTCTACTCTTGAAATCAAGGACCTGCACGTCAGCATCGACACCGAGCAGGGCAGCAAGCAGATCCTCAAGGGCGTGTCCCTGACGATCAACACCGGCGAAATCCACGCCATCATGGGCCCGAACGGTTCCGGCAAGTCCACCCTGGCGGCCACCATCGCCGGGCACCCGCGCTACAACGTCGACTCCGGCTCCATCACCATGGACGGCGAGGATGTGCTGGCCATGAGCGTGGACGAGCGCGCCCGCGCGGGCCTGTTCCTGGCCATGCAGTACCCGGTCGAGGTACCCGGCGTGACCATGACCAACTTCCTGCGCACCGCCAAGACCGCCCTCGACGGCGAGGCCCCGAGCCTGCGTACCTGGACCAAGGACGTCAAGGAAGCGATGAGCCAGCTGCGCATCGACGCCGACTTCGCCCAGCGCAACGTGAACGAAGGCTTCTCCGGCGGCGAGAAGAAGCGCGTGGAGATCCTCCAGCTCGAACTTTTCAAGCCCAAGTTCGCCATCATGGACGAAACCGACTCCGGCCTGGACGTGGATGCGCTCAAGGTGGTCTCCGAAGGCCACAACCGGGTGCATGCCGGGGGCGGGATGGGCACCCTGCTCATCACCCACTACACGCGCATCCTGCGCTACATCAAGCCTGACTTCGTGCACGTCTTCGTGGATGGCCACATCGCCGAAGAGGGCGGCCCCGAACTGGCCGACCGTCTCGAAGAAGAGGGCTACGACCGCTACCTGACAGCAGCAAAGGCCTGATCATGACTGAAGCCAAAGCCCCGCAGACGTCCCTGGAGGACGTCGAGGAAGCGCTCAAGGACGTCATCGACCCGGAGCTGGGCGTCAACATCGTGGACCTCGGCCTGCTGTACGGACTGAAGTACGCCGACGACGGTGCCCTGCTCATCGACATGACGCTGACCACCGCAGCCTGCCCGCTCACCGACGTCCTCGAGGAGCAGACCGGCCAGGCGCTGGACGGCGTGGTGGACGAGTGGCGCCTCAACTGGGTATGGATGCCGCCGTGGGGTCCGGAACGGATCACCGACGACGGCCGCGACCAGATGCGCGCCCTCGGCTTCAATATTTGAGCCCGACGAAGCGATGACGGCGGACCGGTCACCTTCGGGTGGCCGGTCCGCTTCTGTGTTGGCACCGGCCCGCGGGGCTAGGATCATGTCATGGGAGTGTCGAGGGCGGCATTAAAGCGGCGGCGGGGACGCTATGACGAGGTCCACGTCGCTGCGGCCTACCACGGCCTGACTGCGCTGCTGGCCGTCGTGGGCCTCGTCGTCGGAATCACCGCCGTGCCGGCGGCGCCCGGCTATGCCCCCGCCGCCGCGCATGCCTGGTGGAACTACGCCAGCGCGCCGGGGGTGCAGGCCGCGCTGCTGGTCTTTGTGGTGAGCCTGACGCTGTTGATGGATTCGACCATGGCCGGGGGACGGCTCTGGCGGGCAGCCCGGACCGCCACCCTGGCGGCCATGCTGCTGGTCTTCCTGGCCCAGTTCACCCGGTTCCGCGGTTTTCCCGAAGCCGCCGGGCTGACCGCGGCAGGGGTGATGGCGGACCGGCTCCTGCATTACGTGCTGCCCGTGGTCGTCCTGACCGGCTGGCTCATCTTTGGTCCGCGGCCCCGCATCGGCGCCGGGGCGGTGACGCTCGGCCTGGCCTTCCCGGTTTTCTGGCTGCTCTGGACGGGGGTCAGGGGCGCCGCGACGGGCTGGCTGCCGTATGGTCAGGGGACGGCGGGGCCGGGGGAGTTGCTGATGACGGGGATCGGCCTGATCCTGGTCTGGCTGGGAGCGGGCATGGTCTTCCTGCTGCTGGACACAACGATGGGCCGCGAGCCCGACGGCTATCTGCCGGGATTCGGACCCGGCGATCCCGACGGCGGCAGGGCCGGGACCTCCGGGGGCGCACCGCCGTTCGCCCCAGGCATCCGCGAGACCGACCCGGTGGACCCGCGCGACCTGTAGCTTTCACAGCCTGCGTCAGGCGGGGCGGTCGAGGTCCGGGGCGGAGAAGGTGTCGCACCGGCCGGCGTCCCCGGTCCGGTAGCCGTGCAGGAACCAGCGCTGCCGTTGCTCGCTGGAGCCGTGCGTCCAGGTGTGGGGGTTGACCTGCCCCGCGGCGGCTTGCTGGATGCGGTCGTCGCCCACGGCGGCCGCGGCGGAGAGGGCGTCCTGCAGGTCCCGCTGGGTCAGCGGCTGCATGAACGGTTCTCCGGTCCTTTCGTCGATCTGCTCCGTGGCATTGCCCGCCCACACGCCGGCATAGCAGTCCGCCTGCAGTTCCACCCGGACTGCACCGGACTCGGGACCCTGGGGATCCTGCCGGGCGTAGCCGATGGCGCCGGTCAGGTTCTGGATGTGGTGCCCGAACTCGTGCGCCACCACATACTCCTCGGCCAGCGGCCCCCCGCTCCCACCAAAGCGGGTGGTCAGCTCGGTGAAAAAGGACGTGTCAAAGTACGCGGTCTGATCGGATGGACAATAAAACGGGCCCACCGCGCTGCTGGCCCTGCCGCAGCCGGTGCTGACGCCGCCGTCGAAAAGGACGGTCTGCGGGGCGGGATACTGCATGTTGTAGCGGGGGAGGTAGCCGGCCCAGAAATCGTTGAGGCTGTTGACGGTACCCACGATGCGGCAGTCGGTGCGCTCGTTGGCGTCGGCGCCGGTGCGGCACTCTTCCTGCAGGACGGAACCTCCTGCCTGCTGCTGTTCCTGGCCGCCGCCCACGCCGAAGCCCTCCAGCACTTCGGGCGGAACACCCAGCAGGCTGGCAATGAGGACCAACAGGCCGCCGCCGCCGATTGCGAGCTTGCCGCCCAGGCCGCCGCGGCGGTCCTGAACCTGTGACGTATCCAGCTGGGAGCCGCGGGAGAAACTCATTCGCCAAGGATAACCGTCCGATCATACCGGCGGAGGGGGTGGGGACGGCCTTTTGTTGCCGGTAGACTGGAAAGGTTGATTTCCGCCCGTCCCGTCTGGACGGCGCCCGGGTATCCCCTCTCCGCACCCCTTCGAAAGGCTTCCACTGTGATTACCGTCAACGATCTTGAGCTGCGTGCCGGGGCCCGTCTGCTCATGGAGGCGGTGTCCTTCCGTGTGGACAAGGGCGACAAGGTGGGGCTGGTGGGCCGCAACGGCGCCGGCAAGACCACGCTGACCCGCGTCCTGGCCGGAGAAGGCATGCCTGCCGCCGGGACTGTGGTGCGCACCGGTGAAATCGGTTACCTGCCCCAGGACCCCCGCACCCCCGACATGGAACAGCTGGCCCGCGACCGCATCCTCTCGGTGCGGGGCCTCGACGTGGTGACCCGCAAGCTGAGGGAAACGCAGTCGGAAATGGCCAGCACCGACGCCGACGTTCAGGCCAAGGCGATGCGACGCTATGACCGGCTGGAGGCCGAGTTCATCTCCGGCGGCGGCTACGCGGCCGAGGCCGAGGCCGCCGCCATTTCCTCCAACCTGGCCCTGCCGGAGCGGATCCTGAACCAGCCCCTGCGGACCCTGTCCGGCGGCCAGCGCCGCCGCGTCGAGCTGGCCCGGATCCTGTATTCCGGTGCGGACACCATGCTGCTCGATGAGCCGACAAACCACCTGGACGCCGACTCGATCAGCTGGCTGCGCGAGTTCCTGAAAAACCACCAGGGCGGCCTGATCGTGATCAGCCACGACACCGGGCTGCTGGAAGCGACCGTCAACAAGGTCTTCCACCTGGACGCCAACCGCGCCACCATCGACATCTACAACATGAACTGGAAGCGCTACCTGTCCCAGCGCGAGACCGACGAGCGGGCCCGCAAGCGTGAGCGCGCCAACGCCGAAAAGAAGGCCCAGGTTCTCATGGACCAGGCGAACAAGATGCGCGCCAAGGCCACCAAGGCGGTGGCGGCCCAGAACATGGCCAAGCGGGCGGAACGCTTGCTCAGCGGCTTGGATGAGGTGCGCGCACAGGACAAGGTGGCGGCGCTGCGCTTCCCCGATCCCGCACCCTGTGGCAAGACTCCGCTCACCGCCGAAGGCCTCAGCAAGTCATATGGCTCATTGGAGATCTTCACCGATGTGGACCTGGCCATCGACCGGGGCTCCCGCGTGGTGATCCTGGGGCTGAACGGCGCCGGCAAGACCACGCTGCTGCGCATGCTGGCCGGGGTGGACACCCCCGACACCGGCGATGTGCTGCCCGGCCACGGACTGAAGATCGGCTACTACGCGCAGGAACACGAGACGCTGGACGTGGACCGGACCGTGCTGGAGAACATGCGCACGGCCGCCCCCGACCTGCAGGATGCCGAGGTGCGGAACATCCTCGGTTCCTTCCTCTTCTCGGGGGACGACGTGAACAAGCCGGCGGGGGTGCTCTCCGGTGGCGAAAAGACCCGGCTCGCCCTGGCCACCATCGTCGCGTCATCGGCCAATGTGCTGCTGCTGGATGAGCCGACGAACAACCTCGACCCGGCCAGCCGGGCGGAAATCCTGGGCGCACTGCGCAACTACAGCGGCGCCGTCGTCATGGTGAGCCACGACGAAGGGGCGGTGGCGGCCCTGAACCCGGAGCGCGTCGTGCTGCTGCCGGACGGCGTCGAAGACCTCTGGAACGAGGACTACCTGGACCTGGTCACCCTGGCCTGATTCCGGGCGCGGCCTCGAACCGCAATTGCGCGTCGCTTAGACACCTCCCTCGTTCCTCGGTCGGCGATGCGCGCCTTGGCAATTCCGGTTCCGGCAGAGCCGTAACTAGTCGTCGCGGCTGAGCAGGGTGCCGTCGGTGCGGAACCCCTGGGAGTCCAGCAGGGCGTCTTCCTCTTCTTCGGCCGTCGGCCGCTTGCGACGGCGTTTCGGAGCCGCGGCACGCGGTGCCGGATTCGCCTGGTGGTAACCGCTGAGCGCCTCCTCTTCCTCCGCGTACCGGCTCTGGTGCGCCTGCTGGCGGGCGGCATAGCCGTAGCCGACGAACAGCAGCACGCCGAAGGCGTACCACTGCATGGAGTACGACAGGTGTGGGCCTTCGTCGATGGCCGGCTTGGGGATCTGCACGGGCTGCACGGCAGCAGCGGGAGATTCCGCCGCCATCAGCCCGTAGCTGCCGGTATGGACGGGGTAGCCCAGTTCTGTCGCATAGGCGTCAAGCTGGATGGACGCGAGCTGACCCTCCGGGGCCCCGCGGCTGACCGGGCCCTCGGTTGGCTTGACGCGGGCGACGACGGTGACGTCGCCGTCCGGGGCGGCGGGAATGGTGTCCGGGTGGCCGGCCTGGTTGTTGCCGATCGGGAGCCAGCCCCGGTTGATCACTACCGCGCTGCCGTCCTGGAGGCGCAACGGGACAAGTACCTCGTAGCCCGGCCGGCCGTTCAGGGGACGGTTCCGCACGATCCGCTGCCCGGCGTCGTCGTACTCGCCGGTGAGGACCACCGGCGTCCATTCCACCGAGTCATCGGCGGTGGCGAAGATCTCCGGCACCTCGCCGAACGGCACCGGGTCGGCGTCGTAATTGTTCTCCACCGCCGCGATGACGTCGCGGGCCTGGTCCCGGCGTTCCATCTGCCAGTTGCCCAGCACCACGCACAGCGCGGCCAGCAGGGCAACGATCAGCAGCCAGCCCAGCCACTTGCCGCTGAGCAGGAATCGGTAGGACATTCAGGCACCTTCCAAGGGGAGCGTTTCGCGCCAGAGGCTGCGCTGGATCAGATAGTCCTGCAGCCACTCCCGGTGTCCGCCGCACGCGAGCCAGATTTTGCGGCGCTCGGGGGTATGGATTTTCGGGTTGTTCCACAGCAGCTGCCACTGCGCGTCCTGGCGGCAGCCCTTCCGCGAACAGACGGGGGAGGCGGCCGCCGCCCCGCCGCCGAGCTGGTCCAAAAGGTTCACGCGGCCGCCTTCCGCCAGCGCCGCTTGGTGACGGGGCTCAGGTTTCCGGTGAATTCGGCCGGCTGGTCGTCCACGCGGGGATCCTCCGGCGGGGTAGCGTCCGCAACGGCAGGCCCGTCGGCCGCTGT
Source organism: Arthrobacter sp. Y3223065 (assembly GCF_059090885.1). NCBI lineage: Bacteria > Bacillati > Actinomycetota > Actinomycetes > Micrococcales > Micrococcaceae > Arthrobacter > Arthrobacter sp. Y3223065. The sequence goes on along the minus strand of NZ_JBNHGC010000001.1, from coordinate 761,153 downwards.
CGGGGCCGGGCCCGGCGGCTCGGATCGGTCGGAGGCGGGGCGGACGGGCGGGGAGGACGCGTGGGGGGTGCCGGCCGATGCCGGCTCGGCGTCGTCGATAAGCTCCCCGCTGAGCACCTGGTCGGTGTCTGCCCCGGCGTTTGCCGTGCGGGCGGAGGGGGCCTCCAGCTCCGGCTGCGGCGCCTGGTCCAGCAAGGCGGTGCTGTGCTGCAGGTTCGATTTGTCGCTGCCGCCATTGGCGATGATCACGGCGATCCACGGCAGGAAGACGGCGCCGGCCACGAAGAACCAGCGGAACCAGCTGTCGATGAAGAAGAAGAGCAGCAAACAAGCCAGCCGGATACCCATGGCGAGCGTGTACTTGACCATGCGCCGGTGCATTTCATCGGTATGGCTTTCAGGGACGTCCGTAATGCTCAGGACTTCCGGCTTCTCGTCAGGCTGCTTGCTCATCACACTCCATCAGGGCTGTATCAATTCTCCCACGCTGGCCGGAATGTCTAAAGCCGCGCGACGATGACCGACCGACGGATATCCCGGGCTAGGATTCCATAGGAAAACAGCAGCTTGATGGAGGTAAGAGTGAGCAACGAACAGCAGTCCGGTCGAAGCGTGCTGGTCACCGGCGGCAACAGGGGAATCGGGCTGGCGATTGCCCGGGCCTTCGAAGCGAACGGCGACAAGGTGGCGATCACCTACCGCAGCGGCGAGGTTCCCGACGGACTCCTGGGCGTGAAGGCCGATGTGACGGATGCCGCGTCGGTGGACGCTGCCTTCACCGAAGTCGAGGCTGCCCACGGTCCCGTGGAGGTCCTGGTCGCCAACGCCGGCGTCACGCGCGACACGCTACTGCTGCGGATGAGCGAAGAAGACTTCACCAGCGTGGTGGATACCAATCTGTCCGGCGCGTTCAGGGTGATCAAGCGCGCCTCCAAGGGCATGATCCGGCTGCGGAAGGGCCGCGTAGTGCTGATCTCCTCGGTGGTGGGTCTCTACGGGTCGCCGGGCCAGATCAACTATGCCGCGTCCAAGGCCGGCCTGGTGGGCATCGCCCGGTCGCTGACCCGCGAGCTCGGATCCCGCAACATCACCGCCAATGTGGTGGCCCCGGGCTTCGTCAACACGGAAATGACGGCAGTACTGCCGGAAGACACCCAGAAGAACTACCTGGCTTCCATCCCGGCCGGCCGCTTCGCCGAACCCGAAGAAGTTGCGAACGTGGTCCGCTGGATTGCCAGCGACGAAGCCGCCTACATCTCCGGCGCGGTGATTCCGGTGGACGGCGGACTGGGAATGGGCCACTAGGCAGGTCAGGCAGGTGTTCGGGCCTGCGTTTTGTGGGCTCTCTACAACGGATAAGGCTTCGGGGACTGGCAAGATGGAACCCGAAGCCTTTTCCGGTTGAGCGTTTCCTACAACGGGCCGACCGGACCACCACTCAGAACCTCGAGGAGCAGCCATGGGCGCACTGGACGGCAAAGCAGCAATCGTAACGGGATCATCGCGCGGCATCGGCGCCGAGGTGGCCAAGCTCCTGGCTGCCGAGGGAGCGTCGGTGGTGGTCAACTACCGCCAGAAGGCACCCCGCGCGAACAAGGTAGTGGCGCAGATCGAAGAAGCCGGCGGCCGCGCCGTCGCCGTTGCCGCCGATCTGACCGCGGCAGAGGGCTCGCAGGCACTGGTCGAAGCCGCCCGGCAGAACTTCGGCGGCGTCGATGTGCTGGTGCTCAACGCGTCCGGCGGCATGGAGTCCAGCATGGGCGAGGACTATGCCCTGCGCCTGAACCGCGACGCGCAGGTGAACATGCTCAAGGCGGCGGCCGAGGTGATGCCGGCAGGGTCCCGGGTGGTGTTTGTCACCAGCCACCAGGCCCACTTCATCCGTACCGTACCGACCATGCCGGAGTACGAGCCGGTGGCCCTGAGCAAGCGCGCCGGCGAAGACGCGCTGCGCGAACTGCTGCCGGAGCTGGACGCCAAGGGCATCTCGCTGGTGGTCGTATCCGGCGACATGATCGAAGGCACCGTGACCGCGACGCTGCTGGACCGTGCCCGCCCCGGGGCGATCGAGGCCCGCCGCGCAGAGGCCGGCAGGCTTTACTCGGTGGAAGAGTTCGGGGCGGAAGTGGCCAAGATGGTCACCGCCGACGTCCCCTCCGGCCACACGGAATACGTCGGCGGCGCCGAGTCCTTCCTGCAGGCGCAGGACTAAGAGGCCGCCGCGCCGGTTTGCCGGCCGGCGCCCGGCCCACGCCCGGCCCGGCGCAGCGCCCGGACTACTCCCGAACCAGTCGGCGCGCCGCCTCAACAATATGTCGCGCGGAAATGCCCGCGGCGTCCAGCAGGTCGTGTGGCGCGCCGGACGTCGGCAAACCTTTCACGGCCAGCCGGACCAGTTTAAGGTCCGGTACCCGCGCCTGCGTCAGGGAACCGGCGACGGCTGACCCGAGCCCGCCTTCGGGATAGTGGTCCTCCACCGTGACGATCCGGCCTCCGGTGGCTTGGCACGCTGTCAGCAGCGTCTCCTGGTTGATGGGCTTGATCGAATAGAGGTCAATCACCCGCGCGGCGATGCCTTCGCCGGCGAGTTGGGCGGACGCGGCCAGGCACTCGTGCAGGGTGACGCCCGCGCCGACGAGGGCGACGGCGTCGTCGTCAGTGGCCCGGTGCACCTTCGCCCCGCCGATGGGGAACTCTTCGCCTTCTTCGTACAGCACGGGGTAGTCGCCCCGGGTTGCCCGGAGGTAGCAGATGCCGGAAGTGTCAGCCATGGTGCGGACCAACCGGGCGGCCGAGGGCGCGTCGGCGGGGTAGAGGACGGTCGAGGTGTGGATCGCCCGCATGGCGGCCAGGTCCTCCAGCGCCATCTGCGAAGGCCCGTCCTGGCCGATTTCGACACCGGCATGGGTTCCGACCAGGCGGATGTCCACCTCGGATACCCCCGCCATCCGAATGAAGTCGTAACCGCGGGAGACGAGGAACGCTGCAAAACTGGCGGCGAACGGCACATACCCGCGCACCGAGAGCCCCGCCGCGGCAGCCACCATCTGCTGTTCGGAGATGAACATTTCGAAGAAGCGTTCCGGTGCGGCCTTGCTGAATTCCCCGGCCTTGGTGGAGTTGCCCACCTCTCCATCGAGGACCACCACCTCGGGCCGGGCGGCGAGGGCAGCCACCGCGTCGCCGAAGGCGGTCCGGGTGGCGACGGAATCGCCCACCGTGTAGGCGGGAAGCTCGACGGCGGCCGTGGGGTCTGGCGTGATGGCAGGATCGCCGGGTTCCGGTGCAAGGGTGGCGATCCGGAGGTGCGTGGGGCCGCCCAGTGCGTCGATGGCGGGTCCGGCGACGTCCTCCGGCAGTGCCTTGCCGTGCCAGCCGTCTCTGTCCTCCACCGCGGGAACGCCTTTGCCCTTGACCGTGCGGGCCAGGATGACGCTGGGCCGATCGGTGGTGGCACGCGCCGTGGAGAAGGCTTCGTTGATGGCTGCCAGGTCGTGGCCGTCGATCGGCAGCGGTTGCGCGCCGAAGGCCCGGATCCGTGCGGCGTACCGGTCCAGGTCCCAGCCCAGTGCGGTCGGTCCGTTCTGGCCCAGCCGGTTCACATCCACGATCGCCGTCAGATTTCCCAGCCGGTAATAGGCGGCCTTGTCCAGCGCCTCCCACATGGATCCTTCGGTCATCTCGCTGTCCCCGCAGAGGACCCACGTCCGGTAGGGGAGCCGGTCCAAGTACTTGCCGGCCATGGCGATGCCGACGGCGACGGGCAGCCCCTGGCCGAGCGATCCGGTTGCCACGTCCACCCAGGGCAGGGCAGGCGTGGGATGTCCTTGCAGCCGGCCGCCGAACTGCCGGTACGCGTCGAGCAGTTCCGTTTCGTCAATCACTCCGGCGGCCCGGAACATGGCATAGAGCAGCGGCGAGGCGTGCCCCTTGGAGAAAACCAGATGGTCGTTCGCCGCCAGCTCCGGCCGCTGCCAGTCATAGCGCAGGTGGTTCGCCAGGAGCACCGCCATGAGGTCGGCCGCCGAGAGCGACGAGGTGGCGTGGCCGGAGCCGACCCGGGTGGTGGTCCGAATGGAGTCGACCCGCAGCTGCGCCGCCAGGCGGCGGCACGTCTCGGCCACGTCCGGATCCAGGCTTGTGGTCGTTGTGGAGTGCGTGCTCATCGCTGATTCTCCTTCACGGCAGGTTCCGGGAATCCTGCCCGTAGGCCGGCAGCCGGGACGCTGTCCGGGGGAGGTTCAACCGACCCTACTCCGGCACATGGCCCGGCGGTAGGGGCCTCGTCCGGCGAAAATCAACACGCCTAAGATTGCGGGTCCGGCCGCCGCGAAAGCGTCAGACGCCGGCGAAGTAGCGGGCCACATCCAGGTAGGGAATGTTGATGGCGGCGTCGGCGGCGGCCCGGACGGCAGGCTTGGCGTTGAACGCAACGCCCAGGCCGGCGGCGGCGAGCATGTCCAGGTCGTTGGCGCCGTCACCGATGGCAATGGTCTGCGCCAGGTCGATCGCCTCCGCCGCGGCCCATTCGCGCAACGCTGCCTCTTTCACCGCGCGGTCCACCACGTCGCCGTCCACCTTGCCGGTCAGCGTCTCCGCGTCGATGCCCAGCAGGTTGGCGCGGTGGTAGGTCAGCTTGAGCTCGGCGGCCAGCGGGTCCAGGATTTGGCTGAAGCCGCCGGAGACCACGGCTACCGCGTGGCCGGCGGCCAGGAAGGCCTCCACCAGTTCCCGGGCCCCGTCCGTCAGCCGCACCGCGGCACGGACGCGGTCGATCACGTCGAGCGGAAGGTCCTTCAGGGTTGCCACCCGGGCGTGCAGGCTCTCGGCAAAGTCCAGTTCGCCGCGCATTGCCGCTTCGGTCACGGCGGCAACCTCGTCCCGCTTGCCGGCATGCTCGGCGAGCAGTTCGATGACCTCCTGCTGGATGAGCGTGGAGTCCACGTCCATCAGCAGCAGCTTGCGCTGCGGCCCGGCCAGCGACGCATCCATCACGGCCGTGCCCAGGTCATCTGTGAGGACGGGGGCCAGCGCCGCCCTTAAGGCTGCGACGCCGTCGGAGGCACCGCCGTCGTACTCCACCGTCAGGACGGTGACCTGGAAACGGTCGTTGGCCGCGTTCTCCAGCTCGATGATGCTCCCGCCGGCTCCGGTGACTGCGGCCTGCACGGCAGCGAGATAGGCATCGGGGAGTTCCCGGCCGTAGGAGACGACACGGAGGAGCGAGGGCATGGTGATTCCGTTCTGCGCAAAGCTGGAGGGAGGGCCGGATCCATCATGGCAGGCCCCGGCGTCGCGTTTGGCGAATGCTACGCGTTTTAGCCTACTGTCTACTGATATGAGCGATGTACTTGAATTTGCCGGGGTCACTGTTGTCCGCGGGCGGAAAACCCTGCTCGACGGCATTGACTGGCAAGTCAAGGAGGGGGAGCGCTGGGTAGTGCTCGGCCCCAACGGGGCGGGCAAGACCACGCTGCTGCAGATCGCCGGCGCACGCCTGCACCCCACCCGCGGGATCGCCGGGATCCTGGACGAGACCATGGGCAAGGTCGACGTGTTCGAGCTGCGGCCGCGGATCGGCCTGGCCTCCTCTGCGCTGGCGGGCCAGATCCCTGAGCACGAGCAGGTGCTCAATGTGGTGGTCACCGCCGCCTACGGGGTGACCGGCCGCTGGCGCGAACAGTACGACAAGATGGACGAGCGCCGCGCCTTCCGGCTGCTGGATGCCTGGGGCATGTCCACCTTCATGAACCGCACCTTCGCCACGCTGAGCGAGGGCGAACGCAAGCGCGTGCAGATCGCCCGGGCCCTGATGTCCGACCCTGAACTGCTGCTGCTGGATGAGCCGGGTGCCGGCCTGGACCTGGCCGGGCGCGAGGATTTGGTGCAGCGGCTGAGCGAACTGGCCCAAGACGAGGACGCGCCGGCGCTGGTGCTGGTCACCCACCATTTGGAGGAAGTGCCGCCGGGCTTCACGCACGCCATGCTGCTGCGCGAAGGCGGGGTGGTGGCCCAGGGGCCCATCGCCGAGGTGCTGACCGAAGAGAACCTGAGCAGCGCCTTTGACATGCCGCTGAGCGTCAAGCACGACGGCGGCCGCTACACCGCCGTAGCCAAGCGCGCCTAGGCGGCGGCTGCCTCATGGATGTGCTGAACGCTGCCCTGATCGGGTTGGGCGGGCTGTGGGCCGGCACCATCAACAGCATTGTCGGGTCCGGAACGCTGGTCACGTTCCCCATTCTCGTGGCACTGGGCTATGCGCCGGTGACCGCGACCATTTCGAACGCGATGGGCCTGATCGCCGGCAATGTGGGCGGCGTCTACGGCTACCGGAGGGAACTGGCCGGGCTACGCCGCACCCTGTCCATCCTGCTTCCGGCCTCGCTGCTGGGCGGGATCACCGGCGCCTGGCTGCTGCTGCACCTGCCGGAGGAAGTCTTCGGCGTGGCGGCCCCGTTCCTGATCGTGGTGGCGCTGCTGTTCGTGGTGTTCCAGCCGAAGCTCCAGGCCTGGGTGCGCGACCGCCAGGCCGCGCAGGCCCGGACCCGGCCGCGGCCGTGGCTGCTGCTGGGGCTGGTCTATTTTGCCGGTGTCTACGGCGGTTATTTCGTGGCCGCGCAGGGCGTGCTGCTGGTGGGAATCCTCGGGGTCTTCCTGCACGGCACCCTGCAGCAGGCCAACGCCGTAAAGAACGTGCTGGTGCTGGGCGTGAACATCATCGCCGCCATCTCCTACATGCTCTTCGCGTTCGACCGGATCGATTGGCCTGTGGTGCTGGTCATCGCCGTCAGCTCGCTGGTCGGCGCGCTGATCGGGTCCGCCGTGGGACGGCGGTTGAAGCCGGTGGTGCTGCGCGGCATCATTGTCACCCTTGGCCTGGTGGCGCTGTTCGTGCTGGTCAGGAACCTCTTCGCATGAACCTGGTGCGCCTGGAGTCCGCCGCCGACCCGCGGGTGGCAGACTACGCGCAGCTGACGGACACCGCGCTGCGCCGGCGCCGCGAGCCCGCCGAGGGGATGTACATCGCGGAAAGCTCCAAGGTGCTGCGCCGGGCCATCGCCGCCGGCCACACCCCGCGGTCGTTCTTCCTGACCGACAAGTGGCTGGACGACCTGCGCGACGTGATCGGCCGGTTCCCCGATGTTCCCGTGTTCGTCGGGACGCCCGAGGTGCTGGAGGCGATCACCGGATTCCACCTGCACCGCGGGGCGATGGCCGCCATGCACCGGCCCGCGCCGCTGCCCGTCGAGGACGTGCTGGCCGGCGCCCGCCGGGTGGCCGTGCTGGAGGACATCGTCGACCACACCAACGTGGGCGCGATCTTCCGGTCAGCTGCCGCCATGGGCATGGACGCGGTGCTGCTCAGTCCGCAATGCGCCGACCCGTTGTACCGGCGCAGCATCCGGGTCTCCATGGGCATGGTCTTCCAAATTCCGTGGGCCCGGCTGCCGGAGTGGCCGGAGGGTGTTGCCGTGCTTCGCGACGCCGGGTTCACCACGGCGGCGTTGGAGCTGACCGAGGACGCCATCACCTTGGATGAGTTGGAACGGCGCAGCTACGACAGGCTGGCACTGGTGCTGGGCACCGAGGGTGCCGGCGTGAAACAGCAAACGCTCGACCAGGTGGACCTGACCGTGATGATCCCGATGCGCGCCGGAGTGGACTCCCTGAATGTTGCGGCCGCCAGCGCGGTGGCGTTCTGGGCGTGCCGTGTCACTTCGACGTGAGCCCGCCGAATGCGGTAGAGTTGTGTGCTGGCCCTAATGGGGCTGCCATCTTTCCATCCTTCTAGCCGCTGGCAAAATCCAGGGGCGCGTAGAAAAGGTACAACTATGAAGTCTGATATCCATCCGGCATACGCCCCGGTTGTGTTCCGCGACCTGGCCTCCGGCGTTTCCTTCCTGACCAAGTCCACCGCGACGTCCAAGCGGACGGTGGAGTGGGAAGACGGCAACAGCTACCCGCTGATCGAGGTTGAAATCTCCTCGGAGTCCCACCCGTTCTACACCGGCAAGCAGCGCATCATGGACAGCGCCGGCCGCGTGGAGCGCTTCAACGCACGCTTCAAGGGCTTCGGCGGCAAGAAGTAACCCTTCGCCCGCAAGCCTTCAGCGAAGCCCGCACCGTTCGGTGCGGGCTTCGCCGTTTAATGCTCCGGCGTATCGGATCGGCTTAGGGCCCGGGCTTGGCGCGTGGTGCAGCGGGTCCTGACGTCCCCGCCCCGGCCGCGACGTTAGGCTGCTGGCATGGCGCCAACTCCACACCATGAAGCGGTCCGCACAGGGCGGCACCGGGACCATCGCCGCCCGCGGGTGGTCGGGGGTCCGGTCATGCTGGCCGTTTCCGCCCTTTTGCTCACGGGGTGCGCGGGAGGGCTCCAGCAGCTGCCGGCCGAGATCACCTGCACCACGCAGTACCGTCCGGACTTTGGCAGCAGCGCCGGAGAGGAGGCCGGCGAGTTGGTCCTGCCCAGGGTCGACGGCCCGACGGCGGACCGGCAGGAGTTGATTGCCGGCTCGTTCCGGCTGTCCGGAAGCTACATAGGGGAGGCCCCGGACGGACGCGCCGTCTCGCTGGCCATCACCGACGAGGCCGGCAACGCGCTGGCGAACATGCTGTACCAGCTGGAGGACGGCGCCTCCCTGCAGTCCCGCTTCGCCGGGGGACACGGGTTCACGGGTCTGCACTACATCCGCGACGGAGACGCTGAACTGCAGCTTTTCTGCGCCACGGACGGGTAGGTTGCGGCGGCATGCCGCTGCGTGCAGGTGGTCAAACTCGTCAGGGGAAGTTATACCGGTCCGGGGCGCGCGAGTACATGTCTCTCCAGGGGTGGGAGGATGCGCTGGACTCCGGCCTCACCACCGTTGTTGACCTACGAAACCCCGGCGAAATCAAAAGGGAGCGGCATCATCCCGTTATCGACGAAAAGGTGCTCGAAGACCTGTTGATCGTTAACTTGCCGACCGAGGACCCCGACGACGAGGACTTCATGCGGGTCTGCGGACCTCTGCTGGATCACACTGCGTCCTACCGGGACAACCTTGCCTTCTATCCCGAGAAGTTTGCGCAAATCTTCCGGACGATAGCCCACGCTGAAGGAGCGGTGCTGTTTCACTGTGCAGGCGGTCGCGATCGGACCGGAATGATCGCCGCCGTTCTCCTCGCACTTGCCGGAGTGCCGGCTGAAGTGATTGCCAGCGACTACGAGCGTGCGGTTCGCGGCGTGGACAAGCACGCACGCCGCAACCCGACGCACAGCAAGGTCAGGGTGCACTCCATCGAAGAGTTAGAGGACCGTATTGTGGAGCGACGGACGGAACTCATCACATGGCTGGCAGGATTCGATCCCCGCTCTTATCTTCGCGAAGCAGGGCTCAGCCAAGAAGAAATCGAGCTTCTGAAAAGTCGATTGCGACCTGCAGGATCATCAGGGGCGTAGCTCATTCCATGCCGGGGCCAGCTGGTTCATGGCGCGGTCGGCGGTGATACCGGAGACCAGCAGCCGTCTTGCGGCGTGCGATGCCAGATTTGCCGAGGCCCTTCCCATTCGCGTGCGACGTCGGCGAGCCAGATCGTGGTGTCGGGGTTCCACCCGGCGATGACGCTTGCCGTGCCTGAATCAATCTGAAGCGGGCGCGTAGCGCCGTTGAGATATGCGAAAACACTTAGGTGGACGGCATCCCATTCGTGGGCGACTCGTTCCCAGTCAGGAATAACCCATCGGCCGGCCCATCCGGTGGTGCGGTACCAGTCGTGCCGGCGGGAGGCGGTGACGTCCAGGGGGAAGGCGCGGCACAGGCGGATCCAGTCATCCCCCGTGTGGATCTCATAGGTCCGGCCCACTCCACGGACCGGGATCGTGGTGGCAACTTCCCAGCCAAGACTGTCTTCGACCAGGTCCAGGCCTGCCGGAATCTGCCCGACGGTCTGGAGCAACCCATGCGGGATCGACCACCACGTGCCGGACCAGGGTGCCCCGGGGTCATCGGGCCGCTCTTTCGCAGCCCGAGCCTCTTCGGCTCGCTCTCGACGTCCCCACGCAGCCAAAGTTCGATGCGGGTCTTTAAGCAGCGGCGACGGGTCCTCCGCTGATCGCCAGTCAATTGCCCACTGCCCGGTCCGGCGAGGCTGACCCCATTGCCGCCCCGTCGCCGAATCCATGACCTGTTCGGCCACGGGGTAGAGGGCGGCAATGACGGCGGGATGCCCGGCGAGCACGTCTTCACCCTCCGGTCCTTGCCAGTACCTGGCCGACGCAACGGTTTGTTGCAGCGCCGATTCCATGAGTACATCGTTCAGGGCACCCGGATCGAGGGAAGGAATCGCTGCCGCCAACTCTTCCGGTGTTGCAGGGGCGGAAGCATCACCTTGACGGGCGGTCAGCAGGACTGTTGATGAGCCCTTTCCAGGGTCCAGTTCGTATGCCAGCCCGGAGGCGGCCGTTCTCACGTCCGGACTGACCTCCTTCGCCAGCTCGAAACACAGGCGTCGCCCGCGCGGCCCCTCAAGGAGCAAGTCAGCCCTGGTCTGCATTCGATCATCGTCGCACCTGCTGCCTCCGTAGTGACGAAGCACGTGCCCGGTAATTCCATCGTTGTGGGTTCACCCGCACGAGTGGTGCGCTTCCTTTCCTCCTGAGCCCCCATTCAGGCCCGCCAGCGGAGGCGGCTCTCCGTGGAGGACGCCTTGCAGGTGTAGGTCTTGCCATTGGTCTTGCCGATGCCCCGCTTGCCCTTCAGGGACGAGGCGCAGAAAGTACCGGGGGAGACCTTCAACGCAGTGGAGGGCTTGGCGGCCTTCGTCGGCGTTGCCTTTCCGGCGGGCTTGAGGGCGGTGACCTTCACGGTCTTCTGGCCGGGGCAGGAGGTGAGAACCTTCTTCATGGCGGCCTTCTCGGCGGGCGTGACCGACAGGGCGTACTTCTTCTTGACCGCGATTTGGGTGGCAACGAGGGGACAACGGAAGGACTTGTTCCTGGGCAGCCACGCGCTGGCCTCGCGGTCACCCTTGGCCCGATTCGCGGAGGCATCCACGGCCAGCAGGTTCAGCGGGTCGTTGGCCAGGGCGGTGCGCTGGGCGGTGGAGAGCTTCTGGGCACCGGACACCCAAGCCTGGCCCAGTGCCACGACGTGGTCGATGTCGACCTTGTTGCCGCCGCGGACGTAGCTGATGGTCTTGCCGGTGTAAGGATCCTTCAGGGTCCCGGAAGCGATGACGCAGTTATTCGTGCCGGGCTTGAACCTGTCCTTGGTGAGGTCGCGCTTGAGGATATCGTTCCGGGTATCACAGCCGTTGCGATCAATGTCCTTCCACGAGGGGCCGAACTTGTCGCGGGAATAGCCGGTCTTGGCGGCCTTGCCCTTGACGGGCAGGGTGTTCAGCACCGAGGAGGCGCTCGGTCCCGTGGCCTTCGGGCCGAGGGCCTCAGCCGGGGCTGCTGCCGTGAATCCACCAAGCAGCAGGGCTCCGGCGGTAGCGATGGCGGCCAGCATTCGGCCCGGATTTTTGCGCAAGTTTTCCCCCAATATGTCCGGCAAAAGTGACGCACGGATTCAGTGCGATTGCCTGGGAATTATCCTGCCATACAAAAGGCCTGCATTTGTGCGGCAGTGGCTTCGTTTTCCACGTCGAAAATCTGGAGCTTATCGCCCAGGCAGACGAGATGGCCGCGTTCTTGGAGGCCGAAATGCAATCAATCCGAGAACCGGGCAGGGCGAGTCACGGGAATGATTTCGCTTGGAGGATCGAAGGTAGGAAATTAAGGGCGGTGCCGTTCCTCAGAGGCGTCGCGGTGTGGGCGTGCGTCTGCCTCCTTGAGGGTCTCGAGGAACTTCAGGCGCTCATCATCATCGATGACCAACTCTGCATGCTTTCCCTGAGGAGGGGCGACGAGTCTCGGGCCTGTGTAGGTGGCGCCTAGGTATAGACCGTTGAGGTCCTCTCCAGGTTCCGACATCGGTTTAGAGATGCTCTTTTTACCGCCCCATGCAAGCCTGGCTAGAAATACCCCGACGGCGATTAGCATCAAACCCTGGATCGCATATCCTCCCCATTCGGGACGTCCAAAGAAGAACAACCCGGCAATGACTAGGATCATGCCGAACACTGTGGCAAACGCGATCTTGAATGTTCTACGCACTACCCTCTTCCAGTTTCGGCCTTATAGCGCCCAGACTTTTCTGATCAGGGTATCCCGACAGGGCATATCATTCGATAGTCCGAGGAGTGGCCGCCTGTTCAATGTCCCAAGCACTCCACGGCATGGAACGTAAGCGCAGTGAAAGGGGCCAGCAGTTCATGAAAGAAATCCCCGTTGCGGCCGGCTTCGCAGCCGGCATCTCTATGATGTTCCTTGCCCTGGTGTTGGCCTTGTTTACCTGGATCGGTTTCGGGGGAATCAGCGAGGCCGACCAGGGACTGCCTCCTTCCCCTGTCAGGATCGGTTTCGTTCTCACTTTCCTCGGGCTAGGCGCCCTCGGCTTCGTGGTTGCCTTGATATCGGCCCTTCGAGCTGCGTGGCACCTGGCGAAACGGCGCGCCGGGTAGCCCCATGCCGCGCAGGATCTCCCGCTGGGCACGGCAGCCGTTCTTAGCCCGGCGGGTCTTGGCCGACGAGCCCATCGACCGATTCACGGATGAGGTCGGCATGGCCGTTATGGCGGGCATACTCCTCGATCATGTTGAGCAGGATGTAGCGCAGATTCGGTAGCTCAACGTCGGGGTTGGAGACGACTGTGCCCCGCCGTCCCGGACCGCCGTCCCTCAGGGCCTCGGCGAACAACGCGCGGGAGCGGGCTACGGCGTCGCGCCACTGTCCATAAAGCTGCTCGGGGGAGTCCTGGTGGGCGGAGCGCCAGTCCCAGTCGTGGTCGGTGTCCCAATCGACGGCGTTCCATGGTGGGAGTTGGGCGCGGCCATTCAGCCACTCGGTGGACATGTCGTCCTCGAAGCGGGCCAGGTGCTTGAGCATGCCGCCCAGCGTCATCGATGAGGGGGTGAGCTTCTGTTGCAGGCCGGCCGCGTCCAGCCCAGCGGTCTTCCAGGCGAAGGTAGCGCGCTGCCGCTCCAGAAAGCCCAGCAGGGTGGCGGTCTCGTCGCCGGCGATCGGCGGTTCGGGGTTGCCCTGGTAGATCTCTTCGTTCACCGGTTGCCTCCTCGTCCTTCAGGGTGACTGGGTTATTCGAAAGCCCTTCGCGGCAGCCAGGGCTTCGACCGCGACCCCCACGTTCTCGCGCCGTTGCACCCTCTTGCGCACGACGGTAGCAACACGGCTCCCCAGGTTCGATGCCTGTAGGGGATTGGTGCGCAGGAAAGCTCCAAACAATCGGGTGGGCCATCAACGACTAAGGCCTGGCCAGGGGGCTGGTGAGGTTGGCCACCAAAGCTGCGCACCGGCGTCGTACTTTGCTATTTTCTAGTCCAAGACCTGTTCCTTGGGTCTCCGGACGACGGTTCAGTACCCGGTGTGCGACAAGACTGGCCAAAGGAATCACACATGGAATGGCTGATACTTGTTCTGTCCGGTGTCTTGGAAGCCGTCTGGGCCACGGCCCTGGGCGCATCGAAGAATTTCCGCCGGCTCTGGCCCACCATCATTTTCGTAGTATCCATGGCCTTGAGCATGGCCGGCCTGGCCTACGCCATGACTGCCATACCGGTAGGGACCGCCTATGCGGTCTGGGTCGGCATCGGCGCGGTGCTGACCGCGGCCGTTGCCATGGTCACCGGCGCCGAGAAAGCGACGTTGATACGCGTCCTCCTGCTGGTGGGCATCATCGGCTGCGTTGTCGGCCTCAAGGCGATCGGCTAAGGGGGCTGGCATGCATTGGACTATCTTGTTGATCAGCGCCGTCCTGGAAGCTGTGTGGGCAACAGCGCTGGGGATGTCGGACGGACTGAGCCGCACGGTGCCCGCAGTGGTGTTCTTCGTGGCACTGACCCTGAGCATGTTGGGCCTCGGCTATGCCATGCGCGGCATCCCCATTGGCACAGCGTATGCGGTGTGGACCGGCGCGGGGGCGGCGTTGACCGTCGGGTACGCCATGGTGTTTGGCGGAGAACCTGCGAGCGTGCTCAAACTGTTGTTCGTTGCCGGGATTATCGCTTGCGTGATCGGGCTGAAACTCGCCGACACGGGAGACGAGAAGAAGGCGTGAAAAAGCGCCGGCAGGTATGGAGAGGTTGGGGGAGTTACTCCATACCTGCCGGCGCTGGACCGGGCACGTCCGGCCCCTCTTTCACTCGCACCGTGATGAGGTGTCTATGACACTACGCACGTGTTCTGGGCACATCCCCGGCAAGAGCTGGGAGTAACCTGAGTCCCGTGCTGGACGGGCTGCCCGCGGGCCTTGATTAGACTGGGAAAATCTTCGGCCGCAGCCGCGTGGCGGCCTGTACCCGTCCCCCGCCGGAAAGCAAAAGGAGCGCACATGACCGACCACCGCCACGGAGAATACAAGGTCCAGGGCGGCAAGCTCGTTGTCGTGGACTTCGATGTGGCGGACGGACAGATCATGCGGCCGTCGGTCAGCGGCGATTTCTTTCTGGAACCGGATGAAGCACTGGCCGACATCAATGCCGCGCTTGACGGGATGAGCATCGAAAGCACCCACGGTCACTATGCCAGCGCGATTAATGCTGCGTTGCGGCCGGACGCGCAAATGTTTGGCTTCTCGGCCGATGCGGTTGCCGTGGCTGTGCGCCGCGCGCTCAACAAGGCCACCGGTTGGCTTGACCATCAATGGCAGGTTATTCCGCCCACCCCGCTGCCGACGCACCTGCATGTCGCGATGGACGAGGTCCTGACCCGCCAGGTGGGGGCCGGGAAGCGGCCGCCGACGCTGAGGTTCTGGGAGTGGGAGGCGCCGTCGGTGGTGATCGGCAGCTTCCAGTCGGTCCGCAATGAAGTGGACCCGGACGGGGTGGAACGCCACGGCATCACCGTGGTGCGCCGGATCAGCGGCGGCGGCGCCATGTTCATGGAACGGGGAAATGCGATCACCTACTCGCTGTACCTGCCGCAGACGCTGGTGGACGGACAGAGCTTCGAGGCGTCCTACGCGTACCTCGACGCCTGGGTCATGGCGTCGCTGGAGAAGGTTGGCATCAAGGCGTTTTACCAGCCGCTCAACGACATCGCGACGCCGGAGGGCAAGATCGGCGGCGCGGCGCAGAAGCGGTTGGCCAATGGCGGGATGCTGCACCACGTGACCATGTCCTACGACATCGACGCGGACAAGATGACCGACGTCCTTCGGATCGGCAAGGAAAAGATTTCCGACAAGGGCATTTCCAGCGCCAAGAAGCGGGTGGATCCGCTGCGCCGGCAGACCGGCCTGACCCGCGAGGAAATCATCGAAGTGATGATCGGGACCTTCAAGGACCGCTATGCCGCCGAGGACAGCGGTTTCTCCGACGAAGAGCTGGCCATGGCCCGGGAACTCGTGGATACCAAGTTCGGCACGGAGGAATGGTTGTACCGCGTGCCGTAGGGTGAGCGGCGGGAGCCGCAGGCCGGCTACCGGTCCGTGCTTCTGACCAGACGGGCGTGTGCCGCATCGGGCGAGGCAGCGAATTCGACGCATTCATAGCCGAGAGCTGCGGCGTCCAGGTTGTCGAACACGCGCTCGCCGGAGCCCAGCAAGACGGGCACTATGGCCAGGTGCAGTTCGTCCACGAGCCGCGCTCGCAGGTATTGCCGGACGGCGGATGCGCCGCCGCCGAGCCGGACGTCCTGCCCGGCGGCTGCATTGAAGGCCTGCCGCAGGGCGGACTCGATCCCGTCGTCGACAAAGTGGAAGACGGTCCCGCCGGCCATGCTGATGGGAGGCCGCGGGTAGTTCGTCAGCACGAAGACCGGATGATGAAACGGCGGGTCTTCGCCCCACCAGCCCCGCCACTCCACGGAGGGCCACTCACCGCGCACCGGTCCGAACATGTTCCGGCCCATGATGGTGGCCCCGATGCCCTCCTGCCCGGCCTCGACGAAGTCGTTGTCCAGCCCGGTGGAGCCGCCGCCTTCGCCGCTCATGCGCTTGCCGGCCGCGGTGCGGAACACCCACTCGTGCAGCTGTTCACCGCCCACTCCCAACGGGTCCTCCACGCCCTGGCGCGGGCCGGCGGCATAGCCGTCGAGCGAGACGGAAAAATTGTGCACTCGCAGCCTGGGCACGAATCCTCCTGCTCCTGAAGCCCGAACGTCCGGGGAGGTCCGGGTCCTTGGAAGACGACAGCCTATTCCAAGGCGGCGGCGCAGGGAACCGTACAGCGGCTATCGGCCCGCCAACGTCCGCCGAAGCGCCTTCAGCCGCTCGTCCGCCGCTGGTCAGCCGCTCGTCCGCCGTCGCCCGCTCGGGCGACGAACACTCAGCCGCTGGCGCCGGCCTGCTGCGCGCGGAGTGCCCGCAGCAGATGGTCGCGCTGTTCAATCACGATGCGGCGCAGCGCCGCCGGCGCCTCGGCGTGGTTGGCCAGCCAGGCATCGGTGCGTACGACGACGGGGTGTGCCGCCGGCGCCTGTCCGGAGCGCAGGTCCTGTGCGATGGGGTAGAGCCCCCGGACAAGCCTGCCCGCTATCTCGATGCTCTTCACCGACCAGATTCGATTGAGTTCCTCGAAGTACGGTTCCGCGTACCCGGCGTGAAGTTCACGTGGGCCCTGGCAGAAACCATCGATGGTGGCGTCGAGCAGCTCGTTGGACAGCGAATCGGTATGCACCGCGGTGTGCCAGGCCTGGGCCTTCACCTCCGGATCGGGCCGTGCCGTCATGGCTGCCAGGTGGCCGGCGCGCGCAGCGGCATTGCGGTCGGCTTCCAGAGCCGCATCCAGTTCCGCCGCCGAAGCGTGGCCGGTGGCCGCCAGCGCCTGCCAGAAGCGCCAGCGCAGATCGGTGTCCAGCTTCAGCCCCTCCAGCACAGTGGTCTTGTCCAGCAGGCCGCGCAGGAACGGCGCCTGGCCGTCATCGGCGCGTGCGACCGCCGCCAGCGACCGTGCCCAGGTCAGCTGCCGGTCGCTGCCCGGCTCCGCTGCTTCCACCTGGCGGCGGGCGGCAGCCAAAAAGCCTGTCCGGAGGCCCGCCCGGATGGTCGACGGCGCGTAGCGGTCCATCGCGGTCTTGGCGCAGTCCAGGACCACCTGCAGCACGCTGTTCTCGGTTTCTGCCGGGGCGAAGCGCTGCGCAGCCTCCACATAGTCGGCGGCGGGGAGGCGCGCGTCGCGGGCCATGTCCCAGAGGGTCGACCAGCACAGGGCGCGGGCCAGCGGATCGGTGACCTTGTCCAGGGCGGAAAGCACCGTTTCCAGGGAGCGGGCGTCGAAGACGACCTTGGCGTAGCTCAAGTCCTCATCGTTGAGCAGCAGCAGGGCGGGAACGTCCCGGCCCGCCAGTGCCGGAAGCTCGGTCCGCGGGCCTGCCACATCCAGCTCCAGCTGGTCCGTACGGACCAATCGGCCGGAGGCGTCCGCGTTGTACAAGCCCAGCCGCAACCGGTGCGGCCGGAAGGACGGCTCGTGCGTCACCGGATCCACCGCCTCCTGGACGATGGCCGCGGAGGCGATCGCACCGCCGTCGTACTCGAGGTCCACGCCCAGGGTGGACATGCCTGCGGTTTGCAGCCACTGCCGCGCCCACTGCTCCATGTCCCGGCCGGAAGCCGCGCTGAGGGCGGTGAGGAAATCGGCCAGCGACGTATTGCCGTAGGCGTGTTCGCGGAAATACCGGCGCGAGGCGCCGACGAAGGAGTCGAAACCGGCATAGGCCACCAGCTGTTTGAGCACCGAGGCGCCCTTGGCATAGGTGATGCCGTCGAAGTTCTGCTTGGCGGCTTCCAGATCCGGGATGTCGGCGACGATGGGGTGGGTGGTGGGCAGCTGGTCCTGCACATAAGCCCAGCCCTTGCGCCGGTTGGCGAAGGTGATCCAGGCGTTGGTCCATTGCGTGGCCTCGGCGGAAGCCAGGGACCCCATGTAGTCAGCGAACGATTCCTTCAGCCAGAGGTCGTCCCACCACTTCATGGTGACCAGGTCGCCGAACCACATGTGCGCCATTTCGTGCAGGATGGTGTTGGCGCGGGCCTGGTACTGCGCGTCGGTGGCCCGGGAGGAGAACACGTAGGCCTCGGTGAAGGTGACCAGACCGGGGTTCTCCATGGCGCCCAGGTTGTATTCGGGCACGAACGCCTGCTCGTACTTGCCGAACGGGTAGGGGTAGTCGAAGAGTTCGTGGAAGAAATCAAGGCCGGCCTTGGTGACGGCGAAGATGTGCTCCGGATCGAAGGAGTCGGCCAGCGAGGCCCGGCAGTAGGCGCCGAGCGGCACACGCAGTCGTCCGCCGTCGGGCAGGGTGCCCTCCCAGGTGTCCGTGGCCGCGTGGTAGGGCCCCGCCAGGACGGTGGTGATGTAGGTGGAGATGCGCGGCGTCGGCTCGAAGCGGCGGACGGAGTAGCCGGGCGTGGAGCCCATCGGCTCGGTCACGGCCACCGCGGCGTTCGAGGCCACCAGCCAGTGTTCGGGGGCGGCAACATGGAAGCTGAAGCTGGCCTTCAGGTCCGGCTGCTCGAAGTTGGCGAACACACGGCGCGCGTCGGCGGGTTCGTACTGGGTGTAGAGGTACGTTCTGGCGTCCACCGGATCGACGAACCGGTGGAGCCCTTCGCCGCTGTTGCTGTACAGCGCGGTGCCCGTGATCGTGGCCTGGTTCTCGACTTCGAGGCCGGGCAGCGTGATCCGGGAACCGTCCACCACGTCGTCCAGGTCCAGGTGCCGGCCGTTGAGCGTGACGGAGTGGACGCCGCCGTGGATGAAGTCGGCAAACACTGTTGCGCCCGGTTCGCTGCAGCTGAACGTGATGACGGTACTGGAGACGAAACCCGGCGCGTCGGGATCCTCGGCGTTGCGCAGGTCCAGCGAGACCTCATAGCTGTCCACCTGCAGGATGCTTGACCGTGCGGCCGCTTCGTCGCGTCCGAGGTTCTGGTTCGTCACCCGGCCCATTTAACCATGCGCGGGTCCCGTCGCGGCACCTTCAGCGTCCGCCCATCGCCAGCCAGGCCGCACCGATCCCCAGTCCGGCGATCAGCAGCCAGGAGAGCAGGGCCGTGGAGATGGCCGGCAGCGAGGAGCGGAGCAGTTCCCGCAGGCGGACGGCCGAGCCCAGCCCGAACAGTGCTGCGGCCAGCAGGAGTTCCTGCACGAACGCCATGCCATCCAGAACCGGCTGCGGCAACCATCCCGTGCTGCGCAGCAAGAGGAGGGTGAGGAAACCGAGGACGAAGAGCGGCACTACCGGCGGCTGCTTGCCTAGCGTGCCGGTCCCGTCCGCGTGGACGGCTCCCGCCTTCGCCCTCCGCCGGCTGTGCAAGGCCGCGGCGGCCGTGACGGGTGCCAGCATCACCACGCGGGCGAGTTTGACGACGACGGCGATGGTCAGGGCCGCTGTGCCGGCGCTCTGGGCGGTGGCGACCACCTGTCCGACGTCGTGCACGGAGGCCCCGGCCCAAAAGCCGAACACTTCCGGGGTCATGCCGGTGACCGCCATGACGGCCGGCAGTACGCCGATGGCCAGGGTGCCGCACAGCGTCACCAGGGCGACGGGCATCAGCGTGTCCTGGCCCCGGCTGCCCCGGGCCGCGGCAACCGCACCGATGGCCGAGGCCCCGCATATCGAGAACCCGGCGGCCAGCAGCACGGGCTGGTCGCCGGGCAAACGGTGCCAGCGCGCCAGCAGGTAGGTTCCGCCGAACGCCAGCAGCAGCACCAGCACCACCAGCACCAGCGCGAACCAGCCCAGCTCGGCCAGGTCCGAGAGCGCCAGCCGCGCACCCAGCAGCACAATCCCGGCCCGCATCAACGTCCGCCCGCAGAAGGCCAACCCGGGATGCGCCGGCCCACCCGACCACGCGGCAGTGGGCGGCAGGTTCGCCGCGAGGATGCCCAGGACGACGGCGAAGCTCATCACCGGGACAGCCGGCGCCAGCCAGTGCAGGCCGTGAGCGGCAACTACCGCGGCCGCCGCAAGGAGCAGCCCCGGCCCGACTCGGCGCAGCCAGGGTGTGGCGCGTGTTCCGGGACCGTGCTGCTCCCGGGGCTGTCCGTTGCGCGTAGGGCCGGGCTCCGGTGACTGAGGGTGAGGCACTTCGCTACCGTACCGCCTGCGCTTCGCCGATCGGGCCCAGTCGGTACCGTGGCCTCAGGAGAGCGTCACAACGCGACAGCGTTGTGGGCGCATGCTACAAAGAGGCGGCCTTGTCCTGGGCGCTCGCAGTGGGGTCGAGGAGGACGTTCTGGTCCTTGCTCAGGACGGTCAGCCCGGACTCGGTCACCGTGAAGCCCCGCGCGCGGTCCAGTTCCGGGTCGACGCCGATGGTGGCCCCGGCCGGAATGCGGACATTCTTGTCCACGATCGCCCTCCGGACCACGGCTCCCTCACCCACCGTCACCTTGTCCAACAGCACGCTTCCGTGGATCCGGGCGCCTTCGGCGACGAAGACGTCGGAGGAGAGCACGGACTCGGTGACTTCTGCCCCTGAAACCACCACGCCCTGGGACAGGAGGGAATCGTGCGCCGTGCCGGCGGTGCCGCTGACTCCGCGCACCAGCTTGGCCGGGGGAGAGACCGACTGGCGCGTGTAGATCGGCCACCGCAGGTTGTAGAGGTTGAAGGCCGGCAGCGGGCTGATCAGGTCCATGTGGGCTTCGTAGTAGGAATCCAGTGTGCCCACGTCGCGCCAATACTGCTGGTCCGCCCCGGTGGAGCCGGGAATGTCGTTCGCGGTGAAATCGTAGACGGCCGCTTCGCCGCGTTCCACGAAGTAGGGGATGATGTCGCCGCCCATGTCGTGGTTGGTGTCCAGCCGCTCGGCGTCGGCTTCCAGCGCCTGCAGCAGTGCGTCCGTGTTGAAGACGTAGTTTCCCATGGACGCCAGGAAACTGTGCGGGTCATCCGCCAGGCCGGGAGTCGTCGCCGGCTTCTCCACGAAGGCGCGGATCTTGGTGGGGGCATCGGGTTCGGACTCGATCACGCCGAACTGATTGGCCAGCGCGAGCGGCTGGCGCACCGCGGCCACACTGGCTACCGCGCCGGACGCTATGTGCTCCTCCACCATCTGGGAGAAGTCCATCCGGTAGACGTGGTCCGCGCCGACCACCACCACGATGTCCGGCCGAGCGTCGTGGATCAGGTTCAGGGACTGGTAGATGGCATTGGCGCTGCCCAGGAACCAGCTCTTGCCGCGCCGTTGCTGCGCCGGTACCGAAGCCACATAGTTGCCCAACTGCGAGGCCATGCGCCAGGTTTCGGAAATGTGCCGGTCCAGGCTGTGCGATTTGTACTGCGTCAGCACCACGATCTCCCGGTACCCGGAGTTGACCAGATTCGACAACGCGAAATCGATCAGCCGGTAGCTGCCGGCAAATGGCACGGCCGGCTTGGCCCGGTCGGCGGTGAGCGGCATCAGGCGCTTTCCCTCGCCGCCGGCGAGTACAACGGCCAGGACCTTCTTCTGTGGCATCGTCCATCCAATCGCATCCGCGGTCCATTGCCGGACCGACATATGACGGCCCCTTGTCCACACACAGTAGAGGAAGGGTCGGGCGTGCACTACGTTAGGTGTCGTGCGTGTAGACATTGTGACAAAAGAATTCCCGCCGGAGATCTATGGCGGGGCCGGCGTCCACGTGGCCGAGCTCAGCCGGGTGCTGGCCGGCAGGGTGGACCTGCACGTGCATGCCTTCGGTGCCGGGCGGCCGTCGGATTTCCATGGCGCTACGGTGCGCAGCTACGGGGTTCCGGCCGGATTGCGGGAAGCCAATGCCGCGGTGCAGACCCTGGGCGTCGACCTTGAGATGCTCGGTGGCTTCGCCGGAGCGGACCTCATCCATTCCCATACCTGGTACGCCAACATGGCCGGGCATTTGGGGGCGCTGCTGCACGATGTTCCGCACGTGCTGAGTGCGCATTCGCTGGAGCCGTTGCGGCCGTGGAAGGCCGAGCAGCTGGGCGGAGGCTACAGGCTCTCGTCCTGGGCAGAGCGCACCGCCTACGAGGCGGCCGCCGCCGTCGTTGCTGTGTCCGCCGGGATGCGCAGGGACATTCTGCGCAGCTACCCCGACGTGGATCCGGACCGGGTGCACGTGGTCCACAACGGCGTGGACGTGCAGGAATGGAAACCGGATCTGGGCGACGACGCGGTGCGCGCCTTGGGGATCGACCCGGACCGGCCCAGCGTGGTCTTCGTGGGGCGGATAACCCGGCAGAAGGGTGTGCCGTACCTGCTGCGCGCTGCGGCGTTGCTGCCGCCGGAAGTACAGCTGGTGCTGTGTGCCGGGGCCGCCGACACACCGGAACTGGCGGCCGCGGTGAATGCCCTGGTGGCCGGGCTGCGCGGGACCCGCGACGGCGTCGTGGTGATCGAGCGGATGCTCCCGCGGGCCGAACTGATCCAGGTGCTCAGCCATGCAACCGTCTTCGCGTGCCCGTCGATCTACGAACCGCTGGGCATCGTGAACCTTGAGGCCATGGCCTGCGGCGCCCCGGTTGTGGCCAGCGCCACCGGTGGCATCCCGGAGGTCGTCGACGACGGCGTCACGGGCACTCTGGTGCCCCTGGCCCAAGCGACCGACGGGACGGGAACCCCGCTGGATGAGGAACAGTTCGTCCGCGATTTCGCCGCCGCGCTCACCAAGACGCTGGATGACCCTGCCGCCGCCCGCCACCAGGGCGAGGCGGGCCGCCGGCGCGCCGAGGAACACTTCTCCTGGGACTCCATCGCCGAGAAGACCTTGGGCGTCTACCGCAGCGTCGTGGCATAAGAGGCGCAGCCCGCGCAGCCTGCTACGAGCGTCCGGGGAACCGGCGTACGAAGCGTCGTTGCCACGGGGTTTCAACGGCGCCGGGGCGGTAGTGCTCCCGGATATAGCGGACGGCCTCGGCAGGCGGAATGCCGTCCAGGATCGCGATGCAGGCCAAGGCCGTGCCGGTTCGCCCCCGGCCTCCGTAGCAGGCAACCTCCACCCGTTCGTCCCCGGCGCGTCGCCACGCTTCGCGAAATGCTGCCTCGGCATCGGACAGGTCTTCCGGCAGCCGGAGATCACGCCATCGCACCCACCGTTGCTCCCACACGGTGGACGCCGGCGGCCGGTGCTTCAAGTACAGGGCGAAATCCGGCGCGAGACCCGGCGGCAGCGGACCACGCAGCGCGCGACCGCGCAGCAGTCGCCCGGACGGCAGCCGCAGCACTCCCGGCAGCCCAGGATCCCACGGTGGTTCCATGCCAGAGAGGATAGCCCCGGACGGAGCGCTGCGTCTCACCGCTTTGGATGCTTGGGTTCATGCGAACAGCGTGCTCGACGGCGTACGTTTCAAAAGACGTGTACCTTGGCCCCCGTGTGAAGTGCCTTCCGTCCGCCTTGGGGTTGCCCCGCGGAGCAGCAAGCATCCGGGTCTGACTGAGCCTGCCGACGCCCATCGACGCCGATAGCCGAGACCTCTACGACGAGGTGGGTGCAGCTGACCGCTGGTGGCGGGACTAGGCCGGTACGATTCTCGCCGCGTGGCGGCAGTGGTATCCGGCTCAGCTGCTTGGACTGCTGCCGGTGATCGAGCCGGGTGGTATCCGGCCGCGGGAGCTCTTGTACTGCATCCGCCAGTCGGATTCCCGGTACAGGCACTGCGATCTGAAGTTGGAACGTGCCCAGCTGGGCTTGACCCCGTGGGAGTTCCTCGAGACCTATGCCAGTGGCATACCGCCTCAGTTGTGGGTAAGGCTTGCCGCCCTGTACCAGCAGGCTGTGCAGGCTCGGCAGAAGGCCGGACCGGATCCAGCTGCGTAAGCTGATGGATCCAGTTTCTTTTCTGGCCGATCGTCTTCATTTTCCTTCACCGGATCCTCGACAGCGTAGGGCATCCGGTCTCAAGGCACTTGCGTCCGCTGAGCGGACGAACGCCGGTCCATTGATCGGCCCGCCCCGTGTTGCTAAGATCACACCAAGCTTGAGCAGAGGGCCTATAATCTTCGCGCGTGGTGGAGGTTCCCCGATGAATCACAAGCTTCGTATGCTTGTTCGCCTGGACATTGATAACCGCTCAGCCTTGGTTGCCGTCAAAGGCTGCTTGACCGTTCAGAGTTTCCGCGCTTTACTCCCGATCGTCCGGCGTACACGCGCCTTGGTGAACGGGCTCGCCGTTACTGTTGACCTCCGCGATGCTATACACATCGACGCTGCGGCCGCGGATGCACTCAGGGACTACATCAAGGCCGAACTCCACCACCATAATCAGGAGGAAGACGTGACTCTGCAGTTCCCGGATGTTTACCCGCGTATCAAGTCCGCCGTTGGCGGTGAGCAGTAGCTATGTCTACTTATTACTGGCGTTTTTGCGGTGCTGCGGTCGTTTCGATCGCGGTTTCTTCGTGTGTTCCGCAGGGCGATGCGGCCTTGAGCCCTGCAGGAACTTCCCCGCCGACGGACGTGGGAGCATCGTCGGCGTCTTCAGATGCTGCGGGTGACCTCCTTCCTGACTTGGTGATGCTGCCGTTGCAGTCGATCCACATCGGCTATGACCGAGGGGAGAAAGTACTTCGCTTCACCGCCGATGTCTTGAACGACGGCGACGGACCGATGCAGGTGACCGGTACCCGGTCCAGTACGGAGGAGCCTGATCTGCAGGTTTCTCAAGACATCCTGCAGGCAAATGGTGATTGGAGGTCGGTGGAAACCGACGCCATCATGCGGTACGAGACCGTAGACAGGCACGATCACTTCCACCTGCAGGAGTTCCAGCGTTATCGGATGCGACCGGAGGGCAGTGAGGAGTGGCGGGGCTCTCGCAAGGAAGGTTGGTGCCTGGTTGATGACGGCGGCCTGCGCGATAACCGATCCAGATACAGCGACGAGGACTACTACTGCGGAGAAGACGAGGAAGACGAGCTCACCGAGCTGGTTCAAGGGATGACCGAAGGGTGGGTGGACTCCTACAACTGGTACCTCGAGGGTCAGTACATCGAGCTCAAGGATTTGGAACTGCCCGGAAATTTCTGCCTTGAGGCAGAGGCTGATCCCAATGGTTCCCTTATCGAGAAGAACGACGATAACAACGTGACCTCGACTTTGGTGCACATCACCGAAACAGAAGCCTCCATCGTCAGACAGGGCTGTTAGCGCTGCGTCGGACTGCGGTGATGGGATAATCGAGACTGATGGGAGAGGTCGACCCGGTGCTACCTGCCGGCCGCCCGCCCGTTCGCGGCCGTGTGCTCGTTGTCGATGATGACGAGCAGATTCTTGCTGTGGCGAAGGCGACGCTGCAGCAAACAGGCATCGAGGTGTCGCATGCTCGTGACGCGGCGCAGCCGCTGGAGCTCGTCGCCCAGGCGGTCCCGGATCTCACCGTCAGCGACGCGATGCTGCCGGACATTGATGGATTCTCGCTCGTCGAGCGCCTGCGTGAGAACCGCCGGACGCGAACTATACCGCTCGTTTTCCTCATTGAGTGGCGCACACCCGGCGACATCCGCGCCGTCCTGAAGCTCGGGACATACGACTACGTCACCAAGCCCCTGCGCCCCGAGGAGTTGGCCGCGTGCGTCCACGCGAAGCTCGCCACGCGCGCGGTCCCCAAGGAACGTCTTGACAACGATCCCCGCACTGGTGCTGAGCGCCCACGTTCTTCGCGACGAGCTGCACCGGGAGGTCGCGCGCGCGACCCGTAGCGGCCGCCCAGGCGTCCTTGAGCTCGTTGAACTCAACGAGCTCAGGGCCGTCCACAGCCGCCTCGGGAATCGTGTCACGGACGCCCTTGCGCGCGCGCTTCGCCGACATTACCGCGCGCTGGTTGCGGCCCCTGGACATTGTCGGCCGGTTCGACCGTTGGCGCTTCGCGATCCTGCTGCCCGAGACCTCGGAGGACGAGGCCCAGTGGGTGCTGGACGATCTCACCCAGCGCCTCGTGCGCGCGCGTTTCGAGGTGCTCGGCGAGTTATGAGCCCGGTCTGCACGCAGGACAAGAACCGGCAATCTCTATAGCCTAGGGATGTGGAGGGCGTATGACAGTTCGCAGCGCAGGCATCCTGCTGTACCGGCGGAGCCTGGAAGGGCACTTGGAGGTCTGGATCGCCCATAATGGTGGCCCTCACTGGACCGGCATGGACACCCGCGCCTGGACAATTCCAAAGGGAATATACCTCGACGCGGAGGACCCTCTGGTGGCCGCGCTGCGGGAGTTCGCCGAAGAAATCGGGACGCCGGCGCCTCAGGCGGACTACCTTGAGCTGGGCGCTTTCCGCCAGCCTTCGGGGAAGGTCATCACCGCCTTTGCCGCCGAATCGGATTTCCAGCCAGAGCACATCACCAGCAACACGTTCCCGCTGGAATGGCCGAAGGGTTCCGGTGTGGTGCGGGAGTATCCCGAAATCGACGATGCCAGATGGTTCCGAGAGTCCGAGGCGCGCAGCAAACTGGCGAAGGGGCAGGTGCCGATCCTCGATGCCCTTGCCGAGTACCTCGGGAAGCTGGGCTGGTCCTGAGCTGGGCAGCTTTCAGGCGACATCGTTCTCCGCACTGGGCAGTAGTAACGAGCGTATGGCGCCGGTGTAGAGCCTGGCCGTGCCGTTCAACCCGGCGATGGATGACCTGAGCTGGTTCGCCGCATCTAGGCATTGCTCAGTTTCGGTTCAGGCCAAACTTTCGGCTGAAGCTGGGGGAACGGGTTGCATCGACGAGCGAAGCGTTGTAGCTCTCATGTTGTTTCCTGGAATACGCAGTTCTACCGATGTATCCTCTATCACATTGGTTTTAGGCTTCCAGTAAGTAGCCGCCGGGATGCGGTGACGATTGGAATGGAGGCGCAATGATGAAGACATCGGCAACCGGATACCTGGTATCGCCGCCTGCGGTGGCGGAGTCCGGGCCGCACGCGGCCGAGGTGTCTGCACCGCTGACCGAGCAGGCGCAGGCTATTCGGGATGGCGAGCTGAGTAGCCGTGAACTTACTCAGATGTATCTGGAGCGTATTGAGGCGCTCGACACGCCTGAGAGACTTAACGCCTTCTTGCTCACCAGGGGGGATGAGGTACTGGCTGAGGCCGCCCGGATGGACGACCTGCAGGCCGCCGGCGAGATCCTTGGTCCGCTGCACGGTATTCCGCTTGGCATCAAGGACGCGCTGTTCACCGCCGGCACACGCACCACTGGCGGCACTGCCGCACTTAAGGATTTTGTCCCATCCGAGGATGCGACCGCGGTGCGGCTTCTCAAGAACGCCGGCGCGTTGGTATTGGGCAAAACCAACCTCCACGAGTGCGGCTTCGGCATAACGAGCAACAACCCCCACTTTGGCCCGGTGCGTAACCCCTACGACCCGCTGCGGATCCCCGGAGGCTCCAGTGGCGGTTCTGGTGCCGCGGTAGCCGCGCGGTTGTGTTCGGCGGCCATCGGCACGGACACCGGCGGATCGGTCCGAATCCCTGCTGCACTGTGCGGTGTGGTCGGCCTCAAGCCGACTCTGGGCCGTGCGAGCCGCGGACGGATGCTGGGTCTGTCCTGGAGCTACGACGTCCTCGGGCCGATAACCCGCACCGTAGCGGACGCTGCAGCACTTCTGCGAGTAATCACCTCCGGCCCGGATCCGCTTGACCCATCTGCGACTGACGACCCCTCGGGCGCGCGGCTGCCGGAAACCATCGCCGAAGTCGGTGCGAGCTTGAAGGGCGTGAGGATCGGAATACCAGACGGTTATTTCGCCGCGGACAATACTCCGGACGTGGACCGGGTGCTGGCTGAGAATTACCAGCGGCTTGAGAGAGCCGGTGCAATCCTCGTTCCGGTGACGATCAAGAACGTGGAGCAGGCAAGCCATACAGGATTCCTGACGGTTATCCCTGAGGACGTTGTGCTCACCGAAGAAGCACTCCGGGAGGCCGGCGTCGAGGGCGGGATCGCCGCCAATCTGCAAAGCTTCGGCGCAGACGTGCGCGCCGCACTCGGCAGCCAGGTTGGGCCGGAGGCGACGCCCGTTCCCGCGTTCACCTACGCCGAGGCGATGTCCCGCACAGTACCCGCCATCCGACGCGGCTTCACCGAGGCTCTTTCCGGTATTGATGTACTCCTCACGGCCACGACGTCAGCAACCGCGGTTCCCATCGCCGAGGACGTCGAGATGCAGCACAACGGCCGCGGCGTGGACACGTTTGAAACGTTCATAAGGTACACGTTCTGTGTCTCGGTCGCAGGGCTCCCGGCAATCTCGGTCCCGGCGGGCATCGGCGATAACGGCCTTCCCGTAGGGCTGCAGTTCGTCGGCGCACCGTGGAGCGAAGCGCGGCTCGTTGAGATCGCATTGGCCTACGAACGTCTCGCCGCCACCGCTTGACCGTGTCTGGGGTGCGGGACTGACTTCTCTGGGAGCTACCCAGATAGAGCCTCTCTTTAGCAGAGCGGTCGCAGTCCGTCTGACTCCGTCCGGGCCGCGCAGGCCGCGCGGCCCGGACAGCCGAGTTGGCTCAAGATGTGCTCCACATGTGCCGTGACCGTTCGAACACTGAGCACGAGACGTGCAGCTATCTCTCCATTGGTCAATCCGTCCGCGATCAGTGCGAGTACCTGGAGTTCACGTCGAGTCAGACCTGCCGGTGGCGCACTAGGCTTCGCCACCACGACCACTACATCAGTAGGGGATTGGGAGATGTCGTCGCTGCGGGTCATAACAACCCGCCACCAGCCTGCCTCAAGCCAAAGGTAACCGGAGCGGGCCACCGCGTCAGTATGCAGCATGGTTACCGCACTCTGGATGAGATCCGGCACTTCTTCACCTAGGCGGGCGGCGCCGGCATCAAATGGCCGGGCATGCCCGTCAGCAGTGACTACCGCAGCGCGTGTAGCCGGCTCGTAATTAGCACGTAGCAGGCGCATCCGACCCCGGTCATCGACGATCCCCGCGAGCAGCGGGGCCAGAAGATTCACCCATGACCAGCGGCGGGACATCGCTGCCCAGGCAGAAGAACTCAGATCGAAGTCATCCAATGGGTACGGAACTGGTCACGTGTAATCCGCTTACGGTCGAGCGTCTAAGTTGCTGAATGCAGAAGCGGTCCCACTCCTCAAGAGTGGGACCGCTTCAGGAAGAGCTGCTGCGCGGGGCCAAGGCCGGGATTCGGTGGGGAAGTCCTCTACCCGGCGCGCAGAGACTAAGAGGTGGGATCGGCGTCGCGTCCCGGCGGCCGATGGCCGGCGATGGCGGCGCGGACGTCGCCCTCTTCGTGCCCGCCCTTCTTCTTGCCGAATGGCAGCACTTTTAGCAGCGGGTGCAGGATAGCCATGACCACGAGGCCCCAGGCGAGTCCGAGGACGGCCGAGCACAGGGTGTTCACGAGCCATGCCAGGAAGCCGCCGACCACCGGAATCCCAACGAAAGGGGCCTCGAGGACGTGGACCAGGTCATAGGGAGCATGCCAGCCGAGGTCGTATGCCCCCTGGAGCATGATGTGGCCACCGACCCAGAGCATGGCGACCGTCCCGACGAGGGTGATCGCGGCCAGCACGGCGGGCATGCCCTTGACGAGCAGCGCGCCAAAGCGCTGCGAGCCCGCGGAGTCCTTGGTGGTCAGGTGCAGGCCGATGTCGTCCATTTTGACGATGAGCCCGACGGCGCCGTACACGAGCACCGTGATCGCGATCGCCACGACGACCAGGATGAGCGCCCGGACCCACAGGGACTCGTCGGCCACCTCGTTCATCGAGATCACCATGATCTCGCAGGACAGGATGAAGTCGGTGGTGATGGCGCCCTTGGTGACCTTGGCCTCAGCCTCCGGCCCTCGTTCGACCGCCGGTGCCTTGTCGGCCGCGTGGTGGCCGCGGAGCTTGTGCCAGACCTTCTCGGCACCCTCGTAGCAGAGGTACGTGCCGCCCAGCATGAGGATGAACGGGATCACGCCCGGGATGAAGGCGCTGATGAGCAGCAGCGCCGGCAGGATGATCAACAGCTTGTTCCGGAGCGAGCCCCAGAAGATCCGCTTGATCATCGGCAGTTCGCGGGACGGGTCCGCCCCGGATACGTACTGCGGGGTGACGGCGGCGTCGTCGATCACGACGCCGGCGGCCTTGGCGCCTGCCTTGGCGGCCCCGGCTGCGACGTCGTCCACCGAGGCGGCCGCAATCCGGGCCAGGGCTGCGACGTCGTCCAGCAGGGCGACGAGACCGCCGCTCACAGGTCGCCCCCGCACGGCTCGACGGCGGACTGCTGGGCGTAGAGCCCACGGTTGCGGTACGTGATCGGCATGCTCAAAAGTATACGGCCGCGCGCCGCCCGTCGATCGGGAATTTACCGGGGCTGCATCAGCGGCCTAGAGCATCTCGTGGACAAAGGGGGACCCGCTGTGCGTCGGGCGACCGTTGTCTGATGGACGGTCCGCCAGCAGTTAAGCGCCGCCTAATTGCGGCAGGACGGTTTCACCGAACGCGTCGATGAAGGCTTGCTGTTCTTGTCCGACGTGGTGGAGGTAGATGCTGTCGAAACCCAACTGGACGTATTCCTGCAGTCGCTGGGCGTGCCAGTCCAGGTCGGCGGAGACATTGGCGGCTTCGGCAACCTCCTTGTCGCCCACCCCTCCCGAATAGCGTGGTTCGTAGTCCTGCGGCGAGGGAAGTTAGGCGATCGTGACGGGGTCGAAGACGTTGGTGGCCCACTGCTCGCGGGCGATCGCGCGGGTTTGCCGGTCGGTGGGCGCCCAGTTCAGCCCCGTCGTATTCCCCGGCTGATCCCCTGGATAAGTTTTCTTCCGGCGTCCGGCCATCTCCCAGCGCGGCTGCCGTCTTTGTGTTGGGGATGTGCGTTTCAGTATCCTTGAGACTTCGGACTGTTCAGCGGGAAGGCTCGGCTCTCTCACAGCAGCAAGGCGCCGCTTCCGCTTCCGGTTGGACGCTCGTGTTCGACTACTGGAGGTGCAAACTTCTATGCGCTTTCCCGCCCGAAGCCCTGACGGTTACCTGCCAATCGAAGACTACGGGTTGATCGGATACGGACGTAGCGCCGCCCTGGTAGGCAGGGACGGACCCATCGACTGGCTATGCCTGCCGCGCTTCGATACCGCGGCGGTGTTCTCTGCGCTGTTGTACTCCGAAAGGGGCGACCGATCGCTCGGCTTGCTGTCCGAGCAGATTAATCCGTCCATCGGGGCCTTCCTGGGTAATTTCCCGCAGGCGTTCAGCCACATCGGCGTCCTCTCCAGCGGCATCGGCTTGTCCCGCCGCATGTCGGCGCAAACACGCCGTGGGCTGCTGCATCGGGAGTGAGCCCATGACCCCGAACGCACCGCGGGAAACGAGCCGCTCATGATCCTGCCCCTGGTCCTGCTGGTCGGGCTGACGGCGGTGGCCCCGCTGCTGGGACGGTATGCGGGCCGTAGCGCCGGGTATCCGATCGCGGCGGGGTTCTTGTTGTCCGGCGGACTCGTTGCGGCCCAGGCCCCGCGAATCGTGGGCGGTGAGTCGCTCACCGCGAGCTGGGAGTGGCTCCCGTCCCTGGGGGTGAACTTCGCGCTGCGCCTGGACGGCCTGGGATTGTTGTTCGCGCTGTTGGTGCTGGGGGTAGGGGCCTTGGTGATGGCCTACAGCGCCCGCTATCTTGAGCCCGATGCCCCGGCGGCGCGGCTTTACACGCTGCTCAGCGGCTTCGCTACCGCGATGCTTGGCCTGGTCATGGCCGCCGACGTGCTGACCTTGTTCGTGTGCTGGGAGTTGACGACGATCTGCTCCTTCTTCCTCATCGGCGGGTCCGGCACCACCGGGGCAAAACCCGCGATGCGCGCGCTGCTGGTTACCGGCGGGGGAGGCCTGGCGTTGTTTGCTGCCCTGGCCTTCCTGACCGTCGGCGCCGGCACGACAGACCTGTTCACAGTACTGGCCGAACCATCGCTGTTGCACGACTCGGGGTTCAGCGTAGTCGTGGAGGTGTTGGTCATCCTGGCGGCCTTCACGAAATCCGCCCAATTGCCGTTCCACTTTTGGCTGCCCGGCGCAATGGTCGCCCTCACTCCGGTGAGCGCCTACCTGCACGCGGCGACCATGGTCAAGGCCGGGATCTATCTGTTGCTGCGGTTCTCCCCCCTCTATGGTGACCAGCCTGTGTGGACGTATGTATTGCTCACCGTCGGGCTGGCCACCGCGGTGCTCGGCGCGCTGCTGGCGTTGCGCCAACACGACCTCAAGGCACTCCTGGCCTACTCCACCATGAGCCAGTTGGGCCTGCTCGTCGCCGCCACCGGGGTAGGCACACCGGCTGCGCTGGGCGCCGTGGCGACCCACACTTTCGCCCACGCACTGTTCAAAGCGACCCTGTTCATGCTGGTGGGCGTCATCGACCGCCAAGCCGGCAGCCGCGACATCCGCGAGCTATCCGGGTTGCGCCATGCGATGCCGGTGACTGCCACGCTGACTGCCATCGCGGCGCTGTCGATGGCGGGTGTTCCTCCCCTTCTCGGGTTCGTGAGCAAGGAGACCCTTTTCGAGGCCTTCCTGGCTGCACCGGGACGTACGGGAGGGCCGTCATGGGTGGGGCTTGTCGCCGCCATGATCGCCTTGCTGGCTGCAGCCCTTACTTTCGCCTACGCGGCCCGCATCGTCGCCGGCGCCTTCTTCGGACCCTTGCAGCAAGTGAGGCTCCATGAGCCTTCCAAAGCCTTCCTGGCCCCCATAGTCGTGCCGGCTGTAGCCTCGGTGGTCCTGGGGCTGGGGGCGAGCACGCTCACACCGTTGGCCGACCGCATCACCACGGACGTGGCACCGGGCGGGCAGGATTCGACGTACTACATCGAGCTCTGGCACGGACTGACCCCGGCGCTAGGTCTGTCCGCGGCGACCCTCGCTCTCGGCACATTTCTTTATCTTGCCCGCGACCGGGTGGAGCGCCGCCTGCAACGGTGGCACATCCGTGTCACGGGGTCGGACATGTTCGATGCCGTCTATGCGGGTACCCTGCGGGCAGGCGCCGCAGTTGGCCGCCCTGCGCAGAGCAAGTCCATCGCGGCGCAGCTGACACCCGTCCTGGTCGGCATGCTGATCCTGGCCGGCGCCGGGGTCCTCGCCGGCCCGAAACTCCCGCCACCGTTGGCCACCACCCGTGCGGAGGATTGGTTCTTGGTAGCCCTTCTGGCACCCACGGCATTGGCTCTGGTGATGGTCCGTTCCCGGTTCGCGGCCGTGTCCCTGCTGGGTTTGGTGGGCTTCCTTGTGTCCGTTTGGTTCCTGTTGGCCGGCGCCCCCGACTTGGTATTGACCACGCTGGTGGTGGAAATCCTGACAGTAATGGTCGCCGTGCTGGTGTTGCGGCGACTGCCGGCTGATTTCGCCCGGACCGGCCGGGTGCGACTGATCGGTGCGGCCGCGTTAGCCGCCGGGGCGGGACTGGCTGCCGCCGGTGCCACCTACGCGCTGACCGGGCGCCGTGAACTCTCCACGGCCGGCCGTTATCTGCTGACCGAGGCGGAGGAGCAGACGGGGGGAACGAACGTGGTCAACTCGATTCTGGTGGACTTCCGCGGCCTCGACACCCTCGGCGAGATCACGGTGCTGGCAGCAGCAGCAGTTGGGGTAGGTGTCCTGCTCAAGCCGGCCCCAAGGGCGGCCCTCGAGCGGGCGACGGAACCGCCGCTGGTGCTGCGGCAAGCGCAGCGCCTGCTCGCACCGGTGATCTTGGTCGTGGCCGTGTACCTGCTGCTGCGCGGCCACTACGAGCCCGGTGGGGGGTTCGTCGCCGCCTTGGTCGCCGGCGTCGCCGTCGCCTTGCACTACTTGGCCTACGGTCCGCGCGGCATGGATAGGTTGAGCCGGGCCGTGCCGTGGTTGCTCGGCGGCGGGATCGGATTGGCGGTGCTTGTGGGCATCGGCGGCCTCGTGCTGGGCGACTCCTTCCTCACCGGCGGTGAGCTGGAGGTGCCGGTGCCCGTCCTGGGGGTGGTCAAGCTGACCGCAGCCCTGGTCTTCGACCTCGGCGTGTTCGCGGTCGTTTTGGCGCTTATTGTCCGTGCCGTGGACCGTTTGGGGGCACCGACATGAGCGCCGCTGTTGTGGTCGGGTTGTTGGTCTTCGCCGGCGTCTTCCTGGCGCTGCAGCGGGAACTCGTCCGGGCCGTTTTCGGTTTCATACTCCTCGGACATGCGGCCAACGTGATCCTGCTCTCCGCGGGTGGGCTTCACCTGCGTGAGTTGCCCTTGGTGGGTGGGGGCGTTCCAAGCGAGAGCGCGGATCCCTTGCCGCAGGCTTTTGCGTTAACGGCGATCGTCATTACCTTCGGTATCACCGTCTACCTGCTGGTGCTGGCTTTGCGCACTCATGAGCGCGGTGACCGGAACAAGGCTGATCCCCCTCTGCCTTCCGAAGACCGCGCAGGGGAGGCAGAGTCGTCCCGGGATCCAGCTGCCGGCACACCCAACCCGGGGCGGACGAATCTCCCCGGTCAGCGTGGACCTGGGCAGGAGGCGCAGTGACCTCTTGGTTGGCCCTGCCGGTTGCCGCGCCGATGCTCGCGGCTGCAGTTCTGCTCCTGGTCCGGGCGCGGTGGGTGCATCGAGCGATCGGCTTCGCCGTAACAACAGGGGTGCTCGTCCTCAGCGGCGCGGTGGTGGCTGCTACCCGCGACGGCGTCCTTGTCGAGCAGGTGGCGGGCTGGCCGGCAGGAATCGCGATTCCGCTGGTCGCCGACACCTTCTCCGCGCTCCTGCTGGCGGTCTCCGCAGTGCTCGTGCTGGCCTGCACAGCCTTCGCCGCGGCAACCAGAGCCGACGAACAAAGGCATTTCTGGCCGCTCGTGCTGTTGCTGAGCGCCGGGGTTTACGGGGCCTATCTGACCGGAGACCTCTTCAACCTGTTCGTTTGCATAGAGATCATGCTCCTGCCCTCCTACGTCCTGCTCACCCTGCAAGGCAGGCAGGAACAGCTCGCCGCTGCCCGCATCTATGTGCCCGTCAACCTGCTCGCTTCCACACTGTTGATCACCGGGGTCGCCCTCGTCTATGGGACGGGCGGTACGGTGAACCTCGGGGAGTTGAGCGGGCAGGCGTTGACTTCGCCACCGGTCGCCGTCGCGGCGGGGGTGGTGCTGCTGGCCTTGGCCGTGAAGTCGGCGGTGGTGCCTGTGCACGGATGGTTGCCCCGTTCCTATCCCCACGCCCAGCCGGCGGTGCTGGCCCTGTTCAGCGGCCTGTTGACCAAGGTCGGGCTGTACGCGGCGTGGCGGGTCTACGCCGTGGTCTTCGACGGCGATCCCGCTTATCAATGGCTCATCGTTGCAGTGGCCATCATCACCATGATCGTCGGCGTTCTCGGTGCCGTGGGACAGCAGAACATGCGCGAAATTTTGAGCTTCCACATGGTGAGCCAGATCGGCTACCTTGTGCTGGGTATCGCCCTTTTCACGCCGATCGGTCTGACTGCTGCGGTATTTTATCTCGTGCAATACGTCCTCGTGAAGGCTGCACTGCTGCTGGTTGCGGGGGCCGTGGTCCACGGCTACGGCACCGACCGCCTCGACCGGCTTGGCGGGCTGGCAGGCCGGGAACCACTGCTGGCGGCGGCCTTCGTCGGCGCCGGGCTGTCCTTGGCCGGGCTTCCGCCGTTCTCCGGGTTCGTGGCGAAGTTCGCCCTCGTGGTGGCAGCTGTCACCGAAGGCCAGTACCTGGGCGCCGCCGTTGCCGTAGCAGTCAGCTTGTTGACCTTGACCTCCATGGTCAAAATCTGGCTTGGTGCCTTCTGGGGGAATGCGTCCCGGCTCGTGCTCGACGGGCCCCGGCTCAGTTTCGGCGTCGTCGCGCCGGCGCTGCTGCTCACCGCGGTCTCCTTGCTCCTCGGAGTGGGCGGGCAGGTCCTGTTGTGGGTGGCTGAGCAAGCGGCAGCCGATCTGCTGGATGCGGACGGCTACGCACAGGCGGTGAAAAACGCTTGAAACGACTCCTGCGCCTGCCCGACCGCATCTGGCGGTTGCTGAGATTCATCGCCTGGTACTTCGGTCAGCTCGTGCTGGCCAACCTCTCGGTCGCACGACACGTGCTAAGCCCCCGTTACCAAGCAGTGCCGGGGATCACGCGCGTGCCGGTGCGTTCTACCCGGGAAAGTCACCTGGCGCTGCTCACCGGACTCGTGTCGCTGACTCCCGGTACCTTGGTACTGGAGGTAGGCGGCACTCCTGCCGTCATGTTCGTGCACGGCCTGCATGCCCCGGATTCCGGGACGCTCCGTCGACAGATGCAGGAGCTGGAGGAACGTATGCTGGCTGTCCTGGATGTTGCGACCTGAGGGGGCATCATGCTCGTTGTTGTCGACGTTGGATTCCTCGTGTTGGGCTTATCATTCCTTGCCACTGTCTGGCGAATGGCGGCCGGACCGACAAATGCCGACCGCGCCGTCGCCGCCGACCTGGCCTTCTTCGTGCTCGTCGCGGTGCTGGCACTGGCAGCCCTCCAGTTCGATCAACCAGTGTTTTTTGACCTGGTACTCGTGGCCACGCTTGTCGGATTCGTGGCCAGTCTGGCCCTCGCCCGGCTCATAGATCGGCAGACGCCGTGAGCACCGCCGCGGACGTAGCGGTCGTTGTTCTGCTCACGGTCGGCTTGATCCTCATAGGACTCGCGGGGGTTGGCTTGCTGCGCCTGCCCGATGCCTACGCCCGGATCAATGCCGCCGGAAAAGCCGGTGGCCTGGGCGTCGTTTGCATCGTGGCAGGCAGCGCCCTCGCCGTCGCGGAGATCGACGCCATCACCAAGGCGATCGTGGCGATCCTCCTGCAGCTCATCACCGTCCCCATCGGCACGTTCGCCATCGCGCGGGCCGCCTACCACGCCAAGACGCCCCTGGACCCAAGTACGGCCTATGACGAACTTGCCCAACAACGGGCGGGAACCGAAGAATATCCGGGCGAGACCGGTCGAACCTCCAGCAGGGACTGAGGAGGCGCTTTGGCCAGCGCCGTCGAAGGCCTTCCGCGGCGTGAACGCAGGTGGCCCGGACGGGGCTGGCGGGCACGACCGATCAGCGCAGCACGATGTCCACCGGCCGCGCCAGCGAGCGGCCGCGTTCCAGGACGCCCGACCGGTTGGCGGATTCATCTCGCAGGATTTCGGTGACCGAACCGAGGAAGCGGGCCAGATCCACCTTGTCTTCCGGGGCGGCCAGCAGCAACTGGAAACCGAATTCGTGCAGCGCGTTGATGCTCGCCTCGGCGAACGCCAGCGATGATTTTACGAAGGCCTCGTCCATCATCACCGTGCCGAAGGTGCTGAAGCCCTGCCCGGCGATGCCCAACTGGTAGGCCAGTGCCGACGCCATGATGAACGCGGTGAAGCGCTGGCCCTCGCCGCCGGACATCAGGCTGGCCTGCAGGTTGGCGTAGGCGCGGCCGTCCGCCAGGAGATTGGTGCAGGTGATGTCCACGTGCGACCGCACGTCCAGGACCTCGGCGCGCCAGCGGCGCTCGTCCTCCGAGGCCAGCTTCTCCACGATCCGCTCCAGGGCAAGGTAGCGGGCGTCCATGTCCTCGGCGGTCTGGCGCCTGCCCATGACCGGCAGCGCGTTCTTCAGGTCAGTGCGGAACTTGTGCGAAGCGTCCGGCACTGCGTTGGCGATTTCAATCTGCAGGTGGCTGTCCGCGTGGTAATTCACCCGCCGCAGGATTTGGTTCAGCGGCTGCAGCCGGGAGGCGATGCTGCGGCGTTCTTCGTCCAGCAACTGGAGCAGGTCGCTGAACCGTTCGTAGGTGCGGTTGTTGAAGTACTCGCGGAACTCCGCCTCCCGCTGCGGCAGGCCTTCGCCCACAATGTCGTGGTAGCGGGCCTCGAAGTCGGCGGCGGCCTCCAGGGACGTGCCGTGGTCGGAGCCCCACTGCCTGCCGTAGGACTCGAAGATCTTTACCAGCTGGTTGCCGGCCTCCAGTTGGGTCCGCTCCAGCACGCCGCGGGAGGTCAGGAGTGTGCGCTCCACCCGGGTGCAGACGTCCCCCAGGAAGGCCAGGTCGGTGATCTCCCCGTACGGGGCAAAGAGGGCGTCCAGCTCGGCGGCCAGTTCGTCCGTCAGCTGTCCGGCGGTTCCGCCGGTGGCGGCCAGGGCGTCGCGGCGCCCGCGCGCGGCATCCAGCTCCGCGGACAGCCGGGCGGCGTCGCCCTTGAGCACACCGATCTTCTCCGTGGCGGCGGTGAGGTCCAGTTCGGCCGTCTCCAGTTCGAACCGCAACTGCTCCAGGTCCGCGTTGGCGTCCCGGGCGTGCTCCAGGCGTTCCGCTGCCGCGGCCACGGCGGCGGCGTGTGCTTCGGCGGAAACCTCCTCCCAGTCGCGGGTCTCGGCCGCCACGGACTTGGCTGCGGCCAGCCTGCGGCCCAGATCCTGCTGCTCGCGGGCCCGTTCGGCGGATTCGGCATCCGCCGTGCCGTACGTCTCGCGCAGTTCCAACAACCGGGCGGCGAGGGCGGCGATCTTGTCCTGGTTGTCGAAGCCGAGCAGATAATCGGACGCCCCGGTGTGCCGGTCGTCCTTTTCCGTGGTGCTGCTGCTGCGCTTTACCGCGCCGCCCAAGGTGACGCCGCGGGCGACGTGTGCCAGCTGGTCCGGGTCGTCGACGCAGACGTAGTCGTAGTGCGCCGTGATCTTGCGCCGGACCCAGTGCCCCATGGCGGTGTCCTTGGTGACCAGCTTGGTGACCAGGTCGTCGTCGCCGGCTTCGGCCTTTCCGTCCAGCGGGGCGCTGACGTCAATGATCCGCAGGAAGCCACGGATATTGTGCTCGTTCAGGTAGCGGGTGACCGCTGTCATCCGGTCGCCCGGAACCAGCATCGCCGAGGCCAGCGACCGCAGCGCGCGTTCGGCGGCCGGACGCCAGCGGGCCTCGGCGGCGACCATGTCGATCAGCTCGCCGGCAAACGGAAGTTCCTCTTCCGCGATGCCCGTGGCGGCACAGATGTGCCGGCGGCGCTCCAAACTGTCGGGACGGATGTTGCTGGTGCGGCGGCGGAAGGACTCGATCTCTTCCTCCAGCGCACGGATCCCGCCCTTGAGGGTCCAGGCCTCGCCCTGGGCGTCGTTGCTGCGTTCGCGGGCCGACTCGGCTTCCTTGACCAGATCCCTGGCCAGCACGGCGGCACGGCTGCGCGCGGCAGCGAGCCCGGCGGGACTGAAATCGGCCTCAATCCCTGCGGCCGCCATCTCGCCCCGGACGGCATCTTCGACGGACTGGCGGGCCCGCAGCTCGGCCTTGGCCGCGGCAAGCTCCCGTTCCAAGGTCGCGACGGCGGAGCCTCCTTCGCTGCCGTACCGCGCCCGCAATGCCGCCGCCTTCTCCCTGAGGCCGTCCCGTGCTGCTTCAGCCGCTGCCAGCGCAGCCGCCGCTGCCGTTGCTTCCGCTTCCAGCCGGTCGATCTGCCGGCCGTGGCAGTCCAGCGCCAGGCGGCGCCGGTAGAGCGGCAGGGCCTGGTCCGCCAACACGCGGTTGTGCTCCAGTTCGGACTGCGTCTGCTGCAGCTCCTGATGCAGCTGTGGGACGGGGGCCAACAGGTCCCGCTGCTGCCGCGCGCGCTCCAGTTGCCGCCTGATGCTGCTGAGGTGGCTGAAGTCTTCCACGGCCTCCTCGGCGGCGGCCAGCGTCCGCGGCGTGTCCAGCACGTGGTTGCGGAAGAAGTCGTTCACGGTGCCGCCCAGGCCCCTGCCCGTCTGCAGCGTCCGTAGCAGGCCGAAAGCCTTGTCCTGGTCGATGCCCAGCGCTTGCCGGAAACGCTCCGCGAACGCCTTGTGCGAATCGAAGACCTGGCTGCCCGGCAGCAGCGCCTCCAGCGACGTCTTGCTGAACCGGCCGAGCATGCCGGCCTCCAGCGCGGGAATGTCCAGCGCCTTGTTGTGCAGCGCGTAGAAGCGGCCCACGTTGTGTTCGGTGCCGTTGGCCGGCAGGTCCAGGAGCACGGACAGGCTGGTGGTCTGGCCCAGGGCGTTGTCGAAGGTCAGGCAGACCGCCGACCAGGTGGCACCGGGACGCTGGTAGAACGTGGCGGTCCGTGAGCCGTCGCCGTCCGCCGGCGTGGCGCCCAGCCGCCCGCGCATGTAGCTGAACGCGGTCCGCCGTTCCTCGGCGGCGCTGCCGGCGCTGGTCTGGGCCGCCTCGTTCATCTTTGGCCGGGCGTCCAGCACCTGGAGCATGCCGTCGAAGATGGTCGACTTGCCCACGCCGGAGCCTCCGGTCAGCAACGTTCCGGCACGGTCCACGCGGATGGTGTGCGCTCCGTCGAAGGTACCCCAGTTGACCAGCTGCACGCGGCTGAGGCGGTGCTGGCCGGGATTCAGCAGCCCGTCCATGGGAAGGATCGTTTCGATGCTCATGTCAGGCCTCCTCGCCGTCGAAAGCCGACTGGTCCGTCTCCGGTGCCTCGCCCGCCTGCGGGAGCGTGCCGGCCAGCGAACCGATCACCGCCGGTATGTCGCCGATGTTCTCGAAGGGCAAGGCCAGCGGCAGCGCCGGGGAAATGACCCACACGTCGGGAAGTTCGGTGGCTTCCAGCAGCCGGCGCTCGTTGGACAGCTTGCGGATGGAGGCGTCGGCCAGATCCTCCACGTGCTTGGCGTCGCGCTGTTCCGGGTCCACGTAGTCCTGCAGTACGTCGATCACGTCGGCCCGGCTGATCAGCGGCTCCGTCCCGGTGCCGGCATGCCGGTCCTGGATGAGCCGCATGCGCAGCAGCAGCAGGGTCTCTTCGCGCGTCATTTCCCGCTGCCGCTGCAGGGCGTTGGTGTGGGGCTCGGCCATGGGGACCGGCCGCAGCATGGCGACCTTGCGGTCTTCGTCGATGACCAGTTGCAGGAACAACTCGCTGAGCCGGGAGGCGAGGACACGGCGGTGTTCCACCACGGTGTCGTAGACGCGGTCGGTGGAGCCGCCGTGCAGGTAGGGGCCGCGCAGCAGCCGGATCAGGGCCTGGCGCAGTTTCAGGGGCAGCTTGCCGGTATCGCCGTCGAAGAGTTCCGGCCCGTCCACGATCTCGTCGCGGGCGGGCTCCTCCCAAGCCTCGTCGGGATCCGATTCTTCCAGCGGGCCGTGTTCTTCTTCCGGCGCAGCCGCCTCGTCCGGCCCTGCGGGCGATGCGAGGAAAACCTCGGCCACCTCGTCCTCGGTCAACTCGTTCATGAATCTGCAGCTTTCGTGAAGGTAACGGCAGGCAGCACTGCTGTGCGTTCGCTGCCGTCGATTTGGATCAGGGTGACGCTCTCGGTCGCGTCCGGATCGAGCACGCCGCCGGAATTCAAGGCCCGGTGCAGCAGCCAGCGCAGGCTGTTCAGGTGCCGGTGTTCCGGTTCAAGCTGGTCATAGACCGCCGACAACGGCGCCGGCCCGCGGGACTCGACGGCGGTGCGCACCGCACGGGAGAGCACCGCGGCGTCTGCTTGCGGTGTGCGGGCCACGTGGCGGATGTCCGCCTCGGTGAACTCCGGCGGTGGCGGCAACTTGGCCGGCGCCTGGTGATCCTGCGGATCGTAGAGCCGGATCATGCTCACCGATTCAAAGCCGGAGCCGTAGAGCTGGGGCGCCGGTACCACCGCCCGCCGGCCAGGCAGGCCGTGCCGGGACTTGAAGATGGCTGCCTCGGCCGCCCGGATCGCTTGGCGCAGCTGGACCGATTCGCGGTAGTCGTCCGACTGCACGAAGGTGTGCATGCTCTCCGAGAGCCGCCCGTAGATGCGGTGGATCTCGGCCGATTGGGCCCGCAGCTGGGGCATGAGCTGCTGCAGGGCCTTCCGGTCCTCCGGCTCCAGGCCGTCGGCGAAGTCCCGCTCGAGCACGTCGGCGATGGCCTGCCGGAAGCGCTGCTGCTGGTCTTCGTCGTTCAGGAACGCCGTGAAGCTCTCGTACGTCCGGCCTTCGCTGGTGCCGCGCAGCCGCTTGTCCGCGTCGAGCAGCTCGCCCATGGTGATGCCTTTGGTGGCATTCGACTCGACGATTTCGGCGCGCAGCGTGTGCAGCATGCGCTCCAACCCGTCGCGCATCCGCTTGAAGTCCGCCGGCAACCCGGCCGCCAACGCCAGGATGTCGCGTGCGGCCTCCGCGGCCGCGGCCTCGGGCAACGACGCCGGCGCGTCGCCGGCTTCCAGCGCTCGGATCTTTTCCTGCCGTTCGGCGATTTCGGCCCGCAGCACACCGATGCGCGCCTCGTGATCCGGATCGGTCTCATGGGCCAGGGCCTCGAC
Source organism: Arthrobacter sp. Y3223065 (assembly GCF_059090885.1). Lineage (NCBI taxonomy): Bacteria > Bacillati > Actinomycetota > Actinomycetes > Micrococcales > Micrococcaceae > Arthrobacter > Arthrobacter sp. Y3223065. The sequence continues at coordinate 718,952 of NZ_JBNHGC010000001.1, read as the reverse complement.
CCGGGTGAGCAGTGTGGCTAGGCGGGAGCTGTTCAGGGAGGAGGAAGCCCCGGTCAGGCCGTCCAGGTACTCCAGGAACCGCACCGTTGCTTCGGTGGGCTCGTAGACGAACCGGCCGCCCTCGCGCAGGCGGGACAGGAACCTGCGGGCCACCCAGTCGTCGGCGTACTGGCGGGCGGACCAGTCCTCGCGCAGCGGTGCTCCGGCGCGCCGCAGCTCGGCCAGGAACGAGTCGGTGTTCCGATGGAACTCCTCCAGCGGCAGCTGCGGCCGGGAGCGGGTGAAAGCGGTCCGGAACAGCGCCGGCACCCAGGGGCTGGCGGCGGCGAGCTTGAGGCCCGGCGTCGCGGACAGAGCCTGCAGCTCTTGCCAGCGGGCAAGGGCATTCTGGGTGAAGGACATGCTTTGCTTTCCGCCCGCGGAAGGGAAGAGCGGGCCCAGAAAATCTTAGCCGCTCCCGCTCCGCTGCCGCGGCGGTGCCCGCCACGGGTGCGCCGTGTCGCCCGGGCTTCACCCGCTGACGACGGCGGTGTGCCCGCCACGGGTGCGCCGCCTCGCCCGGGCTTCACCCGCTGACGACGGCGGCCCCCGCCGTGGCGATCCGGATCGACACCCCCGGCTGGGCCCCGCCGTCGTGCTCCTAGCTGTTTGCCGGCAGCTTCCGGCGGTTCCGGGCGAGCTTTTCGGCGGCTTTCCGGCGGGCGACGAGCACCTTCTCGTCCACCGGGGCATCGCCGCTGGCCCGCCGCGACCGGGCATAGGCCATGGCTTCGGCCTGGCGTTCCTGCTCGGCGCCGGTGGCAATCTTCGCGCGCAGATGCTCGGGCCCATAGCCGAAGGCGTCCACCAGGTCGCGGGCGTGCGGGCGCAACCGGGATAGCAGGCGGTTGATGTACCCGCCGAGGATGCGGGCGCGCTGGGTGGAAAGCCGGCCGTACGTGAGATACCAGCCCAGGTTCTTCTCCACCAGCGACAGGCCGAACAAGTCCCGCAGCCAGGTCAGCACCTGGCGGGTACCGTCGTCGTCGATCTGCGCGAGTGCGGCAGTGAAGGCTTCCCACTGCAGCAGTTCCGCATGTGCGCGGGCGGCCTCGATCAGCTCATGCTGGTGTTCGTTGAACAGCGCCGCGGCCTCCGCCTGCGGCAGCCTGGTGGCGTTGCGGAGCGCGCCGCCGATGCCGGCCACCATGGTGGAAACCCGGTCGGTGAGCAGTTGTCGCTGTGACTCCGGATCCTTGAGGTAGTTGGCGCTCTTGCGCTCCGAACCGGTGTCCGCGAAGGTCTGGGCCACCTGGCGCAGGCCGGTGCGGTGGAAGGTGGCGTCGGCCGCCTGATGGGCAACCCACCGGGCCATCACGCCGAAGTCTGCGTGGCGGAATTCCCTGGCGTAATCCGCCAGCAGTCGCTTGGCAACCAGCTGCAGCAGCACCGTGTTGTCGCCTTCGAAGGTCGCGTAGATGTCCAGGTCGGCGCGCAGTGCCGCGAAGCGGTTTTCGGCCAGGAAACCCGCCCCGCCGGTGGCCTCGCGGCACTCCTGCAGCGTGTCCAGCGCGTGCCAGGTGCTGAGCGACTTCAGGGCGGCAGCCAGGGTTTCCAGATCCTGCCGGTCCTCGTCGGTGTCGTGGGCGCCGGAGAAGACGTCGTCGAACTTCTCCAGCAGTTGTTCGTGCGCGAAGGACGCCGCGTAGGTGGTGGCCAGCCGGGGCAACAGGCGCCGTTGATGACGCTGGTAGTCCAGCAGTACCTCTTCGGCGGTGTCGGAAGACGCGTTGAACTGCCGGCGTTCGGTGCCATAGCGCACGGCGATGGCCAGGGCTACCTTGCTGGCGGCCACGGCGGCGCCGTCCAGCGAAACGCGGCCCTGCACCAGGGTGCCGAGCATGGTGAAGAAGCGGCGGCCCGGGCTGGCGATGGGGGAGGAGTAGGTGCCGTCCTCGGCCACGTCGCCATACCTGTTCAGCAGGTTGGTGCGCGGGACGCGGACGTGGTCGAAGTGCAGCCGGCCGTTGTCGATGCCGTTGAGGCCGCCCTTGTAGCCGTCGTCCTCGCCGCCGATGCCGGGCAGGAAGTCATGTTGTTCGTCCCGGATGGGCACATAGAACGCGTGGACGCCGTGGTCGACGCCCTGGGTGATGAGGTGGGCGAACACCACGGCGGCGAGGCCGTCGTTGGCGGCGTTCCCCAGGTAGTCCTTCCACGCGGCCCGGAAAGGCGTGTGGATGACGAATTCCTCCGTGCCCGGATCGTAGGTGGCGGTGGTGGCGATGCTGGCCACGTCGGATCCGTGGCCGGTCTCGGTCATGGCGAAGGCGCCGGGAGTCTTCAGGCTCATGATGTCCGGCAGCCACCGGTCATGGTGTTCCCGAGTGCCCAGGTGCAGCACCGCCGCGCCGAACAGGCCCCATTGCACACCGGCCTTGATCTGCAGCGAGGGGTCGGCGGTGACGAGTTCCTCGAAACCGGCCACATTGCCGCCGTGATTGTCTTCGCCGCCGAGCCGTGCGGGGAAGGCCCGGTGCACGGCGCCGGTGTCCACGAGGTACTTCAGCTGTCCGGAGACCCGCTGCCGGTGCTCCTCCATCGTCAGGCCGTCGATGCGGTGGAGTTCCGGGCGGCCGGCCAGGTCACGTGCCGCCTGGCGGATGTCGGCCCAGCGGCCCAGCAAGAGCCGGCCGAGTTCGGCCACATCAACGGCGGCTCCGTTGTCTTCAACCGGTTCCGGGGTTTCCAGGGCTGGCGGCGTATACGTCATCGGATGTTCCTTCGGTTGTCAGGTGTTAGTCAGGTGGCCGGGCGGCCGGGCGGCCTGGTGCAGGCCGGTTCAGCCCTTGCCGGTGGTCGTGTCGGCCCGGCCAGGATGCCCGGAGCCAGCTGCGGGAGCGCTGTGGCCCGGGGCGACGCCGCCCAGCAGCCATTGGGTGAGCAGGCCCGTCATGAGCTCGCGGCTCGGTTTGGTTTCATCGTCGGGAGCCGCCAGCCAGCATTCCCCGGCGGCCCGCACCATGCCGATGGCGGCGCGGGGCCAGTAGGATGCGGCAGTCAGTTCTGCGGCACTGCCCGCTGCCGCGGCCAGATGGCCGCGCAGGGGCGCCTCGATCATGGCGGTGACGTTGGCGAAAAAGTCGTGGAGGACGGCGGAACTTCCGTCCTCGGGTGCGGCGTCCGGCCGGGCCCCCTTCGCGCCTGGCTGCTGCGCAACCGGTGGCTCGGACGGTGCGTTGCGGGTGACGAACGCGTACACGTGCGGCGAGGATTCGGCCATCTGCAGGTAGACCGAAACCATGGCGTGCAGGCCTTCCCGGGCTGTAGTCGCGGTCGCGGCGGCCTCCTGGAGCCGGGCCTGCATCCGGCCGATTACCACCTCGCCCATGGCCTGCTGCAGCCCCGCCTTGTCGCCGAAGTAGCGGTAGAAGACGGGCTTGGACGTCCCGGCCGCTGCCGCGATCTCCTCCATGGAAGCATCGGGGCCAAGCCGGTGCACCGCGTGGCGCGCAGCCCGGATCAGCTCCCGGCGGCGTTCCGTCCGGTGACGGTCCCAGCGGGCGGAGCGGCCGTCCGCCGGCGTCGCCGGATTCGATGCGGCCTGGCGGCCTGTGATGGTGTTCACGTAACTCAGCGTATCAGGTACGCTTGGTTACGGTAACTGTCTTTGTTCCGTTCCGCCCCAACCACGAGGAGAGCCCACATGGCCACTTCACCTGACGCCACCGGCACCCGCTCCGCCAACGGACTGCGCAGGGCAGTAGTCGTCGGCGGCAACCGCATTCCCTTTGCCCGCGCGAACGGAGCCTACACGCAGGCAAGCAACCAGGACATGCTCACCGCGGCCTTGGACGGGCTGGTGGCACGGTTCGGGCTGCAGGACGAACGCATCGGCGAGGTGGCCGCCGGCGCAGTCCTCAAGCACTCGCGCGACTTCAACCTCACCCGCGAGGCGGTGCTCGGTTCCGCGCTTTCGCCTCAAACGCCGGCCTACGACCTGCAGCAGGCGTGCGCCACCGGTCTGGAAACCGTGATGGGCCTGGCCAACAAGATCAAACTGGGGCAAATCGACTCCGCCATCGCCGGCGGCGTGGACTCTGCCTCCGACGCACCGATCGCGGTCAGCGAAGGACTCCGGGCAGTACTCCTGGAACTGAACCGCGCCAAGAGCATGCAGCAGAAGCTGACCGCCGTCGCCAAGTTGCGTCCCAAGGACCTGGCGCCCAACGCGCCGGGCACGGCCGAGCCGCGGACCGGGCTGTCGATGGGCGAGCACCAGGCGCTGACCACCGCCGCCTGGAACATCACCCGCGACGCGCAGGACGAACTCGCCCTGGCCAGCCACCACAACCTGGCGGCAGCGTACGAGCGCGGGTTCTTCGATGACCTCATGACGCCCTACCGCGGCCTGGCCAAGGACTCCAACCTGCGCGCCGACACCACCCTGGAGAAGCTGGGCAAGCTGCAGCCGGTGTTTGGCAAGAACCTAGGCGCCGAGGCGACCATGACCGCCGGCAACTCCACGCCGCTGACCGACGGCGCTTCCACCGTGCTGCTCAGCTCGGAAGAATACGCCCGGAGCAATGACCTGCCGGTGCTGGCAGAGGTGGTGGACTCCGAAGCCGCGGCCGTAGATTTTGTGCACGGCAAGGAAGGACTGCTGATGGCGCCGGCCTACGCCGTGCCCCGGCTGCTGGCCCGGCAGGCCCTGACCTTCGCCGACTTCGATTTCTTCGAGATCCACGAGGCCTTCGCCGGAACCGTGCTGTGCCACCTGGCGGCGTGGGAAAGCGAGGAGTTCTGCCGCAACAAACTGGGCCTCGAGAAGCCCCTGGGCGCCATCGACCGCACCCGCCTCAACATCAACGGCTCCTCGCTGGCCACCGGCCACCCGTTTGCGGCGACCGGCGGGCGGCTGGTGGCCAGCCTGGCCAAGATGCTGCGCGAGAAGGCCGACGCCGAGTCCCGCACCACCCGCGGCCTGATTTCCGTCTGCGCCGCTGGCGGCATGGGCGTCGTCGCCATCCTGGAGGCGAACTGATGGCCGACCGGTACCTGGATTTGGTTAATGCCGGACCGGTGAAGAGCCTGGCCAAGAAGCTGGGGCTGCCGCAGCCTGCCGTCCTGCGGCGCTACCGGCCCGGCGCACCGTTGCTGCCCGGACCTGTCCTGGTGCTCGGTGCGGGCGCCGGCGCCGACACCGTGGCCAAGGAAATGCTCGGGTGGGACCTGGACGTCCGCCGGCATGCGGCACCGAAGGAACCCCTCGGCGGCATCGTGCTGGTGCTCGACGAACTGGCCGCGCCCGAGGACCTTTCGGGTCCGATGCTCGGCGCCGGCGCCAGCCTGCGGGATCTGGCGCCGGGCGGCCGCGTCATCACCGTCTCCCGCCCTGCCGACGGCGCCGCCCGGCCTGCGCAGGCCGCCGCCCGCCAAGCCGTGGACGGGGCGTTGCGGTCGCTGGCGCACGAGCTGCGCGGCGGTGCCACCGCCAATGGCATCCTCCTCGGGGAAGGCGTTGACGCCGGTGCGCCGGCCGTCCTCGGGCCCCTGCGTTTCCTGCTCTCGGCCCGGAGCGCCTACGTCAATGGCCAGTTCCTGCTGGTTGACTCCGACGAGGGCTTGCTCCCCGCGGATCCGGACCGTCCGCTGGCCGGCAAGGTCGCCGTTGTCACCGGCGCCGCGCGCGGCATTGGCGCCGCCATCGCCGAGACCCTGCACCGCGACGGCGCACAGCTCATCGTCGTCGATGTCCCCGCGGCCGGGGAACAGCTGGCACAGGTCGCGAACCGGGTGGGCGGCACCGCCCTGCAGCTGGACATCACCGCGGCCGATGCCGGCGCGAAGATCGCCGCCCACGCCGTGGAGCGGCACCACGGACTGGACATCGTGATCCACAATGCCGGCATCACCCGGGACAAACTGCTGGCCAACATGGATCAGGCCAAATGGGACTCCGTGATCGCCGTCAACCTCTCGTCCCAGCTGAGGATGAACGGGCAGCTGTTGGCCTCCGGCGCCTTCCGCGGGCGGCCGCGCCTGGTTTCGCTGGCCTCTGTCAGCGGCATTGCGGGCAACCGCGGGCAGACCAATTACGCTGCGTCCAAGGCGGGAATCATCGGCATGGTCCGGGCATCGGCTGCCGAACTCGCGGAGGCCGGAGGCAGCATCAACGCCGTCGCGCCGGGGTTCATCGAGACGGACATGACCGCCCGGATGCCGTTCGTGACCCGGGAAGTGGCACGCCGGCTCTCCTCTCTGCAACAGGGCGGACAGCCGCGCGACGTCGCCGAGGCCGTCTCCTTCCTGGCCAGCGATGCCGCGGGCGGCATCAACGGGCAGACCCTGCGGGTCTGCGGGCAAAGCATGGTCGGCGCATGAACGAGGTGATCCTGGGGGAGATGCCCACGCTCTCGCGCCTCTACCTGACGGCCGCGTCGACTGCCGCACGGCACAAGCTTGGCGTCGGCCAGCACACCGAGCAGGTCCCGCCGGTACGGCATACCCTGGACGGGGTGCAGATCACGCCCGAGCGGATCAGCGGGTTCCAGCAGCTGGTCCACGGGACGGTCCGGGACACCTTACCCTCCGTGTTCCTGCACTCGGTCGCGTTCCCCGTGGCCATGAGCGTGATGACGCGGCCGGACTTTCCGCTGCCGCTGCTCGGCATGGTCCACCTGGCCAACCGGGTGCGGCATTTGCGGCCGGTCCACTTCGCCGAGCCCCTGACCGTGACCGCTTGGGCCGAGGGTCTCCGCGGCCACCACGCGGGTACGCAGGTCGAACTGCATACCCGGATCGAGGCCGGCGGCGACGCCGTATGGGAAGGCGTCTCGGACTACCTGGCCAAGGCGGTCTACCTGCCCGGGCTGGACAAGGCGGCCCGGCCGGAACGCGTCGATTTCACGCCGCCGCAGCCGACGGCCCGCTGGCGGCTCGGGCCGGAGGCCGGGCGCGAGTACGCCGGAGTCTCCGGTGACTTCAACCCGATCCACCTGAGCGCGGTATCCGCCAAAATGCTGGGGCTCAAGCGGTCCATCGCCCACGGCATGTACCTGGCGTCCCGGGTCCTGACCAGTGTGGAAGCAACGGCCAGCGAACCCTTCAGCTGGCGCATCGACTTCGCCGCGCCGGTCTTCCTGCCCGCCACGGTGGGCGTCAGGATCCATGACACGGAACGCAACGGGTCGTGGGAGGCTTCCGAGTTCACCGGCTGGGGGGAGCGCAGCCACCGGCTGCACTTCACCGGCAGCGTCCACACACTCGCCGGCTGACCGGCGCCTGGTCGGACCGGTCAGGCGGTGGCGGCCCGGCGTTCGAGTACCTCCCGTTCGCATTCTTCGCCAGGGCGGCGGCAGCGGCGAACTCGGCGCGGGCCTCGTCCGCCCGGTCGAGCCGGGCCAGCAGCTCGCCGCGGACGCTGGGGAGCAGGTGGGAGCCGCTCAGGGCGCCCTCCGAGACCAGGCGGTCCACGATGGCCAGGGCCGTGGCGGGCCCGGTGGCCATGGACACGGCCACAGCACGGTTGAGCTCCACCACCGGGCTCGGCGCCACCCGGCCAAGCGCCTCGTAGAGCAGCACGATCTGCGCCCAGTCGATGCCGGCGACGCTTGGTGCGGCCGCATGGCATTCGGCGATGGCTGCCTGCAGGGCGTAGCTGCCCCGGCCCCGGCCCAGCGCGTCGGCCCTGGCCAGTGCGGCGCGGCCGCGTTCAATCTGGGCGCGGTCCCAACGCGTCCGGTCCTGGTCGGCGAGCAGGACCGGACTGCCGTCGGACCGGGTGCGGGCGCCGAAACGCGAGGCCTGGAACTCCATGAGGGCCACCAGCGCGTGCGCTTCGGGCTCCCGGGGCACCAGTGAAACCAGGACGCGTCCGATCCGCAGGGCTTCGCCCCCATCACCCCGGGCTCCTGCGCTCCGGCGGTCAGGCGTTCTCCGAGCGGAGCTTCGCCTCTTCCTCGCGCCATCCTTCTTCCTTCCGGATGTACTCGTTGTCGGCAAACTCCGCGAAATCGGCGGCCTCGGTCACGCGGCGGACCTCCAGCTTCGAGCCCGGTCCCAGCGGGCAGCGGCTGGCCCACTCCGCGGCTTCCTCCTTGGATGCCACCTGGACAATCCAGAAACCGTTGAACAGCTCGTGGGTCTCGCCGTACGGGCCGTCGGTCACGATCGGCGGTTCCTCCGAGAAGTCCACAACGAAGCCGCTGCCGTCGGAAAGATCCGCCAGACCCTCTCCCGCCAGCATGACGCCGGCGTTGATCATCGCATCGTTGTAGGCGCCCATTTTGTTGATCATTTCTTCGAACGGCATGGATTTGGACGCCTCAAGGGCTTCATCCGTGGACCGCATGATGAACATGTACTTCATGGCTTTCTCCTTCTGAGTACGAGGACGCGGGCGTGCGCCTTCTACTATGCCGTCGAACGGCGGGGGTGGATATCGACAGCCACGGAGTATTTTTTTCGGAATCTTCGCGCCGCGGTTCGGCGGCGCCGCGGCAGCCGCCTCTATGCTTGCCGTATGACCAACGACGATCAGTTGCGTGACCGCGCCCGGATGCTCGACGCCGCAGACCCGCTGGGCGGATACCGTACCCGGTTTCTGGGCCACGACGACGGCTCCGTCGTGGCCTACCTGGACGGCAATTCGCTGGGCCGGCCGCTGGCCGCCAGCGTCGAGCGTGTCCGGGACGTCATGACGCGGCAGTGGGGCGGCCGGCTGATCCGTGCCTGGGACGAGGTCTGGCTCCAGTTGCCGGAGCAGATCGGCGACGAGCTCGGACGGGTCGTGCTGGGCGCCGCCCCCGGCCAATGCGTGGTCGCGGACTCCACCACGGTGCTGCTGTACAAACTGGCCCGCGCCGCGATCGCCGCCCGCCCGGGCCGCCGGCGCATCCTGGTGGACCGGGACAATTTCCCCTCCGACCGCTTCATCGTGGAAGGCATCGCCGCCGAGTGCGGGCTGGAGCTGGACTGGCTCGAGCCCCCGCACGCCGGGGGAGTGACGGCCGAAGCGGTCCGGGCCGTCGTCGGACCCGACACCGCGCTCGTCCTGCTCAGCCACGTGGCCTACCGCTCCGGCTATGTTGCGGACATCCCGGCCATCACTGCCGCGGCGCACGACGCCGGTGCCCTCGTTTTGTGGGATCTGTGCCATTCCGCCGGGGTGCTGCCCGTGGAACTGGACCGCTGGGGCGTTGACCTGGCCGCCGGCTGCAGCTACAAGTACCTTAACGGCGGGCCAGGCGCCCCGGCCTGGGCCTACGTGCGGACCGAGCACCAGCACTTCAGCCAGCCGATCCAAGGCTGGCTGGGCAGCGCAAAACCCTTCGAGATGGGTCAGGGGTACCAGCCGGCCGGCGGCATCCGCCGGTTCACGTCGGGTACTCCGCCGATCATCGGCATGACCGCCCTGCAGGACATGGTCGCCCTGATCGACGAGGCCGGGCTGGCAGCGGTCCGGGAGAAGTCGATCGCCCTGACCGGGTTTGCCGTCGAAGCCGTGCAGGAGGCGTTGGGCGGGTTCGGCGTCGCCATCGCCTCGCCGCTCGATCCGGCCGAACGCGGCGGCCACGTCACCATCGACCACCCGGACTTCAAGCAGGTCACCGGCAGGCTCTGGGAGCAGGGCGTGATACCGGACTTCCGCGAGCCCGACGGCCTCCGGCTGGGGCTCTCGCCGCTGTCCACCAGCTTCCAGGAAGTGTGGCGCGGCATCGCCGCCATTCGCGCCGAGCTGGAACGGGTCTAACCGCCCCGCCTGACCATCCGGATCTCGTGCAGGCCCTCCCACAGGCCGGTCAGCGGCTCGCGGCGCCCGTCCGGACTGAATCCGTTCTTGCGGTAGAACGCCTGGGCGCGCGGGTTGTCCTCGAGGACCCAGAGCAGCGCCGGCCCGCCACCGATCGCCGCCTCCAGCAGCCGCTGCCCGAGCCCGGTCCCGTGGGCCTCCGCCAGCACATAGAGCATCTGCAGTTCGTGCGGCACTCCGGCGTCGGCGTCGTCGTCCTGCACGGGGCCGCCGCCCGAGCAGCCGGTGATCCGCCCGCCGGGATCTTCGGCCACCCACAGCTCGGCGCCAGCCGCCAGCCCGCGCGTCCACCAGTCGATCTGCTGCTCCCGCCGGTCCTCTTCGGCGGCGAAGAAGCTGTCGGGACGCTGGGCTGCGTAGGTTTCCCGCCAGGCGGCGAGCTTCATGTCGAGCGTGGCGGGGATGTCGTCGCGGGTGGCGCGGCGGATGCGGAAATCATGAAGTGGCACCCATGAATCCTAGCCGTGCGGCTGCCCGATCCCTTGTCCCGCCGGCCCCGTACAGGCCCTCAGCGGCGGAAGTGGTCGACCGCCAGCTGGTAGCTGTGCGCCGTCAGCGCGGCGGTCTGCTCCCAGCCGAAGGACGAGGCGTGCACCGCCGCATTTGCGCCGAGGCGCTGGCGGAACTCCGGATATTCATGCAGCTCGCGGAGGGCACCCGCCCACCGGGCTGGGTCGTGACCATCCACCAGCAGGCCGGTGAGCCCGTGGCTGACCGCCACCGGCAGCCCGCCCACGTTGGTGGCAACGACGGGCGTACCGCACGCCTGCGCTTCCAAGGCGACCAAGCCGAAGGATTCGCTGAAGGACGGCACCGCCACCACATCGGCGCTGCGGAAGGTAGCCGCCAGTTCGCGCGGCTCCACCGGCGGCGAGAGCTCCACCATGTCATCCAGCCCCAGCTCCCTGGACAGCGCCGGCAGGTCCAGCCCTGCGGCTCCGCTGATCTCGCCGATGATGGACACCCGCAGCCGGATGTCGGGCCGTTGCCGGCGCAGTTCCGCCGCGGCGGCCAGCAACACCTGCGGTCCTTTCAGCACCTGGAGGCGGCCGGCGAACACCAGGTGGAAGGTATCCGGACCGATTCCCGCCGCCTCCCGGTCCGCGCGCCGGCCGTCGGGGCGGAAGGTGTGCAGGTCGACGCCGGGCGGGATCACGTCCACCGTCCCCTCGTCCGCGCCGTAGAGATCGACCAACTCGGCCGCCTCGGTCAGGGTGTTGGCGATCAGCCGGCCGGATCCGGAGGCTATGGCTTGTTCCCCGCGGATCCGGGAGTCCGGTTCGGGCGGTTCGCCGGGCTGCAGGTGCAGGTTCTTGACCAGCCCCATCGTGTGCATCGAATGCACCAGTGGAATGTGCCAGTCGTGTTGCAGCCGCAGCCCCACTGCGCCCGAGAGCCAATAGTGCGAGTGCAGCACGTCGTACCGTGCCCCGTCCTGCTGCGTGAACTGCCGCAGCGAGGCCTCCAGCGCGTCCAGCCGCTGCGGCAGGTCTTCCTTTGCCACCGTGTCGGCCGGGGCCCCGTCGAGGTGGATCACGCGGACTCCGGCGCGGGGATGTTCCACGGGTTCCTGCCCGTCATGCAGGGAGCGGGTGAAAACGTCGACGGCGGTGCCCAGCGCCGCCTGCTCACGCGCCAAGGCGCGCACATAGACGTTCATGCCGCCCGCATCGCCTCCACCGGGGAGGGCCAGCGGCGAGGTATGCAGCGACAGCACGGCGATGCGGTCCGCGCCGACCATGCCCACCTCCATACCGTGCCAGCCGGGACGTCTCCGGCCTGGGAAAATCGACGTGCTGCCGAATTTGTCTAGAGCCACTTTAGCCGTCCGGATAAGCCCCAGCCGCTTGATGACGGATCAGTGCATGGTGAAGCGGCTGGCCACCGTGTCCTGCACGCCGGGCACGCGGGTGAGCGTGCTGAACAGTCGGTTGCGGGCGGCGAGCACCGGCGCCGGCAGCGGCCGGCCCAAGGCCATGTTCAGGTGCGCCTGCCAGATGGCGGTGTTGGCGGCGCGCCGCCGGTCCGCCTCGAACCTGCGCAGCGCCGTGCCGGTCGGTTCGCCCGCCAGGGCTGCGGCCACGATCGGAGCCAAGGCGGCCGCGTCCAGCCAGCCCAGGTTCATGCCCTGCCCGCCGATCGGACTGACCTGGTGTGCTGCGTCGCCGATCAGCGCGATGCGCCCGGCTATCAGCCGCCGCGGCATCCGGGAGCTGACGGAGAAGGCGCTGAGCATGGAGCAGCTGCCGGGGTCCGGCCCGGTGCCGGTGCGCCGCGCGACCAGGGAGGCGAGGCCGCCCGCGGTCGGGTGGCTGACCACGCCGGGCATCCTGGCCACCCAGCGCCGGGTACCGCCGGGGAGCGGAAAGGATTCGACGATTCCGCCCGCCTCCAGATAGAGCACGGCGGTGCTGCCGTCGCCGGTGGTGTCGGCGAAGTCTCCCATCAGGTAGGCGTCGGGATACACCCGGGTCCGCACCCCGACGCCGAGTTGATGGCGCAAGGCGGAATATGCGCCGTCGGCCGCCACCACGAGCCTGGCCCGCACCGTGTCCACACCCGCTCCCGGGTCCGGACCCGCGCCCACGCCCGGCGCCGTGCCCATACCCGCTCCCACGCCCGCGCCCACGCGACAGGACAACGTCACGGCAGCTCCGTCGTCGTGCGCCGCCTGCACCGCCACCGCGCGCCGCAGGGCCCCGGGACGCAGCGCCTCCAGCTGTTCTTCCAGCAGCCGTTCGGTGATGACCTGCGGCACGGCCAGCACATAGGGATGCGCGTCGGGAATGGCATCAAACGACAGCGACGCGACTTCCCGGCCGCGGCTGCGGGCCACCCCCCGGCGGATGCGGACGCCGGCCGCCAACAGCTCCGGGCCCACTCCGGCGTCGTCGAGCACGGCCAAGGCCGGCGGATGGATCCCGATCGCTCGGGAGTGGCTGCTGCGTGCCCGGCGCCGCTCCAGGACCGCCACATCCACTCCGCGCCGGGCCAGCAGGATGCCCATTAACTGTCCCACCGGGCCGCCGCCGACCACCGCGACATCGAGCACGCGGTCCCCGAGCGCTTCGTCGGGCCGGCTCTCGGGGGGCGCTGCCTCAGGCATTGGTCTCATGTATCAACAGCTGCCGGAAGCGTGAATCAGGCAGCACCCGCCAGCCGGGCGGGACGGCGGCGCGCAACTCGTCCGGGGTGTAGCTGCGCCGGATGGAGGTCAACCCGTCCCGGCGGATGAAGGAGCGGTGAAAAAACGGCAGCGTCCCGGCGGCGAACAGCACGTACGCCGTCCGGCTGCGGATGATGTCGCTGTGCACTGCGAGGGTGCGGGACAACCGCTGCGAGTCGGCCAGCAACCCGGCCAGCTCGGGGGCGGACAGGTGGTGGAGCAAGTGGTTGGACACCACGGCGTCGAAGCTGCGTCCTTCGGCGACCAGCTCCGAGCTGAAGGCCTGCCGGAACTCCAGGCCGGGCGACTGCGGCCGGGACACGGCAAAGGCATGCGCGCGCGGGTCGGGATCGATGGCCGTGATCCGCAGGTCCAGGCCGTCCCGGGCCGCCAAGCGGGCGAGCAGCCGGGGAACGTCGCCGCCGCCGGAGCCGATATCCAGCAGGGTGGGGGCCTCGATGCCGGCCAGGCGCGGGCGAAGCAGGCGCCGGTAGATGCCGTGCCAACCGGAGACCGCCCGGTTGATCAGCGGAAACTGGGCATAGGTGCGCCGCAGCATGGCGGGATCGCAATCCGGCCTGTCCATTTCCTCCACGGCATCCGTGGCGCGGCGGGCCAGGAACGTTGACGCATTGCGTGCCGATGGGCGTGCGGCCACGGCGGTCCGTTCCCGCCCTACACCGCCGCTGCCGCGGGGACCTGGCGGGTCTGGAGGGTCGCGGCCGGCACGGTCTTGGTGAACAGCCCGGTTTCCACTGTCAGGCCCGGGCCGAACGCCATCGAGCAGATCCGCTCCTCGGCGGACCCGGCCGGCTGTTCCAGGATGTGCTTGAGCACAAACATCACGGTGGCGCTGGACATGTTCCCGTACCGCCGCAGCGTTTCCCGGGCCGGCACGAGCTGTTCCCCGGTCAGCTCCAGCTTGGCCTCGACCTTGTCCAGAATGCTGCGGCCGCCCGGGTGGATCGCCCAGTGTTCAATGTCGCGGTACGGTTTGGCGGCCAGGGCCGGTTCACGGGCCAAGAGGGGTTCAAGGGCGCCAACGATGTGATCGTCGATGATGTGCGGCACATAGGTCCCCAGGACCATTTCGAAGCCTTCGTCGCCGATGTTCCAGGCCATGGATTCCTCGCCAACCGGGGTCAGCACGGTTTCGAAGTGGTCCAGCCGGATGGCCGGTCCGGTCTCTGCCAGGCCGCGCGCGGTGATGATCGCGGCCGCCGCCCCGTCCGCGAACAGCGAGGACCCCACGATGGTGTCCGGGTCGTTGGACGTACGCACGTGCAGGGTGCAGAGTTCGGCCGATACCACCATCACCACGGCGTCCGGATCCGCGTCGCAGAACGACTTGGCCGCGCGCAGGGCGGGGAACGCCGCGTAGCAGCCCATGAAGCCAAGGTGGTAGCGCTGGACGGCAGGATTGAGCCCGAGTGCGCGCACGATCTTGTAGTCCGGGCCGGGGTTGAAGAAGCCGGTGCAGGAGACGGTGATGAGATGCGTGATGTCCGCCGGGCCGATCCCCTCGCAGGAGGCCAGCGCCTTGCCGGCGGCCTCGATGAACAGCGGGGTAGCCTTGTCCGCGAACACGTCGTTCCGCACCTTGGTGCTCGGCGAGAGCAGCCGCCGGGAATCGGCGTCGAAAAACACCGGGTTGTCCGTTCGCCTGGCCATCGTGAGTTCGTCGACGGCGGTGTACCGGGTGTCGATGCCTGACTGGTCGAACGATGTGGTCACCAGGCGCTGCCCCAGGCGCGTCAAGCCCGGCTGCGTGGAAAACACGTCCCGCACCTCCGACTGGATCAGGATGGTATCCGGAACAGCGGTTTCGAGGGACCTCAGCGTGACCGTCATAGTCCATTCATAGAGCAGGCGGCTGGGTAAGACAATGGACCGGCGGCCGGACGCCCGGCTGAACCGCAACGTCAGGCGGACGCGTCTTACCGGGTGATGGGCCATGCCTGGAACACAAGGAGCGGATCCCGGTGGAGTACGAAATCAATTCCCTGCCGCTGCACGTGCTCCTGGTCCACGCCACCGTCGTGTTCGTTCCGCTCGCCGCGCTGTGCGTTGCGCTCACCCTGCTCTGGCCGGCGGCGCGGCGCCGCCTGGGGATTGCCACCCCGCTGATCGCCCTGCTGGCCCTGGTGCTGGTGCCGGTCACCCAGCAGGCCGGCCATTGGTTGTTCCTGAGGATCGACCAGACGCCGCAGGCCGTCGAACACATGCGGTTGGGCGACATGATGCTGCCCTGGGTGGCCGGCCTTTTCGCCGCGGCGCTGGGGCTTTGGCTGTGGTTCCGCTACGGAACGACGGCGGCCGCCGCCTCGCGGCGCAAGCTAGGCGCCGGGTACCGCATCATCGCGGCGGTGGTCGCCGTTGCCGTGCTGGCCGTGTGTGCCGGCGCCACGGTGGCGGTGGTGCTGACCGGTGAATCCGGATCGCGGGCCGTCTGGGAAGGCGCCTATTCCGAGCCGCCGGCGCTGCCCTAGCTTGGCGCTCACGGGTCCGGCCCCCTCCTACCGGCCCAGGCGCTGGTAGGAGGAGGCGAAGTGGATGAGCGGATCGGCGCTTTCCGAACCGGCGGCGTCCCGGCCCATGGCCAGCACCTCGCCGACGATCAGCAGGTGGGTGGCCGCCGGGTGCACCGCCGTCGTCTTCAGCTCAAACCACGCCGGGGCTCCGGCGATCACCGCGGTACCGGTGGCAGGGCCGCGCCGGTACGGCACCTGGTTGAGCAGGCCTTCCACCGGATTGCCCGGGCTCGCCAGCCAGTTCGCCGTGCCCTGGTGCTGCGACGCCAGCAGGCTCAGGGCCCAGGTCCCCGAGTTGGCCACGGCGTCGCAAATCCTCGACTCCTCGAAGAGGCTGACCAGCATGGTGGGCGGATCGTAGGACACCGAGAGATAACCGCTGACGGTCGCCGCGTAGTCCCGGTTCCGCCATCGCGTCGACACCACCGCCACACCGGCAGCGATGTCGGCGCTCAGCGTGCGGTACAGGTCGATGTCCCGCTGAACCACCGCACCCTGCTGGATGGGATGGGCCGCCAGTTCTCCGTCCAGTTCCATGCCGCCATCCTTGCATGCCGGCCGCAGGGCGGCGGTAGGCTCCGGGAAGGGTTCAAAACGCCGGCAGCGGATGATAGGGATGAGAGACAGTAAGCACCCTGGCTATTGCGAGTGGAGTGGACATGGCCCAGCGGCTCGTTGCAGACCTTATCGTCGATCGGCTTCGCGCCTGGCGGGTCCCGCGGATCTTCGGCTACAGCGGGGACGGCATCAACACGTTCATGGGCGCGCTGCGGCGCGCGGGGACGATCGAATTCATCCAGGCCCGGCACGAGGAAAATGCCGCCTTCATGGCGGTGGGGCACGCCAAGTACACGGGCGGGGTGGGGGTGGTCACGGCCACCCAGGGCCCCGGTGCCGTGCACCTGCTCAACGGCCTGTACGACGCCAAACTGGACAGCGTTCCGGTCGTGGCCATCGTCGGGCAGCAGTCGCGCACCGCGCTCGGCTCCGGGTACATGCAGGAAGTGGATCTGGCCAACCTCACCAAGGACGTCGCCACCTTCCGGCAGCAGGTCAGCACCCCGGAGCAGGTTCCGCTGGTACTGGACCGGGCCTTCAAATCGGCCCTGTCCGGCCGCGGCCCCGCCGTGGTGATCATTCCGCACGACATCCAGAAACTGCCCGCTCCCGAACTCGAGCACACCCACGGCGTGGTGGCCACCGCGCCGATCTGGCGCCCCGCGCACGTGGTCCCGGACCCGGACGACCTGCGCGCCGCCGCGGACGTGCTCAACGCCGGGCAGCGGATTGCCCTGCTGGTGGGACAGGGAGCGCGGGACGCCCGCGGGCAGGTGGTGGCGGTGGCAGAGAAGCTCGGGGCCGGCATTGCCACCAGCCTGTTGGGCAAACCCTATGTGGACGAGTCGCTGCCCTTCGCGGCCGGAACGATGGGGCATCTGGGCACCGCCGCCAGCGGCCAATTGCTGGCAAACTGCGACACCTTGCTGATCGTTGGCTCCAATGATCCCTGGACAGAGTTCTACCCGCCGCCCGGCGCTGCCCGGGCGGTGCAGGTGGACAACGATTCCGGTGCCATCGGCAACCGGTATCCGGTCGAGGCGGCGCTCACCGGCGACGCCGCGACCACCTTGGAGTCGCTGCTGGCGCTGCTTGAGGACCGCCCGGCGGGCCCATGGCGGGCGCAGGTGGAGGGCTGGGTCCGGCAGTCGCGCGAGCTGTCGCGGCAGCGGGCGATGACCCCGGCTCAACCGGTCAACCCCGAACGGGTGGTCTCTGAGCTCAGCGAAAGATTTCCGCCGGACGGCCTGCTCGCCGTCGATGTAGGCAGTTCCGTTTACTGGTATGCCCGGCAGCTGCGGCTGCCGGCCGGCGCCCAGGCGCACCTCTCCAGCACCCTGGCAAGCATGGGCTGTTCCTTGCCGTACGGCATTGCCGCCAAGCTGGCCGCCCCGGAACGGGTTGTTGTCGCCCTCACCGGGGACGGGGCCATGCAGATGAGCGGCCTGGCCGAACTGATCACCGTCGGCCGGCTCTGGCAGCGGTGGATGGACCCGCGTTTTGTGGTCTGCGTGCTGAACAACCGGGAACTCGCCGAGGTGACCTGGGAACAGCGGGAGATGGAGGCCGAGCCGCGTTTCGCGGACAGCCAGGCCCTGCCCGATGTCGACTACGCGGGCTATGCACGCCTGCTGGGACTGCACGGGAAGCGGGTTGAGGACCCCGAGCAGCTCGGCACCGCGTGGGAGGAGGCACTGGCCGCCGACCGGCCGTATCTCATCGAGGTGCTCACCGATCCCGATGTTCCGCTCCTCCCGCCGTTCCCCGCCGGCCGGGAAAACGCCGAAACCATGCAGCGGTCACTGGACCAGGAAGGCCCGGCCGCCGACGGCGCGAAGGACCTCTTGCGCACCTACACCGGGCAGGAAGAAGCCGGTAACGACCCGGCACCCGGGCAGGGGGAGTCCGGCCGGGACACCGAGTAAATGAAAGAATCAATGGATGAGTGCGGCGGCAGAATTCATCGACTTCACTCTGCAGCGGGAAGCCTCCTGGGAACGGGCGGAAGCGCAGAATGCGGCCGGCGAAGGATTGCGCTATTACGGTGCGTCGGTGGGCGCGGTCAGGGGTACGGTCCGGGACGCCGGGCGGAAGTTCCGGCCGCTCTCGCACGACGACGTAACCGCGCTCAGCTCCGAACTGTGGGCCCCGCCGGTCTTCGAGCGGCGCCTGGCCGCCGTGGTGCTGCTGCAGTCGAACCAAGGCCTCTTGCGGAGCTCGGACCTGACGCGGCTGGAAGGTTTCCTGCGGGACGCGCGCACGGCGGCCTTGGCGGACCCGCTCGCCGTTGACGTCGTCGGCCCCTTGATTCAGGGGCTGACCGGCCAGCCCCGCTCGCGCGGCGAAGCGATCCTCGATCGCTGGGCGGAAGAAGAGACTCCCTGGCTGCGCAGGGCTGCCCTCCTGGCACCTTTGCGGGCGGTGCGTGCCGGCCGGGGCGATACCGGCGCTTTCATCCGCCGGGCCCGTGCGGCGGAGGACGACGACAGCGGCATTGTCCGGGAGGCGGCCGCCGTGGTGCGCGCCGAATCGGCCGCGATCGGTCAGGGGTGGATGCCGTCTCCCTAGGGCGCGGCGGCCAGAGCCGCCCGGTGGCCTGCCGCGCTGCGAGGGCACAAAAAAGCCCCGGATTACCGGGGCTTTCTCTGTGCGCAGGAAGGGACTCGAACCCTCACCCTCAATAAGAGGACTAGCACCTCAAGCTAGCGCGTCTACCATTCCGCCACCCGCGCAGGTGGACTTTCGCAGGATCTCCGGAGGCCCTCAGGCGAACCGATTCCGTCGAAAGCAGCGAGAAAAACTCTAACATGTTTTGCCCGAACTGTTGAATCGTGCCCGCCGCCGGCCCGACGGCGCCGGCGGCGGGCACGGATCCGTCCGCGCCCTGCCGCGGCGCCTCCGCGGAACAACTGCTGCCTTCGGCCGCTCCCGCTCGTTAGGCTGGGAGAGACATCGATTTCGAGGAGCCTTCATGACTGTACCGAGCCCGCACGAAGAAGTGGTCGAGATCTGCCGGCAATTGATCCGGATCGACACCTCCAACTACGGCAGCAACGACGGGCCGGGGGAGAGGCTGGCCGCCGAGTATGCGGCCGGACTGCTGGAAGAGGCCGGACTGGCGACCGAAGTGTTCGAGTCCGCGCCGGGCCGGGCATCCGTCGTCACGAGGATGGCCGGCACGGACCCCTCGGCTCCGGCGCTGGTGGTGCACGGGCACCTCGACGTGGTGCCGGCACAAGCCGATGACTGGCAGGTGGATCCGTTCAGCGGCGAGGAGCGGGACGGCCTCATCTGGGGCCGGGGCGCCGTGGACATGAAGGACATGGACGCGATGATCCTCTCGGTGGCGCGGCACATGGCCCGCAGCGGCATCCAGCCGCGCCGGGACATCGTCTTCGCGTTCTTCGCCGACGAAGAGGCCGGCGGCACGTACGGGGCGCGCTGGGCGGTGGAGAACCGTCCCGAGCTTTTCGACGGCGCCACCGAAGCCATCTCGGAAGTGGGCGGCTTCTCGGCCACCATTGGCGGCCGCCGCGCCTACCTGCTCCAGACCGCGGAGAAGGGGATCGCGTGGCTGCGGCTCGCAGTCGCCGGCCGGGCCGGGCACGGTTCCCAGATCAACACGGACAACGCGGTGACCACGCTGGCGGCCGCCGTTGCCCGGATCGGGGCCCACCAGTGGCCGATCGAGCTGACGGACACCACCCGCCAATTCCTCGACGGCGTGACCGAGCTGACCGGCGTCGAATTCGATCCGGACAATCCGGAGATCCTGCTCAAGGAACTGGGCACCCTGGCCCGCTTTGTGGGCGCCACCCTGCAGAACACGTCCAACCCGACGGTGTTGAAGGCCGGCTACAAAGACAACGTGATCCCCGGCCTGGCCGAGGCGCGGATCGACGCGCGGACACTGCCCGGACAGGAAGAGCTGGTGCTGGCCACCATCCGCGAACTGGCCGGCCCCGATGTCCAGGTCAGCTACGTGCACCAGGACAGGTCGCTGGAGGTGCCGTTCGCCGGCAACCTGGTGGACGCCATGATCGACTCGCTCGCACATGAGGATCCTGACGCCGTGGTGCTGCCGTACACACTCTCCGGCGGGACGGACAACAAGGCGCTGGCCCGGCTGGGCATCACCGGCTACGGCTTCGCTCCGCTGCGGCTGCCCGACGACCTGGATTTCACCGGGATGTTCCACGGTGTGGACGAACGGGTTCCGGTGGAGTCGCTGCAATTCGGCACCCGCGTCCTGCAGCGCCTGCTTACCACCTACTGACTTCTTGGACGACCTGACTTCTTGGACGACGACGAAAGGACCACAGGCATGCCCGCCAGTGTTGAAGAACTGCTCCCGGACGACCTGCTCGAGACCATCAGGGGCCGGGCCGCAGGCTACGACGAAGCGAACAGCTTCTTCCATGAAGACTTCGCCGATCTCGTCGAGGCTGGCTACTTGAAAATGTTCGTCCCGGAGGAAGACGGGGGCCTGGGCTACACGCTGGAAGAGGTGGCCAGGGCGCAGATGCGGCTCGCCACTGCAGCGCCGGCCACGGCGCTGGCGGTCAACATGCACCTGGTCTGGACCGGCGTCGCCCGGGTCCTCAAGGCCCGCGGGGACGACTCCATGGACTACGTCCTGGCCGAGGCCGGCCGCGGCGAAGTCTTCGGCTTCGGCGTCTCCGAGGCCGGCAACGACCAGGTCCTCTTCGATTCGCGCACCGTCGCCGCACCCCGCGGGGACGGCGGTTATGAGTTCACCGGTACGAAGGTGTTCACCAGCCTCTCGCCCGCCTGGACGCGGCTCGGCGTCTTTGGCCGCGACGAGTCCGGCACCGAACCGCAGCTGGTGTGGGGGTTCATCGACCGGGACAAGCCCGGCTACCGGATCAAGGACGACTGGAACACCCTGGGCATGCGCGCCAGCCAGTCCAACACCACGGTGCTGGAAGGTGCGGTTGCCGCGCCGGAGAGGGTCTTTCGGAAACTGCCGGTGGGACCCCATCCGGATCCGTTGATCTTCGGCATCTTCGCGTGCTTCGAAATCCTGCTCTCGTCGGTCTACGCGGGGATCGGCACGCGCGCCCTGGACCTTGCGGTGGAAGCCGTGCACCGCCGTCGTTCGCTGAAAACGGGCAAGAGCTACGCGCAGGATCCGGACATCCGCTGGCGGGTGGCCGATGCCGCCCTGGCCATGGACGGGCTGTATCCGCAGCTGGCGTCCATTGCCCGCGACGTGGACACGCTGGCCGACCACGGCAAGTTCTGGTTCGCCAAACTGTCCGGCATCAAGATCAGGGCCACCGAGACCGCCAAGGACGTGGTGGAGAAGGCGGTACGCGTCTCCGGCGGCGGCGGATACTTCCGCGGCCGCGAACTGGAGCGGCTGTACCGCGACGTGTTGGCCGGGCTGTACCACCCCTCGGACGACGAGTCCGCGCACGGCACCGTGGCAACGGCCTGGCTGGGGCCGTTGGAGGACTGACGCGGGCCGCGCGCCGCCTGCCGGGGGTCAGGCGGTGCGTTCGACCTTGAGCACCCTGCGGCGGAGCCAGTACTTGCGGCTGCCGCCCAGGTACAGCCGGGTACGGACCAGATCCCACTTGCCGTACTCGGCGTGCTCGGTCAGCGCGCGGCGGGCTTCGCCCACGGATTCGTCTTTATTCACGGTCAGGACCAGGTATTCGTACTGCCGGGCGTAGTCGCGTTCGCGGGTGACGGCGGCACCCAGAAATTGTTCTCTCATTGCCCTCCTGTTCTCTTCACTTATTCTCCACATTGCGGCTAACGTCTACAGCATGAGCATTGATCCGCGCGTCGCACTTGAGTCATTGGTTTCCGCCCTGCAGGAGCATCTGGCCGCCGCCTCCAGCCGCCGGGGTGATGACGATCCTGCCGTGGAAGCAGCGTTCTCGTCCATCATGGAATCGTTCGAGACCTACGAGGACGCGCTCTACGATGCTTACGGCGAAGTGACGCCGCTGGTCATTTACGACGAGTCGGACGACGAGGCCCTGGACGAACCCGACGACGTGGTGGACCCGTTCGACGACGATCTGGAGATCGAAGAAAAGTAGCACGCGTTCAGGGCGTGGAAATCTCGTCCAGCGCTTGGGCGATCGCGGCGGGCAGGGCGTCCAGCGGAGCCCGCAGAATGTCTTCCAGCTGTGCGGGAGTGCGGGGCCCCACCACTGCCGTGCCGACGGCGGGCCGCTGCAGCACCCAGCTCAGCGCCAGGTCCAGCGGCCGCACGTCCAGGCCGCGCGCCGCCGTGGCCAGCGCATCCACGATCCGGGCCGGCCGGCCGCTCAGGTACGGCTCCACGTAGCGGGCGTGCTGCTCCGAGGCGGCCCGGGAATCGGCAGGTATGCCGGTACGGTACTTGCCGGTCAGGACGCCGCGCCCCAGCGGCGACCAGGCCATCAAGCCCGGCCCGAGGGCGCGGGCAGCCGGAATGACCTCGTGTTCGGGCCGGCGGTGCAGCAGCGAGTATTCGTTCTGCACCGCGACCAGCGGAACCGGGCTGGTCGAGACCGCACGGGCCAACTGCCAGCCCGAGTAGTTGGACACTCCCACGTAGCGGGCACGGCCCGACGACACCGCGTATTCGAGGGCCGACAGGGTTTCTTCCAACGGCGCCCCGCCGTCGTCCCAGAGATGGACCAGCCACAGGTCCAGGTAGTCCGTGCCCAGCCGCGCCAGGCTGGCGTCCAGGCTGCGCAGCATGGCGCCGCGCGATGTGTCCACCTCGCGCCGGCCCTCGCTGCGCGTCACGCCCGCCTTGGAGACCACCAGCACTTCCTGCCGGGGGACCAGCTCGCCCAGGAACGCGCCCAGCATGGCCTCGCTGCGGCCTTCGGCGTAGGGCGCGGCGGTGTCCAGCAGCGTGCCGCCGGCGTCCAGGTAGGCGCGCAGCATGGTGCCGGCCGCCTCCTCGTCCGTTTCCTCTCCCCACGTCATCGTTCCCAGCGACAGCTGCGGGACCTTCAGCCCGCTGTGACCCAAGCGATTGTGCTCCATAAAGCCAGCTTATGGCCTGCGGCGCCGCGCCCTTGGCAGCGGCCCGCCGTCCTCATGCCGTGGTCGGATCTTCGCCTCCGCGGCTGTGTCCGTTTCCGTTCCGCGGGCCTGCGTGCCATAAGGTCGAGGATGTGAATTGGCTAGAAGCAATCATCCTGGGGCTCGTGCAGGGCCTGACCGAGTTCCTCCCGATCTCGTCCAGCGCCCACCTGCGCATCGTCGGAGAGATCCTGCCCGGTGCCGCCGATCCCGGTGCTGCTTTTACCGCCATCACCCAGCTGGGCACGGAGACCGCCGTCGTCGTCTATTTTTGGCGCGATATCGTCAACATCATCAAGGCCTGGTTCGGCTCGCTCACCGGCAAGGTGGCGCGGAATGACCCGGACGCCCGGATGGGCTGGCTGGTGATCATCGGTTCGATCCCCATCGGCGTGCTCGGGCTGCTGTTCCAGGACCAGATCGAATCCACCTTCCGCAGCCTGTGGATCGTGGCCACCATGTTGATTGTCTTCGGCCTGTTCCTGGCCATCGCCGACTCCATCGGCCGCCAGACGCGCACGCTGGACAAGCTCACCTACAAGCACGGCATCCTGTACGGGCTGGCCCAGGCGCTGGCCCTGGTCCCGGGCGTCTCGCGCTCCGGCGGCACCATCACCGCCGGCCTGCTGATGGGCTACACCCGCGAGGCCGCCGCCCGGTATTCATTCCTGCTGGCGATTCCGGCGGTCTTCGCCTCGGGCCTGTACCAGCTGGCCAAGAGCTTCGGCGAACCCGGGCCGTACGGGCTGGGGGAGACCGCGCTGGCCACGGTGGTGGCCTTCGGCGTGGGCTTCGTGATCATCGGCTGGTTCTTGAAGTACGTGTCCACCCGCAGCTACCGGCTCTTCGTCTGGTACCGGATCGCCCTGGGCGCGCTGTTGTTCGTGCTGCTGGGCTTCGGAGTCATCAACGCCTGACCCGCGGGAATTTATCCGGCTCCTGCATCCTTGAATGTTAGGAGCGTAATTTACGACGGCGGCCCGCCCGCCATCTGCATCCGTTCGCCTCATCGGAAGGAAACTCAAGAGTGCTTGGTTGGAATGCCCGTGCCGTACCCGAAATCCCGGGCGGCAAAGACGAACTGACCATCCACGACACCTCCGTGGGGTCGCTGGTACGGCTTGAGCCGTCTTCCACGGGAAGCCTGTACGTCTGCGGCATCACCCCGTACGACGCCACCCACATGGGCCATGCCGCCACCTACGTGGCCTTCGACCTGCTCAACCGCTACTGGCGCGACGCCGGCCGCACCGTCAAGTACGTGCAGAATGTCACGGACATCGATGATCCGCTGCTGGAACGCGCCGAGGCCACCGGCATGGACTGGCAGCTGCTCGCGAAGGACCAGACCGAGCTGTTCCGCTCGGACATGGAAGAACTCAACGTCATCCCGCCCGAGGAGTACGTCGGGGCGGTGGAATCGATCGAGTGGATCGTTCCGGTGGTGGAGGACCTGCTGGCCCGCGGCCTCGCCTACCGCGTCCCCGGTACCGGCGGTGAGCCCGACGGCGACGTCTACTTCGACTCCGTTGCCGCCGCAGGACCTGGCTGGCACAGCGGCGCCACGTCCAGGCTGACCGAAGCCGAGATGCTGCCGCTCTTTGCCGAGCGCGGCGGCGATCCGGAGCGCCCGGGCAAGAAGCACCCGCTGGACGCGCTGTTGTGGCGCGTTGCCCGCGACGGGGAACCCGAGTGGCCCGGCGCCTCCCTCGGCGCCGGCCGCCCCGGCTGGCACATCGAGTGTTCGGTGATCGCGCGCAAATTCCTGCCGGAAACCTTCGACGTGCAGGCCGGCGGCTCGGACCTGAGCTTCCCGCATCACGAAATGAGCGCCGGGCACGCCTATGCCATGACGGGCAAGCCGCTGGCCAAGCACTTCGTGCACGCCGGGATGGTCGGGCTCGACGGCGAAAAGATGAGCAAGTCCAAGGGCAACCTCGTGCTCGTCTCGGCCCTGCGGGAGGCGGGCGTGGAACCGGCCGCGATCCGCACCGTGCTGCTGGGCCAGCATTACCGCAGCGACTGGTTCTGGACCGATGATCTGCTCCGCCAGGCGCAGGCACGGCTTTCTGCCTGGCGCGCCGCCGCCCCCTGCGTGCAGGCCGAACAGGTACCCGAGCTGGCGCAGCAAATCCGCCGGGCGCTCTCCAATGACCTCAACGCACCCGCTGCCCTGGCCGAAATCGACGGCTTCGCCGAGCACTCCCGCGAGCAGGCCGCCGGGCAGACCCGGGACGGCGCCGAACAGTTCGCGGCGCTGCTCGACGCGCTGCTGGGCATCCGGCTCTAGTTTCGCAGCAGCCGGAGCAGGAACAGCCACGCCGGCGGGGCGGGCAGCGACCCCAAGTGGCGACGAGGTCGACACGGGACTGCCGCCCCGGCCGCCGAGCGGTGGGCTGTTCCTGCCCGGGCGTTACTCTTTCCCGCGCTTCTTGAGGTAGCGCTCGAATTCGCGGGCGATGGATTCCCCGGTCGCTTCCGGCAGCTCGGCCGTGTCCTTGGCTTCCTCCAGCTGCCGCACATAGGCGGCGACTTCCGGATCCTCGGTGGCCAGTTCGTCCACGCCGCGCTCCCACGCTTCGGCTTCTTCGCTCAGGACCGACACTTCCAGCGGGACCTGCAGGATGTCCTCCAGCCGGTGCAGCAACGCCAGTTCCGCCTTGGGCGAGGGCGACTGTCCCACGTAGTGCGGCACCGCGGCCCAGACGGACATCGTGGGAATGCCGGCCAGTGAGGCGACATCGGACAACACCCCGACGATTCCGGTGGGGCCTTCGTATTGGCTGGATTCGGTATTCAGGGCGCGGCGGACGTCGTCGTCGTCGCTGGTGACCGTGACGGGGATGGGGCGCGTGTGCGGCACGTCGGCCAAGAGGGCGCCCACCAGGATGATGCAGTCCACGCCCAGCTCTTCGGCATGGGCCAACAGCTCCGCGGTGTAGGCACGCCAGCGGTAGGACGGCTCCACGCCGTGGACAAAGATGATGTCGAGCCGCGTGCCCGGGATGCTGCTGCGGGTCAGTTTCGTCGTCGGCCATTTGATCCGGCGTTCCCCGGAGCTGGTGCGGTGCACCACCGGCCGGGTGAACTGGAAATCGTAATAAAGGTCCGGGTCCACCGTGGCCACCTTGTGGCTGTCCCACAGCCGGCTCAGGTATTTGACGGCGTCCGTGGCGGCTTCGCCGGCGTCGTTCCAGCCCTCGAATGCCGCCAGCATCACGGTGTAACGCCGCGGTGTCTCGCCGGGCTTCGCCTGCGGGAACAGCAGGTGCAAACCGCGCTGCTCGCCGTCGCCTTCCGTGGGCAGGTCGCCACTGTCCTGAGTACTCACGGTTTCACCCTAATCCTCCCGGCACGGCTTGTCAGTGAGCCAACATTCGATTCGCGCAGAGCATAGCCGCCCGATTCGGCTGCATAAGCCCGTGCCGGCGGCCGTGCCGGGGCCGGGCAGCAAGGGACCGTAGACTGGATGCATGCCCGTAATTGACCCTTCCCCCGCTGCGTCCAGCCACCCGTCGTCCGGCCTGCAGGCCGTTTTCTGGGACATGGACGGAACGCTCGTCGACACCGAGCCATACTGGATCGAAGCCGAGTCCGAATTGGTGGCTTTGTTCGGCGGGATGTGGAACGACGAGCTGGGCAAGAAGCTGGTGGGCAATGCGCTGGAGACATCGGCCGCCGTGCTGCAGCAGGCCGGCGTCGACCTGGGTATCCGCGAAATAGTGGACCGGCTGATCGACGCGGTGACCGAACGCGTCCGCGGCCGCATCCCGTGGCGTCCCGGCGCACGGGAGTTGCTCGCGGAGTTGGCCGAGGAACGCATTCCGGCAGTCCTGGTGACCATGAGCGAGACCAAGCTGGCCGCCGAGGTGGTCCGCGCGCTGCCCGAGGGCAGCTTCCGGCACCTTGTCACCGGTGACATGGTCACGCGCGGCAAGCCGGACCCGGAACCGTACCAGCAAGCCTTCGACTGGCTCAGCAGCCAGCTGCCCGGCGCCGACAAGCGGAACGTCGTGGCGCTGGAAGACTCGATTCCCGGGGTTGCGTCGGCCGAAGCCGCCGGCCTCGTGACCGTGGCCATTCCGCACGTCGTGCCCGTTCCGCCGGCACCGGGGCGCCCGCACTGGGAGAGCCTTTCCGGGAGGGGCCTGAGGGACTTGGAGCGCGTCCTGGTGCGCGCCGCCCAGGAAGCAGGAGTATGAGCACGCAGACGCCCCGGCCGCCCGAGGAAAAGGAACGCAGCGAAGGGATTCCCCTGGGCCGCATGTTCGGTGTCCCGGTGGTGCTGGCCTGGTCCTGGTTCGTGATCGCCGCCTTCATCGTGCTGATCTTCGGCCCCCAGGTGCAGCGCCTGATGCCGGAAATCGGCGTGGGAGCCTACGCCGTGGCCCTCGGCTACGCGCTGCTGCTGCTGTTCTCCGTGCTGGTGCACGAACTCGCCCACGCCCTGACGGCCCGGACCTTCCGGTGGCCGTCGGCCAAAATCGTGCTCAACCTCTGGGGCGGCCATACGCAATTCGACAACTTCAACGCCACGCCGGGCAAGTCCCTGCTGGTGGCGTTGTCCGGGCCCGTGGCCAACTTTGCGCTGGCCGGCCTCGGCATGCTGGTCCTGCCGCTGTTCCGCGGCGAACCGATTCCGTTCCTGCTGACCGACATCTTCATCTGGGCCAACTTCCTGGTGGCCGTTTTCAATATCCTGCCGGGGCTCCCGTTGGACGGCGGACGGCTGGTGGAGACCGCCGTCTGGAAAGCGACCGGCAGCCAGGAAAAGGGAACCGTGGCGGCGGGCTGGGCCGGCCGCATCATCGTGGTGCTGCTGGTGATCGGCGTGATTGGCATCCCGCTGCTGCGGGGCGGAACACCGGATCTCCAGATGGTGGTGCTCATGGTGCTGGTGTGCGGTTTCCTCTGGATGGGCGCCAGTTCGGCCATCTCGCACGCCCGGATGCGGCTGCGCCTGCCCTCCGTCAGCGCCGGGCAGCTCAAGCTTCCGGCCACGTCGCTGCCCGCCACCGCCACGGTGGACCAGGTACAGCAGCTGATCCAGGGGCACCCCGGGCTCTCCGTGGTGCTCACCGCCGCGACCGGCCAACCCGAAGCAGTAGTGGACCGCAACGCGCTGGGCCAGGTGCCGCCGTCGGCTGCCGCCCGCACGCCGGCCGCGGCCGTCTCCCGGGCCTTGGCGCCGGGGGCCTACGTCCCGGAGGCGGCCGCCGGCCAGGAGCTGGTGCAGTACCTGGCCCGGCTGGCCGGCAGCGAGTATGCCGTGATCGACGGCGAAGGCCGCGTGACCGGGGTGCTCCAGCAAAGCACGGTGGTCCGGGCCATCACCGGCAAGGCCGGCAGGCTCTGACCCCGGCAGCCGCTGGCGCCGGGAACTTAACCGGCGGCCGGAATACAATCGACGAACCGGCCCGGCACGCACTGCCGCGGCCGCACCAACAACGACCGGAAGTGATCCACGCATGAGCTCCTCCACCAGCGCGCACGGCGCCGACCAGCGACGCGGGCCGTTCCGGCCCGGGGAACGGGTCCAGCTCACGGACGAAAAGGGCCGGATGAACACCGTCACCCTGACGCCCGGTGGCGCATTCCATACGCACAAGGGCTTCCTTCCCCATGACGAGGTGATCGGCCGGCAAGAGGGCACCGTCGTGGCAAACACGGTGGGCCACCGGTACCAGGCACTGCGCCCGCTGCTTTCGGACTTTGTGCTCTCCATGCCACGCGGTGCCGCCGTGGTCTACCCCAAGGATGCGGCCCAGATCGTGACCATGGCGGACATTTTCCCGGGTGCCCGGGTGGTCGAGGCGGGTGTCGGCTCCGGTGCCCTGAGCATTTCGCTGCTGCGCGCCGTGGGCGACGGCGGACGGCTGCACTCGTTCGAGCGCCGCGAGGAATTTGCCGACGTTGCCCGCGGCAACGTGGAAACGTTCTTCGGCGGACCGCACCCTGCCTGGCAGATCTCGCTGGGTGATTTCCAGGACGAAGTCATCAAGGCCGAGGAACCCGGCAGCGTGGACCGGGTGGTACTGGACATGCTGGCGCCGTGGGAATGCCTCGACGCGGTGGCGACGGTGTTGGCGCCCGGCGGCGTGTGGATCAACTACGTGGCCACCGTTACACAATTGTCACGTACCGCCGAGGCGATCCGCGCCGACGGCCGGTTCACCGAACCCGACGGCTGGGAGTCGATGGTGCGCGGCTGGCACCTGGAGGGCCTGGCCGTCCGGCCCGACCACCGCATGGTGGCGCACACCGGCTTCCTGCTCACGGCCCGCCGGCTGGCCGGCGGCGTGACCGGCCTGACGCCCAAGCGCCGTCCGTCCAAGACCGGCTTCGCCGCCGAGGACGTGCAGGTGTGGACCGGCGACGAGGACGACTGGAATGCCGAGGCACTGGGGGAGCGGACCGTGTCCGACCGCCGGCTTCGCCGTGCTGCCAAGGATGCAGCATCCACCGTGCAGCGGGGAGCGTTCAAGGACATCAATCCCGAAACCGACTGAGGCCAGGCGCGGGCCGCTTCGGTGAAGACATTGGAACAACATGTCTCGGTTTGGCGTTTTCTTTCGTATACAGGTGCAGCCGGCTCGGGTGCCGGTTAGTGTCTAGGGAAGGAACCGATCACGGAAGCAGGTCGCGGTGATGAACGACCAGAACCAAAACAACCAACCGGCACCGGCTGAACGGCAAGACGACCAGCGCGACGCGTTGACGGTCGCCCAGCGCCAGATCAACGTACTGCGCGACAAACTGCGCCACCTGGACAAGCAGCTGGCCGCAGCCACGCAAAACAACTCCCGGCTGGTCTCCACCCTCGAGACCGCGAAGACCGAGATCGTCCGGCTCAAATCCGCCCTCGAACGCGACGGCGAAACCCCCTTTAGCTTCGCGACCATCACCCAGGTCAACAAGGCACAAAGGCCGCGGCCGGGCACGAGCAACGCTGCCATGGTGCAGGAGAGCGTGGACATCGTGCAGTCCGGGCGCAAGCTGCGCGTTGCGGTCAGCCCCTTGGTCAAGATGGACCACCTCGCTCCCGGCCAGGAAGTCCTGCTCAATGAATCGCTGACGGTGATCGCCGCGCTCGGCTTCGAGCGCTCCGGCGAGTTGGTCACCATCAAGGAAATGCTCGACGGCGACCGCGTGCTGGTGGTCGGACGGGCCGACGAGGAACGGGTCGTCAAGCTGTCCGGCGCCCTGCGGACCGAACGGCTCCGGGTCGGCGACGCCGTGTCCATCGACGCCCGCAGCGGTTACGCCCTGGAAAAGATTCCGCGCAGCGAGGTGGAAAACCTCATCCTCGAGGAGGTGCCGGACATCTCCTACGAGGACATCGGCGGCCTGGGTCCGCAGATCGACCAGATCCGCGACGCCGTCGAGCTTCCCTTCCTGCATCCCGACCTCTACCGCGAGCACGGGCTGAAGGCACCCAAAGGCATCCTGCTCTACGGCCCTCCCGGTTGCGGCAAGACGCTGATCGCCAAGGCCGTGGCCAACTCCCTGGCCGCCAAGGCCATCGAGCGCAACGGCACCGACACCCGCAGCTACTTCCTGAACATCAAGGGACCGGAACTGCTGGACAAGTACGTGGGCGAGACCGAGCGGCACATCCGGCTGATTTTCGCCCGGGCACGCGAGAAGGCATCCGACGGCAGCCCGGTGGTGGTCTTCTTCGACGAAATGGATTCGCTGTTCCGTACCCGCGGCACCGGTGTCTCCTCCGACGTCGAAACGACCATCGTGCCGCAGCTGCTGTCCGAGATCGACGGCGTGGAGAAGCTGGAGAACGTGATCGTCATCGGCGCCTCCAACCGCGAGGACATGATCGACCCGGCCATCCTGCGCCCCGGGCGGCTGGACGTGAAGATCAAGATCCACCGGCCGGACGCCGAGGCGGCCGCGGACATCTTCGCCAAGTACCTCACCACCAATCTCCCCATCCACGCCGAGGACCTCGCCGAGCATGGGCAGGACCGTAAGGCCACCATCGACGCGATGATCCAGCGCACCGTTGAGGAGATGTACTCCACGGACAAGTCGAACGAGTACCTGGAAGTCACCTACGCCAGCGGCGACACGGAGATGCTCTACTTCAAGGACTTCAATTCCGGCGCCGTCATCCAGAACGTGGTGGACCGGGCCAAGAAGAACGCCATCAAGGACCTGCTGACCAACCAGCAGAAGGGCCTGCGGATCGAGCATCTGCTGAGCGCCGTGGTGGACGAATTCCGCGAGCACGAGGACCTTCCCAACACCACCAATCCGGACGACTGGGCGCGGATATCCGGCAAGAAGGGCGAACGGATCACCTACATCCGCACCATCGTGCAGGGCAAGGCCGGGCAGGAGGCCGGCAAGGCCATCGAAACGATGTCGAACACGGGGCAGTACTTGTGAGCGTCTACCGCGTGATGGGTTCGGAGACGGAGTATGGCATCCATGCTCCCGGCGAACCCCTGGCCAACTCCACGGTCCTCTCCTCGCAGGTGATCAACGCGTATGCGGCGACCATGCGAAAAGGCCTGGGAAACCTGGCCGGCACCCGTTGGGATTACACCGACGAGGAGCCGCTGCACGATGCCCGTGGATTCGACCTGTCACGCGACCAGGCGGACCCGTCACAACTGACCGACGTCCCGCCGATCCTCGACGCCGAGCAGATTGCACTGGCCGGCGGCCGCGCGGCCGGCAACGAGTTCTACACGGACGAAGCCTCCGGCGTGCTCATGAACATGGTGCTCAGCAACGGGGCCCGGCTGTACGTGGACCACGCCCACCCGGAATACTCCTCGCCCGAGGTGACCAACCCGCTGGATGCGGTGCGCTGGGACAAGGCGGGCGACGCCGTCGTGCTGACAGCGATGCGCAGGATCGCCGCCACGCCGGGGTTCTCACCGGTGAACCTGTACAAGAACAACACCGACAACAAGTCGGTCTCCTACGGCGCGCATGAGAACTACCTGATGCCGCGCAGCGTGCCGTTCAACCGGATTGTCACGGGTCTGATTCCGTTTTTCGTGTCCCGACAGGTCGTGTGCGGTGCCGGGCGGGTGGGACTGGGCAGCAACGGCCGCACCCCGGGCTACCAAGTCAGCCAGCGTGCGGACTTCTTCGAGGCCGAAGTGGGGTTGGAGACCACCATCCGAAGGCCCATCATCAACACCCGTGACGAACCGCATGCGGTCGCGGACAAGTACCGGCGGCTGCACGTGATCATCGGCGACGCGAACCTGAGCGAGGTGTCGATTTTCCTCAAGATGGGCACCACCGCCCTGGTGCTGTCCCTGATCGAACACGGGGAAGTACCGGATCTCCAGCTGGCCGACCCGGTGCAGGCACTGCAGGCGATCAGCCACGATCCCTCCCTGCAGCAGAAGGTCCCGCTCAAGGACGGCAGCATGGTCACCGGTTTGGACCTGCAGGAGATCTACCTGCAGGCGGCGGTGGAGCATTGCCGCCGCCACGACACCGACAGCGGACAGACCGCGGACGTGCTTCGGCGCTGGGCTGAGGTGCTGGACACACTGCGCCGCGACCCGATGGACGCCGCCGACCAAGTGGACTGGGTGGCCAAGCTCAAGCTGCTGCAGGCGTACCGGGACCGGGACAGCATGGAATGGGGGGACCCGCGCCTGGGCCTGATCGACCTGCAATATGCCGACGTCCGGCCCGAGAAGGGCCTCTACCACCGCCTGGCCGCACGCGGCCGGATCCGGCGGTTGCTCTCGGACGCCCAAATCGAAGCCGCGGTGGGCGAGCCACCGGAAGACACCCGGGCCTACTTCCGCGGAAAGTGCATTCAGCACTTCCCCCAGGAGGTGGTCGGGGCCAGCTGGGACTCCGTGATTTTCGATCTTCCCGACCGGCGCCGGCTGCAGCGCATCCCCACCCGCGAGCCGTTGCGCGGCAACCGCGAACTCACCGGCAGGCTCTTCGAGGAAGCTTCGTCAGCGGAGGACTTCATCACGGCGTTGCTGGGCCCCGCGAACGAGCCCCACGTGGCAACATAAGCACTAGGACCGAGTCGATCGTCCCACCAGAAGGAGGCCATCATGGCAACCCAGGACCGCAAGAACGTGGACTCGCGCCGCGACGACGAAGAGTACGACGACGAGCCCACGCCCGAGCCTGCCGCCGCACCTGCCGCGCAGGCCGAGACCGAAGGCACCGATGATCTGCTGGACGAGATCGACGGCGTGCTGGAACAGAACGCGGAAGAATTCGTGCGCGGTTTCGTGCAGAAGGGCGGGCAGTAGTTGATGGACATGCCGGCCGGCGGTCCGGGCTCCGTTTTCGCCCAGATTTCCCACTCAGCCACCGCCTCCTTCAGCGAGTACTTGGCGCGCACCGCCCCGGACCTGCTGCCGGGCGCCCGCGGTGCCCAGCAGCTGCCGGCGGGGGCGGCACCGATGGTGCCGCACGGTACCACCATCGTGTCGATGACCTTCGCCGGCGGCGTGCTCATGGCCGGCGACCGACGGGCAACGATGGGCAACTTGATCGCCAGCCGGCATATCGAAAAGGTCTTTCCGGCCGATTCCCATTCGCTGCTGGGCATAGCCGGCACCGCCGGCATCGCCCTCGACATCACGCGTCTCTTCCAGGTGGAACTTGAG
The DNA here is from genome assembly GCF_059090885.1 of Arthrobacter sp. Y3223065. Taxonomy (NCBI): domain Bacteria; kingdom Bacillati; phylum Actinomycetota; class Actinomycetes; order Micrococcales; family Micrococcaceae; genus Arthrobacter; species Arthrobacter sp. Y3223065. The sequence goes on along the minus strand of NZ_JBNHGC010000001.1, from coordinate 685,226 downwards.
CACTACGAGAAAATCGAAGGCACGCTGCTCAGCCTGGACGGCAAGGCGAACCGACTGGGCGCGATGATCCGGTCGAACCTGCCGATGGCGATGCAGGGCCTCGCGGTCATTCCACTGTTCGCCGGTTTCGATGCCGAGCGCCGGGTGGGCCGGCTGTTCTCCTACGATGTAACGGGCGGACGCTATGAGGAGCAGGAGCACCACAGCGTGGGGTCCGGATCGGTCTTTGCCCGCGGGGCGCTGAAGAAGCTCTGGCAGCCAAACCTGGAGGAGGCGGCAGCTGTCCGTGTGGCCATCGAAGCCCTGTACGACGCCGCCGACGACGACTCGGCGACCGGGGGACCGGATGCCGTCCGGCAGGTGTGGCCCTTGATCTACACGGTCAACGCCGCCGGCGCCCGCCGGATCCCGGACCGGGAGCTGGCCTCCACGTCCGAGGCCGTCATCGGGGCGCGCGCCGTGGCCGGACGGGAGGCCTGAGCATGACGCAGCAGTTCTATGTCTCGCCCGAGCAACTGATGAAGGACCGGGCGGACTTCGCCCGGAAAGGCATCGCCCGGGGCCGTTCGGTGGTGGTGCTCAGCTGCTCCGAGGGGATTGCGCTGGTCGCCGAAAACCCCTCGCCGGCGCTGCACAAGATCGGGGAAATCTACGACCGGATCGCCTTCGCCGCGGTCGGCAAATACAACGAATTCGAAAGCCTGCGCCAGGCCGGTGTCCGCTACGCCGACGTGCGCGGCTACTCCTATGACCGGGACGACGTCACCGGCCGCGGCCTCGCCAGCGTCTACGCGCAAAGCCTGGGCGCCGTCTTCACCGCCGACAGCAAGCCGTTCGAGGTGGAGCTTGCCGTGGCCGAAGTCGGCGATACGCCCGCCGAAGACCGGCTGTTCCGGCTGACCTTCGACGGGTCCATCGCCGACGAACGCGGCTTCGTGGTGATGGGTGGCTCGGCTGAGGCAGTGGGCGAGAGGCTGCGCGGCAACTGGATTAACGAGCGGGACTTTCCCGGCGCGGTCCGCGCAGCGGTGGCCGCCCTGTCGGGCGGGACCGGCGAGCAGGACGCGGGGCAGGGCAGGGAACTGCGTCCCGAGGGACTGGAAGTCGCCGTCCTGGACCGCGACCCGCTGTCCAACCGGGGGAGCCGGCGTGCCTTCCGCCGGTTGCCAACCGCTGAGCTGACCCGGATTTTAGGCGAGGGAATGGACGGCTAGCCATGGATCGACGCATCTTCGGGATCGAGACCGAATTCGGCATCTCCTATTCGGCGCCGGATTCGCGCCCGCTCTCGCCCGAAGAGGTGGCACGCTACCTCTTCCGCGAAGTGGTCACGTGGGGCAGGTCATCCAACGTGTTCCTGACCAACGGGTCCCGGCTCTACCTGGACGTGGGCTCCCACCCGGAGTACGCGACCGCGGAATGCGACGACGTCGCCCAATTGGTGGCGCAGGACCGGGCGGGTGAACTGATCCTCGAAGACTTAATGAACGAAGCCCAGGAGCGCCTGGCGCGGGAGGGCTTCGGCGGCAGTGTCTACCTGTTCAAGAACAACACCGACTCGGCCGGGAATTCCTACGGCAGCCACGAAAACTACCTGATCCCGCGCAAACTCGAATTCTCCCGGCTGGCCGACATCATGATCCCGTTCCTGGTGACGCGCCAGATCCTGGTCGGGGCTGGCAAGGTGCTCAAGACGCAAAACGGGTCCATCTACGCCTTCTCCCAGCGTGCCGACCACATTTGGGAGGGTGTCTCGTCCGCCACCACCCGTTCACGACCGATCATCAACACGAGGGACGAACCGCACGCAGATGCCGAGTACTACCGGCGCCTGCACGTCATCAACGGCGACTCGAACATGTCCGAGGCCACCACGATGCTCAAGGTCGGGACGGTGGACCTGCTCCTGCGGATGATCGAAGCGGGGGTCATCATGCGCGACCTCCGGCTGGAAAACCCGATCCGCAGCATCCGGGACATCTCGCATGACCTGACCGGCCGCAGGCCGCTGAAACTGGCCAGCGGGCGGGAGATGTCCGCGCTGGCCATGCAACAGGAATACCTGTCCAAAGCGCGCGGCTTCGTCGAGTCCAACGGGGCGCACAGCCCGCACGTGGAACGCATCCTCGATTTGTGGGAACGGACCCTGGCGGCGGTCGAATCCGGCGACCACCGCGGAATTGAGCGGGAGATCGACTGGGCCATCAAGAAGCGGCTGATCAACCGGATCATGGACCGCCAGTCCATCGATCTGGATTCGCCGCGCATCGCCCAGGTGGATCTGACCTACCACGACATCTCCAGCCGGCGCGGCCTCTACCACCTGCTGCAGGCCCGCGGGGAGGTGGCACGGGTGGTGGAGGAACAGGACGTTAAGGACGCCGTGGACCGGCCGCCGCAGACCACCCGCGCCAAGCTGCGCGGCGACTTTGTCCGCGCGGCGCGGGAAAACGGCCGTGACTTCACGGTCGACTGGGTGCACCTGAAGCTCAACGACCGCTCCCAGCAGACCATCCTCTGCAAGGACCCGTTCAGGAGCGAAGACCCGCGGGTCGAGGCACTGCTCGCCACCTTGTGACCTCCACCGCATATTCCAAGCGGACCACCAGATTTCTCTGCGAGAATGTCCCGTGCCCGCAAGTTCCGCGATAAGAAAGTCGATTGTGCGCAAAATATTCTCCATCCTCCTGCCGGCCGCCTTGCTGCTCACCGCATGCGGCGGTAACGGCGGTTCGGGCTCGGACAGCCTGGATGACATCTCCGTGACCTCCGGCGCCGCGGGCGCCGCCCCCACCGTCGACTTCTCCGCGCCGCTGGAGCTGCCCGAATCCCGGGCCGAAGTCATCACCGAAGGCGAGGGGGACGGTGCTGCCGCGGGCCAGTGGATCCGCTACCGTCTGCTGGCCAAGGACGCCGTCACCGGTGAACAGCTGGGCGAAACCTACTCGGGCGTGGCCGACCAGACGGTGGAACTGAGCGAGGGCTTCGAAACCGCCGACCCCGCCCTGTACGAGGCGCTGCTGGGCTCCAATCCGGGCAGCGAGATCGCCTACTACGTCCAGCCGCCGGAAGACACCGGTGCTTCCGCGCCCGCCCAGAACCCGCAACTGCTCTTCCTGACCGTGCAGGACGTCAAGGACAAGGGCGTCAAGGCCGATGCCGCCGAGGTCGCCGAGCTGGAGAAGGCCGGCAAACTGCCGCAGATCACGCTCGACGACGACGGCGTCCCCTCGGTCAAGATCCCGGAAGGCAACGACGCACCGGACAACCTCATCGTCAAGGTCATCGAAGAAGGCGACGGCAAGGAAGCCACCGAGTCCAGCACGGTGAAGGCGAACTACGCCGGGTGGAACTGGGCCGAGGGCACCGAATTCGATTCCAGCTTCTCCCGCGGAGAAGCGACCGAGTTCCCGCTGGACGGCGTCATCGAAGGCTGGACCAAGGGCCTGACCGGCCTAAAGGAAGGCTCGAAGGTCTTGCTGTCCATTCCCACCGAACTGGCCTACGTGCAGGGCCAGGGAGATGCTGTGGGAGACCTCATCTTCTATGTGGAGCTGACGGAAGTCCGGTAAGGGATGCCGCCGCCCGGTACGGTAACGTAGCCGACGGCAGCACCAGATACACGTCAAGCAAGAGAGGTTCAGCATGTCTTTCGGCAAGCGCGAATACGACCGCACCAAACCTGAAATCGACTTCCCCGGGACCGAAACCCCGCAGGACCTGGTGATCGAAGACATCATCGTGGGAGACGGCGCCGAGGCCAAAGCCGGCGACACCGTGTCCACCCACTACGTAGGCGTCGCCTGGTCCACCGGTGAAGAGTTCGACGCTTCGTGGAACCGCGGCGCACCGCTGGACTTCCGCGTCGGCGTCGGCCAGGTCATCCAGGGCTGGGACCAGGGCCTGCTGGGCATGAAGGTGGGCGGCCGCCGCCGGCTGGAGATCCCGGCCCACCTCGCGTACGGCGACCGCGGCGCCGGGTCCGCGATCGCGCCGGGCGAATCGCTGATCTTCGTGGTGGACCTGCTCGGCGTCCGCTGAGCCCACAGACCGGCAGCCGGGGGCGGAGCGACGGAGAACGTTAGTTCATCGTTACTCCGCCCTCCGGCGTTGACTTCACCCCGAAACCCTCAAGCCAGTAACGTTTCAACTATGTCCGCCTCCAAGACCGAACGCCTCCTCAACCTGCTGATCGCGCTGCTGGAACGCCGCCGGGGCTACAGCAAGGAAGAGCTGCGCGCGCTGATCCCGCCGTATCGCGAGGCGACCAGCGACGACGCCTTCAACCGGCTGTTCGAGCGGGACAAAGAGGACCTGCGGGAGATGGGTATCCCGGTGGAGACGTTCCCGGACGACACGCTCTACGAAAACGACAACAGCGGGCTGCGGTACCGGATCGACCGGCACAAGTACCGGTTGCCTGAACTCCACTTCAACGCCCGGGAGAGCGCGGTGCTCTCGCTGGCCTCCCGCTTGTGGCAGCAGGCCTCGCTGGGGTCGGCAGCCGCCCGGGCCGTGCGCCGGCTGGACGTCCAGGGCGCCCTGGCCGACGGCGATCCACTGATCGGGGTGGAGCCGCGCATCCGCACCGCGGAGCCGGCCTTCGAACCGCTGCTCAAGGCGGTGCTGGACCACACCCCCGTCTCCTTCGACTACCGGTCGCCCAAGGACGGCCGGCCGCAGCCGCGGCGGGTCGAGCCCTGGGGGCTGGGCAACCGGTACGGGCACTGGTACCTGGCCGGCCGCGACCTGGACCGGGACGCCCAGCGCACCTTCCGGCTGTCCAGGATCACCTCCACGATCAAGAAGCTGTCCGGGACGTACAGCATCCCGGAAGGCTTCGCCATGCGTACGGTGCTGGACGGTCTGCAGGCGCCGGAGGACAACGGGACGGCCGTGCTCCTGCTCCGGCAGGACAAGGCCAACTCGCTTCGCGCGGCCGCTGCCGCCGCCGAGGGCGTCCGGCCCCCGGCGGGCTGGGACGCTGTCACACTTGGCTACGGCGACGCGGAGGTGCTGGCGGAGGAAATTGCCTCGCACGGCGCCAACGCCCTGGTACAGGGTCCGGACGAGCTGCGCGGCGCCGTGGTGCGCCGCCTGGAAGGCGCCCTGGCCGCCGCAACCCAGGCACCGCCGTCGTACGCCCTGCTGGAGGACAGCTCACGGCCGGCACGGAAGACGGGGTCCCTGGACCATCTGCCGCGGCTGCTGGACCTGGTCTCCTACGTCACGGCGAATCCGGGCGTGCCGCTGGACGCCACCGCCGAGAAGTTCAAGATCAGCAAGAACCAGCTGATCAAGGACCTGAACCTGCTGTTCGTCTGCGGGACTCCCGGCTACGGCCCGGACCAGCTCATCGAAGCCTTCTGGGAAGACGGCACCATCTCCATCAACAACGCCGACGAGATCGACAAGCCGGTGCGCCTGAGCCTGGACGAGGCGCTCTCGCTGGTGGTCGGCCTGCAGGCCCTCGAGACCGTGCCCGGGGTGGGGGAGCAGCCCGCCCTGCGCAGCGCGCTCAGCAAACTGCTGGCGGCGGCCGGCGGAGTTGCCGCCCGCCACACGGCCATCGCCGCGGATCTGGCGGCCGAGGACAGCACGCCCGAGGTGCTCGCGCTGCAGGAAGCCGCGGCCTCCCGGCGGAGCGTGGACATCGACTACCTCGTGCCATCGCGGGATGAGATGACGAACCGCCGGATCGATCCGCTCCGGGTCTTCGCCGTGGACGGCCACTGGTACACCGAGGCCTGGTGCCACCGCCAGCAGGCCGTGCGGCAGTTCCGGGTGGACCGCATGCGTTCCCTGGCCGCCACCGGCGAGCACTTTGAGCCGCCGGCCGAGCGGAGCAGCGAATTCCCCGACAGCCTGTTCACCCCGCAGGAGACGGACCAGGTGGTGGTGCTGCGGATCTCCGAGCGCTTGGCCGAACTGGCCGACCGGTACAACGCCCGGCGCCGAGCGGTCCTGGCGGACGGTTCGCTCGCGGCCGAAATCCGGCTGTCCAGCACGGCGGTGCTGCCCGGCCTGGCGGCACGCCACGGCGGCGAAGTCGCCGTGCTGGAACCGGCGGAGGCGGCCCGCCACACCCGGGAATGGCTGCGGCAGGCGCTGGAGGCCTACCGCGCGGCGCCGGCTTCGGCCGGAAGCTAGAGTGGACAACATGCCCCTTTGGTTCTGGATCCTGCTCTGGGTTGCCCTCTGCGCGCTGGCCCTCGTGTTCATCGCCCTGCTCGGCTGGCGGATCTTCCGCCAGTTCGTGCGAACGTTGCGTGAATTCGAGGCGGCGGCCGACCGGCTGGCCGGTGGACTCCAGACGGAACAGCAGCCCGCCGACCCGCACCGCCCCAAGCTGGCCCTCTTCGCCGATCCCGCGGTGCTCAAGGAGGAATACTCGCTGGGCAAGGAGCGGCGGCGCGAGGAGCGGAGGCAGCGCAGGTTCGCCCGGCGCGCGGCCCGCGGGCAGCGGCAGTCCCTCCGCGATCTGCGGCTGTCCTGACCCGCCGATGGCATAGGATGGACTAGACGAAAGGAACCACGCATGGGACGACTCTTCGATAACCCCTGGACCATCATTATTCTGGTCATCATTGTGCTGCTGCTCTTTGGCGCACCGAAGCTGCCCGGCCTTGCCCGGAGCCTGGGCCAGTCCATGCGGATCTTCAAGTCCGAGGTGAAGCAGATGAAGGACGACGACACGTCCGCTGCCGACCCGGAATCGGAACCCGTCGAGGGCCGCGTGGTCAACCCGCCGCGGAACAACACTGACAACCGCGGACAGCAGCCGAATGCGAACGGCGGATCCCCATCGCCGCACCAGCAGTAAGGGCCGTGGCCGGTAAAAAAGGCCGGAAGGCCAACCCTGAGGGGCGGATGCCGCTCAAGGCCCATCTGAAAGAACTCCGCAACCGGCTCATCGTTTCCGGCATTGCCGTCCTGCTCGGCGCAGTCGCCGGCTGGTTCCTGTACGACCCCGTGATGGTCGCGGTCCAGGCGCCGCTGATGGAAATCTCGGCGGAAGAGGGCCGGCGCGCCGAAATCAACTACGGCAGTGTCGGCTCGCCGTTCGACCTGAAGATCCAGGTCTCCATCTTCCTGGGGCTGCTGGTCAGCTCCCCGGTGTGGATCTACCAGGTGTGGGCGTTCATCACGCCCGGCCTGAAGAGCAAGGAACGCCGTTACACGCTCGGCTTCATGGTCGCCGCCGTGCCGCTGTTCCTGCTCGGAATCTACTTCGGCTGGATCGTGCTCCCGGAGATCGTCAAGGTCCTGACCATGTTCACGCCCGAAGGCGGCGTGAACCAGATCCTGGCCACCGACTACCTGACGTTCGTGATGCGGATGTTCCTCTCGCTCGGCATCGCATTCCTGCTCCCCGTGGTGCTGGTGGGACTGAATTTCGCCGGCCTGCTGTCCGGCCGCCGGGTGATCAAGAGCTGGCGGATCGTGGTGTTCGTGGTCTGCCTGGTGGCTGCGATGGCCGCCCCCGGCCCGGATGCCATGTCCATGTTCCTGCTGGCGGCCCCCTTGCTGGCGTTGTTCTTCGTGGCAACCGGCATCAGCCTGCTCAACGACAAGCGGCGGGAAAAGCGGCGCAAGGTCCGCGAAGCGGAAGTCGCCGCCGGCGTCGACCAGGCCACGCCGCTCGATCAGTTGAAGGCCGACGACGGAGAGCAGGACGGGGCCAGATAGGCCGCGGCCGGTCCGGGTCGGCGGCACCCATCGGGCGGCCGGGATTAAGCGGATAGGCTTTTGCTATGAGTTCCCCCTCCGAACGCTACCTGGCGGCCGCCGAACGGGTGGCCTTCTCCAAGACCCGGTTGTACTCGTTCAGCCAGACGCTCGGATTCGAACTCGACCCCTTCCAGCGCGAGGCGTGCGAGGCCTTGGAACGCGGCCGCGGCGTGCTGGTGGCGGCACCCACCGGCGCCGGCAAGACCGTCGTCGGCGAATTCGCGGTCTACATGGCCCTGCAGCGGGGACTGAAGGCGTTCTATACGACGCCGATCAAGGCCCTGAGCAACCAGAAGTACAACGAGCTGGTGGCCACCTATGGCCCCGAGCGAGTGGGACTGCTGACCGGCGACACCTCGGTCAACCCGCATGCGGACGTGGTGGTGATGACCACCGAGGTATTGCGGAACATGCTGTACGCCAATTCCGACACCCTGCTGGACCTGGCCTATGTGGTGATGGACGAAGTCCACTACCTGGCCGACCGGTTCCGCGGTGCCGTGTGGGAAGAGGTCATCATCCACCTGCCCGACGACGTGCAGCTGGTCTCGCTGTCTGCGACCGTCTCCAATGCGGAGGAATTCGGCGCCTGGCTCGATACCGTCCGCGGCGACACCGATGTGGTGGTGTCCGAGCACCGTCCCGTTCCGCTGTGGCAGCACGTCATGGTCGGCTCGGACCTGTTCGATCTTTTCGCCGGCGACGTCGCCTTCGATGAGACCGCGCAGGACTCCGGCACCGGCAGCAGCCGCGCCTACGAAGTGAACCCCGAACTGTTGAAGCTGGCGTCGGCCGAGCACCGGCTCAACCGCAGCGCCAATTGGGGCCGTCCGGGCGGCCGGCGCGGCCGGCGCGCACCCGAACCCCCGCGGCAGGCGCTGACCCGGATCCGGCGCGCCAGCCGGCCGCAGGTCATCGCCAAGCTCGACAGCGAGGGACTGCTGCCGGCCATCACGTTCATCTTCTCCCGCAACGGCTGCGATGCCGCCGTCAAACAGTGCCTGGAATCCGGGTTGCTGCTCACCACGGAGAAGGAACGCGCCGTCATCGTCCGCCGCGTGGACGAGGCCGTGCAGGACATCGCCGAAGAGGACCTGGACGTCCTGGGCTTCTGGACCTGGCGCGAAGGCCTGTCCCGCGGGTTTTCGGCCCACCACGCCGGCATGCTGCCCACGTTCAAGGAAGTGGTCGAAAAGCTCTTTGCCGACAACCTGGTCCGCGCCGTTTTCGCCACGGAGACGCTGGCGCTCGGCGTCAACATGCCGGCGCGGTCCGTGGTGCTGGAGAAGCTGGACAAGTTCAACGGCGAGGCACACGTCGACATCACGGCGGGGGAGTACACGCAGCTCACCGGTCGCGCGGGCAGGCGGGGCATCGACGTCGAAGGCCACGCCGTGGTGCTCTGGCAGCCCGGCACCGACCCGGGGGCCGTAGCGGGCCTGGCGTCGCGGCGGACGTATCCGCTGAACTCCAGTTTCCGGCCCACCTACAACATGAGCATCAACCTGATTGCGCAGTTCGGCCGCGGCCCGGCCCGCGAGATCCTGGAAACCTCGTTCGCCCAGTTCCAGGCCGACCGCTCCGTCGTGGGCCTGGCCAAGCAGGTGCGCAACCGGGAAGAATCGCTGGCCGGCTACGAGAAGGCCATGAGCTGCCACCTGGGCGACTTCAACGAATACGCGCGCCTGCGCCGGGACCTGAACGAGGTCGAGAAACGCGCCTCCCGCACCCAGTCCCGGCACCTCCGCTCGGCGGCGGCTTCCTCCCTGGACCGCCTGCGCCGCGGCGACATCATCGATATCTCGGCTGGCCGGAACCTCGGCTATGCCGTGGTGCTGGACCGGGACGAATCCGCCCGCGAGCCCCGCCCCACCGTGCTGACCCAGGAAAAGCACATCCGCCGCATCTCCGTTGACGACTTCCAGGGCCCGGTGGAGGTACTCTCCACCATCCGGATCCCCAAGACGTTCAATGCGCGCAGCCCCAAGGAACGCCGCGACCTGGCGTCCTCGCTGCGCAATGCCCTGCACGACAAGCGTCCGCCGCGGCGCGGGAGCGAGCACCGTGACTTCATCGTCCCCGGCGGGACACAGGCCGAGCGGCAGATCAACGACCTGCGCCGCAAGCTCAAGGCCCACCCCTGCCACGGCTGCAGCGACCGGGAAGACCATGCCCGCTGGGCCGAGCGCTGGTGGACCCTCCGCAAGGAAACCGACCAGCTGGTGACACAGATCCAGGGCCGCACCAACACCATAGCCAAGACCTTCGACCGGGTCTGCCAGGTGCTCGACAGCTATGGCTACCTGGAGACCGGCGGCGACGGTGTCGCCATCAGCCCCGCCGGAGAACGGCTCCGGCGGATCTACGGCGACCGCGACCTGCTGGTGGCGCTGTGCCTGGAGCAGGACGCCTTCGATGGGCTGACCGCCGCGGAACTGGCGGCCTTCGTGTCCTGCCTCGTGTATCAGGCCAAGCGGGAAGAAGCCGGCATCCGGCCCAAGATGCCCTCGTCCGCCATGGAAGCGTCGGTCATGGTCGCCGTCCGTGAGTGGTCGCAGCTGACCGATCTTGAGGAACAGCACCGGCTGCCGCTTACCGGCGAGCCGGAGCTGGGACTCGCCTGGCCGATGTACAAGTGGGCCAGCGGCCGGTCCCTGCAAACCGCGCTCAAGGGCACGGACCTCGCGGCCGGCGACTTTGTCCGGTGGGCCAAGCAGGTCATCGACCTGCTGGACCAGCTGATCAAAGTACCCGCCCTCGATCCACAGCTCGCGGCCCGCGGCAGGCAAGCCATTGGCTTGGTCCGCCGGGGCGTCGTCGCCTACGCGGCCGTTGCCGAATAGCCCGGCCCCGCGCACCAGCGCACCACCATGTTGAAAGGATTTCCATGAGCGACTCTGTCCTGCCCGCCGCCACGGGCCTCACGCTGTACCGCAATGGCAGCGTCTACAGCGCGGCGGACCCGTACGCCACGGCGATGCTCGTCGACGGCGGCACCGTGGCCTGGATCGGCTCGGAGCATGCCGCCACGTCCATCGCCGACAGCAGCATGCAGGTCGTCGACCTCGATGGACGCCTGGTGGCGCCCGGTTTCGTGGACTCGCACGCCCACGTGACGCAGACGGGGCTCGCGCTGTCCTCGCTCAACCTGACCGGCTGCGCATCGCTGGCGGAACTGCTCGACGCCGTTGCCGCCGCCTCACGGCAGGACGCCGGGCCCGTCGTCGGGCACGGCTGGGATGAAACCCGCTGGCCCGAGAACCGCGCTCCCTCCGCCGCCGAACTGGATCGCGCGACGGGCGGGGCGGATGTCTTGCTGACGCGGGTGGATGTCCATTCCGCGGCCGTCTCGGCTGCGCTGGCGTCCCGTCTGTCCCTCTCGGAGTTGCCGGGCTGGTCGGGCACCGGAACGGCCAGCGGGCCGGCCCTCGAACGGGTCCGGGCAGCGGTGCAGGCCCCTGCGGCCGGCCGGCGTGAAGACCTCCAGCGCCTGGCCCTGCAGCACGCAGCGTCCCGCGGTTACGTCGCCCTGGCGGAAATGGCCGCCCCGCAACTGGGGCCCGCCGAGGACCTGCTGGGGCTGCTGGCGCTCGGCGAGGCCGAGCCAGGACCCAGGATCCTGCCGTATTGGGGTGAGCTGATGACCTCCGCCGAACAGGTCAGGGAAACGGTGCACTTCTTCTCCGGACGCCTGCGGGGGCTGGCCGGGGACCTGACCATGGACGGGTCCATCGGATCGCATTCGGCGGCCATCAGCGCCGGCTATGCCGACCTCCCCGGGTCACACGGGATCCTCTATCTCGACACCGAGGCTGCCGCGCGGCACGTGGAAGTGACAGCGGAGCAGGGCATCCAGGCGGGCTTCCACGTGATTGGCGATGCAGGGCTGCTGCGGGCGCTCGACGCCCTGGACCTGGCCGCCGAACGGATCGGGCACGCCGCGGTGCGTTCGGCCCGCCCGCGCCTCGAACACGTGGAAATGGTGCCGGAGGGGGCGCTGGAGCGGCTGCTTCAACACGGGGTCACCGCCAGCATGCAGCCCCTCTTCGACGCTTATTGGGGAGGAGCGGAAGGAATGTACGCCACCCGGCTCGGCGCCGAGGCCGCACTCGCCATGAACGCAGTGGGAACATTGCAGACCGCGGGCGTTCCGGTCGCGATCGGCTCCGACTCCCCGGTTACGGAACAAAGCCCGTGGGCCGCCGTGAAAGCGTGCCTGGAGCACCATAACCGGTCTGAGCAAATCTCCGCCCGGGCGGCGTTCCTGGCGCACACCAGGGCCGGTTGGCGGGCCGCAGGGGAACGGAATCCCATGGAGGGCCAGTTGGCTCCGGGAACTCCCGCGACATTCGCCGTCTGGGACGCGGACGAACTCTCCATCCAGACCCCCGACTCGCGGGTGTCGGCCTGGAGCACCGATGCGCGTGCCGGAACCCCCATGCTGCCTTCCCTGGACAGCGACAGGTTGCCGGCGTGTGTCCGCACGGTGATGAATGGAATAACCATTTTCGATGCGTTCTGAGGCCCGCCCCGTCCGGGCGGGGGCCCAAAAATCTGAACGAATTGTTTGATTCCGGCAACTTTCGGCCGCCGGGAGCCCCGCTCTGACGTGCAGGTATGGACAAAACCGCAGGTCAGAGCGGTATTGACACATCCCACAGAGCCAGTAGGCTGAACTCTCAATGGGCCGGTATTTCTTCGCGGATTCCGGTCCGTGCCGGGGAGAGAGGCTGCGGGCGGCACCTGCCTGAGTGCAGTTGCGCCCGTTGTCCCTCGACGAACCGGCACTTTCCAGGGTAGGTCCGCACGTCAGTAGAAAACATGTCTGCGTTCCCCCACAGGTTTGCTTTCGTGGCCCGAAGGCGTGCGGACCTACCCTTCCTTTCACCTGAGGCCGCGCGGCAGGGTTTGCCCGCCGGCCGCCCGTTCAAACTCATGGCCTATACTGGACCGTCGATGCGGAAGCCCCCGGGGCATCTCCTGCACGAGGAAATCTGCGGTTTGCAGCACAACGTTCGAAAGGCCACTGAGTGCGGGTCGTCACCATCATCCCGACGTACAACGAGATTGAGTCCCTCCCGAAGACAGTAGCCCGCCTCCGCACCGCCGTACCCGGCTCGGACATCCTGGTGGTCGACGACAATTCCCCGGACGGCACCGGAACCTTGGCCGACCGAATGGCGGCCGACGACTCCGCCATCCACGTCCTCCACCGCGAGGGGAAAGCGGGTCTGGGCGCAGCCTACATCGCCGGCTTCCGCTGGGGGCTCGACGCCGGGTACGACGTCCTGGTGGAGATGGACGCCGATGGCTCCCACCAGCCTGAGGAACTGTCCCGGTTACTGGGCGCACTCAATGACGGCGCGGACATGGTCAAAGGCTCGCGCTGGATTCCCGGCGGTAAAGTGGTCAACTGGCCCCTCCACCGCAAGGGCATTTCCTTGGCCGGCAGCCTGTACTCCCGCCTCATGCTCGGCGTGGCCATCCGGGACATCACCGGCGGCTTTAACGCCTTCAAGGCCGGGACCCTGCGCACCATCGACCTGGACAGCGTGGAATCGGTCGGTTACTGCTTCCAGATCGACCTCACCTGGCAGACCCTGAAGGCAGGACTGGCGGTCCGCGAAGTGCCGATCACCTTCGTCGAACGCGAATACGGCGACTCGAAAATGAGCGGCGGCATCGTGCTGGAGTCCATCGCGCTGGTCACCAAGTGGGGGATCGCCGACAAGTGGCGGAAACTCCGCGCCCGGAAACCCTGACCGGCCCGACCGACCGCACAGAGACCCGACCGCACAAAGAGAGGGAGCGCACCCTGGCGGGTGCGCTCCCTCTCTTGACGGATGAACAGTCGGACTCTAGGCCGTGCGCCGTTCGCCGCGGCGTTCGCGCAGCTTGGTCAGGCGGTCCTCGAGGATCTGTTCGAGCTCCTCAACGCTGCGGCGTTCCAGCAGCATGTCCCAGTGGGTGCGCACCGGCTTGGCGTTCGGGTCGACGGGCCTTTCCCCGTTGACCAGAAGTGCTTCCTTGCCCGACTTGGAAACCCATACCGGGGGGATCTCTGCTTCTGCGGCAAAGGTCACGAACACCTGCTCGCCGTCCTCGCAACGGTATTCAACGCGCTGGCGCGGAGCCGGCTCGACACCGGATTCAGTCTCCATACTCTGCGCTCCGAGGCGCATACCCCGCAGGCTACGATCGCTCATGATCTCTCCCTCTTGTCTTGTGGCGGACCGGCGGATGGACCGCGTCCGCGATGGCTCGCTAACATTCTCAACGTCGGCGGTCGGCCGTCTGTTCCCGGCCGCGATGATAACGCCAATCCTGCCAGCGTCAAGGATGGTTGTAGGCGGCAACTTCCCGGCAAACCACCCATTATAGTCCGGGCCGCGGTTTCGGGTAAACCAAAGCCGGGAGCACGGAGCATCCCAAATGGGCGGACACTCCGGACTCCCGGCCCGTGCTTGCCGCTGCGGTCTTAGCCGCGGGGTTCGCCGACGGCAGTTGAGACCGGCGCGGTCTCGCTGTCCGGTGTAGCCGTCCCCAGCACGCTGCCAATGCTCTTGAGCGCTTCGCCGACCTCGCTGGGGATGATCCAGAGCTTGTTCGACTCGCCCTCGGCGATCTTGGGCAGCGTCTGCAGGTACTGGTAGGCCAGCAGCTTCTGCGTGGGGTTGCCCTTGTGGATGGCGTCGAACACCTTCTGGATTGCCTGGGCCTCGCCGTCCGCACGCAGGATCGCCGCCTTGGCGTCGCCTTCGGCCGCGAGGATGGCCGCCTGGCGCTGGCCTTCGGCGGTCAGGATTTGGGACTGTTTGGTGCCTTCGGCGGTCAGAATGGCCGCCCGGCGGTCACGCTCGGCCCGCATCTGCTTTTCCATCGAGTCCTGGATGGAATGGGGCGGATCGATCGCCTTGAGCTCCACGCGGGACACGCGGATGCCCCAGCGTCCGGTTGCTTCGTCCAGGACGCCGCGGAGCTGGCCGTTGATCTGGTCGCGTGAGGTCAGCGCCTCTTCCAGGTTCAGGCCGCCCACCACGTTGCGCAGCGTGGTGGTGGTCAATTGCTCGACCGCCTGGATGTAGTTGGCGATCTCATAGGTCGCGGCGCGGGCATCGGTCACCTGGAAGTAGACGACGGTGTCGATGGAGACCACCAGGTTGTCTTCGGTGATGACAGGCTGCGGCGGAAAGGACACGACCTGTTCGCGCAGATCCAGCAGCGGCAGCAACCGGTCCACGAAGGGGATCAGGATGGTCAACCCGGGGTTCAGCGTGCGCTGGTACTTGCCCAGCCGTTCCACGACGCCTGCCCGTGCCTGCGGGATGATCCGCACGGCGCGGACCAGCACGATCACGACGAAGATGATCAGGACCAGCAGCACGATCCAGATTCCGATATTGCTATCCATGGTTCCCCTCTAAGAGTGGTGTCGGTGGCTCACGGTGCCGGCGCGGTTCCCGGCCCGGGTCTTACTGGGCCGGCAGCGGCCCGTCTGCGCGCTGCGGGGTCACGACGGCGGTTGCACCCTCGATCCGGGCCACCGAAACGCGCTGGCCGGCCGGGATGGCCGACCCATCCGCCGACCGGGCGGACCAGGTGTCGCCGCCGATCTTCACCACGCCGGAATGGTCGGTGACGGATTCGAGGGTCATTGCCGATTCGCCGATCAGCCGGTCCACATTGGTGGCCAGGTCCCGCGGTCCGCTGCGGAGATGCCGCAGCGCTACCGGGCGGACGAAAAGCACCATCAGCAGCGCGACCACGCAGAAGATGACCACCTGCATCCAGAACGGCAGGCCGAGCAGTGCCCCGAACAGGGCCACGAGTGCACCGGAGGACATCATGATGAAGAACAGGTCCAGCGTCATCATTTCGACGATGGCCAGGATCAGGAACACGGCCAGCCAGAGTACCCAGCTGTTGGCGACGAGCCATTCGATCATCAGTACCCCCTGATGTTGGAGCAGCCGCCGTCTCCCGAGCCTGCCTCTTGCACGCATGCATCAAACCGCGGGCTGCTGGTGCCCTTAATACCTCCATCATGCCCGACGACGGCGCGTGGCGGAGTGAAATCCACCACTTCCGGGCGGTCGGGAGCGTTTCGTGGCCAAGTTGTGACCAGAAAGGCCCTTCGGCGGGCCGCTGGCCATTGCTGGATAGGATGATCCAGTGCTGAACACCGCGCCCTGCCGCGCCCCCCGGAACCGGCCATGCGAACCCTGCTGACCAGCGATCGGCTGTCCCTGCGGACGCTGCGGCTCTTTGCCGGCCTCTTCGCCTACGGGATCGCCATCGCGCTCATGGTCAGGGCCAATCTTGGCTCTGCGCCGTGGGATGTGCTGAGCCAGGGCATCGCCAGGGCCACGGGCATCAGCTTCGGCTGGGCCACGGTGGCGATCAGCGCGGCCGTGCTGCTGTTGTGGATCCCGCTGCGGCAAAAGCCGGGCGCTGGAACGATCGCGAACGCCATCCTCGTCGGCTTTTTCGCCGACTTCGGGCTGCTGCTCATTCCGCTCTGGGATCATCTGGCCGCGCAGGTTCTCTCGTTCGGTGCCGGCCTGGTCCTGCTGGCGGCGGCCAGCGCGTTGTATATCGGGGCAGGCCTCGGTCCCGGCCCCCGGGATGGCTTGATGACCGGCCTGCATGCGGCCACCGGTTGGCAGGTCTGGATCGTCCGCACCGGGATCGAAGCAGGTGCAACCCTGGCCGGGTGGCTGCTCGGCGGCGTCGTGGGTCTGGGCACGCTGGTGTTCGTCCTGGCCATCGGCCCCTTGATTCAGCTGTTCCTGAAGTGGATGTTCGTCGACCTGAATCCGGCCGTGCGCAAGCAAACGCCGGCCACCCCGCACGGCTAGCGGGCGGGGCGCACGGGCTCCCCGCCGCGGCCGCGGCGCCGGTACGTGGTCACGGTGAAACGCGCGGTGACCTGGAGCGGGCCCCCGGCATCCCCCACGGCCGCGCGCACGGCGTCGGCATCGGTGTGGTGGGCGTTGGGCCCCATCATGACCAGCCGCACGATGTCCTCCGTGCCCAACTGAAGCGACACCTGCAGCGGATCGGCCGCCAGCTCCTCGAATTCGTCGCCCAACGCCGCACCCAGCCGGTCCGCCTTGTCGGTTTCGACGGCCAGCAGCGGGACCACCTCGCGCAGCTCGTCCAGGTGCCCCGGCGCGGCGGTGGCGACCACCAGGTGTCCGTTCGGCTTCAGCACCCGGGCGAATTCGGCCGGGTTGCGGGGGGCAAAGACGTTGAGGATCAGGTCCACGGTCCCGGCCGCCAGCGGCAGCGGCTTCCAGAGGTCCCAGACCAGGCACAGGGCATCCGGCAGCATCCGGGCCGCGCGACGGAGGGCGAACTTGGACAGGTCCAGCGCCACGGCCCGCCCGCCGGCCAGTTGCTTCAGCACGGCTCCGAGATAGTATCCGGTGCCGGCGCCGGCATCCAGCACCACGGGACCCTGAGAGCCGGGGGAGCCGGGCTGGAGGGCGCGGGCCGTCCGGGACAGCTGCTCCGCCAAGGGGGCGTAGTGGCCGGCGCCCAGGAACGCATCCCGCGCGGAGACCATCTCGGCGCTGTCCGGAATGAACCGGGTGCCGCGCCCGGTGAGCATATTGACGTAACCCTGCCGGGCGCCGTCGTACTGGTGGCCCTCCGTGCAGCGGAGCCCCTCGGCCGGGGACTGCCCCGCGGCCACCAGGCCTTCCCCGCAGACCGGACAGAGCAGCAGCGGAATCAGGTCCAGGAAGTGCGGGGCGGAGGGCATGCTCCATCCTAGGCAGAGCAGCACCCAGCTCGGCCGATTGGCTCCGGCCTGCTGGTGAGACTAGGCTCACAGACGTGCGATCTGAAGACATTGCTTTATTTAATTCCGTGTCCGCCCCCACGCTCCACCCGGACGGCGGCCGCGCCGCAGTATCGGCAACGCATCCCGACTTCGCGTCGGACAGCTACGTGGGGCAATTGTGGGAAGTCCCGCTGGACGACGGCGGTGCCCCGCCACGCCGCCTCACGCGCGGTTTCAGGGACACCGAGCCTGCCTATTCGCCCGACGGACTCTCCTTGGCGTTCCTGCGGGCGGCCGGCCCGGGGGAACGGGCGCAGCTGATGGTGGTGGACAGCCGGGGCGGGGAGCCGGTCGCCGTCACCGACCAGAAACTGGGTGTTTCCTCCTTCGTCTGGTCCCCGGACGCACGCCGCCTGGTCTTCGCGGCCCGGGTCCCCGCCGAGGGGCGCTACGGCACGGTGGACGGCGTCGGCCCCGGTGCCGAGGACGCCCGGCTGGTCACCGGCTACAAGTACCGCCTGAACGGGATCGGCTACACCGGCGACAAGCGCGCCCAGCTGTTCGTGGTGGACGCACCGGATCTGCAGGCCGAACCGCCGGTCGCCCCGGTGGGCCGCGCCGCCCAGAAGGCGGGCGGCGACGCCGAAGCCGCCTTTTCTGCCGTGCCCGAAGCGAGCCGGCTGACGTTCGCGGACGCCGACCACGACAGCCCGGCTTTCAGCCCGGACGGCCGCACGCTCTACTTCACGGCCGCCCTCCACGAGGGAGCCGACGAGGACCTGCGCCGGGATGTGTACGCGCTGGAGCCCGACGCCGTCGCCGGCAGCCCGCGGTTGATGTCCAACCTTTCGGGCCCGCTCCTGGCCGCCGCCTCGCCGCAACCCAGCGCCGACGGCAGCTGGCTGTTCTACCTGGGCGGCCTGATCGGCGGCGGGAGGGACTTCGTCGCCCAAAATACCGCGCTGTACGCGGCTCCGGTCTCCGCCCCCCACGAGGCGCGCCGCCTGACCGATCCGGAGGCGATGGACC
Source organism: Arthrobacter sp. Y3223065 (assembly GCF_059090885.1). Lineage (NCBI taxonomy): Bacteria > Bacillati > Actinomycetota > Actinomycetes > Micrococcales > Micrococcaceae > Arthrobacter > Arthrobacter sp. Y3223065. The sequence continues at coordinate 666,679 of NZ_JBNHGC010000001.1, read as the reverse complement.
TGGCCGACGGCACGCTGGCGACCGCCGGTCCGGATGCGGTGCTGGCCCTGAACCGGCACCGCGGCGCCGCGCAACTGGTGGAGGTCTCGGCAACCGGCAGCATGACGGTCCTGGTCGACGGTCCGCTGAACGCAGCGGCGGCCGCCCGGGCGGCGGGTCGCACCGTTCTCAGTTTCTCCGACGCGTCGACCGCCGGCGACCTGGGGCTCGTGGCCGGCGGCGGACTGACCCGCCTGACGGACTTCTCCGCGGCGCTGCGGGACTCCGGCATCATCCAGCCGCGGGAAGAGACCTTCGCTTCGGCGGACGGGTACCCGGTGCACGGCTGGGTGCTGCTGCCCGAGGGCCAGGGGCCGCATCCCGTGCTGCTGAACATCCACGGCGGGCCGTTCGCGCAGTACGGCTGGGAGCTATTCGACGAGGCACAGGTCTATGCCAAGGCCGGCTACGCCGTCGTCATGTGCAACCCGCGGGGTTCCGCCGGCTACGGGCAGGCCCACGGCCGCGCCGTCAAGGGCGCGATGGGAACCCTCGCCATGGCCGATGTCCTGGCGTTCCTGAAGGGTGCCATCGACAAATACCCCCAGCTGGACGGTGAGCGGCAGGGCATCATGGGCGGATCCTACGGCGGCTACCTGACCGCCTGGACGGTGTCCCGGGACCACCGGTTCACGGCGGCGATCGTGGAGCGGGGCTACCTGGATCCGCCGTCGTTCGTCGGCTCCTCGGACATCGGCTGGTTCTTCTCCGACGAATACACCGGCACGGATCCGGAGCAGGTCCGCGGCCAGAACCCGTTCGCCCAGCTGGATTCCGTTCGCACGCCGGTATTCGTCATCCACTCCGAAGACGACCTGCGCTGCCCGCTGGAACAGGCCCAGCGCTACTACGTGGGCCTCAAGCAGCGCGGCGTCCCCACGCAATTGCTGATCTTCCCCGGGGAGAACCATGAGCTGTCCCGCACCGGCACGCCGTGGCACCGGAAGCAGCGCTTCGACGAGATCCTGCGCTGGTGGGCGGCGCACCTTCCCACGGCACGGAACAACGACGGCGAACCCGCCGCAGCGGCAGAAGCGGACACCGCAGCCCGGGCGTAGTCCGGGTGCCGGCTAAAAGGCCAGGCCGGCGCGTGCCCGGTCAATTGTCGGCTGCGCCCAGTACCGGGTGTACTCGTCATTGCCGCACAGGGACCGGGGATGCATCTTGTCCACATAGATCGTGCCGGAGAGGTGGTCGGTTTCGTGCTGCACGATTCTGGCCTGCCAGCCCGAGAACGTCTCGCGTGCCCGGCCGCCATCGGGCCGTTCGAAGTCGAGGTCGACGCTGCGGGGACGCTCCACCACCGCCTGGTAGCCCGCGAAGGACAGGCACCCCTCATAGAACGCGGCTGTCTCGTCGCCGCGGGCACGGTAGGACGGATTGATGATGGCGAAGTAGGGGAGCGGGGCTCGTTCCCGGGTTGCGGCCACCTCGGGCGCCGCTTCGAATGTATCCTCGAGGACCGCTATGCGCAGCGGGATGCCGATCTGCGGCGCCGCCAGTCCGACTCCGGGCGCCGCGTGCATGGTCCGGCGCAGGAGCGCCAGCAGGGCGTTCAGCTCCGTGTGGTCCAATTGCCCGTCGAACGTCGCGGCGGGCTGCCTCAGCACGGGCTCGCCCACCTGCAGGATCGGGGCCGGGCCGCCGGAGGCGGCCAGCGAATGGACCAGATCGCGCAGGTGTTCTGCAGAGTAGTCGGTCACAGCTGCCAGTGTAGGGCGCGGGCCGGTCCGGCGCCGCTAGCCGCTCCGGTCCGCGGAGGAGCAGGCTTCGGTGATAAACCGGTACACCTTCCGCATGAAATCCTGTCCGCCGTCCAGCCGGAGTACGCCGTGTCCGCCGGCGGTCCTGATGGTCACCGGTATCTTGGTGCCCACCTTGTCTTCGGCCAGGGCATGGGGATCGCAGCGGGTCGGCACGACATGCAGGGCCAGCCGCGACGCCGGGTCCGTTCCGGCCACGTGGATGTTCCTGGGCCACGGGTGCTCGGCGTCTTCGCTGAGCAAGGTGGTGGTCCCGAAGGACTCGATCACCAGCGACCCATTCCGGCCGGACGGCTGGACATCAATGTCGACGACGGCCGCGTTGTTCCCGGCCAGTACCTCCAGCCCTGCATTGACCCGCAGCTCGGCCACAGAAGCCGCCGCCTGCGCCAGGCAGTCCCCGGAGTAGTTGCGGGCGAGCACACCGTGCGGATCGGCGGCGGGGACGTCCACCGTGCCGGGCGCGGGCCCCTCGCCGTCCAGGGTCACCGTGATCCGATGCGCCGCAGCCTCCGGGGAGCTCCCGTCCGAACACCGGGCCGCCGGCAATTCCGCCGGCAGGCTCACCGTTGCACCGGCAGCAATCCTGGTCCCGCCGGTGCGCGTCGGCTTCCAGTCCGCGGCGCCGTCGTAAAGGGGTGAATGCAGCGCCGCGGACGTGACCAGCAGGGGCTCCTCGGAGGTGTTGGTGATCATGAGGTTGACCACCCGGTCCGTGTAGTGCGCACGGCTCTGGTCCACGGCGGCAGAGACCGATTCCCGGGCGCTCGGGGAGGCGGGGGAGAGGCTCCCGGGAGCGTCCGAACATGCGGACAGCAGGGCTGCCGACACCAGCAGCAGCACCGAGCCGCTGCGGTACCGCAGGGGACCGGGAGCCATGCCACTAAGGTAGTACCAACTTCAGTGGACGTGATCCTCACCGGCAGCGAAAGGGCAACTTGTGGCCGAACGACTGATGCTCCTCGACACCGCGTCGCTGTACTTTCGGGCCTTCCACGCCCTGCCGGACACGATCAAAGCCGAGGACGGCACGCCCGTGAACGCCGTCCGCGGGCTGCTCGACATCATGGCCCGGCTGATCACCGACTACCGTCCGACCCGGCTGGTGGCCTGCTGGGACAACGACTGGCGCCCTGCCTGGCGGGTGGACCTGCTTCCCACCTACAAGAGTCACCGTGTGGCCAGGCTGGTTCCGGACGGCCCAGATATCGAGGAGACCCCACCGGGCCTGGTGGCCCAACTGCCCCTGATCCGCCAGGTGCTCGACGCGCTCAATGTCACCGTCATCGGAGCGGACCACCATGAGGCCGACGACGTCATCGGCAGTCTCGCGGCCCAGGCCGCCGTGCCGGTGGACATCGTCACGGGGGACCGGGACCTGTTCCAGTTGGTGGACGACGACCGCGGGGTGCGGGTGATCTACACGGCACGGGGCATGAGCAACCTCGAGGTCATGAACGACGTGGCGGTGGTGCGTAAGTACAGCGTGCTGCCCAGCCAGTACGCGGACTTCGCCACCTTGCGCGGCGACACGTCCGATGGCTTGCCCGGAGTTGCCGGCATCGGCGACAAGACGGCGGCCGGGCTGCTGAAGGATTACGGCAGCCTCGACGGGATTGTTGCCGCGGCAGCAGATCCGACGGCTTCCATGGCGGCACGTATGCGGGCGAAGATCACGGAGGCCGCCGGTTACCTCAGCGTCGCGCCGGCCGTTGTCGGCGTCGTCCGCGATCTGGATCTCGGGGTATTCGATGCCACCCTCGGGCCGCTGGACACCGAACAGGCAGAGCGGGTCGAACAGCTCGCGACGGACTTGAACCTGGGCGGACCGTCCCGCCGCATCCTGCAAGCGCTCGAGTCGGCTGGCGAGGCGGCGGAGTGACCGCCGGCCGTCCGTGGCCAACAACTTCCAGCGCGGGTTTTGGGCCAGTCCATTAAGGTAAATACGTAATCGATGCCGCGGCGGGGCGAGGGGCGCCCGCAGGGCAGGCACCCCGACGCCGATCGGACGGTCTTCCGGCAGGGTTGGGCGGTGCCGGCGAGGAACCCAAGAGATGGAGACACCATGAGCACGGCCACAACGGGGGACCTGCAGCCCGCGTCGCTGCATTCCGCGGACAGCCATGACCTGATCCGGGTACAGGGCGCGCGGGTGAACAACCTCAGGGACGTCAATGTCGAGATCCCGAAACGACGGCTCACGGTGTTTACCGGGGTCTCGGGATCGGGCAAGAGTTCGCTCGTGTTCGGCACCATCGCCGCAGAGTCGCAGCGCCTGATCAACGAGACCTACAGCGCGTTCGTCCAGGGCTTCATGCCGACATTGGCCCGTCCCGAGGTTGACTTCCTCGCGGGCCTGACGACCGCCATTATCGTGGACCAGGAGCGGATGGGCGCCAATCCGCGCTCCACCGTCGGCACGGCCACCGACGCCAACGCCATGCTGCGGATCCTCTTCAGCAGGCTGGGCGACCCGTACATCGGGTCGCCCAACGCCTTTTCCTTTAACGTCCCGTCGGTGAAGGCCAGCGGGGCCATCACGGTAGAGCGTGGCGGCAAGACCAAGGCGGAGAAAGCGACCTTCAACCGCCTCGGCGGAATGTGCCCGCGTTGCGAGGGCATGGGCTCGGTCAGCGATTTCGACCTGTCCGCGCTCTACGACGACACGAAGTCGCTCTCCGAAGGCGCGCTGACGGTGCCCGGCTACAGCATGGACGGTTGGTACGGCCGCATCTTCAGCGGCGCCGGCCTGCCCATGGAGAAGCCGATTGCGAAGTTCACGAAGAAGGAGCTCCACCAGCTGCTCTATTCGGAACCGACCAAGATCAAGGTGGAGGGGATCAACCTCACCTATGAGGGCTTGATTCCCAAGATCCAGAAGTCGATGCTCTCCAAGGACCGGGAGGCGATGCAGCCGCACATCCGGGCCTTCGTGGACCGGGCAATCACCTTCGCCACCTGTCCCGAGTGCAACGGGACCCGGCTGGCCCAGGAGGCGCTCTCGTCGAAAATCCGCGGCAAGAACATCGCAGACCTTTGCCAGATGCAGATCAGCGACCTGGCCGACTGGATCCGCGGTCTGGACGAGCCGTCGGTCGCCCCGCTGCTCACCGGCCTGCAGCACCTGCTCGACTCGTTTGCGGAGATCGGGTTGGGTTACCTGTCGCTCGACCGGCCGGCGGGGACGCTGTCCGGGGGAGAGGCGCAGCGCACCAAGATGATCCGCCACCTGGGCTCATCGCTCACCGACGTCACCTATGTCTTTGACGAACCCACCATCGGCTTGCACCCCCATGACATCGAGCGGATGAACCAGCTGCTGCTCCAGTTGCGGGACAAGGGCAACACGGTGCTGGTGGTCGAGCACAAGCCCGAGACGATCGCGATTGCCGACCACGTCGTGGATCTCGGGCCGGGCGCCGGCACGACAGGCGGGACGATCTGCTTCGAAGGCAGCGTGGAAGAACTACGGGGGAGCGACACCACCACCGGCCGCCACTTCGACGACCGGGCGTCCCTCAAGGAGTCGGTCCGCCCGTTCACCGGTGCCTTGGAGGTCCGGGGCGCCTCGACGCATAACCTGCAGGACGTGGACGTCGACGTCCCGCTCGGAGTGCTTGCGGTGATCACCGGCGTCGCCGGCTCCGGCAAGAGCTCGCTGATTAACGGCTCGGTCGCCCGCCGCCCCGGGGTCGTGGTGATAGACCAAGGCGCGATCAAAGGGTCCCGGCGCAGCAATCCGGCCACCTACACCGGATTGCTCGAACCGATCCGCAAGGCATTCGCCAAGGCAAACGGCGTCAAACCGGCTCTTTTCAGCTCCAATTCCGAGGGCGCGTGTCCCGTCTGCAACGGTGCCGGCGTCATCTATACGGAGCTGGGCATCATGGAGACCGTCGAGTCCACCTGCGAGGAATGCGAGGGAAAGCGGTTCCAGGCGGCGGTGCTGGAATACAGGCTCGGCGGCCGGAACATCGCCGAGGTGCTGGCCATGCCGGTCAACGAGGCCGAGGAGTTCCTCGGCACCGGCGACGCGCGCACACCCGCCGCCCACAAGATCCTGGAGCGGCTCGCCGACGTGGGACTCGGCTACATGACGCTCGGCCAACCGCTCACCACGCTGTCCGGCGGCGAGCGGCAACGACTCAAGCTGGCGACCCAAATGGGCGAAAAGGGCGACATCTACGTGCTCGACGAGCCAACGACGGGACTGCACCTGGCCGACGTCGAGCAGCTGCTCGGCCTGCTGGACCGCCTCGTTGACTCCGGCAAGTCGGTCATCGTGATCGAGCATCACCAGGCAGTCATGGCGCATGCCGACTGGATCATCGACATCGGCCCCGGAGCCGGGCACGCCGGCGGCCGCATCGTCTTCGAGGGGACGCCGGCCGAGCTCGTCGCCGATCGTTCCACGCTGACGGGCAAGCACCTCGCGGCGTACGTCGGGGCCTGAGCGGACGTTTCCGCCGGTGTCCGAATCCGGCGGCAACGGGCGGGTGCAGAGTTATGTCAACCTACGCCGCTTACGGGGCCCGCGATCATAGGGGCATGGTTGCGGCTGCAACGGTTCCTCCAGCCTTCAGCCCGCCGCCCCTGAGTGTGTCTCCGAACGGACTGCTGGCTGCCTGCACCCAGCCGACGTGCCGCGTTGAGCCTCTGAGTCAGTCTGCAAACGGATCCGGCAACGGATCAGCCGCACGCAGGTAACCAGCCAATGAGATTCACCAGGGAGGCTGCGCATGTTGCCGAAGACAGCTTGGTGCAGTGCGCAGCCGACGACCCGAGTGGACTCCGCTGCGGCAGGACCAGAACAGTCTCAAATCGGCCCCCGCTCGAGCCATTTCGTAACGCCGATAATCCACATTATGTCAAGTAGAACAGAGATTGCCCCCTTCCCACATGCGCACAGGCAGCAGTTCCGGCAGCCTGTTCTTGCCCCGCTCGTGGCCGAAATGCTCGGCTATAGCTACCAAGTCACACAGAAGCACGCTGGAACAGCGGCGGAACCCTGGTGAAAATATCCGCTGAGAACGCAGCTACTAGGCCCATGACGCCCGGCAAAGTCAATGAAACTCTACCTACCAAGGCAAGCCGCGCAGATCAATAATCCCTTTGGGCCAGGCCTCTACCGGCTTGGTTCCCGCACAGATTAAGGTCGGGCCACCGCTCTCCATCACACTCATGGCATCGCGCGGCGAAACATCTCGAATGCGAGATTCAATGAGCGTGAAGCGGCATGACTGATAGAAGGCCACGACTTCTTCGCGGCATCCGAGCAAACCGAAGTCGGCAGGGGCCAAACCACGCATGGCTTCTTGCAGCGCGAAAATAACCTTGCGCCCGACACCTTGGCCACGGGAAGCTGCACTCGTCAGGACACCGCCCACGCCTGCGACGACAACCTCATCATTGCCCACGCCTACAAAGCGGCGTGCTGACGCAGCATATCCAACGAGTTCGCCACCGGCACGCGCAAGGCAGTGCAACTCGCCTCTGGCATAACCGTAGCCGTGCTTCGCATTCCAGGAACCCCAGTCTTCCGCGTATTCACTGTCAAAGAGAACGGCGATTTCTCCGTAGTCACAGGCGGAGAGTTCAGTAGTCCACCGAAGTTCAACGGAAGTCATCTGCCCACACTAACAATCGCCCACCACCAGACCTGCCGACTGATGCCAGAGACTCAGCACCTTCATACGCATTGATTAGTCCTCCCCTGTCCAAGGTTCCCGGGGCCTTCCCGGACGGATGCGCTTAGCGGAACTGAGCGAAGACACGAACCGGGCCTGCTTCAAAATCTGATCCCTCGGTCAGTCCCATGGATTGGTAGAAGGCGCGTTGCCGAGGTTCATCATCGGTGATGAGTACCGTTTGCCGAACGTGCTGGTACCGCTCCCTCACGTGATCAAAAAGGGCGCGTCCGACGCCGGTTCCCTGAAACGCCGGGTGCACCAGGATGTCTTGCACATAACAAATTGTCGCATCGTCCGAAACGGCCCGAGCGAGGCCTATTAGCTGGCCGGGTTGAGTCCGAGCCGCTGCTACGAAGGACGAGTTCCTTATCGCACGATAGAGCAGGTCCGGGTTGTTGGTATAGGCCGCCCAACCAACAGACTCATAGAGCGAAAGCAGTTCGGCATCGGATACTGGCAGGGCGGTCGATATCGTGAAAGCAGCCACTGACCTAGTGTTGCACTGGGCCTTCACCTCGCGGTTCGGGACCCGCCTTCGGCAGGTTCTTACCGTTCGCTGGAGGCATCCAAGAATCACTGAAGCGGGCGAGGAGAGGACCGGCGACCGCCAGTATCATCACATATGCTGCAGCGATGGGCCCCACCACGGTGTAGCCTGCCGCAACCGCCAAACCGGCAATGACGACAGAAAACTCACCGCGGGTGACCAGAGCGGCCCCCGCCCGGAGGCGTCCACGCTGCCGCACTCCTTCTTTTCCTGCTGCCCACCAGCCTGTACCCAGTTTCGTAGCAGCGGTCACGACGGACAACAGCAGGGCTGCAGGCAGGATGGGCCACATGTCCGCAGGATCGATGGCCAGGCCAAAGGTCACGAAGAAGATGGCTGCAAAAAGATCGCGCAGCGGGCTCAAAACGCTCCGGGCACGGTCGGCAAAGTGCTGGGGAATGGCTATACCCACCAGGAAGGCGCCCACTGCTGCGCTGGCGCCCATACCTTCGGCCACCCCGGCAACGGCCAATGTAATGCCCAGGAGGCGCAACATGACCTGTTCATTCTGGGGATGAGACAGCAGACGTCCCATCCGGTACCCGGCTTTACGTGCCGCGACCAGGGCGAGCGTCACAGCGCTCGCGGCCAGGGCAACTCCCCCGGCTGCTTGCCAGGCTCCGCCGCCCGCAAGGACGACAACCAAGATTGGAAGGAACAACGCCATGGCGATGTCTTCCAGGACCAGTATCGAAAGCACCGCCGGCGTCTCCCGATTTCCCAAACGGCCCAGGTCGTCCAGCAACCGGGCGATGATGCCTGACGAGGATATCCAGGTGACTCCCCCAAGTGCCAAAGCCGCCTGCCACGGCAGCTGCAGCACCAGTCCCAGCAGGAACCCGGGTACCGCGTTCAGCAGGAAATCGATCAAACCCGAGACACGATGCCGCTTGAGGCTGTACACCAGCTCTGCCGCGGAGAATTCGAGTCCCAACAGGAGCAGCAAAAGGACGACGCCGATCTCCCCCGCGGTTTCCACAAAGGGCCCCGCTGCATGCACCGGCAGCAGCCCGTCCTCGCCGAACGGCAACCCGGAAAGGAGGTAAAACGGGACCGGTGAAAGGCCAAGCCTGTGTGCTAGAAGCCCGAGCCCGGATAGGACGGTGAACAGCACTCCCAGTTCGATCAGGAGGAGCGACAGGTGTGTCACGTTCAGGTGGCGGTCGGCGCATTGATGAGAGCTTCGAGTGCGGCAAGCCCATCGGCCGACCCCAGGGCTATCAGGTCGTCGTCGGCCAGGAGTTGCTCTTGTGGGGTGGGGCCAGTGATCACCCGCTCCCCGCGGATGATCGCCACGATGGAGCACCCCGTCCGGCTGCGGGCCTTGCTCTCACCCAGCGGCCGGCCCGCGTACCGTGAGTTGGGCCGAACTGTGAAGCGGCTGGTTTCCAGTCCCGGGACCTCCCTGGAAAGATCCGCAAAGCGCTGCATGATCCGGGGCGCGCCCAGAAGCTCGGCCAGCTGTAAGGCTTCTTCCGGTTCCAGTTGGAGCTTGCTCACTGCCCGGTCCGGATCGTCCTCGTCAAAGGTGAGGATGTCGGCCCCGCCATTCCGATCTATCACCAGGGAGAAATTGACGTTGGTCCTCGTCTTAAGGTCATATCGCATGCCGACGCCGGGGAGCATGGTTTCGACAATCTCCACAGGACGCTCCTAGGTTGGAGGCCGATATAAGCCGACACAACGGCACAGACCCCGGAGCTGCAAAGCGGCCTTGCCGAGGATCAGGCCGAGAGGTTCTGATCGGTTGCGGGCCCGGGTACGCAATCGTCCCCGTGACGGCAACGGTATCCCGTTTTGCATCCCGGCGGGACCCCTGAATGCAGGCCTCACCGCAGGCGAACCTGATCGACTGGGATGACTTCCCGCAAACGTGCCGCGCCCGCCCCCACGGAATGCCCTGCACGCCGCGACGGTCTTTCGCCAAGCCCGCCTGTGGTGAACACTAAACAGCATGCGAACCTTTGGCGTGGAGGAAGAGCTGCTCCTGGTGGACGCCAAGACCGGCGCCCTGGCCTCCGTCTCGGAACAACTGCTCCGGGATCAGGCCGACTCTGCGACGCTGGATCCAGCCCCCGATACCGCTTCCCACAGCGGTTACAAGGGCAGCCTGATGTCGGAGGTCAAGCAGGAACAGCTCGAAGCAGTGTCGGCCCCGTACAAGGATCTGCAGGACCTGGCCGCGGGTATCAGGGCCGGACGGGCCGAGGCCGACCGGCAGGCGCGGCGCTTTGGCGCCAGGGCTGCAGCTTTGGGCACCTATCCCCTGCCTGCCACTACCAGCATCGTGCCGCGCCCGCGCTACCAGGCAATGGAATCCCGATTCGGGATGACCCTGCGTGAACAACTTACGTGCGGGTTCCACGTGCACGTTTCCGTTGCCTCCGATGAGGAAGCCGTTGCCGTGCTTGATCGGATCCGCGTCTGGCTGCCGGTCCTGCTCGCGCTCAGCACCAACTCCCCCTTCTGGCAAGGCGTGGACAGTGGCTACGCCAGCTTCCGGTACCAGGTCTGGAAACGCTGGCCCACCGCCGGGCCGACCGGCATCTTCGGCTCCCCCGATGCCTACCACCAACTGTTGGGGATGCTGCTCGAGTGCGACGTACTGCTGGATAAGGGGATGATCTATTTCGATGCGCGGCTGGGTCAACAGCATCCCACGGTCGAAATCCGCGTGGCCGATGTCTGCCTCCAAGCAGAACATGCCGCCGCCGTGGCCGCTTTGTGCCGGGCGCTGGTAGAGACGGCGGCCCGCCAATGGAGCGACGGCGGCCCGCCGCCTCCGGTACCGGCAGAACTGCTGCGCCTGGCTTCCTGGCGGGCCAGCAGGTCAGGACTGGAAGAAGAACTGCTCCACCCCTTGAAGAGCGACCGCACCCCGGCCCGAAACGTGGTCGGCGCCCTGCTCGAACACGTCGGCCCCGTGTTGGCGGAAACGGACGATCTGGAATCCATACGGACCGTCGTCGATGGAATCCTTCGGGACGGGACCGGCGCGGCAAGGCAGCGGGGAGTCCTCGCGCGCCAGCACAGACTCACTGACGTCGTCTTTGATGCCGTCAGGAACACGCACCTCCCGGCCGGCATCCTCTGAGCTTCCAGCCGGCGGAACCGCCTGGAAGTGGCAGCCGAAGGCGCTATCCGGCGTCGTAAGCGCGCTGCAGTTCGCCGATGTCGATCTTTTTCATCTGCAGCATGGCTTCCATAGCGCGTTGGGCCTTTTGCGGATCCGGCCCGGCAATCAGCTGCGGCAACACGGAGGGAATGATTTGCCAGGACAATCCGTACTTGTCCTTGAGCCATCCGCATTGGCTCTCGGCACCGCCGTCGGCGGTCAACGCGTCCCACAGCCGGTCGACCTCTGCCTGGTCGTCACAGTCCACCTGCAAGGACACCGCCTCATTGAACGTGAACTGGGCTCCCCCGTTCAGCGCAGTGAAGGACTGGCCGTCCAACTCGAACTCTACGGTCAGCACCTCACCTTCCAATCCGGGACCGCTCTCGCCGTAGTGCGTCACGTCGAGGATCTTGGAGTTGTTGAACAGCTGGACGTAGAACTGTGCTGCTTCTTCGGCCTCGCCGTCAAACCACAGGCACGGTGTGATCTTCTGCATGATGGGCTCCTCCCCTGCGTCAGTCGTACCAGAACCACCCCACGGGTGTGTGAACGGAGCGCCCGCGGCATTCAACGCCACGCAGGCCTCCCTGCTCAGCGCGCGGCGGCCAGCTCCAGGTCCGTGGCGTCCGGGCCATCCGGGTCTATCACCTGCAGGCGGCACCCCACCCCTTCGGGCGCCGCATAGCCGGGAAGCCGCTTGCTCTCACTGCAGCGGTGAAGCTCCTCGAGCGCCGCAACTTCAATCCGTGCATGCTGGAGGTTGATGGTGACACCGCGCCCGGGCGCAAGGGCGCTGGTGCGGCGGACCAGCGAATACAGCGCCACAATGTTTCGGATTGTCACGTGTCCGCGCACTTCGATGTTGGCGGATTCCCTATCGATATCCAACCGGACGACCACTCGCAGTTTGGGATCCATACTTTGTCCCCTCAAGAGTTCCCCATGGCCGCTCCTTGACCGGTGATCATCATAAAAGGACGAATGTGGCGTGGGCAACAAACACCGTGGAATATTTCGCGGGACGGAACGCGGGCTCTGCGCGGGCGGCGGCGGCGGCACCGGGTGGTCCGGTGCTTCATGTTACGGGCCGTGCCCCGCTGGCCGGCCCGCGCCGATTCGCTTCGCCGACTGGAGAGGCGCGCCTGCGCTCAGCGCACGAGCACCGCGATGCCGGTGGCGGCCGCCGCCCACAGCACGCTCGCGAACGTGCCCAGGATAAACCGCTCGGCCGCCCCGGACTGGCCGAGCTCCGAATACCGGCCCAAGCCTTTCACCGCCAGGACAACGGCCAATCCTTCCGGCCAGCCGGCCAGCAGGGTGGCCGCGATGGCCGTCCGCTCTAGCACCCCGATCCAGGCGCCTCCGCGGAGTACCGGGGATGCTTCGGGATCGGTGGTGTTGTCCGGGTGCGAGGCATTGAACGACAACCGCAGGATGGTCACGGTGGCCGGGCCACCGCCGATCGCCGCCGCAGCCACGCCCAACGCATAGGCTGCCGGACCGAGACCGCCCGAACCCAAGACCGCCAACAATCCCGCGATACCCAAGAGCAGCAGCGACACGGCGCTGGCGGCATACAGCCAGCGGTTGCCCCGGCCCTGGAACCGCTCGAAGTACATGGGCGCCGCCACCGCCGCCGCCATGCACAGCGCGACCAGTGCCATGACGCTCATCGGTCGGCCCCTTCCAGCAACGCTTGTGCCGCCAGCCGCGCGCGGCGCCACTCCTGCCAGAGTCCACTATGCAGCCTGCTCGAGACAGCCTGCTGGGTGATGCCGAGCCGGTCGGCGATTTGCTGCTGGGTGAGTCCTTCGTCACTGAGCACCCCGGCTTCGGTCGCCTGCCTGCTGCGCTTCCGTGCGACGGATACCAGCAACTGCAGCACCGCCTCGGCGTGGCCGGCCTCCGCACGGGCCCCGGAGACGGCGACGTTGCCCGGCGACACCTTGGCCGCGGTCACCGCTTCGCGGGCGCGCTCGAATGCCTCGCCGGAGCCCGCCCGCGTAGACTCCGGCAGCGGACTGACGACTCCGCCCACACCTATTCCCACACTCCAGCGGTTGCTGACGGCCAAATCCAGGGCAAGATCCGCCGCCACGGCGGCATCGGCGACCACTGCCTGCATCTCGTCGCCGGCGGTGCGTTCGAAACCGCGCACCAGCGGACGGGCAGGGTCATCATTCAAAGTGCCGAGCGCGCCCTCGACGAGGTCCAACTGGCGGCGGGACCGCCGCTGGTCCACCGTTAACACGTACATACAAACCTGCTTCCTTGTTGCTCCGATGACAAGTATGCAGGCTTGTAGGCCGCAACACAACCCTTGCTAGTCCCCCCGGTGGTGGCTCACCAGCCCCAGCAGGTTGCCTTCGGAGTCGCGAATGAAGGCCATCCACTCGTCCATGCCCGCAGGCCCCAAAGCATCGTCGGCATGCCGGAAAATGATGTGTGGTTCTTCGACAATCGGTGTTCCGGCGGCGCGCAGCTCCTCGACCCGGTCCCGGACCGACTCGACCTCCAGGTACAACAGGGCGGCTGGCGCGCCCACCTCCAGCAGGAGGCGCACGCCGTCGAGATCGAAGAACACCAGGCCCGGCGGGTCGAACACCCCGGCCGGCGGATAACCGAGCAGGTCGGTGTAGAAAGCGGTTGCCCGCTCGAGCTCATGCACGCCGAGCGCGACCTGTGCCAACTTCATGAATGCCGTTCCTCCCCCTCGGCCGCGGGCTGCGGCCCCTGCCCGACTGCGCCGAGTTCCAGCCCCTGACCGGCTCGTCCCTCGAATCGTACGCCCGCCCGCGCCCGATAGTGTGGAGGGGTGACTGAAACATCGCCCCGGCTCCGCACCGGCATCCCGCTGGCGGGAGCATCGCTGGACCTGGCCGCCGTCGTCATTTTTGCGGCAGCGGGCCGAAACACGCACGAACACGGACTGGCCCTGGCCGGAATCCTGATCACCGCGAGCCCGTTCCTGGCCGGCGCGCTCGTCGGCTGGCTGGCCTCGCGGGGCTGGCGCCGCCCGGCCGCCCTCTGGCCGACCGGAGTCGCCGTCTGGCTGGCCGCAGTGGTCTTGGGACTCGCCCTGCGCGGCCTCGCCGGGGGCGGGCTGGCCCTGTCCTTCCAGATCGTCGCCCTCCTGGTGCTCGGCGCCCTCCTGCTGGGTTGGCGGGCGGCGGCCGCGCTGTTCATCAAACGGCGGGTGGAATAACCTCGGTTATAGGGAAGAACACCCAGTTCCAGCAGAAAGGCAGTGCAGTGGCTACAGCATTCGTTCTCATCCGGACCGATGCGACCCGGATTCCGGAGTGCGCCCAGGAGATCTCCGAGATCGAGGGCATCAGCGAGGTCTATTCGGTCACCGGCGAATGGGACTTGATCGCTGTGGCCCGCGTCGCCAAGCACGACGAGCTGGCCGATGTCATTGCCGACCGGCTCTCGAAGGTCCAAGGCGTGCAGGCAACGACGACCCACATCGCCTTCCGCGCCTATTCGAAGCACGACCTGGACGCGGCCTTCTCGCTCGGATTCGAGCACTAGGCTTCACAACCGTGCAGGAGTGCCCCGGACATCCTGTCCGGGGCACTCCTGGTTAAGCTGCGCCGTCCGAAGGCGGGCCCTGGGTCAGCGGGTGGCGTCGATCCAGCGCTGCAGCGCCTCGGCGGCCGCACCGCTGTCGATGGCTTCCTCGGCCCGTCCCAAACCTACGGCCAGCCGTTCCAGCAACGGCGCGTCGGCTGTTGTGTCGTTGGCCACCAGGGCTGCGGCTGCATTGAGGACGACGGCGTCGCGCACCGGTCCCTTGTCCCCCGCGAGCACGCGGCGCACGACGTCGGCATTCGCGGCGGCGTCGCCGCCGCGCAGGTCGTCCAGCGTGGCCCGGGGGATGCCGAGGTCCAGCGGGTCCAGCTCGTGTTCCGTCACGCCGCCGTCACGCACCTCCCAGACCGACGAGGGGCCCGTGGTGGTCAGCTCATCCAGGCCGTCCCCGCCGCGGAAAACGAGCGCGCGGATCCCCCGGGCAGCCAGCACGCCGGCGATCAGCGGCGCCAGCCGGGCATCGGCAACGCCGATGGCCGCCGCCGTGGGATTCGCCGGGTTGGTCATCGGACCCATGAAATTGAAAGCGGTGGCCACACCGAGTTCCGCGCGCACCGCGCCCGCATAGCGCATGGACGGGTGGAACACCTGGGCGAAACAGAACGTGATCCCCGCTTCGACGGCGGTCTGAGCCACCCGCTCCACCGGGAGGTCAAGGCGCACCCCGAGGGCTTCGATCACATCGGCCGAACCGGACGACGACGACGCGGCGCGGTTTCCGTGCTTGACGATCCGGGCGCCGGCCCCCGCGCAGACCAGGGCGGCCATGGACGAGATGTTCACGGTATTCTGCCGGTCCCCGCCGGTACCGACGATGTCCAGCTTCTCCCCCGGAATGTCGATCGGCCGGGCGTTGCCGACCATGGCCGCCACCAAGCCGGTCAGCTCATCGACCGTCTCCCCCTTGGCCCGCAGCGCGACCAGGAAGCCGGCCATCTGCGCGTCGGAGGCCCCGCCGGACATGATGGTGTTCATCGCCCACTGGGTTTGGGCCGTCGTGAGGTCCTGCTGCGAGATCAGGGCCGAGATCAGTTCGGGCCAGGTGGGTGTGTTCTGAGCGTTGGGTTCGGTCGTCACTTCACTAGGTTATCTACGTTTTGTAGAAACTTCCGGATTGTTAACTTCCGCGCCGTTCCGCGGAATCCAGCGGTTCAGGAACCGAAACGCGGCGCCACGCGTTCAAATGCATTGGTGAAGTGGGCAGATTTATAGACATAATGGCCTTGTGACAACTGCAACCCATGCCCCCAGTACCCCGGCGCATCCAACGCTGAACCGCCCCAATCTGGTTTCCGTCGGAACCGTTGTGTGGCTCTCCAGCGAGCTGATGTTCTTCGCCGGCCTTTTCGCTATGTACTTCACGCTCCGCGCCACCTCAGGCGACATGTGGGCGATGGAAACCGCGAAGTTGAATGTCCCGTTTGCGCTGGCCAACACCATCATCCTGGTGTCCAGCTCCTTCACCTGCCAGTACGGCGTCTTCGCCGCAGAGCGCTTGCAGGCCCGCCGTTCCGGCGGGCTCTTCAATGTCGCCAAGTGGGGCATGGTCGAATGGTTCCTGCTGACATTCCTCCTCGGCGCCATCTTCGTCTCCGTCCAGGCTTACGAATATGCGGTGCTCGTCTCCGAAGGCGTCTCGCTGTCCTCCAATTCCTACGGTTCGGCGTTCTACATCACCACCGGCTTCCACGGCCTCCACGTCACAGGCGGCCTCATCGCTTTCCTGCTGATCATCGGCCGCGCCTACGTCGCCAAGAAGTTCGGCCATTTCGAAGCCACATCGGCCATCGTCACGTCGTACTACTGGCACTTCGTCGACGTCGTGTGGATCGCTCTCTTCATCATCATCTACTTCCTCAAGTAGACGGCAGAAAGGTCCGCGCCTCGCTGCGGACCCAGCCGGCCGAACATCTACACAAACGCACCGCAAAGTTAGGAACCAACAAGTGAAGGCACTCTCCCAGAGGCGACGACATCCCCTGGCGGCCGTTGCCCTGCTGCTCATGGGACTGCTCGTCACCGGCGGACTGTACGCCGTTGCCGGCAACGTCAACGAGGCCAAGGCCCAAACCACCACCTTTTCCGCGCAGGACATCGAAGAGGGCGAGAAGCTCTTCGTGGCCAACTGCGCAACTTGTCACGGAATCGGTGCTGTCGGGGCCCCGGAGGGTGCGCACGGCAACCAGGCCGGTCCGTCGCTGATTGGCGTCGGCGCGGCCGCCGTCGACTTCCAGGTAGGAACCGGCCGCATGCCCATGCAGATGTCCGGCCCCCAGGCAATGGAAAAGCCGAACCAGTTCAACGAAGAGCAGACCATGCAGCTGGCGGCATACGTAGCCTCCCTCGGCGCCGGTCCCGCGATTCCGGCGGACGAATTCCTCGACGTCTCCCAGGGTGATCCTGCCGCCGGCGGCGAGATCTTCCGGGTCAACTGCGCCATGTGCCACAACGCTGCCGCAGCGGGTGGGGCCCTGACGCGCGGCAAGTTCGCGCCGGCGCTGAGCGGCGTCAGCGAAGCGCACATCTACGAGGCCATGGCCACCGGTCCGCAGAACATGCCGGTATTCAGCGACGCGAACATCTCCCCCGAGGAGAAGCGCGACGTCATCGCCTTCCTGAAGACCATCGAAGAGCAGCCCTCCCCCGGCGGGTTCGCGCTTGGGGGGCTCGGCCCCGTGTCCGAGGGCCTGCTGATGTGGACGCTTGGATTGGGCGTGGTCATCGCGTTCACCATCTGGCTGACCCAGCGGTCGTCCTAACCTTCGCTTCCGGCGGCCCCAGCGGGCCGCCGGAGAAGCGCCAACAGTCATTATGAGTTTTGAACTATTTAGAGAAGGATGAGAGGGATCATGGGCGACCATAGTCACGGCAGTCCGAACACCTCGGGCACCGTTGCTACGGCTGGTCAGAGCGACGTGGAGAAGTTTCAGGATCCTGGACTCCCCCCGCACCGCCCGCGCCTTGCCGACAAAGATCCCCGGGCGGAAAAGCGAGCCGAACGCCAGGTTGCGATACTCTTCGTAATCTCCATCATCGGCACCGTGCTTTTCTTCGTCGGGTACTTTGGCATCCGCTTGGATGACACCACCGCAACGCTGCGACTGCAGAACTTCACCCTCGGCATGGGCACCGCCTTTGCCATGCTGGGCATTGGCGTGGGCATTGTCCACTGGGCCAAGACCCTCATGCCGGACCACGAAATCGTGGAAGAGCGCCACGAGGTCCGTACCGAGGAAGACCGCAAGGACGCCGAGCAGATCATCGGCCAGGTCCTCGACGAGTCGGGCATCTCCCGCCGTCCGTTGATCCGCAACACCCTGATCGGCGCCGGCGTGCTGGCGATCCTGCCGGCCATCGGCATCTTCCGCGACCTGTCCAAGGACCTCAACCCGGACGTGCTGCGGCACACCATGTGGGACGCAGGCGTCCGGTTGACCCGCGACCCGAGCGGCACCCCGATCAAGGCCTCGGATGTCACCATTGGTTCGGCGTTCCACGTCATCCCCGAGGGGCTCAACGAGGCCGAGCACAAGCTCGAGGAGAAGGCCAAGGCCGTCGTCCTCTTGATGCGCCTGAATCCCGACGTGCTCCAGGTCTCCCCAGGCCGTGAAGACTGGAACTACAATGGCATCGTTGCGTACTCCAAGATCTGTACCCACGTTGGCTGCCCGGTGGCGCTGTACGAACAGCACACGCACCACCTGCTCTGCCCTTGCCACCAGTCGACCTTCGATGCAGCCCAGGAATGCAAGGTTGTGTTCGGCCCGGCCGCACACGCCCTTCCCCAGCTGCCGATCAGCGTCGACGACGAGGGCTACCTGATCGCCACCAGCGATTTCCATGAACCTGTTGGACCGAGCTACTGGGAGCGTGGCTAAGCATGAGCGCTTCAACTGATACCTACGTACCCAAGACGCGGGCCGGACGGATCACCAACTTCGTCGACACCCGCGTCGGCGGTTCAGGGATCGTCAAGGAATTCGGCCGGAAGATCTTCCCGGACCACTGGTCCTTCATGTTCGGCGAAGTGGCGCTGTACTCCTTCGTCATCCTGCTGCTCACCGGAACGTTCCTGACGTTCTTCTTCGATCCTTCGATGGCTCATACGCACTACGCCGGACCGTATGTGCCGCTCAAGGGCGTCGAAATGTCCGTCGCCTACCAGTCCACCCTGGAGATCTCGTTCGAGATCCGCGGCGGCCTGTTCATGCGCCAGCTGCACCACTGGTCTGCGCTGCTGTTCGTTGCCTCGGTTTCGTTCCACATGCTTCGGGTGTTCTTCACCGGTGCGTTCCGCCGCCCGCGTGAGCTGAACTGGGTTGTCGGCTGTGTCCTGTTGATCCTGGCCCTGGCTGCCGGCTTCACCGGCTACTCCCTGCCGGACGACCTGCTTTCCGGCAACGGCCTGCGCATCATCGACGGCGTGATCAAGGCAATCCCGCTGGTCGGTACCTACATTTCGCTGCTGCTCTTTGGCGGCGAGTTCCCCGGTACGGACATCGTGGGTCGCCTGTACGTGCTTCACATCCTGCTGGTCCCGGCCTTGATCCTCCTGATGATCGCCATCCACCTGTTCATGGTTGTCGTGCACAAGCACACCCAGTACCCCGGCCCCGGCCGTTCCGAGACCAACGTCGTCGGCTTCCCGATCGGCCCGGTCTATGCGGCCAAGGCAGGCGGCTTCTTCTTCGTTGTCTTCGGAATCCTGGCCGTCATTGCGGCGAACTTCCAGATCCTGGCGATCTGGGACTACGGGCCCTACGACCCCTCCCCCGTCTCGGCCGGTACCCAGCCTGACTGGTACATCGGCTGGGTGGACGGCGCGCTGCGCCTGATGCCCGGTGTCGGCGAGTTCGTGATCTTCGGCCGGACCATTTCGCTCAACGTGCTCCTCCCGGCCCTCGGCCCGGCGGCCCTGCTGTTCACGGTGATGTTCGCATGGCCGTGGATCGAGAGCTGGATCACCAAGGACACCCGCGAGCACCACATCCTGGACCGCCCGCGCAACGTTCCGTTCCGCACCGCCACCGGCGTCGCCGGCATCGTCTTCTACTCGGTGATGTGGGCAGCTGCCAGCTCCGACTTGATCGCCACGCACTTCCACGTGTCGCTCAACGACGTGACGTACTGGCTGCGCGCGCTGTTCTTCCTGGGCCCGATCCTCGGCTTCATCGTCACGCGCCGCATTTGCCTGGCGCTGCAGCGCAAGGACCGCGAGATCGCCCTCCATGGCCGGGAGACCGGACGCATTGTCCGCCTGCCGCATGGAGAGTTCATCGAGGTCCACGAGCCGCTGAACGAGTACAAGCAGTACCGGCTGGTCAGCTACGAGTCGCCCGAAGTGATCCCGGCGCAGCCCAACCGGGCCGGGCACATCAAGCGCTCCGAGAAAATGCGTGGCGCCCTGTCGCGGTTCTTCTTCGAAGACCGTGTGGCACCGGTTACCCCGGCCGAGCTGGAGGCTGCGCACAGCCACCACGCTGAGGTTGAGGCACCTGCCGAGAAGGCGGAAGTCAGCGCCCGCTAAGGCAACGACTGCAAAAGAATGGCCCCGGACCTGGTCCGGGGCCATTCTTTTGCCTGCACCCGCCCGTTAGCCCCTGCCCGGGCTGAGCCACGGCGACGGGCGGCCGCGCCGCCGCGCCGCTGGCGCGCTCCCCCGGTTGCGCAGGGGGTTCAACATGCTGACCGGTGTTGCAGCCGGGTACCGCGGGCCACGGGTGATGTCCGACGCTGCTTCGGCCGGTCACGGGGGCAGGTGCGGCACGGGCGGGCAGGGTGCGCGGGCGGGCTAGTGCGGCCGGCCACAGGCGAGTCTTGCGGCCGCAGACCTGCATTGCCCAACTGCCGGCGTCCTCGGCCGGCGGTACCATAGCGGCCAGACAGCCTGCAGCGGCGCCGTGGCGCCCCTAAAAACGCTTGACGTTGTAGGAACGCGGGACGCGTCCCCCGGGCCGCTGCAGGGGGACCCACAGCTTGTAGCGGTCCGCGCGGTAATAAGAGATCGAGAAGTCAACCATGGTCTTGGAGACGTAGGCATGCCGCTGGATCTTCAGCAGCGGCGATCCAATGTCCACACTCAGGAGCCGCGCGATCGAGGGCTGGGCAGCGGTTGCCTCGATGGTGTCCTCTCCCCACTCCATGATCAGTCCGTAGCGTTCGCTCAGGACGTTGTACAGCGACGACGGCGGTCCCTCGTCGAGGATCCCCGGCACCCGCTGCGCCGGGATGAAGTTCTCGTCCACGCTCATCGGTTCGGCGTCCGCCAGCAGCAGGCGGCGGAAGCGCACGACCGGCTGGCCCTCCTCGATCTGCAGCTCGCGGGCCACCAGCGGAGTCGCGCCGATCTGCTCGAAGCTGAGGACACGGGCATCGGGAACCATGCCGCGGCGTTGCATCTCTTCGCTGTAGGAGGTGAGCTTGACCTGCAGGTCCAGCTTGGGCTGCCGCACAAACGTTCCCAGACCGACAATGCGTTCGAGCACCTGCTCGGCGACGAGTGAGTCGATCGCCTGGCGCACGGTCATCCTCGCCACCCCGAAGCGTTCTGTCAGTTCCCTCTCCGAGGGAAAAGCCGCTCCGGGTTCGCAGCGCTCCTGGGCATGCCTCCGCAATATGTCCCTGAGCTGGACGTGTTTCGCGGTGCGGGAGGAGCCGTCGAGCTCACCCTCGATCGCGGCGGCGTTCACGGACATGCGGCCTCCTGCTCAGCCGGTTGAATTCCTCCCATTCTAGCGGTCTAGACCAGCGAGCCCGCCCACGGCCGGTGCGCGGGGACACGGAAAGGGTCCGGAACCATTGCGGTTCCGGACCCTTTTCGCTTGCAGCTGCGGGAATTAGTGCGCGTGGTCTCCGCGGCTGTATTCGTAGACCCATCCGATGATGGCCACCGTGGTGAGGCCGGCTGCGATGTAGACGATCCACCAGCCAACCGCCAGGCCCATGAAGCCGGTGGCGGCACCGAGGCCCAGCACGATCGGCCACCAGCTCCACGGGCTGAACATGCCCTGCTCGCCGGCACCCTCATGGATTTCCGCGTCGACCCGGTCCTCAGGACGGGCACCGATGCGCCGCGCCGTGAACCAGAGGTAACCGCCGATCATCACGGACAGTCCGGCCGTCAGATACAGTGCCAGCCAACCGACGGGCTCTTCCCAGTTGCCCATGAACCCGTAGACGGTGGCAACGAGGGCGAAGAACGGCGCAAGCGCAATGAATAGCCAGGCTTCAATCTTCACAGTTATGCGTCCTTCTGGTCAGCGGGACCGGCCAACTGGGCCACCGGCGCCGGAGTCGTCGGGGTGTGCCGCGGTGCCAGCTCCGGGTGGTGCAGGTCCAGCGCAGGACGCTCCGACCGGATGCGGGGCAGCGAGGTGAAGTTGTGCCGCGGCGGCGGGCAGGAGGTCGCCCACTCAAGCGAACCACCGAAGCCCCAGGGGTCGTCTACCTCCACCTTCTTGCCGTTGCGCCAGGTGATGTACACGTTCCAGAAGAACGGGATCATCGAGGCGCCGAGCACAAAGGATGCAACGGTGGAGAACTGGTTCATCGCAGTGAACCCGTCTTCCGGCATGTAGTCCGCGTAGCGGCGGGGCATGCCCTCGACGCCGAGCCAGTGCTGGATGAGGAAGGTCCCGTGGAAGCCCAGGAACAGCATCCAGAAATGGATCTTACCGAGGCGCTCGTTGAGCATCTTGCCGGTCCACTTGGGCCACCAGAAGTAGAAGCCCGCGAACATCGCGAACACGACGGTACCGAAGACCACGTAGTGGAAGTGCGCCACCACGAAGTAGGTGTCGGAGACGTGGAAGTCCAGCGGGGGCGAAGCCAGGATGATGCCGGTCAGGCCGCCGAACAGGAAGGTGGCCAGGAAGCCCAGGCTCCACAGCATTGGCGTCTCGAAGGTGATCGATCCGCGCCACATGGTGCCGATCCAGTTGAAGAACTTCACGCCGGTGGGCACCGCGATGAGCATCGTCATGAAGGCGAAGAACGGCAGCAGCACGGAGCCGGTGACGTACATGTGGTGGGCCCAGACCGTCACGGACAGCGCGGCGATGGCGATGGTGGCGTAGACCAGGCCCTTGTATCCGAAGATCGGCTTGCGGCTGAACACCGGGAAGATCTCGGAAACGATGCCGAAGAACGGCAGGGCGATGATGTAGACCTCGGGATGGCCGAAGAACCAGAACAGGTGCTGCCAGAGGATGGCGCCGCCGTTCTCCGGGTTGAAGATGTGCGCACCGAAGCGCCGGTCGGCACCCAGGGCGAACAGCGCCGCGGCCAGGGGCGGGAAGGCCATCATGACGAGGATGGCGGTGACCAGCGTGTTCCAGGTGAAGATCGGCATCCGCCACATCGTCAGGCCGGGAGCGCGCATGGTGATGATCGTGGTGATGAAGTTGACCGAACCGAGGATGGTGCCGAAGCCGGACAGCGCCAGGCCAAAGACCCACAAGTCCCCGCCCACTCCCGGGGAGAAGGTGGTGTTGGACAACGGCGCATAGGCGAACCAGCCGAAGGACGCTGCGCCCTGCGGCGTGATGAACCCGGCCACGGCAATCATGCTGCCGAACAGGAAGAACCAGAAAGCCAGCGCATTCAGGCGCGGGAACGCAACGTCGGGTGCGCCGATCTGCAGCGGCATGATGACGTTTGCGAAGCCGGCGAACAGCGGCGTGGCGAACATCAGCAGCATGACCGTGCCGTGCATGGTGAACAGCTGGTTGTACTGTTCCTTGGTCTGCAGGATCTGCATACCGGGCTCGAACAGTTCGGCGCGGATGACCAGGGCCATCACGCCGCCGAGGCAGAAGAAGATGAACGACGTGATCAGGTACATGTACCCGATGGTCTTGTGGTCCGTGGAGGTGATCCAGTTGACGACGATGCGCCCCTTGGATACCGGCACGACGCGCGGAGCTACCGTGGTAGCCCGGTCGTCAGCTGTGTATTCGTACGTTGACACTTGTGGCCCTCGCTCCTTTACTCAGACGCTTCAGCGTAGGGGTTGCGGTCGTACTCTTCGCCGAGCTGGCCGTCCTTGAGCCGCGCCATCTGAGCGTCGAATTCAGCCTCGGAGACCACCGCGACACGGAAGAGCATTTCGGAGTGGTACTCGCCACAAAGCTCGGCGCACTTGCCGTCGTAGATGCCCTCACGGGTGGGGGTGAAGTTCAGGAAGTTGGTCTTGCCCGGGATCATGTCCACCTTCTGCAGGAAGGCGGGGACCCAGAACGAGTGGATGACGTCGCGGGAGTTGATCTGCAGCTCCACGCTCTGGTTGACCGGCAGGTACAGCGTAGGCAGCGTCTCCGGGACGCCGGTCTCGCCGGTCAGGTGGGCCTGCACGCCGGCAAAGTACTTGTCCTGCTTGACGTAGTTGAAGTCCCAGGCCCACTGCTTGCCGCGCACGTCGACGACGACGTCGGGGTTGTCCACGCGCTCGGTGATGTTGGAGGTGGTCTTGTCCGTGAAGTAGAAGAAGACCATGACCATGACGACCGGAATCGCCGTGTAGAAGATCTCCAGCGGCAGGTTGTAGCTCAGCTGGCGCGGGTAGCCCGTCTCCCCCTTGCGGCGGCGGTAGGCGATGATGCACCAGAGGATCAAGCCCCAGGTCAGGACACCGACGGCCAGCGCGGCGATCCATCCGTTAACCCACAAATCAATGATTTCGGGCGTGTGGTTGGTAACGTCCCGCTCGGTGGGCAACCAACCCAAACGGACTTCTTCTGAACATCCCGTCAACAACAACGCACCGAGTGCACCCAGACCTGTAGCCTTGGCGATTCTGGCGCGTCGACTGCCGGTTCGAACCTGCGAACTCACAGACGGCCCTTCCTCTTTGTTTCGTGCAAGTGATGCGGCCATGGCAGAGCTGAGCCTGGCCGCATATCCAGTTTTACTACTCACTGTAGAGCTTACCCGCACACATGACTTTCATGTGACAGGCTCCCCCGTGCGTCGGCCGTTCCGGCGGCCGGAGAGCGCCCTGCAGGCCCTTAGTGGAAGGAGTCTCCACAGGCGCAGGAGCCACCGGCATTCGGGTTGTCGATGGTGAAGCCCTGCTTGGAAATCGTGTCCTCGAAGTCGATCGAGGCGCCCGAGAGGTAAGGAACGCTCATCTTGTCGACGACGACCTCGACCCCGTCGAAATCACGGACAGCGTCCCCGTCGAGCATCCGCTCGTCAAAGTACAGCTGGTAGATCAGGCCGGAGCATCCGCCCGGCTGTACGGCAACGCGCAGGCGCAGATCCGTGCGGCCTTCCTGTTCCAGGAGGCTGCGGACCTTTCCGGCGGCGACGTCGGTCAATGCCACTTCATGCGTGGGCAGTTCTGCCGCTTCGGGTGCCGTGGTGGGGGCGGACGAGTTGGTCGTTGCGCTCATTGCACTTCCTTATCTATTTCGGGCCGTCCGGTGACCTGCTGCTATTACTCAGTGGTGCGTCGGGCTTCCCATCCATCGTACGTCTGGTCAGCCGAAATGGGATAACTCTCCCCCGCCTCGGCATAGCCCCGAACAAGCCTCAGAGTCCCTCGGTGTTCAGCCGTGCCAGCAGCAGGGCCTGGGCCAGGACCGCGTTGCGGAAGTCCCCCAGATGCAGCGACTCATTGGCCGAATGTGCCCGCGAGTCTGGGTCTTCGACGCCGGTGATCAGGATCTGGGCCTCCGGATAGATCTCCGTGAGGTCGGCGATGAACGGGATGGACCCGCCCATGCCCGCCTCCACCGGGCGCGTGCCCCAGGCCTGTTCCAGTGCCCACAACGCCGCCTGGGCCGCCGGCGCGGAGGTGTCGGTGGCGAACGCGTGGCCGCGTTCGCCCGGCACGAAGGTGGCGGCGGCGCCGAAGGGCGCGTGGGCGGCCACGTGCGCGGCCACCGCTTCCATCGCCTGGTCCGGGTCCTGTCCCGGCGCCAGCCGCAGGCTGATCTTCGCGCGGGCGGCGGGGATCAAGGTGTTGGACGCGAGTTCAACGCTGGGAGCGTCGAAGCCGATCACCGACAGGGCCGGCTTGTTCCAGAGCCGGTCGGCAATGCTGCCGGTGCCGGCAAGCTGCACGGACTCGAGCACCGACGAATCGCGGCGGAAGTCCGCTTCCGGATAGTCCACTGCGGCGGCCGGAGCCGAAACGAGGCCCTTGATGGCGACGGACCCGTCGTCGTCATGGAAGGTGGCGATCAGCCGGGAAAGCAGCGTGGGGGCATCCAGCAGCGGCCCGCCGAACATGCCCGAATGGACGGCGTGTTCCAGCACGCGCAGCTCCACGGTGCCGTCCACCAGGCCCCGCAGGCTCGTGGTCAGGGCCGGGATCCCGACCTTCCAGTTGCTGGAGTCGGCAACGATGATGGCGTCTGCCCGCAGCAGTTCGCGGTGTGTTTCAAGGAACGGGCGGAAGCTGGGCGAACCGGCCTCCTCCTCCCCCTCGATGAACAACGTGATGCCGACCCCGAAATCGTCACCGACGACCTCCAGCAACGCCCGCAACGAGGCCAGATGGACCATGATCCCGGCCTTGTCGTCCGCAGTTCCGCGTCCATAGAGGCGGCCGTCGATCTCCGTGGCCTTGAACGGTTCCGTCCGCCAGAGCGCCGGGTCTCCCGGCGGCTGCACGTCGTGGTGGGCATAGAGCAGGACGGTCGGCTTGCCGGCGGCGGCCGGGCGGCGGGCCACGACCGCGGGGCCCCCGTTGGCCTCGCCGTTTGCCACGCTGAGGATCTGCACGTCCTCCAGGCCCAGCTCCCGGACCATGCCGGCCACGGCGTCCGCGCTGCGCGCCAGGTCATCCGGATCAAAGGCCGGCCAGGCGATCCCCGGAATGGCAACCAGCTGTTCCAACGAGGAGATGGTGCGCCCCATGCCGACGTCTACCGCGGCCGCAAGTTCGTCTACGTTCACATTGGTCATAGCCGACACCCTATCGCCCGGGCTCCGCCGCGACGATGCCGCAATGGCTGCCCCCGCGGCGCGGGTCCAAACGGGGACAATGGCCGCACGCCGTCCGGTATTCTTGACTGGTGTTCGGACGTAAAAAAGAGGCTCCCACGCCCCAGGAAATCATCGACCAGGCCAACGACGCCCAGCAGCCGCGGAACGGCAAAGGCTCGCCCACGCCCCGGCGAAAGGACCAGGAAGCCGCGCGCAAGCGCCCCCTGGTCCCGAACGACCGCAAGGCCGCCAAAGAGGCCAACCGCACCGCCATGGCGGATCAGCGGCTGAAGATGCGCGAGGCCATGAACACCGGCGACGAGCGCTATCTGCCGCTGCGCGACAAGGGCCCACAGAAGAGATTCGTCCGCGACTTCGTGGACGCCCGCTGGGTGCTGGGCGAATTCCTGATCGTCTTCGCCCTCATCTTCGTGCTCCTCAGCTTTGTCCGCGACCTCAACGTCCAGGCCTTCATCCTGGTCGGCTTTTGGGTGCTGCTGGCGCTGGTGGCCATCGACGCCTTCATCCTCGGCCGGCAGCTCAAGAAGCGCCTGGCCGCCAAGTTTGGCGACGTGGAGCGCGGGGCAGTCTGGTACGGCGTCATGCGCGGGCTGCAGCTGCGCCGGATGCGCCTGCCGAAGCCGCAGGTCAAGCGCGGCGAATACCCCGGCTGATTCCGCCGGGACGGGAGCGTCCGAAGGGTCGGGAGCAACGCGGCTCCCGACCCTTTTGCATGCCCGCCGGCCCCGGCCGGGGCCGCGCACGGCGCCCGGGCCGGGCGGTTCAGCGCCGGCGCTTGGCCAGGTCGCGGTTGATGCGGCCGGCCCAAAAGGGTCCCTCGTAGAGGAAGGCCGTGTAGCCCTGCACCAGGGTGGCGCCGGCGTCCAGCCGCCGCTGCACCTCGTCGGCCGTCTCGACACCGCCGACGGATACCAGCGCCAGGTCGTCCCCGACGGCGTTGCGCAACCGGCGCAGCACGTCGAGGGAGCGCTCCTTCAACGGGGCACCGGAGAGGCCGCCTTCACCGCAGGCCGCGATCTTGGTTTCGTCCGAGACCAGGCCGTCGCGGGAAACCGTCGTGTTGGTGGCGATGATGCCGTCCAGGTTCAGTTCCAGCGCCAGCCGGGCGACGTCGTCGATGTCCTCGTCGCTGAGGTCCGGGGCGATCTTCACCAGCAACGGGACGTGGCGGCCGGCCACGGAATCGGCGGTCTCCCCCACTGCCTGCAGCAGCGGACGCAGCGTGTCCACGTTCTGCAGCAGCCGCAGCCCGGGCGTGTTCGGCGACGACACGTTGACCACGAGGTAGTCCGCGGACCGGGCCAACAGCCGGGTGCTCTTCAGGTAGTCCTCGGTGGCGTCGTCCAGTTCCACCACCTTGGTCTTGCCGATGTTGACGCCGATGACGGGCCGGAGCGTGCCGTATTTGGCGGCGAGGCCGCGCCGGGCCGCGGCGATCCGGGGCGCGACGGCCGCTGCCCCGTCGTTATTGAAGCCCATCCGGTTGATCACGGCGCGGTCCTCGATCAGCCGGAACAGCCGGGGCTGCGCGTTGCCCGGCTGCGCGCTCCCGGTGATGGTGCCGACCTCCACCGCGCCGAAGCCCAGGTCGGCCAGCGCTTCGATGCCGTGACCTTCCTTGTCGAAGCCGGCTGCCAGGCCGAACGGTGAGGGAAAGGTCAGGCCGAGTGCCTCGGTCGCCAGCGACGGATCCGGGCGGGTGACGCGGCGCAGCACTGCCCCGGCCCCACACCTGTGCGCGGCGCGGATGAGCTGGAAACCGATTCGGTGTGCACGCTCGGCGTCCATCCAGGAGAACGCGGCGCGGAAGAAGGCTGGGTAGAGGCGCATGGTCCTAGTTTTCCGTGCGGAGGCCGCCGCACCAAACCGTGTCCACCCGGCGATAACATGGGGGCAGCGACCGGACAGAGAGGAAGGACCACCGTGGCGATGGCAGCCGACTGGCAGGAAGACATACTCGGTCCGGAGTTCGAGTCCACGGTCCTGCAGGTGCCGGCCCCCGGCGGGCGGGAGCAGCGGGCGACGCTGATCCGCTACCTGCCCCACTCCCCGCAGCGCTCCCCCGGCGGGCACGCCGTCCTGTACGTGCACGGTTGGAGCGACTATTTCTTCAATACGGAACTGGCGGAGTTCTGGCACCGCCAGGGTGTGGCGTTCTTTGCGCTGGACTTGCACCACCACGGACGCAGCCTGCAAAAGGGCGACCCGGCCGGCTTTGTGACCGACCTGCGCCAGTACGAGGACGAGATTTCGCTGGCGCTGGACCTGATCCGTGAGGAACGGGGGCAGGAGGAAACGAAGGTCACGCTGATGGGACACTCCACCGGCGGACTGGTGGCGTCCCTGTGGGCGGCGGAACATCCGGGCGAGCTGCGCGCCCTGGTCCTGAACAGTCCCTGGCTGGAAATGCACGGCAGCTCCCTGGTCCGCCGCGCCGCGGGCGCGGTGCTGGAGCCGTTGTCCCGGCTGAAGCCGGAAACCGAGATCAAGTTGCCGGTCCGCGGCTTTTACTACCGCAGCATCAGCAGCACCGCCGACGGCGAATGGGACCTGGACCCGAAGCTGCGGCCGCCGGAGTCCTTCCCCGTGCGCGCCGGGTGGCTCAGCGCCATCTGGGACGGACAGTCGAAGGTCGCCAAGGGCCTCAAGCTCGAGATCCCGGTACTGGTGATGTCTTCGACGCGCAGTATGAACGGCTCGGTCTGGCACGAGGACATGAGGAGCACGGACGTGGTGCTGGACATCCGCACCATGACCGAGCGGGCGGTCCGGCTGGGATACAGCGTGTCCATCGAGCAGGTGCAGGACGCCCTGCACGATGTGTTCCTGTCCCGGGCAGACGTGCGCCGGGACGCCTACGCCCGGCTGCAGCGCTGGGCCCAGGCGTACGTGTTGCAGGACGACCGGACCGAGGACCTCACGGGCACTCAGCAACCTTAGGGCTAGGCCCCGCCGACCGCGGCGGCGTCCACCGCGCCCCCGTACCGCCGGTCGCGGCGGGCATAGATGTCGATGGCTTCCCAGAGCGTGCGGCGGTCCACGTCCGGCCAGAGGGTATCCATGAACACCATCTCCGCGTACGCGGACTGCCAGAGCATGAAGTTGGAGAAGCGCTGCTCCCCCGACGTGCGCAGGAACAGGTCGACGTCGGGCAGGTCCGGCTCGTCAAGGTAGCGCTGCACGGTCTTCTCCGAGACCGACGACGCCCGCAGCCGGCCGGCGGCGACGTCGGCGGCGATGGCGGCGGCGGCGTCGGCAATTTCCGCCCTCCCCCCGTAGTTCACGCACATGGTCAGCGTGCAGGTGGCGTTGCCGGCCGTCTGGCGCTCGGCGACCTCCAGTTCGTTGACCACCGACTTCCACAGCCGGGGCCGGCGGCCGGACCAACGGATGCGCACGCCCCATTCGTCCAGCTGGTCGCGCTGGCGGCGCAGCACATCCCGGCTGAAGCCCATCAGGAAGCGGACCTCTTCCGGGGACCGCTTCCAGTTCTCGGTGGAAAAGGCGTACACGCTCACGTGTTTGACGCCGATTTCGATCGCACCGGCCATCACGTCCAGCAGCGCCGCTTCCCCGGCACGGTGCCCCTCGGTGCGCGGCAGCCCGCGCTGGTTCGCCCAGCGGCCGTTGCCATCCATCACGATGGCCACGTGTTCCGGGACCAGCGCCGGCGGAAGGGCGGGCGGTCTGGCGCCGGAGGGGTGCGGCCATGGCTGCTGCGGTTGCCGGGATTTAGGGGTCACACTCGCTCCACGTGCTTGAGGGATTTCAGGGTTCGTTCAAGGTGCCACTGCAGGTAACTGGCCACCAGGCCGGCGGCCTCACGGCGCGGACCGGCGGCGGAGGCGTCCGCTGCCGGCCAGTCGCCCGAGAGCAGGGCCGCCAGCAACTGCATCGTCTCCGGTGCGGGCGAGGCCGATCCGGGCGGACGGCAGTCGTGGCACACCGCGCCGCCCAGCGGGGCCGCGAAGGCGGTATGCGGGCCCTGCGCGCCGCACCGGGCGCACTCGTCGAAGCTGGGGGCCCAGCCCGCCGTCGCCAAGGCCCGCAGCAGGTAGGAATCAAGGATCAGCTCGGGCGCGTGCACGCTGCGGCTGAGCGCCGAGAGCGCGCCGATGACCAGCCCGTACTGCGCTCCTGCTGATTCGCCGTCGACGTCGGTGAGTTTTTCCGCCGTCTCGCAGATGGCGGCGGCGGAGGTGTACTTGGTGTAGTCGGCGGCGATGTCCCGGCCGTACGGCCCGATCATCTGGGCCTGCGTGACGATGTCCAGGCTCCGGCCGGAGACCAGCTGCAGATCCGCGACCATGAAGGGTTCCAGCACGGCGCCGAACTTGCTGCTGGTGCGGCGGACGCCCTTGGCAACCGCCCGGATCTGGCCGTGCTGTTTGGTCAGCAGCGTGATGATCCGGTCGGCCTCGCCGAGTTTGTGGGTCCGCAGGATGACGCCCTGGTCCCGGTAGGTGCGGGAGGCGAACGATCTGTTGGACACCGTTCCATTCTCCCACTAAAGCGGGCTTCCCTCCGGCGTACGGCAGGGAAGCCCGCTGAACGGTTTCCTAGAGCGAACCGGAGTTCTTGGCGCCCTCGTCGCGAATGGCGCGGTTCACCGCCGACACCACGGCCTTCAGCGAGGCCATGGTGGTGTTGGTGTCGATGCCTATGCCCCACAGCACCCGGTCGCCCACGGCGCACTCGACGTAGGCCGCGGCCCGGGCGTTGCCGCCCTCGGAGAGCGCGTGCTCGGTGTAGTCCAGTACCCGGACATCCACGCCGTCCTGCCGGAAGATCTCCAGCAGCGCGGCGATCGGGCCGTTGCCTTCGGCCGTGCGGCGGCTCTGGACGCCGTCCACGCCCATGGTGGCCGTCAGTTGGAACGAACCGTCGTCGGCGCTGTCGGTCTTGACCGATCCCAGGGTGTAGTGGCCCCACCGGTTGTCCGGGGTCGGCAGGTACTCGTCGTTGAAGGTTTCCCACAGCTGCGCCGGGCTGACCTCGCCGCCCACGGTGTCCGTGCGGCGCTGGATCACGCCCGAGAACTCGATCTGGGCGCGACGCGGCAGGTCCAGGTTGTGCTCATGCTTGAGCAGGTAGGCCACGCCGCCCTTGCCGGACTGCGAGTTCACCCGGATGACGGCTTCATAGCTGCGGCCCAGGTCCTTGGGATCGACCGGCAGGTAGGGCACCGCCCAGACCAGGTCGTCCACCGTCTTGCCCTGGGCGGCCGCGTCGGCCTCCATGGCCTCGAAGCCCTTCTTGATGGCGTCCTGGTGGGAGCCGGAGAACGCGGTGAAAACCAGGTCGCCGCCGTACGGGGAGCGTTCGGGCACCGGCAGCTGGTTGCAGTATTCGACGGTGCGGCGCACTTCGTCGATGTTGGAGAAATCGATCATCGGATCGATACCCTGGCTGAACAGGTTCAGCCCCAACGTCACCAGGTCCACGTTGCCGGTCCGCTCCCCGTTGCCGAACAGGCAGCCCTCGATCCGGTCGGCGCCGGCCAGGTAGCCCAGTTCCGCCGCTGCCACCCCGGTACCGCGGTCGTTGTGCGGGTGCAGCGAGAGGATCACGTTCTCACGGTTGTTCAGGTTCCGCGACATCCACTCGATGGAATCGGCGTAGACATTCGGGGTCGCCATCTCCACCGTGGCCGGCAGGTTCAAGATGACGTTCCGGTCCGCGGAGATCTCGAAGACGTCGGTGACGGCGTTGCAGATGCGGGCGGCGAATTCCAGCTCCGTGCCGGTGTAGGACTCGGGCGAGTATTCGTAGGTGATCTCGGTGCCCTTCAGGCCCTCTTCGTACTTTCGGCACAACCGGGCGCCCTGCAGGGCGATGTCCACGATGCCGTCCTGGTCCTCGCGGAACACCACCCGCCGCTGCAGCACGGAGGTGGAGTTGTACAGGTGCACGATGGCGCGGCCGGCGCCGGCGATGGACTCGTAGGTGCGCTCGATCAGGTGCTCGCGGGACTGCGTGAGAACCTGGATCGTCACATCATCGGGGATCCGGTCGCCCTCGATCAGCTGGCGGACAAAGTCGAAGTCGGTCTGCGACGCGGACGGGAAACCGACTTCGATCTCCTTGTAGCCCATTTTCACCAGCAGGTCGAACATCTTGTGCTTGCGTTCCGGGCTCATCGGATCGATCAGCGCCTGGTTGCCGTCGCGCAGGTCCACCGCGCACCAGCGCGGGGCCTTCGTCATCACCTTGTCCGGCCAGGTGCGGTCGGGCAGTTCTACGGCGATCTGGTCCTGGAAGGGAATGTACTTATGGATGGGCATTCCGGAGGACTTCTGTGCGTTTCGCATTTTGGTGTGTGGCCTTTTCTCATGAGAGCTAATCGAAAAATTTTGGCCGGGCAACACAAACTCCGCAGCGAGGGTTCGGCCTGTCAAACAGAAGTTCGCGTGGCCTCGCCGCGGCAGCTAAGAAGGAGCATTCCTGCGCGCACAATTTCACACTAGCACGGTGCGTAGGATGTGAGGGAAAAGATGAAAGCAACTATGAAATGAGGCGCCCATGAGCCGCTCCGGCATCGTGTTGTCCAACGTCGACCCGGCCGTCCGCCCGCAGGACGACCTCTTCCGGCACGTGAACGGGAAGTGGCTTGCGGAGACCGCCATCCCCGACGACCGGGCGCTGGAAGGCTCCTTCACCGCCCTGCGCGACGCCTCCGAAGAATCCGTTCGGGCCATCATCGAAGACGCCGCCACACACCCGGATCCCACCAGTCCGGCGGGAAAGATCGGCGTACTCTACGCCGGTTTCATGGACACCGACGCGGCCGAGGCCAAGGGCTTCTCGCCGCTGGCGGAGCAGTTCGCCGCGATCGCGAAAATCTCCGACCGGGAAGGGCTGCGCGAGGTCATCGGAGCCTTCAGCCGCAGCGGCGCCGCGTATCCGCTCGCGTTCTTCGTCAACAACGACGCCGGCGACCCCACCCGCTACTTGATCTACCTGTACCAGGCGGGGCTGGGCCTGCCGGACGAGGCGTACTACCGCGAAGACGATTTCGGCCCCATCCGCGAGGCCTACCGGGAATACGCCGGGAAGATGCTGCGGTTGGCCGGCTTCGATCCGGTGCAGGCGGACGCCGCACTGGACCTGGAGCACAAGCTGGCGGCCGGGCACCTGGACAAGGTCTCCTGCCGCGACCCGCAGCAGACCTACAACCTGCGCACCGCCGGGCAGGTGGCAACCATCGCGGACTGGATGCCGGAATGGCTCGCGGCGCTGGGCCCCGAAGCCGGCGGCGCGGCCGAGATGGTGGTCTGCCAGCCCGGGTTCCTCAGCACGCTGGACGCCCTGCTGGAGAGCGAGCCGCTGGAGGCCTGGCAGGCCTGGCTGCGGCTCCAGGTGCTGACGACGGCGGCGCCCTATCTTCACGACGAAGCGGTCCAGACCCACTTCGGCTTCTACGGCCGCACCCTCAGCGGCACCCCGGAACTCAAGGAGCGGTGGAAGCGCGGCGTGGCCCTGGTGGAGGGCGCCCTCGGGGAAGCCATCGGACAGGAATACGTGGCGCGCCACTTTCCGCCGGCGCACAAGGAACGGATGGAGGAACTGGTCGCCAACCTGCTGGCCGCCTACCGGGAGAGCATTTCGGCCCTGCCTTGGCTCAGCAGCGCCACGATCGGGAAAGCCCTGGAGAAGCTGGCCGCGTTCCGCACCAAGATCGGCTACCCGGAGAAGTGGATCGACTACTCCAGCTTCGTGCCCGGGGACGATGTCTGGTCCAACGTCCTGGCCTCCAACGAGTTCGAGGTCCGCCGGAACCTCGCGAAGCTGGGCGGGCCCATCGACGAGGCCGAATGGCACATGACGCCGCAGACGGTCAACGCCTACTACATGCCGACCATGAACGAGATCGTCTTCCCCGCAGCGATCCTGCAGCCGCCCTTCTTCGACGCCGACGCCGATGCCGCTGCCAACTACGGCGCCATCGGGGCGGTCATCGGCCACGAGATCGGCCACGGCTTCGACGACAAGGGATCGCAGTACGACGGCACCGGTGCGCTGCGGAACTGGTGGTCCGACGAAGACCGGGCCGCCTTCGAGCAGCTCACCGGCCAACTGGTGGCCCAGTACGCCGCGCTCAGCCCCGCGGAGGCTCCCGGCAACACGGTCAACGGCGAACTCACCCTGGGCGAGAACATCGGCGACTTGGGCGGGCTGGCCATCGCGTACCGTGCGTACCAGCTGAGCCTGGCGGGCCGGGAAGCCCCGGTGGTCGACGGGCTGAGCGGCAGCCAGCGGTTCTTCTACTCCTGGGCCGAGTGCTGGCGCCAGAAAATCCGTTCCGAGGAGGCGGCGCGCCGGCTGGCGATCGACCCGCATGCCCCGAACGAATTCCGCTGCAACCAGGTGGTGCGCAACCTGGACGCGTTCCACGAGGCGTTCGGTACCGCTCCCGGCGACGGGCTGTGGCTCTCCCGGGCCGAGCGCGTCAGGATCTGGTAGCGGCCGCTAGAAGGCGCCGGGCTGCTGGCAGGTGACCTGGTCGGCGGTCTGGCCCTTGAAGCCGCCGGCCACACCGCCGGTCTCCGCCAGCTGCGCGCCGCTGGTGAAGTCCCGGCCGACCGAAAGCGCGACGCCGTAGTGGTCGCCGGAGGCGAGGACGTTGGCCCGGGGGACGTTCAGCTCTTCCGCAAGGGCGAGGGCCACGTGTTCGAATCCGGCCGAATAGTACAGCTGCGTGGTGGTGCGTTCGGAGCCGGCGTCGCCCGGGGCCGCCAGCAGGTAGCCCAGCGCCTGCAGCTGTTCGGAGAGCTCCTCGTCGCGGCCGGCCGCACCGGAGGCGTTGATCACCTTGACGGGCTGCTCGGCCGGGTCGAAGGACGGCACGCCGGCCGTCGGGTCCTCGCCGGGCGCCGTCGTCGCGCCGGCCGTCGCCCCGCCGTCGTCGGTTTCCTTCGGGGACGGGGTCCCGCCCTCTCCGGCACCGGCCGTGGGCTCCCCGCCGGCTTCGCCGGTGGCCGTCGGGTCGGGCGGCGTCCCCGCGGTGTTGACCTCCGGTGCGGTGACGTCGCCGTCCTCGCGCAGGATCTGGAACAGGGCCTGGCCCGGCTCCTCGTCCAGGACCAGGCGGTTCTCGTCCATCGGGGCGCTCTGCGTGGGCAGCGCGACGAACGCGACCTTCCCCAGGTCCACGCCCTTGACCCGGTCCGCCAGGGCCAGCAGCCGGGGAACCTCCGCCAGGCCTTCGTCCACCGTGAGGTTGTTGACCACGGCCTCGGCAATGGAGTAGAGGCGGGGCACGTTGGTCAGCGTGCCTTCGGACTGGACCTTGCGGGCCATGGAGGCCAGGAAGCTCTGTTGCGCACGGATCCGGCCGCGGTCTCCGCCGTCGCCGAAGGAGTGCCGGGTGCGCAGGAACGCCAGCGCCTGCTCGCCCTGCACGGTGCTCACACCGGCCGGCAGCCGCAGCTTCGAGTAGCTGTCGTTGATGGGCTCGTTGACGCAGACTTCCACTCCGCCGATCACCGTGGAGAGCTCCTTGACCGCGTTGAAGTCGGCCATCATGAAGTGGTCGATCTCCAGGCCGGTCATCTCGTTGACGGCTGCCACGGTGCAGCCGGGGCCGCCATAGGTCAGGGCGGCATTGAGCTGGGCATCCTGCTGCTCCGGATAGACCTCGCCGGTCTCCGGATCGGTGCAGGTGGGGATGGTGGTGAGCAGGTCGCGCGGCAGGCTGACCACGGTGACCCGCTCGCGGTCCGCGGACATGTTCATCAGCATCATCACGTCCGATTTGCCGAAGCCGGCGGAGGGGCCGTCCGAGCCGTAGCGGCCGTCGCTGCCCACCCGTGTGTCGGTTCCCAGGATGAGGATCTGCACCGGATCGCGGCTCAGGTCCACCGGAAGCCCCGGGGCGCCGGTGCCCAGGTTCAGCGGCGAGGTGGCGATGCTGTCGCGCAGGCCCACGATTTTGTACACGACGACGCCGACACCCGCCGCCAGGGCCAGCGCCAGGGCGCCGGCCACGACCTTGAGCCACAGCAGCCTGGGTCCCCGGCCCATGTGCCTGGGGTTGGGTTGCCGCCGCGGCGTGCCCGGACCGGCCGGGGATTGCCCCGCGCGAGCCTGCCCGGCCGGCGGCTGTTCCGTCGGGGTCTGCGGGTCATCACCGAAACTGCCGCGATGAGCCACGGGATACCCCTCTGCACGGTTGTAAGTCAGATGAAAAGACGCGGCCAGCCCAATCACTGGCCGCTAAGTATTCTACGGGTTGCAGCCGGGGAAAGTTCCCTGCTGCCCCCGCGGCTCAGAAACCGAGCCGCACCAGTTGCTTGGGGTCGCGTTGCCAGTCCTTGGCGATTTTCACGTGCAGATCCAGGTAGACGCGGGTGCCCAGCAGGCCCTCGATCCCCTTGCGTGCACGGGTGCCGACGTCACGGAGCCTCTCCCCGCCCTTGCCGATGATGATGGCCTTCTGCGACGGACGTTCCACGAAGAGGTTCACCCGGACATCCAGCAGCGGGTTGTCGGCGCTGCGGCCTTCGCGCGGCACGATCTCCTCGACCACCACGGCCAACGAGTGGGGCAGTTCGTCGCGCACGCCCTCCAGCGCCGCCTCCCGGACCAGTTCGGCCACCATGACGGCTTCCGGCTCGTCCGTGAGCTCGCCGTCGGGATAGAGCGGCGGCGACAGCGGCATCTGCTGGACCAGCACATCGGCGACGGTCTGTACCTGGTCCCCCTTGGCGGCGGAGACCGGCACGATGTCGGCGAAACCGTCCGGGCCGAAAATCTCCTCGCCCAGCGCCGCCACCGCCAGCAGCTGCTCGGCCAGCGCCTGCTTGTCCATCAGGTCGGTCTTGGTCACCAGTGCCACCACGGGCTTGCCGGACAGGGCGGCCAGCTGGTTGGCAATGAAGCGGTCGCCGGGGCCGATCTTCTCGTTGGCCGGCAGGCAGAAGCCGATCGCGTCCACTTCCGAAAGCGTGTCCGCCACCAGGTCGTTCAGCCGTTGCCCCAGCAGGGTCCGGGGCCGGTGCAGGCCGGGCGTGTCCACCAGCACCAGCTGGGCGTCCGGCCGGTGCACGATGCCGCGGATGGTATGCCGGGTGGTCTGCGGTTTGGCGGAGGTGATGGCCACCTTCTGCCCGACCAGCGCGTTGGTCAGGGTCGACTTGCCCGCGTTCGGGCGGCCGACCAGCGACACGAAACCGGCGCGGTAGTCCTCCGGCCAGCCGCTGGAGGGCATGGCCATGGCCTTGTCGGTGCTGTTTTCGCCGGTGGCGTTTTCGGGGTTGGTCATCGTTCCCTCTCCGTCCCGGGCATGCGGGCGGGGTCATCGGCGGCGGCAGCGCCGTCGTCGTCGTTAGCGTATTGGTCCCGGGCGGGCGTTTCATACCAGGCCAGGACGTGGCTGACGCGGTTGCGCCGCCCCTCCAGCCGTTCGGCACGCAGATGCAGGCCGTCCAGCACTACTTCGCTGCCGACGATCGGCACCCGGCCGAGGCTCTTCGCCAGCAGTCCGCCGACGGTGTCCACCTCTTCGTCGTCCAGCTCCAAGTTGAACAGCTCGCCGACGTCGTCGATGCCGGTGCGGGCGCTGACCCGGTACAGGCCGTCCGGCAGCGCCTCGATTTCCGGGCGCTCGGTGTCGTATTCGTCGACGATCTCGCCGACAATCTCCTCGATGAGGTCCTCCAGCGTGACCAAGCCGGCGGTGCCGCCGTATTCGTCGATCACGATGGCCACGTGCGTGGACTCGCGCTGCATCTCCTGCAGCAGCTCGCCGACCGACTTGGACTCGGGAACGTAGCGGACCTCGCGGCAGATCTGGTCCACCAGCATGCCGGCGCCGTGGTCGGCCCGGCCGTGGAGCCGGGCGGCCACGTCCTTCAGGTAGACGATGCCGCGGATCTGGTCCGCGGTGTCCATGATCACCGGGATCCGCGAATAGCCGGACTGCAGGAACAGCGTCATGGCCTCCTGCAGCGTGGAGCCGGAGTCGATGCTGAGCATGTCCGTGCGCGGCACCATCACCGACCGGACCTTGGTGTCGCCCAGCTCGAAGACCGAGTGGATCAGTTCCGCCTCGGTGTCCTCGATCATGTCTGATTCGTTGGCCCGGTCCACCAGCTCGCGGAACTCCTCCTCGGTGAAGAAGGCGGCGTCGGCGCGCGGCGCGTTCGGGGCCACCGCGCTGCCCACACGGACCAGCCATTGGGGCACCGGACCGAGCACCGAGCACAGCAGCCGGACCGGCAATGCGGTGGACAGCACGACGGCGCTGGCGTGCATCCGGCCCAGTTGCCGCGGAGAAACCCCGACCAGCACGAACCCGACGGCGGCCATGGTGACGGTGGCGAGCAGGCCGGCCAGCCAGATGTTGTCCAGCAGATCGTGGAACAGCAGCGCGATGGCGACGGCGGCGGCCATCTCGAACCAGACGCGCCAAAACCGCAGCCCGTGCATGTGTGCCGCCGGCGAGGCCAGGATGAGGCGCAGGCTGCGGCTGCGCCCGGAACGCAGCAGGTTTTCGGCGTCGTGCCGCGGCAGGTAGGTGAAGGCGGCCTCGGCGGCGGTCAGCACCCCGGCGAAGAGCGTGAAAGCCAGCGTCATGCCGGCCAGTATCCAGAGCATCGCCGGTCTCTACAGGGTGGTTTCGGTGGGGGCTGCCTTGCCCGTGAAGGACGACAGCAGCTGGCGCTGCAGGCCGAACATTTCTTCCTTCTCGGCCGGCTCGGCGTGGTCGAAGCCGAGCAGATGCAGGATGCCGTGCGTGGTCAGCAGCAACATTTCGTCCAACAGGCCGTGCCCGGCCTTCTTCGCCTGCTCCTGCGCTACCTGCGGGCAGATCACGATGTCGCCCAGCACGCCGGGCGCGCCCGGCTTCATCGCGGTACCGGGACGCAGCTCGTCCATCGGGAAGGACAGCACGTCGGTAGCGCCCGGCTCGTCCATCCACTCGATGTGCAGCCGCTCCATCGCTTCGGTGTCCACCATGATGATGGACAGCTCCGCTTCGGGATGGACGTAGAGCGAATCCAGCACGAACCGTGCCAGCCGCACCAACTCTTCCTCGTTGGCGGGGACGGCTGATTCGTTGTTGACCTCGATGCTCATGCTCCACCCTCCGGGCCGGCTTCCGCTTCCGTCGTCCGCCTGGCCGCGGGCGAGCGGCGCGGCCCGCGGGCGCCATCGCCGCGGCCGCCACCGCCATGTCCGGTACCGCCGCGGCGGGACTCGTCCCAGCGGCTGTATGCCGTCACAATGTCGCTGACCAGCCGGTGGCGGACCACGTCCGTGGCGTCCAGCTGGGAGAAGCGGACATCCTCCACCCCGTCGAGTATTTCGCTGACGATCTTCAGGCCCGAGCTGGTGCCGCCGGGCAGGTCAATCTGCGTCACGTCGCCGGTCACCACCATCTTGGAACCGAAGCCCAGCCGGGTGAGGAACATCTTCATCTGTTCGGGAGTGGTGTTCTGCGCCTCGTCCAAGATGATGAACGCATCGTTGAGCGTGCGCCCGCGCATGTAGGCCAGTGGCGCCACCTCAATGGTGCCCGCGGCCATCAGGCGCGGAATCGACTCCGGGTCCATCATGTCGTGCAGGGCGTCGTAGAGCGGGCGCAGGTACGGGTCGATCTTGTCGCTGAGCGTGCCCGGCAGGAAGCCCAGCCGCTCCCCCGCCTCGACGGCGGGACGGGTCAGGATGATGCGGTTGACCTCTTTGTGCTGCAGGGCCTGGACCGCCTTGGCCATCGCCAGGTAGGTCTTGCCGGTGCCCGCCGGGCCGATGCCGAACACCACGGTGTGGTTGTCGATGGCTTCGACGTAGTTCTTCTGGTTCAGGGTTTTCGGCCTGATGTTGCGGCCGCGCGAGGAGAGGATGTTCAGCGTCAGGACCTCGGCCGGCCGCTGCGCCGACTGTTCGCCGAGCATGCGCAGCAACTGGGCGACCACCTGCGCGGTGATCCTCGTGTCCTTCGCAGCCAGGGCGCGGATCTCTTCCACCACATTGAGCGTGAGCTGCACCGCGTCGGCGGGGCCGGAGATGGAAAGTTCGTTGCCGCGTACATGCAGGTCCACATCGCTGAACTCCGACTCGATGACCCGCAGCACCTCGTCGTGGGCACCGAGCGCCCTGACCATGTGTTCCGACGAATCGAAATGGACGGAACGGCTGCTTGATCCCAGCGGATCGACATCCAGGCGTGATTGGGACATAGTCCGGCCGATGTGGCCTTTCATCGCTCCTTCGGTGGGCGCTTGCTAGCGGTAAGCCGGAACGGATCCGGTGCTGACGGTACAAGTCCATGCTACGGCACGAGCCGCCGCGCAGTCCTCTGCGGGGACGAAAAACGCCTTGGTATCGATCCTGCATCAATCGTGCATCAGTCCGGTTGAGCGCTGGTTAAAGCAGCCATCAGCCCCCCCACCGTGTGCCAAGCTAGTGGGGCAGGAAGGGCGGCAGCCGCCCGTTCCCGCCCCACCTCCGCCCAGTCATTCCGCACGCCAGAAGGGATCGAAAGCATCTCCAGCAACCAGCTCCGGCAGCCTGCAGGCCCGGTCCCAACCCGCCGCTTCGGTGCGTGGTTGGCCCTGGTCACTGCCTCGTCGCTGGTGCTGCTCGGATGCTCGCCGCAGGCCGCCGGCGGTGGCGGCGGCGGACAGACCTCCATGCCCAATCCCACCGACCCCGCTTCGGCCAGCAGCCCCCTGGTTTCCAGCGTGCCGGTCGAGACCCTGCGCTCCTCGGAGCTCTCCCCCATCTATTGGCTGGGCACCAACGCCGAGAACGTGTTCCTGTACCGCGAGTACCGCCAGGCGGAAAACCTGGGTGACCCCATTACGACGGCGGTGGCCGCGCTGACGCGGCTGCAGCCCCTCGATCCGGACTACTTCAATCCGCTCAGCCCGGCGGGCAAGGTGGGCGCTTCCATCACCAACGGTTCGGTCATCACGCTGGACATCTCCTCGGACGCCTTCAGCCGCCGCGTGGATGCCGGCATCGCCGAACGGGCCGTGCAGCAACTGGTCTACACCGCCACGGCCGCGGCGGCCAACGCCGGGCTGAGCACGTCGGACAATCCGCTGGAAGTGGTCATCCTCGTGGACGGGCACCACGGGTATAAAGCCTTTGGCCATGTGCCGCTGGGCGAGCCCATGGCCCGGAACAGCAGCCTGGCGGCCCCGGTGTGGATCATCGATCCGGCCGAAGGTGCCACCTCCGCCGGACGCGTGGAGGTGTTCGGCCGCGGCGTCGCGTTCGAATCGGAGCTGAGCTGGCAGATCTACCGCATTGCCGACTCCGCGGACACGTCCGAAGGCGAACTGGTCAAGGACGGCACGGCGCGCGTTGATGCAGACGCCGGCCAGATCGGCGAGTTCAGGTTCAGCCAAAAGCTGGATCCGGGCACCTACCGGCTGTACGTGTTCCAGAAGGACCAGGGTGGGCGGACCGAAGAACGGCAGAATGTGGACAGCAAGGTCTTCACCGTCACCTAGGCAGTTCTGCCCGCCCGGTCAGCGCCAGCGGCCCAGCAACTCGCTGAGCAAGGTCAGGGCCGCGGGTCCGGCCGTGGAGGAACGCAGGACGTGCGGACCCAGCCGAACGGCCACCGCCCCGGCGTCTAGCATCGCGTCCACTTCGGCCCGGCTCATCCCGCCTTCCGGACCCACAATCATCAGCACGCGCGCCGCGCCGCCGGTACGCCCTTCGGGTGAGGCACCGCCGTCGTCGTTTCCGCCGCGCTCCCCGGGGGATGGGCCCGCACGCAACCCGGCGCCCTCCAGGGCGTCGGCCACGCTGCGCTCGGCGTCCTCATGCAGCAGCAGCGACAGCCGGCTGTCCCGGATCAGGGCACACAGCCCGGCCCGTTCCACCAGCTGCTCCACCTCCGGAACACGCGCCCGCCGCGACTGCTTGGCGGCCGCCCGGACCGCCAGCTGCCATTTCGCCGCGCCCTTGGCCGCCTTGTCCGCCTTCCAGCGCACGATGCTGCGTTCGGCCTGCCACGGCACCACGGCATCGACGCCCAGTTCGGTGGCTGCCTCGATGGCAAGTTCGTCGCGGTTCCCCTTGGCCAGGGCCTGCACCAGCACCAACTCCGGGTCGGGCCTGGGCTCGTGCAGGACCTGCAGTGCCCGGACGGTGAGCTGGCCGGAGGTGCCGGCAACGGCCTCGCCGACCAGCCGGCGGCCCCGCCCGTCGGCCAGATCGACGGCTTCGCCGGGCTCGATCCGCTTGACCGTGACGGCGTGCCGCGCCTCGTCGCCGCCCAGGGTGAAGCTGTCGCCCGGGGCGACGGCGTCGAGCTCGCCGGGAGCGGTGAAGAACAGGTGGCTGGTCACGCCTAAAGGTTACCGAGCCGGTCCCGCAGGCGGGCGAAGACGCCCGTGCCGGAGGACGCCAGCTTGCCCTCGGTGTATTCCTCGCCGCGGGCCCGGGCCAGCCGGCGCAGCAGGTCCTCCTGCTCCGCATCCAGCTTGCTGGGGGTCTCCACATGCACGTGCACCTGTAGGTCGCCGCGACCGTAGCCGCGCAGGTGCGTCACGCCCAGGCCGCGCAGGGTGAGGGTCTCGCCCGCCTGCGTGCCGGGCTTGATGCTGATTTCCTGTTCACCGTCGAAGGTGTCCAGGGTGAGGTCGGTGCCCAGCGCGGCAGCGGTCATCGGC
Source organism: Arthrobacter sp. Y3223065 (assembly GCF_059090885.1). Taxonomy (NCBI): domain Bacteria; kingdom Bacillati; phylum Actinomycetota; class Actinomycetes; order Micrococcales; family Micrococcaceae; genus Arthrobacter; species Arthrobacter sp. Y3223065. The sequence goes on along the minus strand of NZ_JBNHGC010000001.1, from coordinate 623,342 downwards.
ACCGAGAGAGTGACGTGCAGGTCGTCGCCCTCGCGGAGGAAATTCTTGTCCGGATTCACCCGGATTTCCACATACAGGTCACCCTGCGGGCCGCCCGCCGGGCCGGCTTCGCCCTGGCCGGCCAGCTGGATCCGCGTTCCGGTCCCGACACCCGCCGGGAGCTTGATGGTCAGCGAACGGCGGCTGCGGACGCGGCCCTCGCCGTTGCACTCGTTGCAGGGATCGGGAATGATCGTGCCGAAGCCCTGGCAGCTGCCGCACGCGGCAGTGGTCATGACCTGGCCCAGGATGGACCGCACCGCACGCTGGACCTGGCCGGAGCCGCCGCAGATGTCGCACGTGCGCGGGCTGGTACCGGGGCGGCAGCAGCTGCCGTCGCAGGTGGGGCAGACGACGGCGGTGTCCACCTCGATCTTCTTGTTGACCCCGAAGACCGCGTCCTTGAGGTCGATCCGCACGTTGATCAGGGCGTCCTGGCCCCGGCGGGTCCGGGAGGCCGGGCCGGCGCCGCCTGCTCCGGCGCCGCCGAAGAAGCTTTCGAAGATGTCCTGGAAGGCGAAGCCGGACCCGGAGAAGCCGCCGCCGAAGCCGTTGTCGGTGCCGTTCTCGTTGCCGGTGGTGTCGTAGATGCGCCGCTTCTGCGGGTCCGACAGCACCTCGTAGGCGTGGCTGACCTGCTTGAACTGTTCGGCTGCCTCCGGGCCGGGGTTCACGTCCGGGTGCAGTTTGCGGGCCAGTTTGCGGTAGGCCTTCTTGATTTCCTCGGTCGAGGCGTCTTGGCTGACACCGAGGGCGTCGTAGTGGTTACTCACCTTAGTAGTACTTCACTTCCTGGGGATCGGTTCACCGGCGACGACGGCCGGTGCGGACACTGCGCGGCGTGTGGCTAGCCGGCGAGGATCCGTGACAAATAACGTGCGACGGCGCGCACTGCGGCCATGGTGGTGGGATAGTCCATCCGGGTGGGGCCGAGGATGCCGACCTTCGCCGTCGCGCCCGGGCCGTACCCGGTGGCCACCACGGAGGTTTCGGCCAGCGAACCGTAGGGGTTTTCACTGCCGATGCTCACCGACATGCCTCGGGCGTCCTGGTGCAGCTCGGAGAGCAACTGCAGCAGCACCACCTGTTCTTCGAGGGCCTCGAGGATGGGGCCGATGCTCAGCTGGAAGTCGACGGTGGAACGGGCCAGGTTGGCCGTGCCGGCCATCAGGATCCGCTCCTCGTTCGTGGCCGCGGCAAGCTGTGCAAGCTGCGATGCCAAGGCCTCGGCCGTGCCCGCGGGCGCGGTCTCCGCCGGCACCGGGAAGGTCTTCAGCAAACCCGGCACTGCCGCCAGCGGTTTCCCGGACAGCGCGGACAGGAACGCGGCGCGCAGCGTGGCCAGCGCATCCTCGGTGACGTCCGCGGGAAGCGCCGCGACATGCTGTTCCACTTTGCCGTTGTCCGCGATCAGCACCGCCAGGACCCTGCGCGGACCCAGCAAGATGAACTCGATGTGCCGCACCCTGGCGGCACCCAGCTGCGGATACTGGATCACGGCCACCTGATTGGTCAGCTGGGACAGCAAACGCACGGTGCGTTCCATGACATCGTCGAGGTCGTCGGCGCCGTCCAGCAGTTTCTGGATGGCGCGGCGCTCGGGGGCAGAGAGCGGCTTGACGTCCGAAATCCGGTCCACGAACAGGCGGTAGCCCTTGTCCGTGGGAATCCGGCCGGCACTGGTGTGCGGGGCAACGATCAACCCGTCTTCTTCCAGCGCCGCCATGTCGTTGCGGATGGTGGCTGACGACACGCCCAGGCTGTGCCGGTCGACCAGTGCCTTGGAGCCCACCGGCTCGCGCGAGTGCACATAGTCTTCGACAATGGCGCGGAGCACTTCCAGCCTCCGGACCTCGCTCACTGCACTCCTCCTGTCTCCAACTCGTCTGCGGACAGACTGTTAGCACTCAACACGTCCAAGTGCTAAGTCTAATACGTCGCCGCCGTTGTTAGCATTGTCGGGCGGCCGTGCCGTGAGGACGCCAACCAGCAGAGGACTTAAAGCTTATGAGCAGCTACGGCTGGGGCCCCCAGGATCTCACCGCCCCCAAGGCCCGGGCACTGCGCGAAATCGGCGCCGAACCGGGCCTGGTGCTGGAGGACGCACAGAGCGGCTGGGTCGGCGCCGTCGTCCGGGTGGAAAAGTCCGGCGGCGTGCATCTGGTTTCGCTGGAAGACCGCCGGGGCAAAGTCCGCTCCTTCCCGCTGGGCTTCGGCTTCCTGTTCGAGGGCGAGCCGGTGAAGGTGGTGCCGGCGGCGCCCGCCGCGAAGGCTCCCGTCCGGCAACGGACGGCATCCGGTTCGGTCAAGGTCGAGGGACAGCGGGCCAGGGTGGCGCGGGCCAGCCGGATCTGGGTCGAAGGCAAGCATGACGCGGAGCTCGTGGAGAAGGTCTGGGGAGACGACCTCCGGGTGGAGGGCATCGTGGTCGAGCCCCTGCACGGCGTCGACGATCTGGCGGCGGCAGTGGCGGACTTCTCCCCCGGGCCGCAGCGCAGGCTCGGCATCCTGGTGGACCACTTGGTTCCCCATTCCAAGGAGTGGCGGATTGCCGAGGCCGCCATGGCCGTGCCCGCGGCCTCGGGCAACGTACTGATTGTGGGCCACCCCTATGTCGATGTCTGGCAGGCGATCAAACCCTCCGTCATCGGACGGATCCAGTGGCCGGTGGTGCCGCGCGGCACCGATTGGAAGACCGGCATCCTCGCCGGTCTCGGCTGGCCGCACCGGACCCAGATCGACATCGCCGACGGCTGGAAGAGGCTGCTGGGCAGTGTCAACACCTATGCCGACCTGGAGCCCAGCCTCCTGGGCCGGGTGGAAGAAGTCATCGATTTCCTGACGGTTTGAGCCTGTTCCGACCGGCGCCGGCGCCCGCGGAATGCACCGGATGGCGGGGTGGAACGGCTAGGCTAGGAACAGAAGTGAGCCATCAGCAGATTTTCCGAAGGTAGGTCCAGTGTCCGATAACTCTGCTCGTAAGCAGCAGCCGGAGCGCAAGTCCGCTCCGCGCCAGCAGTACCAGAGCGCGTCGGCGTCCGCTTTGCCCCTGACCCCTTCGGAGGACCGGCAATGGGCCACCATGGCGCACTTCGGCGGCATCCTGGGCTGCTTCCCGTCGCTGGCGATCTACCTGATCTTCAAGGACCGGGGACCGTTTACCGCCCAGGAGTCCAAGGAGGCCCTGAACTTCACCGTTCCGCCCACGGTGGTGGCCATCATTGCGAACCTGCTGATCGTCATCCCGGCGGTCAGCGGACTCTTTGCCGTCATCGCGGCCGCCATCTGGGTCTTCCTGACGGTCAATTCCGTCATTGCCGGCGTCAAGTGCAACCGCGGCGTTCCGTACCGGTACGCCTACAACCTGCGCCTGTTCCGGTAGCGCTGCTGTTCCGGTAGCGCAGCTGTTCCGGTAGCGCAGCCGCCTCCTAGCCTGCCTGCCGGGAGAACCGCTGGCGGGCGGTGTTCATCCCCGCCGCGATCGGCACGTGGGCGGTCGCCGCCGCCAGACCGAAGCGCGGCATGTCGCTGTAGATAGTCTCCCGGCCCCCCGGCACCGTCTCGTAGGTTTCGTGCCAGACGCCGACGTCCCCGCTGCCGGCCGATTCGCGCATGAATCGCCGCCAGGGTTCCAGGTGCGGCGCCGAGCGGTCGGACGCGAACCGCTGCAAGTGTTCCGGGCTCTTCCAGTAGCTGACCAGGATCGTGGTGCGCCCGAACCATTGGTGGAAGCCAAGCAGCCCGGCTTCCGGTGATGCCGCCAGGTGCGCCAGCATCACCGGCATCGCCGACGCGGTGCGTGCCACCTTGCCGATCTTCCACCAGCGGTTGGCGCGCATCCCGATGAGGAAGACCGTGACCCGCTCGCTGCCCGGATCGGCTGTGAACCGTCCTGTGTGTACGTGTTCCGACATGAGCCGATTCCTTTCGTAACAGTGTTACAGAACAGTGTTATGCAATACTGGGGTTATGGCAAGACCCATAGTCCACGATGATTCGCTGCGCCGCAGGCTCCTCGACACCGCCGCGACCCTGATAGCCCACGACGGCGCGGCCGCGGTGTCGCTCCGGGCGATCGCGGCGGCGGCCGGGACGTCGACGACGGCGGTGTACTCGCTCTTCGGCGGGAAGGCAGAATTGCTGACCGCCATTCTCGACGACGGCTTTGCCTCCTTTGCGGCCGCCCAGCAGCGGGCCGCTCCCGATGGACTGGAAGCGCTGGGCAGGGCCTATCGGACGTGGGCCCTGGAGCATCCGGTCCTGTACGGCCTCATGTTCGGCGGTTCATTGGCCAGCCAGGTGCCGTGCCGGCCAACGCCCGGCGCGGCGGAACCAGCGATCGCGCCGCTGTTCGCCGCCGTTGCCGCCGCCCTTCCCGGGGCATTGGACGACGACGTCGCGTCCATGGTGGGCGTGGTGTGGGGCCAGGTCCACGGGCTCGTCTCGCTGGAGCTGGCGGGCGCGCCGGCGGCGGGGTGGAGCTGGGACTCAGCCTACGAGGCGGCCCTCCACCGGGTGGGCCGGTCGCTGGAGGCCGGCGCGGTCAGTCCTCGAGCAACCGCCGCACCACGGCGTCGGCCAGCAGCCGGCCCTTGAGGGTGAGCCGGATGGTGCCGGCGAACGCCGCGCCAGGGTCCACCAGGGCATCGGCGATCAGTCCGGCCACGGCCTTCCGGCCGTTCGGCCCCAAATCCCCGGTGTGCAGCCCGTCGATGATGCGGGTCTGCAGCATCACGTGTTCCAGCTGACGGGTGCCGGTGTCCAGCGTTTCGCGGCCGGCTGCCGGCGAGACCCCCGTGGCCAGGCGCTGGGCGTACGCCGCGGGGTGCTTCGCGTTCCACCAGCGGACGCCACCCATGTGCGAATGAGCGCCGGGGCCGGCTCCCCACCAGTCGTCCCCGCGCCAGTAGGCCAGGTTGTGCCGGCAGCGGTCCCCGGGAGTGCGGGCCCAGTTGCTGACCTCGTACCATCCGAAGCCTGCGGCGCCGAGGCGCGCGTCGGCGATCTCATACTTCGCGGCGTGGTCGTCGTCGTCGATGCCGGGTACTTCGCCGCGGCGGATCTGGGCGGCAAGTTTGGTGCCTTCCTCGACGATCAGGGCGTACGCGGAGATATGGTCCGGCGTGCAGCTGATCGCGGAGTCGAGGCTGGCTTCCCAGTCCGCGATGGATTCGCCGGGCGTGCCGTAGATCAGGTCAAGGCTGACGTTCAGCCCGGCGTCGCGTGCCCACTGCACCGCCTGCGGCACCCGTTCCGGGTCGTGCGTGCGGTCGAGCACCTTCAGCACATGCGGCACGGCCGACTGCATGCCGAAGGACACCCGGGTGAAACCGGCGTCGGCCAGGATCTGCAGCGACTGCGGCGTGACCGAGTCCGGGTTGGCTTCGGTGGTGACTTCGGCGCCCGGCTCCAGACCCCACAGGCCCGTCGCCTGGCCCAGCATCGACGCCAGGTCCGCCGCCGGCAACAGGGTGGGCGTGCCGCCCCCAAAGAACACAGTGGACAGCGGCCGTTCCGGCACGCCGGAACCGCGCAGTACCCGCGCGGCCAGCTCCAGCTCCGCGTTCACCGTGCCCGAGTACTCATCCTGCGACGCCCCCGAACCCAGTTCCTTGGCGGTATAGGTGTTGAAATCGCAGTAGCCGCAGCGCACCCGGCAGAACGGAATGTGCACATACAGGCAGAACGCGCGGTCTTCCGCACCTTCCGCCGCCTGGGCGGGCAGCAGGCCGTCGGCCGGCGCCGGGTCCCCCACGGGCAGGACGCTAGGCACTGAGGCGGGCCTCCGCCGTCGTTGTTGTTACATGCACAGCCGAACTACTTCTTTGCCTTGTCCTTGGAGTCATCCGACGACAGCGCGGCGATGAAGGCCTCCTGTGGGACTTCCACGCGGCCGACCATCTTCATCCGCTTCTTGCCTTCCTTCTGCTTCTCCAGCAGCTTGCGCTTGCGGGAGATGTCGCCGCCGTAGCACTTGGCGAGCACGTCCTTGCGGATGGCGCGGATGTTTTCGCGCGCGATGATGCGGGATCCGATGGCGGCCTGGATGGGCACTTCGAACTGCTGGCGCGGGATGAGTTCGCGCAGCTTGGAGGTCATCATCACGCCGTAGCTGTAGGCCTTCTCGCGGTGCGTGATGGCGCTGAACGCGTCGACCTGTTCGCCCTGCAGGAGGATGTCCACCTTGACCAGGTCGGCCGCCTGCTCGCCGTCGGCCTTCCAGTCCAGCGAGGCGTAGCCGCGGGTGCGTGACTTGAGGTTGTCGAAGAAGTCGAAGACGATCTCGGCCAGCGGCAGCCGGTAGCGCAGTTCCACCCGGTCCTCGGAGAGGTAGTCCATCCCCTTCATCTCCCCGCGGCGGGACTGGCAGAGCTCCATGATGGTGCCGACGAACTCGTTGGGCGCGAGGATGGTGGCGGAAACCATCGGCTCGCGGACCTCGGAAACCTTGCCGTCCGGGTATTCGCTCGGGTTGGTTACCGTCGCGACGCTCTTGTCCTCCAGCGTGACTTCGTAGACCACGTTCGGCGCCGTGGAGATCAGGTCCAGCCCGAACTCGGCCTCGAGCCGCTCGCGGGTGATTTCCAGGTGCAGCAGGCCCAGGAAGCCGACGCGGAAGCCGAAGCCGAGGGCCGCGGACGTCTCCGGCTCGTAGATCAGTGCCGCGTCGTTGAGCTTGAGTTTGTCCAGTGCGTCGCGCAGCACCGGATAGTCCGTGCCGTCGATCGGGTAGAGCCCGGAGAAGACCATGGGCTTGGGGTCTGCGTAGCCGCCCAGGGACTCGGCCGCCGGCTTGGCCAGGTTGGTAACGGTGTCGCCCACCTTGGACTGGCGCACGTCCTTCACCCCGGTGATCAGGTAGCCGACCTCGCCGACGCCCAGGCCGTTGGACGGGGTGGGTTCGGGCGAGCTGACTCCGATTTCGAGCAGTTCGTGGCTGGCCCGGGTGGACATCATCTGGATGCGTTCGCGCGGCGAAAGCTTTCCGTCGACCACCCGGACATAGGTGACCACGCCGCGGTAGGTGTCGTAGACCGAGTCGAAAATCATCGCGCGGGCGGGCGCGTCAGCGTTCCCCGTCGGGGCCGGCAGGTCGCGCACGATCTTGTCCAGCAGCGCTTCTACGCCCACGCCGGTCTTGCCGGAGACCTTCAGGACGTCTTCGGGATCGCCGCCGATCAGGTTCGCCAGCTCGGCCGCATACTTTTCGGGCTGTGCGGCCGGCAGATCGATCTTGTTCAGCACCGGGATGATGGTGAGGTCGTTTTCCATCGCCAGGTAGAGGTTGGCCAAAGTCTGGGCCTCGATGCCCTGGGCCGCGTCCACCAGCAGGATTGCGCCTTCGCAGGCTGCCAGCGACCGCGAAACCTCATAGGTGAAGTCCACGTGGCCGGGGGTGTCGATCATGTTAAGGGCGTAGCTGACGTCGTCCAGCTCCCACGGCATGCGCACGGCCTGGGACTTGATGGTGATGCCGCGTTCCCGCTCGATGTCCATCCGGTCCAGGTACTGGGCCTTCATGTCGCGCGGCTGGACCACGCCGGTGAGCTGGAGCATCCGGTCGGCAAGAGTGGACTTGCCGTGGTCGATGTGGGCGATGATGCAAAAGTTCCTGATGATCGCCGGATCGGTGGCGGCAGGCACCGGCGCGGTGCGGGCCATCGGTGACACAGATGGTTCCTTACTCTCAGACAAGCGGGCTACGGCAATGCGGCCGGTACGACCAGCACGCTCATTTTGCTCAACTATAAGTGTCCCACGCCGACCCGGGATCCGCGCACCCGCGCCGCACCCATACCTGCCGCGATCGGGCACGCGCCGAAATCGCAGACCTGCCGATATCGGGCACGTGCCGAATCCACAGACTTGCCGAGATCGCGCACGCGCCGCCGTTCAGTAGCCTAGGGCCATGGCATTTTCCCAGCGTGGTCTCAACCGTCTCCTTGGCTCCGCCGTCCGGGCGTTCCGTGGCCTGTCCGGTTCCGGACGCCCCGAAGGTTCCACGCGGCGGCGCGGTCCGGTGCCCGGCAGGCAGGGGCAACCTCCCGGACGTGCCGCCGGCCGCCCGCGCGCGGAAGCCGGTCCGGGCTTGCCGTATCCGGGCGACTACCGAGGCACGGGGACCATCAGCTACTCCCCCGAAGCCGACGGCGCGCCGGATCCGGGCGAGATCGTCTGGACGTGGGTGCCCTACGAAGAGGACTACACGCGGGGCAAGGACCGGCCTGTCCTGGTCATCGGCTACCACCGCGGCCGTTTGCTGGCGCTCATGCTGACCACGCGGGACCGGAACAACGACGGCAGGCGCGACAGCGACTACCTGGACCTGGGCTCGGGTGCCTGGGACGTCCGGGGCCGCCCGAGTGAAGTCAAGCTCGACCGTGTGCTGCAACTGGAGCCGGATCAGGTCCGGCGCGAAGGAGCGGTGCTGCCGCGGGCCTCGTTCGACAAGGTTGCCCAAGCCATGCGCCGCCGCGGTTGGAGCTGATCCAGGGGCGGGGCCGCTGCGACCTGAGCCGCGGCCGGGTCGCGGCGTGTCGGCCCCACGCAGGTCCACCGCCGGGGCGCGGCGTGTCGGCTCCACGCAGGTCCACCGCCGGGGCGCGGCGTGTCGGCTCCACGCAGGTCCACCGCCGGGGCGCGGCGTGTCGGTCGTGCGCAGGTCCGCCGCCCTGAGCACGGATCTGCTAACATTTATAGCTGTGTGTCCGCGCAGGTCGACGGGCACCTCGGGCCGGTTGCCATTACGGTACCCCACGCCGCTCAGTCAATGACCGGACCGACTGCCCTCAAAAGACCAAGTTCCTCAACAAAGAGAGTTATTTCGTGGCCAATATCAAGTCCCAGAAGAAGCGCATCCTCACCAACGAGAAGGCACGCCAGCGCAACATCTCGGTTCGGTCCGAGCTGAAGACCGCCATCCGCGCCGTGACCGGTGCCGTCCAGTCCGCTGACCAGGACGCCGCCGCCACCGCTTTGGTTGCCGCGAGCCGGAAGCTCGACAAGGCCGTCAGCAAGGGTGTTATCCACAAGAACAACGCCGCAAACCACAAGTCTTCGCTGGCCAAGAAGGTCAACGCGCTCTAAACAGTGCGTCCGGCCAACAGGCCGAACCAAGCCAAGGCCGGAGGCCGCCACCCGTTCGGGGAGGCGGCCTCCGGCTTTTGTGCGTCCGGCTGCAGACGACGGCCTGCCCGGAGGGTACCTTTGGTTGTGTCCCGCTGGGCTGGTTGTGTTCCGCGGTGCGCTGCCGGGCTGCCCGCCGCTTGGTGGGCTTGGGCGTTCTGGCCGCCCTGCCCACCGCAGTGGCCGGCCTGGCCGAGTGGACCACGGCGGACCGGGCCACGCGGCGCATCGGCGTCTTGCATTCCTCCGCGACCACGGCAGCCACCCTGGTGTTCGCGGGCTCGTGGCTGGCCCGCCGGAGGGGATGCCAGGGGCTGGGGATCGGCCTGGCCCGGGCCGGCTCAGCGGTTGCCATCACCGGGGGTTTCCTCGGCGGCTACATGGGCAGCCGCGTCCGGGGTCGCGGCGGAAGAGCCAGCGGCACTTGAGGCCGGGAACCCTGCTGTTTCGGCCTAAGGGCAGGGCGGAGAGTTCCGGAACCGTTGGCGCTTGCGTTCAGCGGCGCGCGCTGGTGGCGATCAAGGTGACGGCACGCTCCACGGCATATTCCGGGTCCCGGCCCTCGCCTTTGACCTGGGCGTCGGTCTCGGCCAAGACCTGGATGCAGCGGGCCAGGGCCTCTGATTCCCACAGCCGCGCGTCCCTGCGGGCCTGGTCGAACTGCCACGGCGCCATGCCCAGGTCGCGTGCATTGGCCGACGCGCTCTTGACTTTGGCAATCTGGCGCAGCTTCATGGCCAGCACGGCAACAATCGGCACGGGATCCACGCCGGTGGCCAGGGCGTGACGGAGGGACGACAGCGCCACTGCGCCGCGGCCGGAAACGGCCGCATCCGCGACTTTGAATCCGGTGGCCTCGACCCGTCCGCCGTAGTATTTCTCGACCGTCTCTTCGGTGACTGCGCTGTCGGCGTCGGAAATCAACTGGGAGCAGGCGGCGGCCAGGTCCGGCAGCGACGAGCCGACGGCGCCCACGAGGGCCTGGGCAGCGGCAGGGTCGATGGCCCGGCGCGCCGACTTGAACTCCTGCCTGACGAAGTCCAGTTTGTCGGAGTCCTTTTTCATGGCCTGGCAGTCGACCACGGGTGCCCCGGAAGCCTTGACCGCGTCCAGCAGTTTCTTGCCGCGGGTTCCGCCCCCGTGGTGCAGAACGAGCCAGATGTCGTCGGCCGGGGTCGCCACATAGGCCAGCAGGTCCGTGAGGAACTCGTCGGTCATCTGCGCCAGGGACGACGCCTCAATGAGTTTGGCTTCGCCGAAGAGGCTGGGGCTGGCCAGCATCGTGAGCTCGCCGGCGGTGTAGGCGGAGGCATCGAGCTGGACCAGCTCGAGGTCCGGGTGCCGGCCCCGCAGGAGGCCCCGGATGCGTTCCTTGGCGCGGTGGGCCAAGTACTCTTCCGGACCGCTGACGAGCACGACGGCGGCCGGCTCGACGTCACGCCAGGAGACGGTGACGGCGCTCTTCTTGGCGGCCGAAGAGCGGGATCCGGGTGGCGGGTTCACGGCAGGTTCCTCCTTGTTCAGGTCTAGAGTTTCACGATCCAGCCCTTTTGCCCAAAGCAGTTCCCCGCCTCCCGCCGGGCCATGGTCTCCGCTACCCGCCTAGCTGTTGGCGCGGACGGACAATTCCCGGTCGCGGACGTCCACGAGGACCGTTCCCAGCTCGTCGGTCCTGAGGACGTGCACGCCGGCCGCTTGGAGCGCCGCCAGGATTTCAACCGCTGGATGGCCGTAATCGTTGCTGGCGCCCACGGAGATCAGCGCCGCCGCCGGCCGCAGCGCGGTGATGAGTGCGGTTCCCCCGTTCCGTGCGCCGTGATGACTGACCTTGAGCACGTCGACGGCGAAGTCCGGGCCCAACCGGCGTATCAGGGCCGGCAGCTGCTCCTCCTCCAGGTCGCCGGTGAGCAGCATCCGCGTCGATCCCCCGGCCGGGGAGGGCAGGGTGAGGTCGACGACGAGGCTCGCGTCGTTTTCGGACAGGCCGCCGCTGCCCTCCACCGGCCAGTGCACCGTCCAGCCAACTGCTCCCGATGAGCCGGACAGGCCCGCAAAGGCGCGCTCTGCCTGCAGCCCCCGGTCCTCAAGCGAGGCCCGCACGGAAGCAGGCGGCGCTGCACCGGCGCTCGAGTACAGCACCCGCGCCGTCTCCCGTCCCGCCACGGCTCCGTCGAGTCCGCCATAGTGGTCCAGGTGCATGTGCGTCAGCACCAGCAGGTCGATGCGTTCCACGCCGAGTCCGTCAAGGCACCTGTCCATCGCCTCCGGGTCGGGTCCGGTATCCACCACGATCGCACTGCCCTCGCCTGTCCGCACCACCACGCCGTCACCCTGTCCCACATCGCAGGCCGCCACGTCCCACTCCGCCGCCGGTGCCGGCGGCAGCAGCACCCCGGCCAGTGCTCCTCCCGCGAGCCCGGGCAGGGCCGTCCAGCAGGCCAGCTTGAGCAACGCCGCGCGCGTGCCGGAACCGAAGCCGCCGCCCCGCAGCGCCGCCGCGCCGTCGTCGTCGGGCCCGAGGCGCTGCTCCTTCGAAGCCCGCCGCCTGTCCGCGGCCCGCAGCCCCCAGAGGAGCGCCAAGCCGGCGCTGGCCGCTCCCGCGGCGCCGAGCGGGCCACCTGCCCACGGCAGCGCGGCCATGGGCAGTGCGGAAAACCAGCGGGCGACCCCCGCGATCCACAAGGTCATCCAGCCCGCGGCATGCAGCACCACGGCGGCCGGTCCGGGGAACAGCGGCAGCAGTGCCGTCCCGATCATGCCGGCGACCGTAATGAAGGGGACCAGCGGTCCCGCAGCCACATTGGCGGGGACTGCGTACAGGGCCAGTTCGGGCTGGAGCTGGACAATGACCGGGGCGCAGAAAACCTGCGCGGCCAGCGGCATGGCCACCGCGTGGGCCAGCGGGACCGGCAGGAAACGCTGCAGCCGGCGGGAAAACACGGTTCCCAGCAGTACGAGGGAGAGGGTCGCAAGCACCGACAGCACGAAGCTGTAGCTGGCCGCCAGCCACGGATCCACGATCAGCAGCACCAGTACCGCCAAGGCCAGGAAGGCCAGCGAGGCCCTGCGCCGTCCGCTCAGCACCGCGACCACCCCCAGCGAGCCCATCACCGCGGCGCGCAGCACGCTGGGCTCCGGCCGGACCAGGAGCACGAATCCGACGAGACCGGTCAGGCCCGCAACAGCTTTCGCCCAACGGGGCAGCCGGACCGCCGATCCGAGCAGGTAGATGAAGGCCAGCACGTACGAAACATTGGCGCCGCTGACCGTGAGAAGGTGCGTCAGCCCGGTACGCCGCATGGCCTCCTCGAGGTCCGCACCCTGGTGTTCCTTGTCCCCCAGCACCATCCCGGGGAGGAGCCCGCGGGCGTCGGGTGGCAATCCGGCCAGCGCCGCCACGAACTGGCCGCGCAGGCCCGAGACCCATGCATCCAGGGGTGGCGCCGAGCGTTCCAACGGGGCGGTGGATGCTATCAGCAGGGCGTCGACGGCCTGGCCCGGGTCCGCCCGGACGAGCTTGCCGGAGGTGCGCAGCCGCTCGCCGAACCGCACGTGGGACCACTCCGGCCCGCCGAGGACCAGCACCGGGGTGTCGGCCTCGAACCGCACGCGGTCGGCCGTGGCCTCCACGATGGTTGCGGTCAGGTGGAAACGCGGGCCGCTACCAAACTGCCGCGGCGCCTTGACTTGCGCTGCGTCACCGGTGGCCACCAGGCGGGCCGTGATGGTCTGCTCGCCCGTGATGGCCGTCCCGATCGGGCCCGCCAGCCGCTCCGCCTGTTGCAGGCCTACCGTCAGTGCCAGCAGCCCGGTGCAACTGCACAGCACAACGACGACGGCGATGCCTCCCGCACCGCGGGCGCCGCGCCGAGGCCGGGCGCGAGATTGAGGCGGGTTCCCCTGCTGCCGGGCCCGTGTGTGGCGCCGGCTTCCCTGCCGTGGGGACCTTGGCTGAGGCGGGTCTTCCCGGGGCCGGGACCGGTGGTGCCATGCCGACAAGCTGGCCGGGCGAGGCAGTGGCCAAACCGGCCGCAGCGGCAACAGCAAACCGGCGGTCGCTGTACAGGCGGTTCCCAAGAGCACGCCCGCGGACAGCAGGGCAACCCCCGGCGGCGCGTGGGGCAGCGCCAAGGCAGCTCCCCAGCATGCCGCCGCCGCGAGCCCCAAGCGAAGATCCAGGCGCCGGCCGTCGGCCTCCGCCGCGGCGGCCTCAGCGGCTGCGGGATCTGGCTTGACGTGGCGCAGCAACCGCCGGCCCAGGTCGCCGCGCCGTCTGGGCGGCTGGCGCCCCTCATTCAGGTCCTGCGTCGCGGCAATTGGACGTCGGGCCGCTTCCGCATACCGCTGCCAGCGCGGCGGCCGGCTCATACCGACACCAGCTCCACCAGCGCCTCCAGCATGACCGGCCCGATGCCGGGCACCGCGTCGAGATCCGACGGCTGCCCGTACGGGCCATGCTGCTCGCGGAACTCAACAATCCGGGCGGCAAGCACCGGTCCAACACGGGGCAGCTCGAGGAGCTCCTCGGCCGTGGCCGTATTGATGTTGATCTTGGCGGCGGGATCGCCCGTGGCGACGCCCCCGCCGGCTTCCGCGTCGCCGCTGCGAGAGCCGTCGCTAGAGCCTCCACCGGCTCCGCCGCCGCCTCCCGAACCAGCCGCCGGTTGCGGACCCGGCGCATCCGGCGTGGGCACATAGACCTGCTGTCCGTCGGTCAACGGCGCCGCCAGGTTCAGCGCCTCGAGCTGCGCCTTCTTCGTGGCACCCCCGGCCGCGTCAATGGCTTCGAACACCCTGGAGCCCTCGAGCAGCCGGACAATCCCCGGCGAAGCAACGGCTCCGGCAACATGGACGATGATGCCGGGGCCGGCGCCTGCCGAATCATCCCCGGTCTCCGCACCGTCCTCGCCGGCAGTAGGCGGCGCCGCTGGGGGCTTCCCTTCCGTTCCCTCGTCGAGAGCCGGACCGGCAGCCCGGTCGGACGCCAGCGGAATGCTCTCCAGGATGGGAGCAGCCGAGCGGCTCACATCAGCGGTGGCCAACGAAACAAGCCCGTAGCCCAGGCACAGCCCGGCCACCACGAACGCTGCCCCGAGGGCTATGCGGAAGCGCGGAGTTCGCCTCGGCCGCGACGCAATACCGCCGCGGGCGGTTGCCGGAAGCCAGCGGTGTCGGCCCATGCGGCAACACTAGGTCGGCCCGTGCTTCTGCCCGGCCGGCCCACAAGCACTGGTGGACAGCTGCTCCGGCGGCGCCGTCTGTGGAGGAAAGGAACGCTCAGCCCCGGGATGGATTCGGCGGTCCCGACGACCACCGCGACGCCGCGAAATGTGCCTGCAGGGCTGAAGCGATGCGGGAGTCGACATGTGTGACGGCCCCAGTGGGATAGGTTCAAGGCAAGAAGAACGTGTGGCCCTCTTGGGTCATGAACACTGGGAGCGAGTATTGACAACAGCATGGGTAGTCCGCCAAGGCACGGGCGGCAGGAACGCAGACGAGATGATCGAAGCTGGCTACATGGGCGTCGACTTCATCGGTGACTATGACATCAAGCCCCACCTCGGCCGGGGGGCGGAGGCCTTCCGAAGTGCGATGAACAGTGTGTTCCTTAACATGTACCCGGACAAGTCGCGTATCGCCGCCGGCCTTGCCATGGGCAACCTGTGGGCCGCGTGTGAGGGCATCGGCGAAGGCGACATGGTGCTTGCGCCGAAACCGGGGCGGACCTACCAGTACGGCATTGTCACCGGGCCCTATGAGTATCATCCCGGCACTGAACTTCCACACCGGCGTCGGGTCGACTGGAAGGGAACGCTGAACAAGGATGATATGAGCCCGACCCTTGCGTCCTCGACTGGTTCGATGATGACGGTCTTTCAGTTGACCGCGCACGCGGCAGAGCTTGCCGCCCTCACAGAGTTGGCGAACCCGGCCCAGCCCATCGCCCAAGTAATCTCCTCGCAGGTCGAAGACCAGCTTGCGTTTCAGATGGAGAAGCAGCTCGAAGACTTCCTGGTCCACAACTGGCGCAGCACTACATTGGGCCGGGAATACGACATCTACGAGGAAGACGGCCAGCTCAAGGGCCAGCAGTACCTCACCGACACCGGGCCCATGGACATTCTCGCGATCAGCAAGGACCGAACCAAGCTGCTCGTCGTTGAGCTGAAGCGGGGACGGGCCAGCGACGCGGTCGTCGGCCAAATCCAGCGATATATGGGGTTCGTTCAGGAAGCCCTGCTCGAACCCGGACAGAGTGTTGAGGGTGTCATCATCGCCCAAGAGGACGATTTGAAGATCCGCCGGGCACTGTGCGTTGCCAAAAACATACGGTTCATGAGATACCGAGTTGAATTTCATCTGGAGTCATGACCGCGTTTCCCGCGCGACGGGCAAGTTTCTTCTTTTACTTCGAGCCGGAACGTCGTTGGGTTGATGCCAACACCTAGACTTCCGCGTGGTGCATTCGCTTGGCCGTCAGGCGTATCGCTGAGAGGTGTTAAAGTAGCCAGCCCCGAAATCCCCTCCATGTGGACCGTATGGGTAATCCCGGTGTTATACGCTTCTTGCCTGATTCGGGCTAAAAGTGATGTAACTCGGAGTCAGCCGCAGTCATTCTCCGCAAGCTGCTATGGATTTTTTCAGCCCTAATCGCTCGGGTGATTAAGCCACTCTTATGGTTTGCAGAGGCAGGCGCTCAACCGCGCACTGGCAAATAGACGAGGCTTGCTTACCAACAATCGACAGGCCGACTCTCCCTGTCCGCCGAGGGGAGCATGACCGGCAGGGCATCGATCTTCACCAGGGCCCGGTATACCGACCCAACGAGCAAGATCAAGCCGACTATGCCCAGTAGGCCTCCGAAAACCGTTATACCCAGGAACAGGCCACTGCGTTCAGTGGAGGGATCGGCGAAAACCGCCCGTGCGCCGAATGTCGTTGCAATGAAAATAACCAGCGGACTTGTCAAAACCAAGCTGATACCGCCTACGAAAAGCCCTGCCGCGTTTTTGTACTTCATGTTCTCCCCCTTAAATGAAACTGATCGTTTTAGATTACATGGCAGCGCGGACGGTTCGTGCTGCCGGCAGGAGGAAGTGTCGCATGGATTTCAGTAGCTTTTCGCTTTGAACTTGAAGCCTATGACCGTGGCTGGCCGTTGACCGAGCGGCTCACATCCGCGGTGCCCAGCGAAACAAGTCGGTAGCCTAGGCACAGCCCGGCAGACCGAACGCCGCCCCGAGGGCTATACGGAAGCGCGGAGTCCGCCTCGGCCGCAACGCAATGCCCCGACCGGCCGGCATGCACTCGTGAACAAGAACCGCTCCCGGCGCGCCGCCTGTGCTGAAAAGGAGTGCTCAGTTCAGGGGCGGCGTCGGCGGTCCGACGACCACCGCGACGACGCCCAGGCCGGTATGGGCGGCCAGGACCGAGGGCACCGGGGTCAACAGCACGTCGTCGCTCAGGTACTGCTGCAGGGTTTCCGCGATGGCCCGGCTCTCGGTTTCGTTGCCGAAGTAGTGCACCGCCACCCGGGGTTCGTAGTCGAGTTCCTCGATCCGGCGCACCACCAGCTGCTGCAGCCGGGCCTGGGCTCGGGCGGCGGTCCGCACCTTCTCCAGCGGCAGGATGGCACCGTCGCGGATGGCCAGCAACGGCTTGATCGCCAGGAGGGAGCCGAGCAGTCCGGAGGCGGCGGAAATCCGGCCGCCGCGGCGCAGCTGGTCCAGGCTGGGCACGTAGAAGAAGACGTCCGAACACACGGCGGCCGCCTTGGCGCGCTCCGTCACGGCCTGCCGGTCGAGACCGCTCTGCGCCGCGATGACGGCGTCGATGACGGCGAATCCTTCACCCAGCGCGGCGCTGCGCGTATCCACCACTTCCACCGGGATGCCCACGCCGTCGGCCGCCAAGCCTGCCGCTTCGATCGTGCCGGAGAGCTCGGCCGAGAGGTGGATGGAGACGATCGCGTCGAAGCCCAAATCCTCGAGCTCCCGGTAGGTCCGCTCCAGAAGCCCCGGCGACGGGCGCGAGGTCTTGATGTCGCGCCCCACGGCGAGCCCGACCGCCAAGGCGGAAGCGACGTCGTCGACGCCTTCCCCGTAAATCTGCCCGGAGATCATCACCGGCATCGGCACCACCCGCAGCCAGTCCGCGGTGTCCGGCTGGTTGACCCAGTCCGCGGGCAGCGAAGCGGCCGAATCCGTGACGACGGCAACCCGGTGCCGCTGCGGCTGGCCCGGCCGGGCAGGCGGCTGCTGCAGCAGTTGCTTGGACCGCTGTACCAGTTGCTCGAGCCAATTCATCGGGGCCAGGCCGCCGGTCAGGCCGGCACGATGTTGACCAGCTTCGGCGCGCGCACAATTACCTTGCGCACTCCGCGGCCGTCAAGCGTCCGGATGACCTGCGGCGAGGCCAGTGCGAGCTTCTCCAGCTCGTCCTCGTCGACATCGGCCGCCACCTCCAGCCGGTCGCGCACCTTGCCGGCTACCTGCACCACCGCGGTCACGGTGTCCTGCACCAGCAGGGACTGGTCCACGGCCGGCCAGGACGCCTTGACCACGGAGGGTTCGTGGCCCAGCTGGGCCCAGAGGTCCTCCGCGGTGTAGGGGGCAAACAGGCTCAGGATGACGGCCACTGCTTCGGTGGCCTCGCGGACGGCCGGGTCGGCGGCACCGGGGCCGGCGTCGATGGCCTTGCGGGTGGCGTTGACCAGCTCCATCAGCCGGGCGATGACCACGTTGAACTTGCCGGCATCGAGCAGTTCCGCCGCGTCGGCAACGGTCCGGTGGGTGACCGAGCGCAGGGCGCGGTCGCCGTCGTCGTAATTTGCGCCCGGAGCAGAGGCGACGTCCTGTCCCAGCCGCCAGGCGCGGGCCAGGAACTTGGCCGAGCCGGAGGGTGAAACGTCGGCCCAGTCCACGTCGTCTTCGGGCGGCGAGGCAAAGATCATGGTCAGGCGGACGGCGTCCACGCCGAACTTGTCCAGCTGCTCGCCCAGGTCCACGCCGTTGCCCAGCGACTTGCTCATCGCTTTGCCGCCGTTGAGCACCTGGCCCTGGTTCAGGAGCGCACGGAACGGCTCGTCGAAATCGATCAGGCCCATGTCCTTGAGCACCTTGGTGAAGAACCGGCTGTAGAGCAGGTGCAGGATGGCGTGCTCGACGCCGCCCACGTACTGGTCCACCGGCAGCCAGCGGGCCGCGGCGTCCTTCTCAAACGGGCCCTCTGTGTAGTCCGGGGAGGCGAAGCGCAGGTAGTACCAGGACGAATCCACGAAGGTGTCCATGGTGTCGGTGTCGCGGCGGGCGGCCTTGCCGCAATTCGGGCAGTCGGTGTTGACCCAGTCCGCGGCGGAGGCCAGCGGCGAGGTGCCCTTGGGCGACAAGGCTTCGCCGCGCAGGTCGTCGGGCAGCCGCACGGGCAGCTGGTCATCGGGAACCGGGACCTCGCCGCACTCCTCGCAGTGGACGATCGGGATCGGCGCGCCCCAGAACCGCTGGCGGGACAGCAGCCAGTCGCGCAGCCGGAAGTTTACGGTCTTCTCGCCGGTGCCGGCCGCCTCCACCAATTCGATGGCACGGGCGATGGCTTCGGTCTTGGACAGGCCGTCGAGCTCGCCGGAATTGATCAGGGTACCTTCGCCGCTGGTGGCGATCCCGGTGTCGGCCGGGTCCTCTTCCCCGGTGTCGACGACGGCGCGCACGGGCAGGTCGAAGGCTTTCGCGAAGTCCAGGTCGCGCTGGTCGTGCGCCGGCACGGCCATGATGGCGCCGGTGCCGTAGTCGGCCAGCACATAGTCGGCGGCCCAGACCGGCAGTTTTTCGCCGTTGAGCGGGTTGATCGCGTAGCGGCCCAGGAACACGCCGGTCTTTTCGCGTTCGGTGGACTGGCGTTCGATGTCGGAGAGGGCCTTAATCTGCTCGCGGTAGGCCATCAGCGCGTCGTGGTGCTCCGGGGCCACCAGGTCCAGCGCCAGGTGCGTATCGGCGGCGACCACGAAGAAGGTGGCGCCGTTCAGGGTGTCCGGCCGGGTGGTGAAGACCGTGACGTCCTGCGCCGGGCGTCCGCCGGCTTCCTCCACCGTGAAGCGGACGTGCGCGCCTTCGGAGCGGCCGATCCAGTTGCGCTGCATCGCCAGCACCCGCTCCGGCCAGTGGCCCTTGAGCTCGTCCATGTCGTCCAGCAGGCGGTCGGCGTATTCGGTGATCTTGAAGTACCACTGGTTTAGGCTCTTCTTGGTCACGGGGGTGCCGCAGCGTTCACACGCCCCGTTGACCACCTGTTCGTTGGCCAGCACGGTGAGGTCCTTCGGGCACCAGTTGACCGGGGAGTTCTTCCGGTAGGCCAGGCCGCGTTCGTAGAACCGCAGGAACAGCCACTGGGTCCAGCGGTAGTACTCCGGGTCGGAGGTGTGCAGCCGGCGCGACCAGTCGGCGCTGATCGCGTAGCGCTTGAAGGACGCGGCCTGGGTGTCGATGTTGGCGTAGGTCCACTCGCTGGGGTGGGCGTTGCGCTTGATCGCGGCGTTCTCGGCCGGCAGGCCGAAGGAGTCCCAGCCGATCGGGTGCAGGACGTCGTAGCCCTTCAGCCGCCAGTAGCGGGCCACCACGTCGCCCATGGCGAAGGCTTCGGCGTGGCCCATGTGCAGGTCGCCGGAGGGGTAGGGGAACATGTCCAGCACATAGCGGCGTTCGCGGGAACCGTCGTCGGCGGGAGCGAAGACATCGAGTTCCTCCCACACGGCCGGCCATTTGGCCTCCATGGCGGAGAAACTGTACTCGTGCTGTTCCGTACCCGGCTGCGTACTCACTGTGCTTGCCTCGTCCTCTTGTCTGTACTGCGCACTGGCCTGACTCCCCTAGACACACAAAAGCCCCTCGGCATCGGAGGGGCGGGCCGCTGAAGCAGGGCCTGGGCCCCGCGGCAGCGGCTAGCTAAGGAGCAGTGCGAACATGGGACCACTTTACCGCACGTTCACAGGACATCGTCGTCGACCCAGTCGAAGGTCCGGGTGACCGCTTTCTTCCACAAACGCAGCCTGCGTTCCCGCTCTTCCGCCGGCATCTGCGGCTCCCAGCACGCCTCCTGCACCCAGTTCCGGGCCAGCTGGTCCGTGCCCTCCCAAAATCCGACGGCGAGGCCCGCCGCATACGCCGCTCCCAGGGCCGTGGTCTCGGTGACCCGCGGGCGCATCACGGGCACGCCCAGGATGTCCGCCTGGAACTGCATCAGCGCATCATTGGCGACCATTCCGCCGTCGACCTTTAAACCGGTCAGCGGCACGGCGGCGTCCGCGTTGACCGCGTCCAGGACTTCCCGGGTCTGGAAGGCCGTGGCCTCCAGCGCGGCGCGGGCAATGTGCGCCTTGGTCACAAACCGGGTCAGGCCCACCAGGGCGCCGCGGGCATCCTGCCGCCAGTACGGCGCGAACAGGCCCGAGAACGCGGGCACGAAGTAGCAGCCGCCGGTGTCCTCGACCGTGCCCGCCAGTTGCTCGGCCTCCTGCGCCGATGAGACCAGGCCCAGGTTGTCGCGCAGCCACTGGATCAGCGACCCCGCGACGGCGATCGACCCCTCCAGCACGTAGTGCGGCGCCGCTTTGCCCAGCTGGTAGCCCACGGAGGTCAGCAGTCCGTGCGATGACCTGACGATCGCCTCGCCCGTGTTGACCAGCACGAAGCAGCCCGTGCCGTACGTGTTCTTGGCCTCGCCGGGGTTGAAGGCCGCCTGCCCGAACGTGGCCGCCTGCTGGTCGCCGAGGATGCCCGCCACCGGGACGTGGCGCAGCAGTTGTGAGCCGTGCACCGTTGCGTAGGGCTCGGACGATGAGCGGATCTCCGGCAACATCGCGGCCGGCACGCCGAAGGCGTCCAAAATTTCCCGGTCCCACTGCAGCGTGCGCAGGTCCATGAACAGGGTGCGGGAGGCGTTGGTAACGTCGGTGGCGTGCGTACCGCCGTCGGGCCCGCCGGTCAGGTTCCACAGGACCCAGCTGTCGGTGGTGCCGAACAGCAGCTCGCCGGCCTCGGCCCGTTCCCGCGCCCCGTCCACGTTGCGCAGGATCCAGGCCAGCTTGGTCCCGGCGAAGTAGGGCGCAAGCGGCAGGCCGGTCTGCTCGCGGAAGCGGTCTACGCCACCGTCGGCCGCCAGTTCGTCGCAGATCTGCTGCGTGCGCACGTCCTGCCAGACGATCGCGTTGTACACCGGCCGGCCCGTGTTCTTCTCCCACACCACCGTGGTTTCGCGCTGGTTGGTGATGCCGACGGCGGCTATGTCGTGCCGGGTCAGGCTGGCCCGGGACAGCGCCGTGCCCACCACCTCGCGGGTGTTGTCCCAGATTTCCAGCGGGTCGTGTTCCACCCAGCCCGGCTGCGGGAAGATCTGCCGGTGCTCGCGCTGGCCGGTGGAGACCGGTGTCCCGGCGTGGTCGAAGATGATCGCGCGCGTGGAGGTGGTCCCCTGGTCGATCGCCAGCACGAACTCCGCCATCTCAGCCCTCCACGCTCCGGTCCGGGCTTCAGTGCCCGGCTGCTGTTGAACCTAACCGGCGGCGCACGCAGCGTCAATCGAGCGGGCGCTGCCGGCGGCCCCCCGTGCTGCCCGCCCCGGTGCGGGTCCCCGGTGCCGCGCCTCCGGTGCCGTCCCCCGGTGCCGCGCCTCCGGTGCCGTCCCCGGTGCCGGCCCTGCTGAGGCATCATGGGCCGCGCTGCGCGGCAACGCGCCCGCGGGTCGGTAGAGTCGAAGGCATGAAATCAGGAGGGACCCTGGCGTGACCGCCGTTGCCGACCGTGCGGTGCGCCGCGAAATTCTGCTCGACGGCGCCCGGGTGCGCTACTGGGAATATCCCGCGGACGACGACGGCGCGCCCACCCTGCTGGTCATCCACGGGTTCCGCGGGGATCACCACGGGTTGGAACTGGTGGTGGGACAGCTGCCCGGGTACCGCGTGATCGCCCCCGACCTGCCCGGCTTCGGCGAGTCGGATCCCCTGGCCGCCGGCACGCACGGAATCGAGGGGTACACCCGGTTCCTGCACGCCCTGGCCGGCGAACTCAAGCTTGGCCCGGATACCTACGTCTTGGGACACTCCTTCGGCTCCATCGTGGTCAGCCACCACCTGGCGGCGCATCCGGGCAGCTTCCGGGCTGCCATCCTGGTCAACCCGATCAGCGAACCCGCGCTGCAGGGACCGAAAGCGATCCCCTCCCGGCTCGCCGGGTTCTACTACTTCGCAGGGGCCAAGCTGCCCGAGCGGTTGGGCCTCTGGCTGCTGCGCCATCGGTTGATCGTGCGGGGCATGAGCATCATGATGGCGAAGACCCGCGACCCGCAGCTGCGTTCCTACATCCACGGGCAGCATGACGCCTACTTCAGCGCCTTCGCGAACCGGCGGGTGGTGCTGGAGGCCTTCCGCGCGTCCATCTCCGCCGACGTCGCGCAGGTCGCCGGCCAGCTGGACCAGCCGGTCCTCCTGATCGCCGGCGAACGGGACGACATCGGTTCCGTGGCGAGCCAGCGCAGGCTCGCGGCGATGATCCCGGAATCCCGGCTGGAAGTGATCCCCGCCGTCGGGCATTTGATCCATTACGAAACCCCGGCCCCGGCCGCCGCCTTCATCCGGGACTTCATCGACGGAATGAGTGCATGAAACTCCTGATTGACGCCCGGTTCACCCGCACCGACCAGCTGGACGGAATCAGCCGCTACGGCGCCAGCCTTATCGAAGCCGCGTCCCGGCTGGCGGACGTGAGCATGCTGATCAGCGACGAGCGGCAGCTGCAGCTCCTGCCCGACGTGCCCTGGGTCAAGATCAACAGTCCGCTCTCCCCCGCCGAACTCTTCGTGGCGCGCCGCGTGAACAAGCTGGGCGCCGACGTCGTCGTCTGCCCGATGCAGACCATGGGCAGCTTCGGCCGCAAGTACGGGCTCATCCTGACCCTGCACGACCTGATCTACTACTCGCACCCCAAGCCGCCGGGCTTCCTGCCCAAGCCGGTGCAGTGGCTCTGGCGGCTCTACCATAAGGCCTACTGGCCGCAGCGTCTCCTGTTGAACCGTGCGGACACGGTGGCCACCATCAGCCACACCACGCAGGCGCTGATGGAACGGCACCGGCTCACCCGCCGGCCGATCCGGATTGTTTCCAACGCCGCCCAGCCGCAGGGAGCGCCGCGCGATCCGGCCGTCGGCCGCGACAAGACCCTGCTCTACATGGGCTCGTTCATGCCGTACAAGAACGTGGAAACGATCATTGACGCCATGGCGCTGCTGCCGGACTACGAGCTCCATCTGCTCAGCCCGGTGCGTCCGGACAGGCAGGCCGAACTGGAGGCCCGCGCCGTTGACCCTCGCCGGCTGGTCTTCCACAACGGGATTTCCGACGCCGGATATCAGCAACTGCTGCAACGGACCACAGCGCTGGTCACCCTCTCCCGCGACGAGGGCTTCGGCCTGCCGCTGATCGAGGCCATGGCCGCCGGCACGCCGGTGATCGCCAGCGACATTCCGATCTTCCGTGAGGTTGGTGGCGGCGCCGTCACGCTGGTGGACCCGGATGAGCCCGCCGACTTCGCGGCGGCCGTGGCAGCGCTGGACCAGCCCGGTGCCTTCCGCGCGGCGTCGGAGGCCAGCATCCGCCGAGCCGCGGCGTACGACTGGAACGAGTCGGCCAAGCAGCTGGTCGCCGCCGCCGAGGAAGTGTTGGAACGACGGCGGAGCCGGTCCCGGTAGTTGTAGCCTGTCGTCAAGTCCAGGAATGTGCCTTGCAGTAGGGCCGGGACCTCGCCTAGGGGCCGGACAGGCCGGCTAGATCCGGGGTGCTGACGCGGCGGCCTTGCAAGCCGGTGGAGCTGCTGGGGTGGATGTCCTCCTGACGTGGCCGCATCCGGTCGGGCCACTCCACGGTGGACGTCCACCTTGACGTGGCCCATCCGGTCGGGCCACTCCACGGCGATCGTCCGCCCGTGCCGCATTCGGTCAGGGGCGCGCCACGGTTGCCGTGCAGCTGGCACCGGCACGGATGCTGCGTCCCCCGGAAGTGGCGGTTTTTGCTGCCTCCTCCGAAGTGGCGGTTGCTGCATCCTCTGAAACTGTCAGTGGCGGCGCATAGTCTGTTTTTAGTAGCAGTTCAGCACCAAGGTTGGCCGCCGGGTCGTGGGTTTGCCGGTGGCGTCCGCGGATCCCTTCAGGGTTCGTGACCGCTCGTATTCGAGGCCATGCAGCAGCTCGCATGCTGAAGATTGAGACGCTGAGATGTTTGATCCGGCAGTATCCGAACCTCCCGCCGCAGGACCGTCTGCCCCGGCCCGGCCTGCCGCAGCACCGGCTGCCGGCAGCGCTTCAAGGCGGGACGCCGGACCGGCCGCGGGTCCGGTCGGGTCTGCCGCCGTTCACGCGGCGGCCGAAGCCCTTCAGGGCATCGATCTGGACGTGCCGGACCGGGAGTTGGTGGAAGAGCTTACGGCGCTGGAGGGGCTGAAGGCTGCCGCCGCGGCGGCGCAGGCCAGGGTCCAGGTCGCGCTGGAGAAGTCCGTGCGTGCCCGCCGTGCCGCCGCCGGGATGCCCAAAGACCGGCAGGGCGCCGGGGTCGCGGCCCAGATCGGGTTGGCCCGGCGCGAGTCCCCGCACCGGGCAGCGGTCCTGCTGAACCTGTCCCGGACCCTGGTCGGGCAGATGCCGCACACCCTGGCCGCACTGGCCGCGGGGCACCTGAACGAATACCGGGCCGAGATCCTGGCCCAGGAAACCGTTTGCCTGACCCCGGAGCACCGCGCCCGCGTGGACCGGGAACTGGCCGGCAACCGGGACCGGCTGCACGGACTCGGGAACCGGGCGCTGCGGGCCGAAGCCAAACGCCTCGCCTACCGGCTGGAACCCCGCTCGGTGGTGGACCGGGCGGCGAAGGCCGAAGCTGACCGGCACGTTTCCTCCCGCCCGGAGCCGGACACCATGGTCTCGGTCCGGACCCTGCTGCCGGTAATCCAGGGCGTGGCGGTGATGGCCGCCCTGCACCGGGAAGCGGACCGGCTGCGCAACAACGGCGACCCCCGGTCCCGCGGCCAGATGATGGCCGACACCGTGTTCGAACGCGTCACCGGCCGCAGCACCGCCGACCCGGCCCGGCTGGAAATCCAACTGGTGATGACCGACCGCACCCTGCTCCACGGCCAGAACGAACCGGCCTGGCTGACCGGCTACGGCATCGTCCCGGCCCACTACGCCCGCCACCTCACCGGGACGCCGCACCGACCGCCGGCAACGGCACACACACCCGAAGCCAACACCGAAGCCAGCCCGCCCGGCCGCACCGCTGCCGGCGGCGGCCGCCAGGACAACGGGTTACCGGCGGCAGCACCACACGGTGGCAGCCCGCCCTGCGGGATGGGGCAGAAGGCGCCGCCGGCCGGGACCGAGCCGGGCTGGAAGACCGCCCGCGAGCAGGCCCACCGCACCAAAGTGCTGACACAGGGCAGTGTGGAAGACATCTGGGTCCGACGCCTCTACACCGCCCCCGGGACCGGACAGCTGCTGGGGATGGACTCGGCCGCGCGGAAGTTCCCCGACGGGATGCGCCGGATGATCCTCGCCCGCGAGGCCGTCTGCGGCAGGCCCTGGTGCGACGCCCCGATCCGGCACATCGACCACATCGTGCCCTGGTCACAAGGCGGCAAAACCACCATGGCCAACGGCCAGGGACTGTGCGAGCAATGCAACCAGTCAAAAGAAGCCGAAGGCTGGTCCAGCCGCCCCCTCGAAGGACCACACCACACGATCGAAACCACCACCCCCACCGGACACACCTACACCTCCACCCCGCCACCACTACCCGGCACGCCGCCGCCCGGTACAGATGGAGCCCGAGCGCCCCTCGCATGGCACCGGACGGCGCACCCGGAAGGTTATAGCAGGTCGGTCCCGTCGCAGCGCACCTGTACCGGGTCGGGGACGCGTTTGGCGGACAGCGCCGCCTTGCGGTGACGGAGCGCAGCGGTCACGCGGGCTCCATCCTGATAGCTGAAGAACAGCAGCAGGCGGTGCTCGCTGCTCTCCCCCGATCGGGCCGGCAGCTCAACGGGGCCGACGCTGCGAAGGCTGCCGCTAAGCTCAAAGTCCGCCATGAAAGCTTCAATGCCTGAGGGCTTCCCGGTCAGGGCGGCGATCCTCACGGCCGGGGGAAGCTGAAGCTCACGTCGCAACTGCATCTCCCTGGCTGCGGCGCCAGCGGGGTCCCACCGAACCAAGGGCGCCACAACGGCATCCTGGTCGGCGGTGACTACCACCAGCCCCCCTTCCGACGCCGGCTGCACCAGCGACGCCGCGCGGAACCATCGGCGCAGCACGTCTTCGGGTGCGCGAAGGGACTCTCGGCTGAGCATGGCATTGCCATCCAGCAGCAACGCGGCCGCGTAGCCACCGGGCGCCACAGGCTCGGCTCCCGGTGTTGCGACCACCAGGGCTTTCCTTGACTCGACCACAGACTTGATGTGTTCCCCCGAAGAAGACACGACCGTCGCCCCCGGGAACGCACGTCCCAGTTCCTCTGCGGTACGCAGGGCCCCGACCGCAGAGGCACGGAGCCTGTGCGATCCGCATTCGGGACAGGAATAGTTCGCGGCCAACCGACCGCACCACCGGCAAGCCGGAGCCGCCGCGCGGCCCGGCTGCGCCAGCGGCCCGTTACAGTCGGTGCATCTGGCGGGCGTGCGGCAGTCCTGGCAGGCAAGGGCAGGTGAGAAGCCGGTCCGCGCCACCTGCACCAGCACCGGTCCGCGTTCCAGGCCTTCCTTGGCGGCCCGCCAAGCGGCCTGCGGCAAACGGGCATGGCGCAGCATGGGATCGCGTTCCTGTTGGAACGAATCCGCGGTGTTGAGGATGCGCGGAGTCGCCTGGCGCAGGAAGGGCCGGGCGGGCGTGAGCGCCGACGCCCAGCCGGTCTCGACCAACCGCTGTGCTTCGCCGCTGCGCGAGACCCCGGCGAACAGGGCCGCGCAGCCGGCCTGCGCCGTGCGCAGCAACAACACCTCGCGGGCATGCTGGTAGGGGGAACGCTGCTCCAGCAGCAGGTCATCGCCGTCGTCCCACATGGCCACCAGGCCCAGATCCTGCACCGGGGCGAAGGCGGCCGAGCGCGTCCCGACGGCCACGGATACCTCGCCATGCAACAACCGCAGGTAGTTCCGGTAGCGCGGCGTCGGCCCGTCCTCGGCAGTCAGGCGGACAAACTGGTCCGTGCCAAGGACTCGCTCCAATTCGGCTTCCAGCCGGGCCAGGTCCTTGGCGTCCGGAACAACGACGACGGCGCCGCGGCCGCTCTGCCGTACGCTCGCCACGGCGTGCGCAACTTGGGCTGCCCACGAAGCGGGGCCGTAGGACTTGTGGCTGGCCAAAACGGCCCGCGGAGCGGCGCCCGACGCCAGCTGGGCCAGAAAGACGCCGGCGTCTTCATAACCGGCGAAGGCTTGCTCCGCCTCAGCCGTAGTTGCCGGGCCAGCAGTAGCAGCGGTGGTAGCCGTAGCGGTGGCGGTAGCCGGAGGGGCGGTGGTAGCCGTGGCAGCGGTGGTAACCGAAGGGGCGGCGGCATCCGTAGCGGCGGTGGTAGCCGGAGGGGCGGCGGCATCCTTAGCAGCGGTGGTAGCCGGAGAGGCGGCAGCATCCGTAGCAGCGGCGGTAACCGAAGGGGCGGCGGCATCCGTAGCATCCGTGGCGGCGGTGATAGCCGCGTGGGTACCCGCGGCCGGCCTGGCCTCCACTGCCGCCTCGCCCGTCTCCCGGGCAGCGAATTCCTTATCCACTTTGGCGACGCGCGGCGGGATGGCGGCGCGCAGTACGTCGCTGACGTTTCCGGCGTAGCGCGCGGCCACCGACGTGGCCAGCCGGAGCAGCTCCTCGGTCAGCACCGGCTGCGCGGAAACCACCTTGGCCAACGGGGCCAGCTTGACCCCTTCCGGCACCTCGGACGTGCGGCGGGTGATGTACCCGCTCATTTCCTGGCCGCCGAACCGGGCCTTGACCCGCGCGCCGGGAACAGCGTCGGCGTCCAAATGCTCCGGCACCAGGTAATCGAAGATCCGGTCCAGATGCGGCAACGCCGTTTCGATCAGCACCCGGGCCACCGGATCGGTCGCCGCCGCCGGCGAGGTGCCCGGCGCCTGCTTGGGGGCACCGAAGCCCTGCAGCAGGCTCAGCTGGTGCGGATCAGAGCCCATCAGGCTCAGGCGTTGAAGTAGCTGCGCAGTGCGTCCGCCCGGTCGGTCCGCTCCCAGGTGAAGTCGGCATGTTCACGGCCGAAATGGCCGTGTGCCGCGGTCTGCTTGTAAATGGGCCGCTTGAGCTCCAGGTCGTCGATGATGCCCAGCGGACGCAGGTCGAAGACTTCCTCGATCGCCTGGGCAATGCGCGCCGGATCAACGGTCTCGGTTCCGAAAGTTTCCACGTAGATGCCGACCGGATGCGCCATCCCGATGGCGTACGCGATCTGGATCTCCGCGCGCCGGGCCAGTCCGGCGGCCACCACGTTCTTGGCCACCCAGCGCATGGCGTAGGCGGCGGAACGGTCCACCTTGGACGGATCCTTGCCGGAAAATGCGCCGCCGCCGTGACGGGCCATGCCGCCGTAGGTATCCACGATGATCTTGCGTCCGGTCAGCCCGGCGTCGCCCACCGGCCCGCCGATCACAAAGTCACCGCCCGGATTGAGGATGTAGCGCACGTTGGTGGCGTCCAGGGAGCTGGCCGCCAGCACCGGCTCGATCACGCGCGAGGCGAGGTCGGCCCGCAGATGTGCCAGGTCCACGCCGCCTTCATGCTGGCTGGAAATCACGACCGAGTTGACGGACACCGGCTTGTCGCCGTCGTAGCCGACGGTCACCTGCGTCTTGCCGTCCGGCCGCAGATACGGGAGCGTCCCGTCCTTCCGCACCTCGGTCAAACGCTCGGACAGCCGGTGCGCGAGCCAGATCGGGGCGGGCATCAAAACGTCGGTCTCGTCGCTGGCATAGCCGAACATGATGCCCTGGTCGCCGGCGCCCTGTGCGTCACGCGCGTCGATGCTTGTCCCCTCGCGGGTTTCAAAGGAGTTGAAGACCCCGGAGGCGATCTCCGGCGACTGCTGGCCGATGGAAACCGAGACCCCGCACCGCGCGCCGTCAAACCCCTTGTCCGAGGAGTTGTAGCCGATCTCCAGGATGGTATCCCGGACGATCTGCGGAATCTCCACGTAGCCCTGCGTGGTGACCTCACCGGCCACATGTACCAGTCCGGTCGTCGTCAGCGTCTCTACGGCTACCCGCGACTCGGGATCCTCGCGCAGCAGGGCGTCGAGGATGGCGTCGGAAATCTGGTCACAGATCTTGTCCGGATGGCCTTCGGTCACGGACTCGGACGTGAAGAGCCGCAGATTGCTGTCAGAAGAAGTCACAGACATACCTTACTTGCTGGCGGGGACCGCCACGGAACTGTAGACGCGGCCCCAAAGGCCCGGTCATGGAGCGAAACAGTAGTACACAGGGGGTCACGGGCGGCCCGGTTCCCGCGGCACGAGGGAGACGGCGCCCCCGCGCTCCCCCACAGGGCAGAAGCAGTGGCCGCCCGGTGCCAGCGTCAGCCCGGAAGCAGTGGCAGCCCGGTGCCAGCGTCAGCCCGGAGTCAGCCTCAGCCGGAGAGTTCGGCGGTAATGCGCTCAATGATCACGGCCGCCGCACTGTCTTTGCTGCCGCGGTGGGTCTGCGGTTCGACTTCGCTGCGTGCCAGCACCGTGATCTCGGTGTCATCCTGGCCGAACACCAGGTCGCGGCCCACGCGGTTGAGCACCAGCAGGTCGCAGCCCTTCCGTTCGAGCTTGCTGCGCGCGTAGTCGAGCACGTCCCCGCGGTCGTCGCCGGTTTCCGCCGCGAAACCGACGATCAGCGGCGCCTCGCCGGAGCCGCGCTGCTGCACGACCTCCACCAGGATGTCCGGATTCCGCACCAGCGTAATCACCGGGTCGTCGGCGTCGTCGCGCTTCTTGATCTTGGTATCGGTCACTTCCGCCGGCCGGAAATCCGCCACGGCGGCTGCCATGATCACGACGTCGGAGCGCGCCGCCGCTTCGAGCGTCGCCTCGCGCAGGTCCAGGGCGGTTTCCACCGAGCTGGACTTGATCCCGTCCGGAATTTCCACCTCAAGGTGGGCGGCGATCAGTTCGACCTCCGCTCCCGCAGCCGCAGCGGCGCGGGCCAGTGCCACGCCCTGCTTGCCGGAGGACCGGTTGCCCAGGAAGCGCACGGGGTCCAGCGGTTCGCGGGTGCCGCCGGCAGTGACCAGGACCCTCTTCCCGGCCAGCGGACCGGGTTCCGGAGCCGCGAGCCCGGGCACGGCCGAGTCCTCCGGCGCCCAGCCAGCCTCCGCCGTCGTCCGGGGTTTTAACGTTCCGTCGGCGAGGCCTGCGGCGATGAAATCGTAGATTTCCGCCGGTTCGGGCAGCCGGCCGGGGCCGGTGTCCTTGCCGGTCAGGCGGCCTACGGCCGGGTCCATCACCGTGGGGCCCCGGCTGCGCAGCGTGGCCACGTTCGCCGCGGTGGCCGGGTGCTGCCACATTTCGGTGTGCATGGCCGGCACAAAGACCACCGGCGCGGTGGCCACCAGCAGCGTGTTGGTGAGCAGATCGCCGGCCAGGCCGGCGGCTGCGCGTGCCAACAGATCCGCGGTGGCCGGACACACGACGACGAGGTCCGCTTCCTGGCCGAGGCGGACGTGGTTGACCGACTCGACGGCATCGAACACGCTGTTGCTCACCGGGTTGCCGGAGAGGGCCTCCCAGGTGGCGCGGCCCACGAACTTTTCGGCGGCGTCGGTCGGGATGACCGTCACCTCGTGGCCGGCTTCCTTAAACAACCGAAGCAGGGATGCCGACTTGTAGGCGGCGATGCCGCCGCCCACGCCCAAAATGATCCGCATGCCTGCCCCGGTGTTAGACGCTGGTTACTCTGCGGCCTTTTCGACGGGCTTGCTGACCAGCAGGCCCTCGTTGATTTCGCGCAGTGCGATGGACAGCGGCTTCTCGTTCAGCTTGGTGTCCACCAGCGGGCCGACGTACTCGAACAGGCCTTCGTGCAGCTGCGAGTAGTAGGCGTTGATCTGGCGGGCACGCTTGGCACCGTAAATCACCAGCGCGTACTTCGAATCCGTTGCTTCCAGCAGGGAGTCGATCGGCGGGTTGATGATGCCTTCGAGGTTGGTCGACACTAAATCTCCAATGGGTTCCGGGACGTGTTCTTTTGGACCCGCTCAGCGCGGGTGCGGGACAAGTCCCATCAATGAAACGAGCTCGTCTGCCGCCCGCTGGACATCGTCGTTAACGACGGTGAAATCGAACTCGGGCTCGGCAGCAAGTTCTAGTTTAGCGGTTTCCAGCCGGCGCTGCTGTTCTTCGGGTGTTTCCGTGCCGCGGCCCACCAGTCGGCGGACCATTTCCTCCCAGCTCGGCGGGGCCAAAAACACGAACGTGGCATCCGGCATGGACTCCTTGACCTGCCGGGCGCCCTGCAGATCGATCTCCAAAAGCACGGATTTGCCGTCCGCCATGGCTTCCTCCACGGTGCGCCGCAGCGTCCCGTAGCGGTTCCGGCCGTGCACCAGGGCCCACTCGAGCATGTCGCCGGCGGCCACCAGCCGGTCGAACTCTTCGGGGCCGACGAAAAAGTAGTGGACTCCATCCTGCTCACCGGGCCGCGGTTCGCGGGTGGTGGCGGATACCGACAGCCAGACGTCGGGGTAGTTGTCGCGGATATAGGTGGAAACGGTGCCCTTGCCGACGGCCGTGGGGCCGGCGAGAACGGTCAGGCGGGGTTTGTCGGACATATCTTCCATCTGTTACTGGGATTTCAAGTGGTCTATCAGGGCTCGCCGCTGGTGGATGCCGAGCCCGCGCAGCCGGCGGCTGGGCGCAATGCGGACCGTCTCCATGATGGCGGCGGCGCGGACCGGTCCGATGCCCGGCAACGATTCGAGCAGCTCGGCCACGCGCAGGCGGCCGACCGATTCCATCGACGCGGCCGCCTCAATCACCTCGGCCACGGTCATGGCGCCGGATTTCACTTTGGCCTTGACTTCCGCACGTTCGACCCGGGCGGCCGTCGCTTTCAGCCGGGCGGTGGTGCGTTCGCTCTCCGTCAGCGGTCGAAGACCCACAGCTCCTCCAGACAATCCGGCCCGTCGGACAAGATGCCGGGCGGGCACATTGGGCATGAATTGAACTTACCAGAACCGCAACACCGCGGCTCAGGGCCGCCGCAACGCCCGGCTGTTCGGCACAGGAGGTTAGACGGGCCAGCCCGGGCGCTGCTCAGCCCGCGAGGCCCGACAAACCGGCCAGGGTGCGGCCGGCGGCCCCGCGCAAGGCGGCGGTGTCCGGGCCGGCCTGGAGGATGTCCCGGCTGGAGGTGGCCAGGACATTCCCGACGGCGGAGCCGAAGGCCGCCGCGATGTCAGCCCCGGTGGCACCCTGTGCGCCCAGCCCGGGGGCCAGCAGCGGCCCGTTGACCGCCGCCAGGTCCAACCCGAGCCGTTCCATCACCTCGGCCCGGACCGTGGCGCCGACCACCAGGCCGACGGAGCCCAGCTCGCATGCGCGGCCGGCCTCCGCGTTGTCGGCGGCCGCCGCTTCCGCGATCCGGGCGGCCACGGACTCGGCGCCGCCAACGTGCTGCACGCTGGCGCCCTCCGGGTTGGAGGTCAGCGCCAGCACGAACACTCCCCGGCCGGTTGCCGCCGCCATATCCAGCGCGGGCCGCAGCGATCCGTACCCGAGGTAGGGGCTGAGCGTCACGGCGTCGGCCGCCAGCGCCGAGCCGTCCCGCAGCCACGCGTCGGCGTAGGCCGCCATGGTGGAGCCGATGTCGCCGCGCTTGGCGTCGGCGATCGTCAGGGCACCGGCCTGGGCCGCGGCCGCCAGCAGCTTCTCCAGCACCGCCAGGCCGGCCGAACCGTGCCGTTCGTACAGTGCCACCTGCGGCTTGAGGGCGGCAGCCTGCTCCCCCACCGCGTCCAGCACGGTGAGGGAGAAGCGTTCCAGCCCTCCGGCGTCGTCGTTCAGTCCCCAGGCGGAGAGCAGCGACGGGTGCGGGTCGATGCCCACGCACAAAGGCCCGCGGGCCTCCATTGCAGCCCGCAGCCGCCGCCCGAAGGTGGCGGGCTGCGGCCGGTCGTGCGGCTCAGGCATGGAAGGCGGCCTTCAGGTTCTCCGCGTGCTCCTGCAGGCTGGTGACGTCCCACTCGTACTGGCGCATCGCTTCGATGGCCTGGATGGCGGCACCGAACTCGGACACCGTGGTGATGATCGGCGTTCCCACCGACGTCGCCGCAGCGCGGATCTCGTAGCCGTCGCCGCGGGCCTGGCCGCCGGACGGGGTGTTGAGGATCAGCCCGATGCGGCCTTCGGTGATGAGGTCCACGATGGTGCCCTCGCCCTCGTCGGAGCGCCCTTCGGCGATCTTGCGCACGGTGGTGGACTGGATGCCGTTGCGGCGCAGCACTTCGGCCGTGCCGCCGGTGGAGAGGATTTCGAAGCCCAGGTCCACCAGCAGCTTCACCGGCATGATGATGGAGCGCTTGTCGCGGTTGGCCACCGAGACGAACACCTTGCCGGACGTCGGCAGGGCGCTGCCGGCCGCGGCCTGGCTCTTGGCGAAGGCCGTGTCGAAGTACTTGTCGATGCCCATGACCTCGCCGGTGGAGCGCATCTCCGGGCCGAGCAGCGAGTCGACGACGGTGCCCTCCGGCGTGCGGAAGCGGCTGAACGGAAGCACCGCCTCCTTCACCGCCACCGGCGCCTCCAGCGGCAGCCGGGAACCGTCGCCGGTCTCCGGCAGCACCTTGTAGACGCTGCGCAGCATGGCGATGTCAACGCCGGTACCGATCAGTGCCGCGGCCTTGGCCAGCTGCACGCCGGTGGCCTTGGACACGAACGGGACGGTGCGGGAAGCGCGCGGGTTGGCCTCGATCACATAGAGCACGTCCGCGGCCAGCGCGAACTGGATGTTGATCAGGCCGCGCACCCCCACGCCCTCGGCGATGGCGGCGGTGGCCTTGCGCACCCGGTCCAGGACGTCGGCGCCCAGGGTGATCGGCGGCAGCACACAGGCGGAGTCGCCGGAGTGGATTCCGGCCTCCTCGATGTGCTCCATGATGCCGCCGACGTAGAGGTCCTTGCCGTCGTAGAGGGCATCGACGTCGATCTCGATCGCGTCTTCCAGGAAGCGGTCCACCAGCACCGGGTGGTCCGGCGTGATCTCGGTGGCGTTGGCGATGTAGCGCGACAGGTTGGCCTCGTCGTAGACGATCTCCATGCCGCGCCCGCCCAGCACGTACGACGGGCGGACCAGCACGGGGTAGCCGATCTCGTCGGCGATCTTCTTCGCTTCCTCGAAGGACACGGCGGTGCCGTTCTTCGGGGCTATCAGGCCGGCCGAATCCAGCACCCGCTGGAAGGCGCCGCGGTGCTCGGCCAGGTCGATGGCTTCCGGCGAGGTGCCGAGGATGGGGATGCCTGCGTCGGCCAGCGCCTGCGCCAGCTTCAGCGGCGTCTGGCCGCCCAGCTGCACGAACACGCCGAGCACGCCGCCGGTGCGCTCCTCCGCCGCGATGACCTCCAGCACGTCCTCGAGCGTGAGGGGCTCGAAGTACAGGCGGTTGGAGATGTCGTAGTCGGTGGAGACGGTCTCCGGGTTGCAGTTGATCATGACCGTCTCGTGCCCGGCCTTGCGCAGCGCCATGGTGGCGTGGACGCAGGAGTAGTCGAACTCGATGCCCTGGCCGATCCGGTTCGGGCCGGAGCCGAGGATGATCACGGACGGCTTCGCGTGCAGCTCGACCTCGTCCTCCTCGTCGTAGGACGAGTAGTGGTACGGGGTGTAGGCGGCGAATTCGGCGGCGCAGGTGTCCACCGTCTTGAACACCGGGCGGATGCCCAGCGCGTGGCGGACCCCGCGGACCACTGCCTCGCTGGTGTGGCTGAGCTTGCCGATCTGTTCATCGGAGAAGCCGTGCCGCTTGGCCAGCCGCAGGATGTCCTCGGTCAGCGCCGGTGCGCGGCGGATTTCGGTGGCCACTTCGTTGATCAGCTGCAGCTGGTCCAGGAACCACGGGTCGATCGCCGTGGCTTCGAAGACCTGCTCGACCGTGGCACCGCCGAGCAGCGCCCGCTGCACCATCGAGAGCCGCTCGGTGGACCCGACCCTGGACTTGGCCAGCAGTTCGGGCACGTCATAGTCGTTGACCGGGTCGAACTCGAGCTGCGACCCCTTCTGCTCCAGCGACCGCAGCGCCTTCTGCAGCGCCTCGGTGAAGTTGCGCCCGATGGCCATCGCCTCGCCGACCGACTTCATGGTGGTGGTCAGCGTCGGGTCGGCGGCCGGGAACTTCTCGAACGCGAAACGCGGAACCTTGACGACGACGTAGTCCAGCGCCGGTTCGAAGGCGGCCGGGGTCTGCTGGGTGATGTCGTTCGGGATCTCGTCCAGCGTGTACCCGAGCGACAGCTTGGTGGCGATCTTGGCGATCGCGAATCCGGTGGCCTTGGAAGCCAGCGCCGAGGACCGGGACACGCGCGGGTTCATTTCGATCACCACGACGCGGCCGGTGTCCGGTTCGATGGCGAACTGGATGTTGCAGCCGCCGGTGTCGACGCCGACTTCCCGGATCACCGCGATGGAGATGTCGCGCAGCTTCTGGAACTCGCGGTCGGTCAGCGTCATGGCCGGGGCCACGGTGATGGAGTCGCCGGTGTGCACGCCCACCGGATCGAAGTTCTCGATCGAGCACACGACCACGACGTTGTCGTTCTTGTCGCGCATCATCTCGAGCTCGTATTCCTTCCAGCCCAGGATGCTCTCTTCGAGCAGCACCTCGCTGGTGGGGCTGTACTGGATGCCGGCGCCGGCGATCCGGCGCAGGTCCTCCGCGTTGTAGGCCATGCCGGAGCCGAGCCCGCCCATGGTGAAGGACGGGCGCACCACCATCGGGTAGCCCAGCTCCTCGGCCGCGGCAAAGGCTTCGTCCATCGAGTGCACGATCACGGACTTGGCGGATTCGGCGCCGCAGCGCTCCACCACGCCCTTGAACTTCTCCCGGTCTTCGCCGAGTTCGATGGCGGCGATGTTGGCGCCGATCAGCTCCACGTTGTACTTGTCCAGCACGCCGTTCTTGTCCAGCGCTATCGCGGTGTTCAGGGCCGTCTGGCCGCCCAGGGTGGGCAGCAGGGCGTCCGGGCGCTCCTTGGCGATGATCTTTTCGACCACCTCCGGGGTGATCGGCTCCACGTAGGTGGCATCGGCGAACTCGGGGTCCGTCATGATGGTGGCCGGATTCGAGTTGACCAGGATGACCCGCAGGCCCTCCTCCTTCAGCACCCGCAGCGCCTGCGTGCCGGAATAGTCGAACTCGGCCGCCTGTCCGATCACGATGGGACCGGAACCGATGACCAGGACGGACTTCAGATCTTCTCTCTTGGGCATTACTTGCTTTCCTTCGTCGTCTCGGAAGCGGTTCCGGTCTGGGTTCGGCGGGAGTTCATCAGGTCGGTAAAACGGTCGAACAGGGGCGCCGCATCGTGTGGCCCGGCGGCGGCCTCCGGGTGGTACTGGACGGAGAAGGCGGGGATGTCCAGGCAGTTCAGGCCCTCGACGACGTCGTCGTTCAGGCAGACGTGGCTGACTTCGACCCGGCCGAAGCGCTCCTCCGGGGCCAGCGTGGGCCCGTCCAGCGGGGCGTCGACGGCGAAGCCGTGGTTCTGCGAGGTGATCTCGACCTTTCCGGTGCGCCGGTCCATCACCGGCACGTTGATGCCGCGATGGCCGTAGCGCAGTTTGTAGGTGCCGAAGCCCAGGGCGCGGCCCAGGATCTGGTTGCCGAAGCAGATGCCGAAGAACGGCAGGCCGGCGTCGAGCACCTTGCGCAGCAGCAGCACCTGGCGGTCGGCCGTGGCCGGGTCGCCGGGCCCGTTGGACATGAACATGCCGTCGGGCGAGACGGCCTGGATGTCTTCGAAGCTGGCGGTGGCGGGCAGCACGTGCACCCGGATCCCGCGCTCGGCGAACCGGACGGGGGTCATGGCCTTGATGCCCAGGTCGAGGGCGGCGACGGTGAACCGCGGCTCACCTTCCCAGCCGTGGTCGGCCGGTTCGACGACGTAGGCTTCCGTGACGCTGACCTCTTCGGCGAGCCGGGCGCCTTCCATCGCCGGCTGCGCGGCGACCTCGGCCAGCAGCTCCGCCGCGGGGCGGGCGGCCGCGTCGCCGGAGAAAATGCCGGCCTTCATCGCGCCGCGCTCGCGCAGGTGGCGGGTCAGCGCGCGGGTGTCCACGCCCTGGATGCCCACGATGCCCTGGTTGACCAGTTCGTCGTCCAGGCTGCGCTCGGAGCGCCAGTTGGAGGGCCGGCGGGCCGGGTCGCGGACCACGTAGCCGGCCACCCAGATCTTGCGGGATTCCGCGTCGTCGTCGTTCACCCCGGTGTTGCCGATGTGGGGCGCGGTCTGCACCACCAGCTGGCGGGCGTAGGACGGGTCGGTGATGGTCTCCTGGTAGCCGGTCATGCCGGTGGAAAAGACCGCCTCGCCCAGCGCGGTGCCCTGGGCGCCGTAGCTGCGGCCGCGGAAAGTCCGGCCGTCTTCGAGCACCAGCAGCGCCGGTGCGGAGAGGAAAGTTGTTTCTGCGCTCACGATGTGTCCTAGTCTTCCTGTACGGCGGGTAGGTATGTCTGCAGCTGCGCCAGCAGCGGTTGTTTCTCGGCGGCCTGCCGGGTGCGGAAGGCCGTGTCGACCTCGCGCTCCCCCAGCTTCCACGTGATCACGGCCAGGCCCTCGGACTCCACGAACTTGCCCACCATGCCGCTCTCGGTCCGGACATCGGAGATGCTTTCGGCCGGAATGTAGAGGTCCGTGGAGCCGGGTCGCTCGATCAGCACGCCGTGCGGATAGGTCCGCAGCGCCGCCTTGGTCCGGATGCCGAGGCCGTGGACGGCGACGCGGTCCAGCCAGTCCCCCGCCGTCGTCGTGACCACGTACATGCCTTCGTAGTAGCCGGTCGGGTTGGCGGTGTCCGCCGGGACCTGCGGCAGCGGCGCGATGTCCCGCTGCCGCTTGAGCCGGTTGCGCCAGCCGACGGCCACCAGCGCCATGAGCCCGAGGGCGACGGCGAGCATCACCAGGCCGGCCTGGATCTGGTCCATGTCAGGCCTCCCCTGCCGGGCGTGCCGGGGTGTTCAGGGCGCCGTCCAGCACGGTGGGGTGCCCGTTGAGGAACGTGGCGACCACGCGGCCGGGCAGCTCCCGGCCGGCGAACGGCGAGTTCCTGCCCTTGGTGGCCATCGCGGAAGGGTCCACCGTCCAGCGGGCCGCGGGGTCCACCAGGGTGATGTTGGCGGCCGATCCGGCGGCCAGCGGTCGGCCCTGGCCGGCCAGCCGGCCGATGCGGGCCGGCATGGCGGAGGTGATCCGGGCGAAGTCGGCCCAGCCGATCAGGCCGGTTTCGATCATGGTGTGCTGCACGACGGACAGCGCCGTCTCCAGCCCGGTCATGCCCATGGCCGCCTGGGCCCATTCGCACTCCTTCGCCTCGGAGGGGTGCGGCGCGTGGTCGGTGCCGATGACGTCGATGGTCCCGTCGGCCAGGCCGGCGCGCAGGGCCTGCACGTCCTCGTCCGTGCGCAGCGGCGGGTTGACCTTGTAGACCGGGTCGTAGCTGCGGACCAGTTCGTCGGTCAGCCACAGGTGGTGCGGCGTGACCTCGGCGGTGACCTTGATCCCGCGGGCCTTGGCCCAGCGGATGAGCTCCACCGATCCGGCCGTGGAGACGTGGCACACGTGCAGGCGGGAGTCCACGTGCTGCGCCAGGAGCACGTCGCGGGCTATGATGCTCTCCTCCGCGACGGCGGGCCATCCGGTCATGCCCAGCACCGCCGACACGGTTCCCTCGTTCATCTGTGCACCGTCGGTCAGCCGCGGCTCCTGGGCGTGCTGGGCGATCACGCCGTCGAACGCCTTGACGTATTCCAGCGCGCGGCGCATCAGCACCGGGTCCGAAACGCAGATGCCGTCGTCGGAGAAGACCCGGACCCGGGCGCGGGAGTCGGCCATCGCGCCGAGCTCGGCGAGCCGTTCGCCGGCCAGGCCCACGGTCACGGCGCCCACCGGGCGGACGTCCGCCCAGCCGGCGGTCCGGCCCAGGGTGTACACCTGTTCGACCACGCCGGCGGTGTCGGCGACCGGCGTCGAGTTGGCCATGGCGTGCACCGCGGTGAAGCCGCCCAGGGCCGCCGCCCGGGTGCCGGTCTCCACCGTCTCCGCGTCCTCGCGGCCCGGTTCGCGCAGATGGGTGTGCAGGTCAACCATGCCCGGCAACGCGATCAGCCCGTCGGCATCGATTTCGACGGCGCCGGCCGCGCTCAGGGCGGTGCCCGCCTCCACGATTCTCCCGCCGCGGAGCAGCATGTCGGCGCGCTCCCCGCCGGTCAGCGAAGCCCCGCGGATCAGGTAGGTGGTTTCGCTGGACTCGGTCACTTGGCCTCCTGGGTGGCGGTGGGTGCGGGGGCGGCGGATTCGGTGCCGCCGGAGAGCAACAGGTAGAGCGCGGCCATCCGCACGGCGACACCGTTGCGTACCTGGTCCAGCACGGTGGACCGCGGCGAGTCGGCTGCCGCCGATGAGATTTCCAGCCCGCGGTTCATCGGGCCGGGGTGCATGATGATGGTGCCGGCGCGGCCGGAGGCGTCCAGCGCCGCCAGGCGGCGGTCGTCGAACCCCCAGCGCCGCGAATACTCCTGCGTGGACGGGAAGTAGGCGGCGTTCATCCGCTCCCCCTGCACGCGCAGCATCATGACGGCGTCCGTGCCCTCGGCCAGCGTGGCGTCCAGGTCGTAGCTGATCGTGCACGGCCACTGGCGGCTGCCCACCGGCAGCAGCGTCGGCGGGGCGACCATGGTGACCTCGGCGCCGAGGGTGCGCAGCAGCCACAGGTTGGAGCGGGCCACCCGGGAGTGCAGGATGTCCCCGACGATGGCCACCTTCATGCCGGCCAGGTCGCTCCGCGTCGACGGGATGCCCGTGAGCCTGGCCCAGGTGCGCCGCAGCGTGAACGCGTCCAGCAGCGCCTGGGTGGGGTGTTCGTGGGTGCCGTCGCCGGCGTTCACCACGGCGGCGTCGATCCAGCCCGAACCTGCCAGCCGCGCCGGGGCCCCGGAGGCCCAGTGCCGGATGACGACGGCGTCGGCGCCCATCGCTTCCAGGGTCTGGGCGGTGTCCTTGAGCGATTCGCCCTTGGAGACGGACGACCCCTTGGCGGCGAAGTTGATCACGTCGGCCGAGAGCCGCTTGGCGGCCGCCTCGAAGGAAATGCGGGTGCGGGTGGAGTCCTCGAAGAAGAGGTTGACCACGGTGCGGCCGCGCAGCACGGGCAGTTTCTTGACCTCGCGCTGGGAGACGGCTGACATCTCCTCGGCAGTGTCCAGGATCCGCACCGCGTCCTGCTTGGCCAGGTCGGCGGTGGAGAGCAGGTGTTTCATGCGCTGACGTCCTCGATCACTACTTCGTCGGTCGCCGGCGCGCCGTTGTTGGTGTCGGTCTCCGCCAGCCGGACCCGGACCTTCTCCTTGGAGGAGGTGGGGAGGTTCTTGCCGACGTGGTCGGCGCGGATCGGCAGCTCGCGGTGCCCGCGGTCCACCAGGACGGCCAGCCGCACGATCCTCGGCCGGCCCAGATCCACCAGGGCGTCCAGGGCGGCGCGGATGGTGCGCCCGGAATAGAGCACGTCGTCGACCAGCACCACGACCTTGTCGTCGATGCCGTCGGCCGGCAGCTGGGTGGGCAGCGGGGAACGCGTGGGATGGCGGCGCAGGTCGTCGCGGAACATGGTCACGTCGAGCTGGCCGATGATTTCTTCGGCGGCGACGGAAGGGTCGGCGGCGGCAATCTTTGCGGCCAGCCGCCGGGCCAGCGGGTAGCCGCGGCGCGGGATGCCCAGCAGGACAAGGTCCTTGGGGCCCTTGTTCGCCTCGAGGATCTCGTGGGCGATACGGGTCAATGCGCGGTTGATGTCCGCTTCGGCAAGTACAACGCGCGACGATGCCGGCTGCTGCGCCGGGGAGTCCGTGTTCATCTGTTGCCGCCTCCTTCCCCGCCTCACTGGACGGAATTTAAAGGTTGCTTGCGCCCTCAAAATTACCACGGCCGGGTCGGCACGGAGCGTTCGTGACGGCTATGCGACGGCGATCCGCGGACGATGTGCGCAAGCTCACCCGCGCAGGGCCCAAGCTCACCCGCGCAGGGCCCAAGCTCACCCGCGCAGGGCCCAAGCTCACCCGCGCAGGGCCCA
This sequence comes from Arthrobacter sp. Y3223065, assembly GCF_059090885.1. Taxonomy (NCBI): domain Bacteria; kingdom Bacillati; phylum Actinomycetota; class Actinomycetes; order Micrococcales; family Micrococcaceae; genus Arthrobacter; species Arthrobacter sp. Y3223065. Next base: position 581,832 of record NZ_JBNHGC010000001.1, on the reverse strand, counting down.
AGCTCACCCGCGCAGGGCCGAAGCCCACTCGCGCAGCGCCAAACTCACCCGCGCAGGCAGGGGGTGGTGGCCAACGCGCGGCGACGGCGGACGCCGCAGGGGGCACCCGCCGTCGCGCGTGGGGATGGTGGCTGTGAGGCCGGAGTCAGGCCAGGAGCGTGGGCTTGAGCTGCTGCAGCCGGCCCAGGAGTCCGTTGACGAAGGACGGCGACTCGTCGGTCGACAGCGTCTTGGCCAGTTCCACGGCCTCGCTGACCGCTACGCCGTCGGGGACGTCGTCGTTGTAGAGCAGTTCCCAGGAGCCGACCCGCAGGATAATGCGGTCCACCGCGGGCATCCGTTCCAGTGTCCAGCCCTGGGCGTAGGTGGCCAGGAACTCGTCGATGGTCGGCTGGAGCGCGGCGACACCCTCCACGATCTGCGCGGTGTAGGGGTTGATCACCTGGTCGGTCTTGCCCCGCCCGGCCAGCGCCTCGGCGGCGGACACGCCGCGCTGCTCGGCTTCAAAGAGGACGTCGACGGCCCTGCGGCGGGCCTTGCCGCGGGCAGAAGTGGGAGCACTCACTAGTCGTTGACTCGTCCCAGGTAGTCGCCGGTGCGGGTGTCGACCTTGACCTTGGTGCCGGTCTCCAGGAACAGCGGAACCTGGATCTGGTAGCCGGTCTCCACCGTGGCGGGCTTGGTGCCGCCGGTGGAACGGTCGCCCTGCAGGCCGGGCTCGGTGTAGGTGATCTCCATGACCACGGAGGCGGGCAGCTCGATGTAAAGCGGGATGCCGTCGTGCATGGCGATGTTGACCTTGATGTTTTCCAGCAGGAAGCTCTCGTCGTCGCCGACCACGGGACCGGGGACGGTGACCTGGTCGTAGTCCTGCACGTCCATGAAGACGAAGTCGTCGCCGTCCTTGTACAGGTAGGTGTAATCGCGGCGGTCAACCGTGGCGGTTTCGATCTTCAGGCCGGCGTTGAACGTCTTGTCCTGGATCTTGCCGCTGACGACATTCTTGATCTTGGTGCGCACGAACGCACCGCCCTTGCCCGGCTTCACGTGCTGGAACTCAATGACGTTCCACAGCTGGCCGTCCAGCTTCAGCACGGTGCCGTTCTTGATGTCGTTGGTTGTGGCCACAGTTTCACTTTCGTCGATGATGGCGGGCCGCGGGCGGAAAGTCCGCCCGGCCCGGAGCGAAGTCCAGCAGACATTCTACCTGCTGGCGGGTTGCCGCCCGAAGGCGGCGGCGGCGGCCGGGGCTACTCGGCGATCTCCTGGTAGGCGGCGAACAGCAGCGAGGTGTCCGGCACTTCCAGGATCCCGGGCTTGGCCAGGCCGTCCAGCACCACGAACCGCAGCAGGTCGCCGCGGGCCTTCTTGTCCCGCTTCATCCCGTCCAGCAGCGCGGCCCAGCGGTCGCGGCGGTAGGAAACGGGCAGTCCGAGCGACGTCAGGATCGCCTGGTGCCGGTCGGCGGTGGCGTCGTCCAGCCGGCCCACCATCCGGGACAGCTCGGCGGCGAAGGCCAGCCCGATCGAGACGGCCGCGCCGTGGCGCATCTGGTAGCGCTCGGCCAGCTCGATGGCGTGGCCGAGGGTGTGCCCGTAGTTCAGGAATTCGCGGCGTCCCGACTCGCGCAGGTCGGTGGAGACTATTGCGGCCTTGACCCGGATGGACCGTTCGATGATCTCCCGCAGCTGCGGCGTGCCGGCGGTGCTCGCGGCCTTGGGATCGGCTTCGATCACCTCCAGGATGGCCGGGTCGGCGATGAACCCGCACTTGACGGCTTCGGCCAGGCCGGTGACCAGTTCGTTGGGCGGCAGTGTCTGCAGCGCGTCCAGGTCGGCCAGCACGGCGGCCGGCGGGTGGAACGCGCCCACCAGGTTCTTGCCCTCGGCGGTGTTGATGCCGGTCTTGCCGCCCACCGCGGCGTCCACCATGCCCAACAGGCTGGTGGGGATGTGCACCACCTTGACGCCGCGCAGCCAGGTGGCGGCCACGAAGCCGGCCACGTCGGTGACCGCACCGCCGCCCACGGCCACGATGGCGTCCGAGCGGGTGAAGTCGTTCTGGCCCAGCACCTGCCAGCAGAACGAGGCCACCTGGATGTGCTTGCCCTCCTCGGCGTCCGGAATTTCGGCGGTCAGCGCCTCCAGACCGTTGGAGGCCAGGTCCTCGCGCACCGCGTCGCCGGTGGCACGCAGCGCCCGAGGGTGGATCACCAGGACCTTCCGGACCCGCTCCCCCAGTACCTGCGGCAGGCGGCCCAGCAGCCCGTGGCCGACGACGACGTCGTACGCTTCCTGGGGCGTGTTCCCGGTGACCGGGATGGTGGTTGCCTCGGCGGTGTTGCTCACTGTTCGTGCCTTTCATCAAGCAGTTGTCTCAGTTCGGCCAGCAATTGCTGCTGTGTCTTGCCGCGGGTGTCCAGCACCACGTCGGCCAGGCGCTCGTAGACCGGCCGGCGTTGCCCGAAGGTTTCGATCCAGCGGCCCACGGGGTCGCCGGCCAGCAGCGGCCGGCCGGTGTCCTTGATGATGCGCGGCCGCACGGTGTCCACGTCGATGTCCAGGAAAACCACGGTGCAGTCGGCCAGCAACTGCTGCGTGCCGGTGTCCAGGATGGCGCCGCCGCCCAGCGACACCACGGCCGGCGGCTTGCCCGCGGCGAGCAGCGCCGCCACTTCGCGGGCCTCGAGCTCGCGGAAGGCGTGCTCGCCCATCGAGGTGAAGATGGCGGTAATCGGCCCGTGCCGTTCGACGAGCCGCTTGTCGCTGTCGGCGAAAGCGAGGCCGTGCCGGCTGGCGAACTGGCTGCCCAGCGTCGACTTGCCGGACGCCATCGGGCCGATCAGGACCAGGTGGCGCCGCAGCTTGATCGGCTGCCCGGCTGCCACTAGCGGCCGATCGAATCCAGCGACTCCGGGATCGCTGCCAGGTAGGACTGGAGGTTGCGTGCCGTCTCGCGCACGGAGTCGCCGCCGAACTTCTCGGTCACGGCCTCGGCCAGCACCAGGGCCACCATGGCTTCGGCGACGACGCCGGACGCCGGCACCGCGCAGACATCCGAACGCTGGTGATGGGCCTTGGCCGGCTCTCCGGTGGTGACATCGATGGTGGCCAGCGCGCGGGGCACCGTGGCGATCGGCTTCATGGCCGCGCGGACGCGCAGCGTTTCGCCGATGCTCATGCCGCCCTCGATGCCGCCGGCCCGGTTGCTGGCCCGGACGATAGTGCCTTTTTCGTCGCGGACGATTTCGTCATGGGCTTCCGATCCGCGGCGGGCGGCGGTGAGGAAGCCGTCGCCGACCTCGACGCCCTTGATCGCCTGGATCCCCATCAAGGCTGCAGCCAGGCGGGAGTCCAGCCGGCGGTCCCAGTGCACGTAGCTGCCCAGTCCCGGCGGCAGGCCGTAGGCCAGTACCTCCACCACGCCGCCCAGGGTTTCGCCGTCCTTGTGCGCCTGGTCCACTTCCAGCACCATGGCCCCGGATGTCTCCGCGTCGAAGCAGCGCAGCGGATCTTCGTCCAGCGCCAGGACATCGCCCGGCCCGGGAACCGGGCGGCCTTCCGGAACGGAGACCCGGCCGACCGCGGTGGTGTGGCTGACCAGTCGGATGCCCAGCGCGGCGAGGAATTTCGCGGCGACGGTTCCCAAGGCCACCCGCGCCGCCGTCTCCCGGGCGCTGGCACGTTCCAGCACGGGGCGGGCTTCGTCGAAGCCGTACTTCTGCATGCCGGTGAAGTCGGCGTGGCCCGGCCGGGGCCGGGTAAGGGGGGCGTTGCGGGCAAGGTCCTCCAGTGCGGCCGGATCGACCGGATCGGCGGACATGACGGTTTCCCACTTCGGCCATTCGGTGTTGGCGACCTCGATGGCCACCGGGCCGCCCTGGGTCAGGCCGTGGCGGACGCCGCCCACCAGGGTGACCTCGTCCTTTTCGAACTTCATCCGGGCACCGCGGCCGTAGCCAAGGCGCCGCCGGGCCAGGGCATCCTGGACCTCGGCTGCGGTCAGTTCGACGCCGGCAGGGACGCCTTCGATAATTCCTACCAGGGCCGGACCATGGGATTCACCGGCGGTTAACCAACGCAACATGGATTCAATACTGCCATGCATCGGCGGGCTGTTTAGCGCCGCGGTGCACCTACCGCGTCACACATCACATTTGTGACTTCGGCGGCGTTGGTGAAGCGATCGCCGGCGAACAAGCGCACCTGCTCCACGGCCTGGTAGATCAGCATTTCCAACCCATGGACCACCGACCCGCCGTGGCGATGCCAGACGGCCGCCAGTTCGCTGGGCCAGGGATCGTAGGCGACGTCGAGCAACACGCGGCCGCTCCGGTCCGTTCCGGCCTCCGCCGCCAGCTCCGCGGCCAGGGAATCGGCGGCCCGCGGCGGCAGCGTGCAGACCACTGTCCCGGCCCGCCGCAGCACGGTGGTGGCCTGGTCCCACCCGGCCACCCGCAGCGGCAGGCCGAAGTGGCGGGCGATGCCTTGCACGCTCCCGGCGCTGGCCGGGTTCCGCAGGCACAGGATCACCTCGGACGGTTTCAGGTCCGCCAGCGCGGCGGCGGCCGCTGCGGCGGTGCCGCCGCCCCCGAGGATCACTGCCGGCACGCCGCCCTCTGCGACACCGCCGTGGCGCAGGGCACCGACGATGCCTGCCACGTCGGTGTTGTGACCGGAGAGCGTCACCCGTCCCTCGCCGTCGTACTCGGGAACCACGGTGTTGAGCACTCCCAGCAGGTCCACGAGTTCGCTGACCCGGTCCATCTGGCCGACCATGGCGGCCTTCAGCGGCATGGTCACCGACAACCCGGCCCAGTCCCGTTCCGCGCGCAGCCCCTGCACGAACTGCGGCACGCGGTCCGCCGTGACGTCGATGGCCCGGTAGCTGCAGTCGAAGCCGATGAGCTCATAGGCGGCGCGGTGCAGGGCAGGCGACCGCGAGTGGCCGATCGGATGGCCAAGCACCGCCGCCTGGAGCTGCCGGGCAGCGGGTTGCCTCCCGGCAGGCCCGCCGTCCGCGGGACGGGCGGTCAACTGCACCGGCCCTCTTCCTGCTCGCTGCACCACTGCTGGTATTCCTTGGTGTACGCGTTGTGCTCTGCCAGCGTCTCAGCGAACTTGGTCTCGCCGGTGTCCAGGTTGACCGTCACCCAGTAGTAGTAGGGCACGTCGGCCGGGTTGGCGGCCGCGTCGATGGCAGGTCCGCCGGGCGAGTTGATCGGCCCGGCCGGCAGCCCGGTGTGCGCGTAGGTGTTGTACGGGTTCGACTTGTCGGCCTTTTCCTCGGGCGTGATGTCGTAGCCCTTCCGGCCCAGCCCGTACGTGACCGTGGCGTCGGACTGGATCAGGCCGTTCGTTTCGGTGTTGTCAGGCTTCAGCCGGTTCTGGATGGCCCCGGCGACCTTGGCGTAGTCGGCCTCGCCGGCCTCGGCTTCGATGATGCTGGCGATGGTCAGCACCCGGAACTGATCCTGCGGGTCGGTGATGCCGTCACTGGTCAGCCGCTCCTTGGTGTTGGCGACCAGTTCCGCGATGATGTCCTCCGCGGTGGCGTCCAGCGGCCAGCGGTACTCTCCGGGGAACAGGTACCCCTCCAGGTTCCGTGCGTCCTCCGGCAACCCGAACTGCTGCGGATTCTTGGCCAGCTCCGCGAACTCGGAGGCCGGGATCTTCGTGCCCTTGCTCAGGGCGTCGAAGACCTCGTCCTGACGCCAGGTGCGGTTAATGGCAACGTAGGAAACCTTCTCCCCCACGTCCGCGAGCAGGATGGCGGCCGCGTCCGCGGCCGGCAGCTTGTACTGCATCTGGTAGTCGCCGGGCTGGACCTCGCGTCCGTTCGCCTGGCTGGCCAGCTCGCCCAGGAAGATTTCGCTGTTGGAAACGATGTCCTTCTCCACCAGTGAACCGGCGATGGCCAGCGGACCGGCCCCTTGTTCCACGGTGAAGGTCACCTGCCCCTCCCCGGGGCCGGCATAGTCTTCGGGACCGCCGCCCATGCCGAGCAGGTTCTGCAGGAACAGCACCACGCCGACCAGGCCGGCGGCGAAGACCGCGAACACCACTAGCATGATCGTGTTGCGCCGACGGCGCGCCTTCTGCTTGCTGCGGGGCTTGCCCTTGCGGCCGGGCGCCGGCTCATCCTCGAAAAAGTCCAGCCGGCCGTCGTGGTAGATCTGTCCGTCGTCCTGATTCACGCCGGTGTCGTCGGCCACGTCCCAGTCCTGCTCCGCTTCGCCGTCCGCGGCAGGGATCTGCTGGTGGACGACGGTGGCCGGCTCCGGGTCGTGCCAGGCGGCGGCCGGTTCGTCCCGGAGGCCGGGGGCCGGCTCGTCCCAGCCGGCGGCGGCCGGTTCGTCCCGGAGGCCGGGGGCAGGCTCGTCCCAGCCGGCGGCGGCCTGCTCGTCCCGGAGGCCGGGGGCAGGCTCGTTCCGCCCGGGAGGAACCGGCGACGCGGCTGCGGCGGGGCGGGCGGGCGGCTCGGGCCAGGCCTCGTCCGCGGGCGCTTCCTCCCATTCGGGCACAGCGTCGTCGTCCCAGTACGGCGGGACGGTGTCATCGAAGCGCGGGTCAGCGGCCTGGCGGCCGCGCGCGGCGCGCCGGGATGGCAGGTTGTTCCAGTCGTCGGGGTGCTTGCTCATGTCCCGGGGTCCCCGCTTCGGTCATGTCCGTGCGAAATCGTCGGCTCCTCATGGCTGGCATCCGGCACATGGCTGCCGGCGGGCGGTGCGACAGGTGTCCCCACGTCCTGCCCTTGGGCCCGTTGCATGTCAATAGCCTGCTGCAGTATACCCACCGCAGCTACCTGATCAACTACTTTACGATGTTGACGCGTATCCATGCCAGCCTCCCGCAGTCCGCGGTGCGCAGCCACGGTAGTCAGGCGCTCGTCGATCAGGTTGACCCGGGCAGCCGACCCCGCCCCGGCCAGGGCTGCGGCCAGCTTCCGGGCGTAGCCGCGGGCCATTTCCGTGGAGGCCGAGTCCCCGCCCGAAAGCGTTCGAGGAAGCCCGACGAACACCTGCACGGCCTTCCGCTCGGCGGCTTCACGCACCAGGACCCTGACGTCGCTGTCTTTCTTGGCATCGCGTTTCAGGGTGCGCACCGGGGTGGCCAGGATCCCGTCCGGATCACAACTGGCCACGCCCACGCGCACCGCACCGACGTCGACACCGAGTTTGGTGCCGCGCGGATAATCGGGAACAGACACCGGACGCCCTAGCGGTTGGCGACCGCGGCCGTCACGGCGGCCAGTGCCTCGTCGATCTTGGTGGCATCGGACCCGCCGCCCTGCGCGACGTCGTCCTTGCCGCCGCCTCCGCCGCCCAGCACTCCCGCAGCGGTCTTGACCAGGGCGCCGGCCTTCACGCCGGCGGCACGGGCGGCCTCATTGGTGGCCACCAGGATCAGGGGCCGGCCGTTGGCCACTCCCGTCATCGCCACGGTGACCGGGTCGGAGCCCAGCCGCGTCCGCAGGTCCAGGGCCAGGCTGCGCAGGTCGTCGGCGCCGCTGAGTTCGCCGGCATTGTGCGCCAGCAGCCGCACTCCTGCCACGTCCTGGGCCTGGACCACCAGCGAAGCAGCCGAGGCGGCCAGCTGTTCCTTGCGGAGCTTGTCCAGCTCCTTCTCCACGGACTTGAGCTTGGCCAGGGTGGCGGCGATCCGCTCGGGCAGCTGGGCTCCCGGCACCTTGAGCATTTCGGAGAGTTCGTTCACCAGCGCGCGCTCGGCGGCCATGTGGCGGAAGGCCTCCATGCCCACGAATGCCTCCACGCGCCGGTTCCCCGAGCCAACCGATGCCTCGCCCAGCAGGGTCAGCGAACCGATCTGCGAGGTGGCCTCCACGTGGGTTCCGCCGCAGAGCTCGCGGGACCATGCCCCGTCGATCTCCACCACGCGCACGGTGTCCCCGTAGGCCTCGCCGAACAGCGCCATGGCGCCCAGCTCGCGGGCCTGGGCCAGCGGCATGATGCGGGTCTGGACCTCGAAGTTGTTGCGGATGGCCAGGTTCGAGACCTCTTCGACCTCCGACTTGGCGGCGTCGGAGAGGCCCTCGCCCCAGGAGAAATCGAAGCGCAGGTAGCCGGCCTTGTTGAAGGAACCGCGCTGCAGCGCCTCCGGGCCCAGGATCTGGTGCAGGGCCGCATGGACGATGTGCGTGCCGGTGTGCGCCTGCTCGCCGGCCTGGCGGCGCTGGGCGTCGACGGCGGCCTGCACCTTGGCGCCGGAGGGCAGTTCGCCCTCGCGCACCACGGCCTTGTGCACGCTCAGGCCCTTGACGGGCTTCTGGACGTCGAGCACCTCGACCACGAACCCGTCGCCGGTGATCAGTCCGACGTCCGCGGCCTGACCGCCGGCCTCGGCGTAGAACGGGGTGGCTTCCAACACCAGTTCGATTTCCTCGCCCTGGCCGGCGGAACCGCGCACTTCGCCGCCGCGGACGATGCCGCGCACCGTCGATTCGGTGGTGAGTTCGTCGTAGCCGGTGAAGACGGTCTCGCCATCGGCGAGCATCTCGCGGAAGACGGTCACGTCGGCGTGGCCCAGCTTCTTGCCGCGGGCATCGGCCTGGGCGCGCTGGCGCTGTTCGGCCATCAGCGACCGGAATCCGGCCTCGTCCACCTGCAGGCCGGCTTCCTCGGCCATCTCGAGGGTCAGGTCGATCGGGAAGCCGTAGGTGTCGTGCAGGGTGAAAGCGTCCTCGCCGGAGATCGGCTTCGCGGCAGCCTTGGATTCCTTCACGGCCTCTTCGAGCCGGGCGGTGCCGGAGGCAATGGTGCGCAGGAACGCCTTCTCTTCGGCGTAGGCAATCCGGCTGATCCGCTCGAAGTCGTCGGCCACTTCCGGGTATGTGCCCTTCATCGCGTCCCGGGAGACCGGCAGCAGGTCCGGCAGGCAGGCGCGTTCCACGCCGAGCAGGCGCATGGCGCGCACGGCCCGGCGGATCAGCCGGCGCAGCACATAGCCGCGGCCCTCGTTGGAGGGGGTCACGCCGTCGGCAATCAGCATCAGGGCGGAGCGGATGTGGTCGGCCACCACGCGCAGGCGCACATCGTCGCCGTGGTGCGGGTCGTCGTCGGACTCGGCGCTCGTGTACTCCTTGCCGGAGATCTCCGCGGCCTTGTCCAGCACGGGGCGGACCTGGTCCGTCTCGTACATGTTCTCCACGCCCTGCAGGATCATCGCGAGGCGTTCCATGCCCAGGCCGGTGTCGATGTTCTTCTGCGGCAATTCGCCCAGGATCTCGAAGTCTTCCTTGCCGATGCCCGCACCGCGCTGGTACTGCATGAAGACGAGGTTCCAGATTTCGATGTAACGGGTCTCGTCGGCGATGGGGCCGCCCTCGATCCCGTACTCCGGGCCCCGGTCGTAGAAGATTTCCGAGCAGGGGCCAGCCGGGCCGGGCTGGCCGGTGGACCAGTAGTTGTCCTTCTTGCCTGACTTCTGGATCCGCTCGGCCGGGACGCCCACCTGGTCGCGCCAGATGGCCAGTGCTTCCTCGTCCTCTTCGTACACGGTGATCCAGAGCTTCTCCGGCGGCAGGCCGTAGCCGCCCTGCTCCACCGGGCTGGTCAGCAGTTCCCAGGCCATCGCGATGGCCTGTTCCTTGAAGTAGTCGCCGAACGAGAAGTTGCCGCACATCTGGAAGAACGTGCCGTGCCGGACGGTCTTGCCGACTTCTTCAATGTCCGCGGTGCGGATGCACTTCTGCACGCTGGTGGCGCGCGGGTACGGCGGCGTCTCGCGGGCGGTCAGGTACGGGATGAACGGCACCATGCCGGCCACGGTGAACAGCAGCGAGGGATCCGGCGACACAAGGGACGCCGAGGGGACCACGGAATGGCCCTTCTTCTCGAAGAAGTCGAGCCAGCGGCGGACAATCTCATGGGATTTCATGGTGCCTGTGTCTTACCTTCCGGGGTGCAAAACGGTTGTGGGGGCCGGGCTGCGGCTTCGGTGACCGTAGAAAAACTTATCGCTTGCGGACGTCGTCGGCGGAATCGATGCCGAGGGCCAGGCGCAGGTCGGTTTCACGTTCCTGCATGCCGTCGCGGACCGCGTCGGCGAAGTTGGCCACGGAGTCGGCCACCTGCGCCAGGGCACGGTTCAGTCCCGCCGGGCCCAACGCGTCACGCGTTTGGGACACCTTGCGCACCGCGAGCACGCCGATCGCCGCACCGGCGGCCATCCAGATCATTCGCTTCATATCGGTTCCTCTTTCCCGGTTAGCGGCCGCGGCGGCGCTTGCCCTCGGGCGCGCCCTTGCCGGCGGAGTTGAAGGCGCTGCGCACGCCGTAGGAGAAAGCGGCCACCTTGATCAGGGGCGAGCCCAGGGTCGCGGAGACCAGCGAGGTCAGGGCCGACACGTTGGCGGAGGCGTCCGAGACGTGGTTGGAGATCCCGTCGACCTTCCTGAGCTGTTCGTTGGTGGTGCTCACCGTGGTGGTGACTTCGCCGATCAGCGGCGTCGTGCCGTCGCTGATCTCCCGGATTGCCTGGCGCAGTTCGTCAAACACCTTGCCGAGCTTCCAGACCGGTATGGCCAAAATGGCCACCAGCACCGCGAACACGCCCGCGGCGATCAGACCGGCGATATCTCCACCTGACATGGGCTCAAACGCTCCTCATTGTTGGTTAACGGCGTACTCCGGTTCCGCGCGCAGCGTGGGCGGGCCATCCGCTGCGGGTCCGGCTAACGACGGCGGGGCGCACCTTACGCAGGCACCGTCCCGCCACTGACAACACCTTACCTACTGAACAGCCCGCGGCCGATGCCGCGGGCTGTTCAGCGCCGCCCCCGCGCACGGGGGCGGCATCTCGCAGGTGCGGTCCCGGGGTTTCACGCCCGGGACAACGGGCCTAGCGAGCGTAGTATTCGACCACCAGCTGCTCTTCGCAGGTCACGGGGACCTCGGAGCGCTTGGGGCGGCGGACCAGGCGGGCCTGCAGCTTCTCCAGAGCGACATCCAGGTACGCCGGAACGTTGGGGAGCACGTCGCGGTGAGCGCCGGCAGCTGCCACCTGGAACGGGGGCATCTTCTCGGAGCGCTCGTGCACGTGGATCAGCTGGCCTTCGGAAACGCGGAAGGACGGGCGGTCCACGCGCTTGCCGTCAACCATGATATGGCGGTGCACCACCAGCTGGCGGGCCTGGGAAATCGTGCGGGCAAAGCCGGCACGCAGCACCAGGGCGTCAAGACGCATTTCCAGCAGCTCGATCAGGTTTTCACCGGTCAGGCCGGCGGTGTTGCGGGCTTCCTCGAAGACACGGGTCATCTGTGCTTCGCGGATGCCGTACTGGGCACGCAGACGCTGCTTCTCGCGCAGACGTACGGCGTAGTCACTGTCCTGCTTGCGGCGGGCGCGTCCGTGCTGGCCGGGGCCGTACGGACGACGCTCCATGTACTTCTCAGCCTTGGGCGTCAGGGCAATGCCAAGGGCACGCGAAATGCGGACCTTGCGGCGGGCTCGTGTGTTGTTAGCCACGATGTCCTTCCAGTTATGTGCGGTGCAATGGTTTGCTGGCCTCCATGTATCGGAGAGCGTTGGTCAACCGCTACCTTCAGCTACAGTCCGTTCGCGGCACGCGTCTGGCCCCACCTCTGATTTGATCCGGGGTTTGACGGCGCGTGAAGAACGGCTTGCCAGTCAGCCAACCATTCTAGCAGCAGCCTGGGTTGGTGCCGCACGCTTCGGGTGGGCACGGTCCTCGGGCGGCGCTGCCACCGCGTGGCCTCCTCCGCGGGCGACGCCGTCTAATCGGCGTGCCGGGCGCGTATGGCTATCTGAAAGTCTCAAGTGCTATGCCTGCAAAGGCCACGACTCCCACGCACATGTAGATGAAGCCCATGAACCTTACCGTCGGGACATCGACGAAGGTGAAGCCCTCCTGCGGTATTCCTTTGCTCTCCTTGTACATACGGGACCAAGCACTGGCCACACCATTGACATCCCTGAAGATGCAGAGACCAAAGAGAAAGAATGAGAGTCCGGCGGCCCCGAAAACCAGCAGCACCAACCATCCCGGACCCTGGAGTAAAGCAACGACAAAGAAGAGGAGGAACAACCCAAGTAAACACAGGAAGAGGGCCTTTGCAGGCTGGGGCATCTCGACGACCTGGCGCTTGATGAGACGGATCGTTCTGATGGCTCCTCCTTCAGTTGAGGAAACCGCACGGAGCACTCTGCCCCTTACGAGTCCCCCACGTGCCTTGAGAGTACGCCTGGCGCGGCTTCGCCACACGCAACATCCTGTGTGTATCCACCCTTCCATGTCCAAGGGCTTGGCCGCCGTTCGTGTGCAGGGGCGGCTTTTGCCTAGGCTGGGTCCATGCGAGCCATTTTGCAGCGCGCCAGCCGCGCCAGCGTCAGTGTCGACGGCGCCGTGGTGGGCGCCCTGCCCGGTCCCGGACTAGTGGTGCTGGTCGGCGCCACCCACTCCGACACCCCGGACGACGCGGTGGCGCTGGCGCAGAAGACCTGGCAGCTGCGGATCCTCGACGGCGAGCAGTCCTGCGCCACGGCCGGCGCCCCGCTGCTGGTGGTCAGCCAGTTCACCCTGTACGCCGATACCCGCCGCGGCCGGCGGCCGTCCTGGTCGGCGGCCGCCCCGGCGGCGGTCGGCGAACCCTTGGTGGAGGACTTCGTGGCGGCGCTGCGGGTGCTCGGCGCGCGGGTGGAAACCGGCGTGTTCGGCGCGATGATGGAGCTGGAGCTGGTGAATTCCGGCCCGTTCACCATCAGCCTGGACACGGAGGACTTCGGCAAGCCGCGCCGCGAGTAAGCTGAGCGCGGCCGGGCGCCGCCCTCGTTATTCGCCGCGGATGATCTTCCGCAGCCGGTCCACCCGGGGGGAAATTTCCCGTTCCGCCCCGTTGGTGGTCGGTTCGTAGTAGTTCCGGCCCACCAGGTCGTCGGGTGCGTACTGCTGGGTGGCGATCCCGTGCGGGGCATCGTGCGAGTAGACGTAGCCCTTCCCGTGGCCCATGCCCTTGGCGCCGGCGTAGTGGGAGTCGCGCAGGTGCACGGGCACTCCCTGGCCGCGCCCGGCGCGCACGTCCGCCACTGCCGCGTTGATCGCCGCGTAGCAGGCCGGCGACTTCGGTGCGGTCGCGATGTGGACCACGGCCTGGGCCAGCACGAGCCGGGCCTCGGGCATGCCGATCAGCTGCACGGCCTGGGCGGCCGCGACGGCTGTCTGCAGCGCGGTGGGGTCGGCCATGCCGACGTCCTCGGACGCATGGATGATGATCCGGCGGGCCACGAACCGCGGGTCCTCCCCCGCCTCCAGCATCCGGGCCATGTAGTGCAGCGCCGCGTCCACGTCGGAACCGCGCATCGACTTGATGAAGGCGCTGGTGATGTCGTAGTGCTGGTCGCCGGCGCGGTCGTAGCGCAGCGCGGCGCGGTCCAGCGCACGCTCGGCGTGGCCGAGCTCGACGAGCACCGGGGCGCCGTCCTCGCCCGTCCCGCCCGATTCGCCCCAGGCCACTCCCGCGGCGGCCTCCAGTGCGGTCAGGCCGCGGCGCGCATCGCCGGCGGCCAGCCGGACCAGGTGTTCCAGCGCCTCGTCACTCAGGGCCACGCGCCCGGCCAGCCCGCGCTCGTCCGCCACGGCGCGCACCAGCAGGGCTTCGACGTCGTCGGCGGTCAGCGGCTTCAGCGTCAGCAGCAGCGAGCGGGACAGCAGCGGCGAGACCACGGAGAACGACGGGTTCTCGGTGGTCGCGGCGACCAGCACCACCCAGCGGTTCTCGACCCCGGGCAGCAGCGCGTCCTGCTGCGCCTTGTTGAAGCGGTGGATCTCGTCCAGGAACAGCACGGTGGTCATCCGGTGCAGGTCGCGGGCGGTCAGCGCCTCGTCCATCACCCGACGCACGTCCTTGACGCCGGCGGTGATCGCCGAGAGCTCCACGAACTTGCGGCCCGGGCCGCGGGCGATCACGTGCGCCAGCGTGGTCTTGCCCGTGCCGGGCGGACCCCACAGGATCACCGACGACGGCCCCGCCGGACCGGTGGCCGCACCGCCGGCGGCCAGCAGCCGCAGCGGGGATCCCGACTGGAGCAGGTGCTGCTGGCCGACTACGTCGTCCAGCGTGCGCGGCCGCATCCGGACCGCCAGCGGGCTGCGCGGACGCCCCGATCCGGCGTCGCCGTCGGACACCGGTTCCCGGCCATCGCCGTCGTAGTCTTCATCGTCGCCTGCGGCCGCACTGAACAAGTCACTCACACGGTCAAGGCTATCGTTCCCCCCTGACGCCCCGGGCACCGCCCGGCCCTACTCCCGGAAGTCGAGCCGCATCACGGCGCGGCGGGGCGTCGGGCGGGTGACCTCGCGGAAACCCGCCGCGCTGAAGATGCTGTGGCTGCCCACGTACAGTTCGCCCCACGTCAGCTGCTGCCCGGGCTTGGGGATGAGCGGGTAGCCCTCGATCGCGCGGGCGCCGCTCTCCTTCGCCCAGTCGGCGGCGGCGGAAGCCAGGGCCCGGCTGACGCCGCGGCGCCGGAAGCCGGCCCGGGTGGTGAAACACACCGCAGCCCACACCGTCCCGTCGTCGGGGTCTTCATCGCGGCCGGCCCACACCACCCTGCTGGTGCGCAGGCGCCGGTACGCCGTCCGGGGTTCTACGGCGCACCAGCCTGCCGGTTCGCCGTCCAGGTACGCCACCAGGCCGCTGGTGGAACCGGCCGCGGGATCACCGCACCGGGTCTCGGCCCGGAGCCGGAGAGCCCGGTCCTCGACCAGCTCCTCCCGCCACTGAGCCGCCGGCGTCTGGAACCACTGGCACTGGCAACGCGCCGCTTCACCGCGGGCACCGAAAACCGCCTGCAGGTCGTCCCAGGACGCCCGGTTTGCCGGGACGACGGCGACACCTGCACCGGTAGCTGTCTGCATGCTCCCAGCAGACAGCACGGCGGGCACGCACCGCAAGAGGTGCGCGCCCGCCGTCGTGCGTCAGGGAGGTTAAAGTGGCCGGCTACTCCGCCTTGGCCCCGGCCTCCTTGGCCGCGTCCTTGGGCTGCGGCTTGGCGTCGACGCCGGCTTCCTTGCGCTGCTGCGGCGTGATCGGTGCCGGCGCTGCGGTCAGCGGGTCGTAGCCGCCGCCGGTCTTCGGGAAGGCGATGACCTCGCGGATGGACTCCTCGCCGGCCAGCAGGGCAACCACGCGGTCCCAGCCGAAGGCGATGCCGCCGTGCGGCGGGGCGCCGTACTTGAAGCCCTCCAGCAGGAAGCCGAACTTGGTCTGCGCGGACTCCTTGTCCAGGCCCATCACCTTGAACACGCGTTCCTGCAGGTCCCGCTTGTGGATACGGATGGAGCCGCCGCCGATTTCGTTGCCGTTGCAGACGATGTCGTAGGCGTAGGACAGCGCCGACTCCGGGTCGGTGTCGAAGGTGTCCATGAATTCCGGCTTGGGCGAGGTGAAGGCGTGGTGCACGGCCGTCCACTTGCCGCCGCCCACCGCCACGTCGCCCGAGGCGACGGCCGCTTCGGCGGGCTCGAACATGGGCGCGTCGACCACCCAGACGAACGCCCAGTCGCCCTCGTTGATCAAACCGGTGCGGTGGCCGATCTCCACGCGCGCCGCGCCCAGCAGCGCGCGGGAGGCGGCACGGTCGCCGGCGGCGAAGAAGATGCAGTCGCCGGGCTTGGCGCCCACGGTGTCCGCGAGGTTCCCGCGCTCGAAGTCGGTGAGGTTCTTGGCCACCGGGCCGGTCAGCTCCCCATCCTCCTGAACCAGCACGTAGGCAAGGCCCTTGGCGCCGCGCTGCTTGGCCCATTCCTGCCAGGCATCCAGCGTGCGGCGGGCCTGCGAGGCTCCGCCGGGCATCACCACGGCACCCACATAGGGCGCCTGGAAGACGCGGAACGTGGTGTCCTTGAAGAATTCGGTCAGCTCGGTCAGCTCCAGCCCGAACCGCAGGTCAGGCTTGTCCGAACCGTACTTGTCCATCGCCTCGGCGTAGGTCATCCGCGGGATCGGCGCGGTGATCTCGACGCCGATCAGCCGCCAGAGGGCCTGCACGATCCGCTCGCCGAGGGCGATGATGTCGTCCTGGTCCACGAAGCTGGCTTCGATGTCCAGCTGGGTGAACTCCGGCTGGCGGTCGGCCCGGAAGTCCTCGTCGCGGTAGCAGCGGGCAATCTGGTAGTACTTCTCGAAGCCGCCCACCTGCAGCAACTGCTTGAACAGCTGCGGGGACTGCGGCAGCGCATACCAAGCCCCCGGGGCAAGGCGCGCCGGGACCAGGAAGTCGCGGGCGCCTTCCGGCGTCGAGCGGGTCAGCGTCGGGGTCTCGATCTCCACGAATCCGTCGCCGTGCAGGAGCTCGCGTGCCACCCGGTTGGCTTCCGAGCGCAGCCGCAGCGCCTTCGAGGGGCCCGGCCGGCGCAGGTCCAGGTAGCGGTGCTTGAGGCGGGCTTCCTCGCCCACCTCCACGTGCTCGTCCACCTGGAACGGCAGCGGATCGGCGGTGTTGAGGACGACGACGTCCTCCGCCATCACCTCCACCTCACCGGTGGCGAGGGCCGGGTTTTCGTTGCCCTCCGGGCGCTTCTCCACGGTGCCCTTGATCTGCAGCACGTATTCATTGCGCAGCGAATGGAACACGTCCTCCTCGCGGACCACCACCTGCGCCACACCGGAGGCGTCGCGCAGGTCCAGGAACGCCACACCACCGTGGTCGCGGCGGCGGGCCACCCAGCCGGCGAGGGTAACGGTTTGTCCGATGTGCTCGGCCCTGAGGGTGCCGAGGTCGTGTGTGCGCAGCACAACAGTCCTTCCGGTAGAACGATTCGCTCATCTGTTCGCCGCCCGCTGTTTACCTCGTGCGGCGGCGGGGTACGGCTATGGTGAGTGGAGATGTAGACGAGTTTACCGTTGATCAAGCCGCGCCCCGGACCTCGACTACCGCCGTGCGGGAGGAAATGGCCCGGACCGGCCGGTCGGCGCCGGGGCGCAGCGGGCAAGGAGCTGGAGCAACCGTGAGTAGTGAATCGTCGCTGGAACGCCGCCTGGGCGGAGTCGACGCGACCACCGTGGGCGTCGGATCCATGATCGGAGCCGGCGTCTTCGTCGTGTTCGGTCCGGCAGCCGCCGCCGCCGGTCCCTGGCTGCCGCTTGCACTGGGCATCGCGGCGTTTGTGGCCTATTGCAACGCGGCGGCCAGCGCGCAACTGGCCATGCTCTACCCCACCAGCGGCGGCACGTATATCTACGGACGGAAGCGTCTGGGCGAATGGCCCGGCTTCCTGGCCGGCTGGAGCTTCGTGACCGGCAAGATTGCCTCCTGCGCGGCCATGGCCCTGACCTTCGGCCTCTACGTTTTCCCGGAGTATGCCACCGCCGCCGCCGTGGCCGCCGTCGTCGTGCTGACCTCGATCAACCTGCTGGGCATCACCCGGACCGCCTGGGTGACCCGGTGGATCGTGGCGTTCGTGGCCGCCGTGCTGGTTTTCGCGATCGTTGTGGCCTTCGACGCCGATCCGGTCGGGGCTCCGGCCGGGCAGATCGCGGCGTCGCCGTACGGCGTGCTGCAGGCCGCGGGGCTGTTCTTCTTCGCGTTCGCCGGCTACGCCAGGATCGCCACCATGGGCGAAGAGATCCGCGAACCGAAGAAGCTGATTCCCGTGGCCATCTTCTCCGCGCTGCTGATTACGTTCGTGCTCTACATGCTGATCGGCCTGGGACTGCTGCGCTATCTGGGACCCGAACTGCTGGCGGAGAGCGAAGCCCCGCTGCGCGCCGTCATGGAGGAGGTCGGAGGCGGCGTGGGCACCACGGCCATGGCCATCGCCGCCGCCCTCGCCAGCCTAGGCGCCCTGCTGGCGCTGATCGCCGGCGTCGGCCGGACCACCTTCGCCATGGCCCGCGAAGGCGACCTGCCGCGCGTCTTCGCCACGGTGGGTACCCGTTTCAAGGTTCCGTGGGCGGCGGACCTGGTCGTGGCCGCCGTCGTCATTTTCCTGCTGCTCACCCAGGATGTGCTCGCGGTGGTGGGGCTCTCCAGCTTCGGCGTGCTGATTTACTACAGCGTCACCAATGCGGCCGCCCTGACCCTCGACGAGCGGCCCTGGCACGCGCCGAAGCTGCTGAATGTTGCAGGGCTGGTCGGCTGCCTGCTGCTGGCCTTCACCCTGCCGGTCACGTCCGTGCTGATGATGGTGGCCGTGCTCGGCGCGGGCGTGGTCGGCCGCGCGGCGCTGGCGCCGGTCCGCCGCCGTCCCGGCGCCTGAACCGGGCGCGCAGCCGCGGCCGCCGTCAGTGGGCGGCCGCGGTGATCTGCGGGGCCAGGTCCTCCGCCGGAGGGGTCCAGACCGCCGGATCGGCCGCGGCCTGGTCGCCGGAGCGGATGTCCTTGACCTCGTGGCTGAGGCTCCCATCGTCGGCCAGCGAGGTGAACCAGACGAAGGGGATGCCGCGGCGGTCCGCGTACTTGATCTGCTTGCCGAACTTGTCCGCCTTCGCGGCCACCTCCACGCTGATGCCGCGTGAACGCAGCTCCCCCGCCACGTCCTGGGCCTGCGACCAGCTGTCCTCGTTCGCCAGGGCGACGAGCACCGTCGTGGGCACCTGGCGGGACGCCACGGCGAACTCCTGCCCCAGGATCCGCATGACCAGCCGGGTCACGCCGATGGAGAGGCCAACGCCGGGAAAGGTCCGGTTGCCCTTGGCCGCCAGCGCGTCGTAGCGGCCTCCCGAGCAGATGGAGCCCAGCTGCTCGTGGCCCACCAGGACGGTTTCGTAGACGGTGCCGGTGTAGTAGTCCAGGCCGCGGGCGATGCTCAGGTCGGCCAGGACCTTGCCCGGGGCCCGCCGGTGCGCCTCGCCGATGACTTCCTCCAGCTCGGCCAGACCGGTGTCCAGCAGCTCGTGCCGGACACCGAGCGCCCGCACCTGGTCCACGAAGGAGGTGTCCTCGGTGCGGATGGACGCCAGCTTCAGCGCCGCCTGCGCCTGTTCGTCGGTGGCGCCGAGTTCTTCCTGGAGCAGTGCGGCGACCTTCTCGGGACCGATCTTCTCCAGCTTGTCGATGCTGCGCAGCACCCCGGCGGTATCCGTCAGGCCGATGCCGCGGTAGAAGCCTTCCGCCAGCTTCCGGTTGTTCACGCGCAGCTTGAACTCCGGGATGGGTAGCGCGCTGAGGGCCTCGACGATGACCAACGCCAGCTCCACGTCGTAGCGGAACGGCAGCTCGCCGTCGCCCACCACGTCGATGTCCGCCTGGGTGAACTCACGGGCCCGGCCCTCCTGCGGGCGCTCGCCCCGCCAGACCTTTTGGATCTGGTAGCGGCGGAACGGGAAGGCCAGGTGGCCGGCGTTCTCCACGACGTAGCGCGCGAACGGGACCGTGAGGTCGAAGTGCAGGGCCAGCTTGTCCTCGGCCTTGCCCTCGGATTCGTCGGCCTGCAGGCGGTGCAGGCCGTAAACCTCTTTGTCGATCTCACCCTTGCGCAGCAGCTGGGCCACGGTTTCGACGGCGCGGGTCTCGATGGAGGAGAAGCCGTGCAGCTCAAACGTCCGGCGCAGGGAATCCAGAACATGCAGCTCCACAAGCCTCTCCTGCGGAAGCCATTCCGGGAAGCCTGACAGGGAGGCCTTGCGTGCCATACGGACGTATCTCCTAGTAGATGAGGGGTGAGGATGAGGCGGGTGCATCGGAGCCGGCGGCAGTGCGGCGGCACTGATCGCTAGACTTGCTGCTGGACCAGTTTAAGGCCTGCCACGGCAGCGGAACCAAACGCGCTGCCGGGCGACGCCCCGACGTCGGGCGGAGCCGTACATTGCAACGACCAGGAGGAGCTTTGGCCCGGAGCCGTCATGACCGCGAAACCCGGCGCCGCATTGCCCGGATGGAGGCCAAGCGCGACCTGCGCCGGCAGCAGGCGGCGCGGCGCAAGCGCGACAACATTATCGGCGGCGCAGCCGTGGCGGCCCTGGTAGCCGGTGGCGTGATCGTCCAGTTGACCGTGTTCGCCTCGAACCCCACTCCGTCGGAGGTGGAACAGGTCCGCCAAGGCCTCGAAGACCCGCAAGGCGTTGCCTCGCCGCAGCCCTCCGCCAACGCGGCAAACATTCCGTCGCCGGAGATCGCCGAGGGCAAGGTCTTCAGCGGCACGATCGCCACGAACGAGGGCGACATCGGCGTGGAACTGGACGGCAACGTGGCGCCCCAGGCGGCAGCGGTCTTCAGCACCCTGGCCCGGGACGGTTTCTTCGAGGGCAAGACCTGCCACCGGCTCACCACCGCCGCCAGCATGGGCGTCTTGCAGTGCGGTTCCGTGGACGGGGCCGGCGGCGGCGATCCCGCATACCAGTGGGGCCCGGTGGAGAACACCCCCGAAGACGGTGTGTATCCGGCCGGCACTATCGCCGTCGCCCGCGGTGCGGATACCTACAGCAACGGGACGCAGTTCTTCATTGCGTGGAAAGATTCGACGATCCCGCAGGATACCGGCGGCTACACGATTATGGGTAAGGTAACCGAAGGGCTGGACGTCATCGAGCAGATCGCGGCCGGAGGCGTCGAGGATGCCGACAGCCAGGACGGCCCGCCTAAGATACCGGTAACAATAGAGTCGTTCACCCTCCAGTGAGCACCCCACCACGATGGTGCTGCTGAACAGGCGGCACCAGGCACAAGCGAAAGAGTTCTAGCGGTGACACCCAGTCAGCAATCCGACGAAGCAGCCCAGACCGCCGAAACCGAACAGACCGCAACCGGTCCGGCAGCGGAACAGGCCCCGATCGAACAAGCCGCAAGCGATCCGGCAGCGAGCCAGGCACCTGCTGAAGAGGCTGTGCAGGCTCCGGAGGCTGCTGCACCGGCTGAAGAGGCGCCGGAGGCTCCGGAGGCTGCTGCACCACCGGCTGAACAGGCGCCGGAGGCTGGCGAGTCCGCAGCTACCGAGCCCCCGGCCGCCGCGGAACGGCCGGCCACGGAGGAAAAGGCGCCGGCCGCGCCCGGGCCCTCCCCCAGCGCGCCGCAATTGGCGGGCAAACCGGTCCCGAAGCCCGCCCCGGGCCCCAAACCCACGCCGGCGGCCATGCCGGGAAAGATTGCTGCCGCCGCTCCCGCACAACAGGTCATCCCCGTTCCGGCGGTCGCCTCCACGCCGCTGTCCGAAGCGTCCAAGTGGGCGCGAATTACGGACGACGGCCACGTGTTCCTGCTGCTCGACGGACAGGAGCACCCGGTCGGGCAGTACCCGGACGCCAGCAAGGACGAGGCGCTGGCCTACTTCGTGCGCAAGTATGACGACGTCGCGGCCCAGGCGGCACTGCTGGAACAGCGGGTGGAAGCCAAGGCTCCCTCCAACGACATGCACAAGACCCTTGAGCATCTGAAGGCCCAGGTGGCCGAACGCCACATGGTGGGCGACGTGCCCGCGCTCGAGTCCCGGCTGGCCGAACTTGGCACTGCCATCAGCGAGCTGCAGAAGGCCGAGAAGGCAAGCCAGGAAGCCCAGCGTGCCGCCGAGCTGGCGGCCCGCGAAGCCATCGTCGCCGAAGCCGAGGAGATCGCAGGCAAGGACCCGTCGTCGGTGCAGTGGAAGACCAGCAGCGCCCGTATGAACGAACTCTTCGACGCGTGGAAGTCCGCCCAGAAGAACGGCATCCGGCTGGGGCGCAGCACCGAGGACGCACTGTGGAAACGCTTCCGCTCCGCACGGACGGTCTTCGACCGGCACCGGCGCGCGTTCTTCAGCCAGCTGGACAGCGACAACGCGGCGGCAAAGGCGGCCAAGGAAGCCCTGATCGCACGGGCCGAAGAGCTTTCGACGTCCACCAACTGGGGCCACACCGCGGCCGAGTACCGGAAGCTGATGGACGACTGGAAGGCTTCCAAGCGCGCCAGCCGCAAGGATGACGACGCGCTGTGGGCGAGGTTCCGGGCGGCGCAGGACAAGTTCTTCGCTGCGCGCCAGGCCGCCAACGAGGCGATCGACCAGGAGTTCGCCGCCAACCTGAAGGTCAAGGAGGCACTGGTCGCCGAGGCCCAGGCGCTGCTGCCCGTGACCGACCTGTCCGCAGCCAAGAAGGCCCTGCAGTCCATCCGCGACCGTTGGGAGGAAGCCGGCAAGGTCCCCCGCGGTGACATGCAGCGGATCGAGGCAGGCCTGCGCAAGGTTGAGGACGCGGTGAAGGCCGCCGACGACGACCACTGGCGCCGGACGAACCCGGAGACCAAGGCCCGTACCAACAGCGCGCTGTCCCAGCTCGAGTCGGCAATCGTCGGGCTCGAGGATGACCTGGCCCAGGCCGAAAAGGCCGGCGACCAGCGGCGGATCGCCAAGGCCCGCGAGGCCCTGGATGCCCGCCGCCAGTGGCTCGATACGCTGCAGCGCTCTGCGGAGGACTTCTCCTAGCGGGTAAGCCCTACACAGCCGAAGGGCCCCCGAACGCTTTCCACAAAGCGTTCCGGGGCCCTTCGGCTGTCCCGGACCGTTTTGGCATGCTGTCTGGCATGACCCGTCAACCTCCCGCCGCCCCGGCGGCTGGACGTAACGCCCAGGCCCCGCCGGCGGTACTCCGACCGGGGCATCCCTTCAGCCGCAGCGAACTCGAGTGCATGCGGCTGGACGGCCTCCTGGTCAACGTCTATGGTCCGGGGTTCGCATTGCCGTGGGACCAGATCACACCCCGGCACCGCGCGGCCGCCGCGTACTACAGCCTGCCCGAGCATGTCCGCCGGAAAGTGGTGCTGGGGAGGCTGACGGCGGCATGGGTTTACGGCTGCGCGCCGGCCCCGCAGAAACTTTCGGTGCTGCTGGACCACCGGCACCGGACCACGTCGCAGGGCCGGTACCGCCTTGCCCTGATCCACGAAGTGACGCTGGGCCCCCTGGATACCGTGACAATCGGCGGGGTCCCGGTCAGCACACCGCTGCGGACCGCGCTGGACGTTGCCCTGCACGCACCGGACCCGGACGCTGTCCCCGTGTTGAGGGAGCTGGCCGGAACCAGCGGGCTCGGCTGTCCGCTGGACGCCATCCGGCAGGCAATCGCCGCCCGGCCGAGACTGCCGGGCAAGTCCCGGGCGCTGCAGCGCCTGGACTCGGCGATGGGCGCAGCCTGACAGCGGGAACGTTCTCCCGGGGGACGCGGAGGGGCGTCCCCGCCGTCGGGCGGATCAGCGGCGCTGGGACCCCGAGCTGCGGTACACGTCGTACACGCCGTCGATCCGCCGGACCGCGCCGAGCACATGGCTGAGGTACTTCGGGTCGCCCATCTCGAAGGAGAACCGCGAGATCGCCAGCCGGTCGCTCGAGGTGTGGACGGTCGCGGAGAGGATGTTGACATGGTTCTCGGCAAGCACGCGGGTGACATCGGAGAGCAGGCTCTTGCGGTCCAGCGCCTCGACCTGGATTTCCACCAGGAACACGCTGGACTGAGTGGGCGCCCAGGCGACGTCGACGATCCGGTCGGGGCTTTCCCGCAGCTCCGCCACATTGCGGCAGTCGGAGCGGTGCACCGACACGCCCGAGCCCCGGGTGACGAACCCCACGATGGGATCCGGCGGGACCGGGGTGCAGCACCGGGCCAGCTTGACCCAGACGTCGCCGACGCCGACGACGGTGACGCCGGAGTCCGGATGCTTCGGCCGCTTGACCGTCGTCGGGAGGGACGGCTCGGCCTCCTCGACCGCTTCCCGTCCGCCGAGCAGGCCGACCAGGTGCTCGATCACGTTCTGGGCGGACGTATGGCCGTCGCCCACGGCGGCGTACAGCGCTGACACGTCGGCATGGTGAAGTTCCTGCGCCACCGACATCAACGCGTCGTGCGTCATCATCTTCTGCAGCGGCAGGTTCTGCTTCCGCATGGCGCGGGTGAGCTGGTCCTTGCCCTTCTCGATCGCCTCTTCGCGGCGCTCCTTGGTGAACCACTGGCGGATCTTGTTCCGTGCCCGCGGGCTCTTGACGAAGCCCTGCCAATCCTGGCTGGGACCGGCGCCCTCCGCCTTGGAAGTGAAGATCTCCACCCAGTCGCCGTGGCTGAGTTCGCTGTTCAGCGGGACCAGCTTGCCGTTCACCCGGGCACCGATGGTGCGGTGGCCAACCTCGGTGTGCACGGCATAGGCGAAGTCCACCGGGGTTGATCCGGCCGGCAGCGCCATGACCTCGCCCTTGGGGGTGAAGACGAAGACTTCCTTGGCGTTGATTTCGAACCGGAGGGAGTCCAGGAACTCGGCGGGGTCGCTGGTCTCCTGCTGCCAGTCAACCAAACTGCGCAGCCAGCCCATGTCACCGCCGTCGGCCGTCCCGCCGCGGGCGATGTCCTTGTACTTCCAGTGGGCCGCGACGCCGTATTCGGCGCGGCGGTGCATTTCATGGGTGCGGATCTGGATCTCCACAGGCTTGCCGCCCGGACCGATCACCGTGGTGTGCAGCGACTGGTACATGTTGAACTTGGGCATGGCGATGTAGTCTTTGAACCGGCCGGGCAGCGGGTTCCACCGCGCATGCAGGGCCCCGAGCGCCGCGTAGCAGTCGCGGACCGTGTCCACCAGCACCCGGATACCCATCAGGTCGTGGATATCGTCGAAGTCCTTACCCCGCACGATCATCTTCTGGTAGATCGAATAGTAGTGCTTCGGCCGGCCGGTGATCGTGGCCTTGATCTTCACGGCGCGCAGATCGTCGCCGATCTTGGTGCGCAGCGTCGTCAGGTACTTCTCGCGTTCGGGAGTGCGCTCCCCCACCATCCGCACGATCTCTTCATAGACCTTTGGATGCAGGGCCGCGAAGGAGAGATCTTCCAGCTCCCACTTGATGGTGTTCATGCCCAGCCGGTGCGCCAGTGGGGCGAAGATCTCCAGGGTCTCGCGGGCCTTCTTCGCCGACGACTCCGGGGAGACAAAGCGCCAGGTCCGGGCATTGTGCAACCGGTCGGCCAGCTTGATCACCAGGACGCGGATGTCCTTGGCCATCGCCACGACCATCTTGCGCACGGTTTCCGACTGGGCCGCGTCGCCGAACTGCACCTTGTCCAGCTTGGTGACGCCGTCAACCAGCATCGCGATTTCGGGACCGAACTCCGCCTTCAGGTCGGCGAGCGTGTACTCGGTGTCTTCGACCGTGTCGTGCAGCAGGGCGGCAGCCAGCGTGGTGCCGGTCATGCCCAGTTCCGCGAGGATCGTGGCTACGGCGACCGGGTGCGTGATGTACGGGTCGCCGCTCTTGCGTTTCTGCCCGCGGTGGCTGCGCTCGGCCACCACGAAGGCGCGGTGGATCAGGTCGAAGTCCTCGCGCGGGTTGTTGGCGCGGACGGTGCGCAGCAGGGGCTCCAGGATGGGCGAATAGCTGGTGCCGCCCCGTCCGGCCAGCCGGGCAAGCCGGGACATCGTCCTTTCCCGGCGGCCCGGGAAGGCATGGCGGACCGGTGCGGTACCGGGGACTTCGGCGGCCGCGGGCACGACAGAAGAACCAGGATCCGGTGTCACGCCGGCATCACTGGCCTGGTCCGTCGACCTAAGGTGATCGGCCAACCTTTCCCGCCTTCCCGATTGGTCCTGGAACCGACGCTACAGCCTTTTGAGCCGCCGGCGGGCGGCGCACGGCCCAGCACTGTTCCGGAAAAACCATTCTATGCCCGTCCGGAGGCCCCGGCGCCCCGCTGCAGCGTCATACGGCGGGGGCGGCCTCGGTGCGGCGCCGTTCTTCCACCTTCTTGGCCTGCTTGAGCAGCGCCGGTTCCTTGGCCCGGAGCCGCGCGTACATCGGCGCCGCAATGAAGATAGTCGTGGCGGTGCCGATGATGATGCCGATGAACAGCGCCAGCGACACGTCCTTCAACGTGCCGGCGCCGAGCAGGAAAGCGCCGATGAACAAGATCGCGGCGACCGGCAGGACGGCGACCACGGAGGTGTTGATGGACCGGACCAGGGTCTGGTTCACGGCGAGATTGACCTCTTCCGCGAAGGTCCTCTTGGTGGACTTGTCCAGGTCCTCCGTGTTCTCGCGGATCTTGTCGAAGACCACCACCGTGTCGTACAGCGAGTACCCCAAAATGGTCAGGAAGCCGATGATGGCCGAGGGCGTCACCTCGAAGTCGCTCAGCGAATAGATGCCGGCGGTCACAATGAGCACCACCACCAGGCCGCTGAGCGCGGCGACGGACATCTTCCAGGTCCGGAAGTACAGCGCCATCATGATCGCCGCCAGAACAACGAACACCACGAGGCCCCAGATCGCCTGCCGGGTCACGTCGGCACCCCAGGTAGGACCGACGAACGAGGACGTCACCTGGTCGGTATTGACGTCGTAGGCTTCGACCAGGGCGTCACGCAGTTCCAGGGTCTGGTCGTCGTCCAGCCGCTCGGTCTGGATCCGCATGGTCCCCGGGGCGATGTTGGTCACGCGGGGATCTGCATCCGCCGCGACCTGGGCCACGGCAGCCTCGCCGGGACCGACGTCCGTGTTTTCCACGTTGGAAACGGTGAACTCGGAACCGCCGCGGAAATCGATGCCCAGGTTGAACCCGCCCTTGACGAACGGCACCACGATGGACAGGAGGATCGCGGCGGCAGCAATGCCGAACCAGAGCCTGTACTTGGAGACAAAGTCGTAGGAGCGCTTGCCCGTGTAGAGATCGTTGCCCCACTTAGCAAAGTTGGCCATTTAGTTGCTCTCCTTGTCGGACCCGCGGCCCGCGCCGCTGGTGGCGCGCTGCTTCTCGGCCGCCCGGCGTTCGGCGATGGTCTGGCGGCGGTCGGCTTCCGCAGCCGCCGCGGCGTTTTTGGCCCGCACAGGCACCTTGCGTTCGCCGGGCTGGCGGATCCGCCCTGCCCCACGGTACAGCGGCACGGCGTCCAGCAAGCGCGGATCCAGGCCGGAGAACCGGTGGCCCTCGCCGAAGAACTTGGTGCGCGCCAGCAGCTGCATGGTCGGGTGCGTGAACATGAAGACCACCAGGAGGTCGGCCACCGCGGTCAGGCCCAGCGTGAACGCGAAACCGCGCACGTTGCCCACCGCCACGAAGTAGAGCACGACGGCGGCCAGCAAGTTGACTGCCTTGGAAGCCAGCACGGTTTGCCGTGCACGCTTCCAGCCGTTATCCACGGCCGAGACCAGGCCCCGGCCCTCGCGCAGTTCGTCGCGGATACGTTCGAAGTAGACGATGAACGAGTCGGCGGTCTGGCCGATCGCCACG
The DNA here is from genome assembly GCF_059090885.1 of Arthrobacter sp. Y3223065. NCBI lineage: Bacteria > Bacillati > Actinomycetota > Actinomycetes > Micrococcales > Micrococcaceae > Arthrobacter > Arthrobacter sp. Y3223065. The sequence goes on along the minus strand of NZ_JBNHGC010000001.1, from coordinate 554,678 downwards.
ATCAGGCCGGCGACGCCGGCCAACGACAGCCGGTAGTTTTCGGTCCAACCCAGGATTGCAATCGCCAGGTAGGTGATGATGCCGGCCACCACCAGTGACGCGATGGTCACGAGGCCGAGCATGCGGTACTGGAAGATCGAGTAGGCGGCGACCAGCACCAGGCCGATGAGTCCGGCGAACAGGCCCATCCGCAACTGGTCGGCGCCCAAGGTGGCGGAGATCTGCTGTTCGCTCTGGATCTCGAAGCTGATCGGCAGCGCGCCGTACTTCAGCTGTTCGGAGAGGACACGGGCAGATTCTTCCGTGAAGTTGCCGGTGATCTGCGGCTTGCCGTCCGGGATGACAGCGTTGGTTGTCGGGGCGGAAATTACCTCGCCGTCCAACACGATGGCGAACTGGTTTTGGGCGCCGGGGAGCCCGAACAGCCGCTCGGTCACGGCCTTGAAGGTTTCGGTCCCCTCGCCGTTGAACTCGATGTTCACTGCCCACTGGTTCAGCGTCTGTCCCTGGGTGCCGCGCACCTGGCCAAAGCTGGAGTCGACGATATCCGTGCCGGGCACCTCCACCGGGCCCAGGATGTACTTCATGCCGGTGTCCGGTTCGCAGGCGACCATCGGCTTGGCCGGGTCGGCAGGCCCGGTCTCCTCGTCCGCTGCAGCCGGATCCAGGCATTCGAGCGCCTCGAACTCCTGGTAGAGCTCCGGGGTGATCCAGTTCATGTCGCTGGCGTTCTCCGGGGCGGCAGCCGGTTCCGGAAGGTCAGCTTCCGGCGTCCGCTCTTCTTCCGGGACGGCGGAACCCGGCGCAACGGTGAGTACCGGCCGGAATTCCATAGCGGCCGAAGCCTGGATCAGTTCGCGGGTCCGCTGGTCCGGGACACCGGGCAGGCTGACCACCACGTTGCGGCCGGACTGGGTGGTGATCTCCGCTTCCGCCACGCCGGAACCGTCGACGCGCTGGCGGATGATCTCCACGGCCTGGTTGAGTTGCTCGGCGGTGATCTCGCCCCCGCCGCCCTGGACCTGCGGAGCCAGGATCATCTGGGTGCCGCCCTCGAGGTCGAGCGCCAGCTTGGGCGCCCAGCTCGCCTGGCCGGTGAACACACCGCTGCCCAGGATGACGGTGCCGGCGGCAAGGAGCACACCGAGCCAGATAAGTGTCCGCCGCGCGATGCTGGTGGAACCGGTTCGTGCCATGGAAGATCTTTCTCTCATCGGCTCAGTCGGCCGGCGGTACCGGCCGGTACATGGCGAAGTGGCGGGGCATGCCCCGCCACTGCACGCCTATACGGCTAAGCCGTCGCTGGCCTACTTGGTGTCTTTGTTCTGCTCTTCGTTCAGCCGCTTGAGGGTGTCCTCGGCGGATTCCTCCGGGCGGGTGGCGCTTTCCGCGGTGAGGGACGAGGCGTCGTCGGGAACCTCGGGGGTCTCCGGGGTCACCACTTCGTTCACCGCCTGGGTGTGCACAGTGGCGGTGTTGCCCGGCGACAGTTCAAGGACCACCTTGTTGTTGTCGGGGTCGAGGGAAACGACGGTGCCGAAGAGACCGAACTGCGTCATCACCTCGGTGCCCGGCACCATCTGCTCCTTGATGCGCTCAGCCTTCTCGCGCATCTGGGCCTGGACCTTCTTCTGCTTGCGGAACATGAAGAAGATCAACAGCGCGAAAACGGCGAACAGGCCGATCGTCATCACGTCGATGCCGCCCGACTGCTGCTGGGGAGTGGTGCCGGTGAAGAGATTTACGAACACAGGAAAGTTCCGTCCTAGAAGTCTGGAGCGGACCGGTAGGAAAATCCGGACCGTGTACGCAGCCTGCCGCGTCCCGCGAGGAACGGCGCACTCCGCACGTTCCTACCATTCTACGCGGTGACGGCCCTTACACGGTCAAGCTTCAGTTTTCGGCGAAATCCGTGTCCGGCTCCAGCAGTTCCGAGAGCAGGTCTTCGGTCTGTCCTGCGGCCAGATGATCCGGCACCGCCAGCCCCAGGTGTTGCCAGGCGGCGGCGGTGGCGATCCGTCCGCGCGGCGTCCTGCCCAGCAGCCCTTCGCGGACCAGGTAGGGCTCGGCCACCGTCTCCACCGTCTCGGTTTCCTCGCCGACGGCGATGGCCAGGGTGGACAGGCCGACGGGCCCGCCGCCGAACTTGGTAATCAGGGCGGTCAGCACCGCCCGGTCCAGGCGGTCCAGTCCCCGTTCGTCGACTTCGTACATATCCAGCGCAGCCGCCGCCGCACGCGCATCAATCTCCTCGATCTTGTGCACGAGAGCCCAGTCCCGCACGCGGCGCAGCAAACGATTGGCGATGCGGGGAGTGCCGCGGGAGCGTCCGGCGATCTCGGCGAAGCCCGCCGAACTCACCTTGAGGTCCAGCAGCATGGCCGAGCGGCGGAGCACCAGTTCAAGCTCCGCGACGGCGTAGAACTCCAGGTGCCCGGTGAAGCCGAAACGGTCACGCAGCGGACCCGGCAGCAGCCCGGCCCGGGTCGTGGCCCCGACGAGGGTGAACGGCGGCAGGTCAAGCGGGATGGCGGTGGCGCCGGCGCCCTTGCCCACCACGATGTCCACCCGGAAGTCCTCCATCGCCATGTAGAGCATTTCCTCCGCCGGCCGCGACATCCGGTGGATCTCATCCAGGAAAAAGATCTCCCCTTCGGTCAGCGACGACAGGATCGCTGCCAGGTCGCCCGCGTGCTGAATCGCCGGTCCGGAGCTGATCCGCAGCGGCGCGTTCATTTCCGCGGCGATGATCATGGCCAGCGTGGTCTTGCCCAGCCCGGGCGGGCCGGACAGCAGGACGTGGTCAGCCGTGCGTTCGCGGATCCGGGAAGCTTCCAACACCAGCGACAGCTGTTGGCGGACCCTGGCCTGGCCCACGAAATCGTCCAGGTTCTTGGGCCGCAGCGCCGATTCGATCGCCCTTTCTTCGGTTTCCGACGTGTTGGCGACCAGCCGGTTGTTCTCGGAATCCTCTGCCACGCTAGTTCACTCCCGCGGTCCGCCGGGCCGAGCCAGTCCGGGCACCGTCCTGGCCCAGCCTGCGCAGGGTCAGCCGCAGCAAGTCGCCCACATTGCCCGCCGCTGCCGCCTCCGGATTTTCCTCCGCGGTGGTGTCCACGGCCGCGGCGGCGTCCTTCTCCGACCAGCCCAGGCCCGCCAGGGCCTCCTGCACCTGTCCCTTCCAGCCGCCCGCCTGTTGGGGGGCCTGCTCGCCGGTGGGGATCAGCTTCCCGGCCAGCTCCAGCACGATCCGGCCGGCGAGCTTCGGCCCGATACCCGGAACCTTGGTGAATGCCTTGCTGTCCCCCTCCGCGGCGGCAACCCTCAGGGCCTCGGGCGAGTGCACCGACAGCGCCGCCAGGCCGAGCCTCGGACCGACCCCGCTGACCGAGATGAGGGTTTCGAAGACTTCCCGTTGCGCCGCGTCCTCGAAGCCGAACAGCGTCATGGAGTCTTCGCGGACAATCATGGTGGTGGCCAGTTCGGCCTCCCGCCCCACGAACAGCGTGCCCAGGGTCTGCGGCGTCGCCTGGACGAGCATGCCGAATCCGTTGACGTCGATCACGGCCGATTGCAATCCCACGTGGGCGACGACGCCGCGCAACGAGCTAATCATGAACTCAACTCCCAATTCCGGCACTGCGGCCCGGAGTCCGCCCGCAGCAGCACGGCGGGCGGATTGTCCGAACATATCTACGAATAGCTTACGGGGCAGCGCAGACATTACCGGCGACCGCCACACCGTGGCACCGTTTGCCTTCAGCCGCCGGCGGCGGGTCAGCGGCGCGTCCGCTTGGCCTTTGCTTCGGCCTCCGCCCAGAGCCTCTGGGCCGTCGTCATCCCGCCGCCGGCAGCCGGTTTCGCTGCTCCGCCGCGCCAGGCATGGGTGATTGCCAACGCCAAGGCGTCAGCAGCGTCGGCCGGGCGCGGCGGGGTGTCCAGCCGCAGGATCCGGGTCACCATCTTGGTCACCGCGGCTTTGTCCGCCTGCCCGTTGCCGGTGACCGCCGCTTTCACTTCGGTAGGGGTGTGCAGCGCGACGGCGATCCCCCGCCGTGCTGCCGCCGCGATGACCACGCCGGACGCCTGGGCCGTGCCCATCACCGTGCTGACATTGGTCTGACTGAAAACGCGTTCGACGGCGAGCACGTCGGGCGTGTGCGCGTCGAGCCATTCGTCGATGGCGTCGGCGATCTTGAGCAGGCGCAGCTCCAGCGGCATGTCCGGGGTGGTCCCGACCACCCCGACGTCCACCAGCGAGGAGCGGCGGTTTGGTTCAATATCGACCACACCCAGGCCGCAGCGGGTCAGGCCCGGGTCCACTCCCAGCACGCGCATGGCTGGTGCCGACGGCCGGACCGGTGTCAGTCGTTCTCGATTTCGGCGAGGACATCCGCGCTGATGTCGGCGTTGGAGTAGACGTTCTGGACGTCGTCCAGGTCCTCGAGCGCATCCACCAGTTTCATGAACTTCCGGGCTGCGTCCGCGTCGAGTTCCACGGCCATCGAGGAGACGAACTCGATCTCATCGGTTTCGTACTCGATGCCGGCCTCTTCCAGCGCGGCGACGACGGCGCGAAGGTCCGCGGGATCGGTGTGGACCTCGAAGTTGTCGCCCTGCTCCTTGACTTCCTCCGCGCCGGCTTCCAGCACCGCCATCAGGAGGTCGTCTTCCGTGAGCCCGTTGGCGGGCAGGGACACCACGCCCTTGCGGGAGAACATGTAGGACACCGACCCCGGGTCGGCCACGGTGCCGCCGTTGCGGGTGATCGCCAAACGAACCTCGGAGGCGGCCCGGTTCTTGTTGTCGGTGAGGCACTCGATCAGCACGGCGGAGCCCTGCGGGCCACGGGCCTCGTAGATGATTTCGCTGTAGTCCACCGTTTCGCCGGTCAGGCCGGCGCCGCGCTTGACCGCGCGGTCGATGTTGTCGTTGGGGACCGAGGTCTTCTTAGCCTTTTGGACGGCCAGCTCCAGCGCGGGGTTGCCGGACATGTCCGCTCCCCCGTTGCGGGCCGCCACTTCGATGTTCTTGATCAGCTTCGCGAACGACTTGGCACGCCTGGCGTCGATCACGGCCTTCTTGTGCTTGGTGGTTGCCCACTTGGAGTGTCCGGCCATGCTTACGCCTCTCCTCTGACGATGCGGATGAAAAGTTCGTGGATGCGGCGCTCCCCCGTAATCTCCGGGTGGAAGGATGTCGCCAGCAAATGCCGCGAACGCACTGCCACTATTCTAGCTGTCCCGTGCAAAGTATCGGTGTGGGAGGCCGCCTCCGGCTCGACGGTGGCAAGGACCTCCACGTCCTTGCCCACGCGTTCCACCCAGGGCGCCCGGATGAACACGGCGTGCACCGGCGCCGGGTCCTGGCCGGGAGACGCCGCACTGAACTCCAGGCCCTGGAAGTCCAGGTTTGACTCGAACGATTCGCGCTGCCGGCCGAAGGCGTTCCGCCGCACCGTAATGTCCAGGCCGCCCAGCGTCTGCTGGGGCTCGCCCTTCAGGTCCGTGGCCGGATCCGCAATCTCACGGGCCAGCATGATCATGCCCGCGCAGGAACCGTAGACCGGCATGCCCGCCCCGATCCGCCTCTTGAGCGGGTCGGCCAGCTCGAACATGCGGGTGAGCTTGTCGATCGTGGTGGATTCGCCGCCGGGGATGACCAAGCCGTCCACGGCATCCAATTCCCGCGGCCGGCGCACCGGCACCGCCTTGGCACCGCTGTGTTCCAAGACGGATAGATGTTCGCGGACATCGCCCTGCAGGGCAAGCACACCAATCGTGACCACGGTGACGGTTCCTCGGAGTTCGGCATCGGGCCGCCCGACGTGGCGACCGTACGGAAAAACAGTAGTGCCATCCGGTCCGGCAGTGTTAAACGGTGCCCGCCGGCACTGTGGGACCCGACACCATTCACGCGGAGCCGGCGGTGCCCCGACCCCGTCGGCTTGTATAGTCTCTACTCATGCGACACCTCCTTGCGACCGTTGCCGGAAAGGCCGTAAAGGCGGTAGCCAGGCTCCGCGGCGGCGGTTCCGCACTGCCCGGCCTGGTGGCCGAAAAAATCGATCCGCAGTTCCTGCCGCGCACGCTCGGCACGCTGCCGCGCGGCGTCGTGGTGATCAGCGGAACGAACGGCAAAACCACCACCACCAAGATGGTGGTGGAGCTGCTCCAGGGCCAGGGACTGAAGGTGTTCACGAACCGCACGGGCAGCAACTTCACCCGCGGCGTGGTTGCGTCCGTGCTGGGCGACTCGGACGCCCGGGGCCGGCTGGATGCGGACATCGCCGTGTTGGAGCTGGACGAGGCCCACGCGGTTCACTTCGTCAAACTGGTGGCCCCGCGCTACAGCCTGCTGCTCAACGTCATGCGCGACCAGCTGGACCGCTTCGGCGAAATCGAAACGACTGCGGGATTCCTCCGGCAGATCGCGGCCGCCACGACCGAGGCGGTGGTACTGAACCGTGAGGACCCGCGCATTGCGGCGCTGGCCGGCGCCGTGGCGGCGCCGCGGATCGAATACTTCGGCCTGGCACCGCAGCTGCGCCACATGTTCCCGCACGACGACGAAATGCGGACCGCGTCTGCCGGCCCCTCCGCCTACACCGCCGCCGAAGCCGACCGGCCGAGCGCCGACGTCGTGCTGTCGGCCTGTGAAGGGGCCGCCGCAACCTTCCAGCTGGACGGACGCGCGATCGAGCTCGAGCTGAAGCTGACCGGCGTCTACAACGTATTCAATGCCGCCGCGGCGATGGTGCTGGCGCGGACCGTGTTGGGCCCCGCCGTGGACGAGCCGGCGCTGCTGGCCTCGCTGGAGAACGTCACCCCGGCTTTCGGCCGAGGCGAATCGCTGACCGTCAACGGCCAGCCGCTGGACCTGGTGCTGGTGAAGAACCCGTCCGGCTTCCGGCTGGCACTGAAGTCCTTCCCCGCCGCCGGCTTCCGGACCATGATCGCCATTAACGACAACTACGCCGACGGGCGGGACATGTCCTGGCTGTGGGACGTCGACTTCGATTCGCTGCGGGACACCGGCGTGGCCGAGGTCTCCGGGGTCCGGGCGCACGACATGGGCCTGCGCCTCTTCTACGAGGACGTTCCGGTGGGCCGGGTGGACACGGACCTGAATGCCTCGCTGCAACGCTTCATTGCGGGCGCTCCGGATACGCCGAAGCGCATCTACTGCACCTACACCGCCATGCTGGCGCTGCGCCGCGAGCTCGGCAAACTGACCGAAGTGGAAGTGGTCTCCTGATGGACGCCCCTGTTATCGACCTGCTCCAGCTGTACCCGCGGGACATGAACATCTACGGCGACTGGGGCAATGTCCTGGTGCTGCGCAGACGTCTTCAGCTGCGCGGCTACGACGTCCGGCTGCATGAGTACAACCCCGGCGACACGTTCCCGGAGCAGGTGGACCTGATCGTGGGCGGCGGCGGCCAGGACTCCGGCCAGAACAAGATCCAGGCCGACCTGCTGGCCCAGGGCGGCCGCCTGCGGGAGCTGGCCGAGGATGGCCTGCCGATGCTGGCCGTCTGCGGCCTGTACCAACTGTTCGGCCACCGGTTCACCACCCACACCGGCGAGGTCATCACCGGCATCGGGCTGCTGGATGCCGAAACCGTGGGCGGGCCCGTCCGGCTGATCGGCAATACCTTGCTCGAAAGCGGCGAGTTCGGCACCATCATCGGGTACGAGAACCACAGCGGCCTGACCACCCTCGGCAGCGATGTCCGGCCGTTCGGACGGGTGGCCAAGGGCCAGGGCAACAACGGCACCGACGGCACCGAAGGAGCCCGCTACCACAACGTCATTGCCACCTACCTGCATGGTTCGCTGCTGCCCAAGAACCCGGCCGTGGCCGACTACCTGATCCGCCACGCCGTCGAGCGGCGCTACGGCAGCTTCAACGACGTGGCGCTGGACATCCCGCATGAGGCCGAAGCCCGCGCCGACGCAGCGGCCCGCCCGCGCTGACGCAGCCGGTCGGCGTCACGGCGGTTCAGCCGCCGGGGGGCGGCGTCATTCGCCGCTGAGCAGCCACTCACGGGCGATGTCCGGCGGGGCACCCATCGACTCGACGGTCGCCTTGGTCCGTTGCCGGCTGGCCTCGTCCGCCTGTTCGGACACGCACCATTCGCCGGTCTTCGCGGCTGCTGCCAGCGCATCGGCCGCCACCGGGCACCAGCGATGCCCGGGTCCGTCGAACGTGGCCGGCAGCCAGTCCAGCCGCGCCACGACCCAGGCACCGCCGTCGTCGGCCTGGCTGAACTGGGCCCGGACCATCAAGCCCTCGGTGTTGAGGATGTTCGGCGTTGCATGCGCGGCGATGGTGTTGCCCAGCCCGTAGACGATCCAGGTGCCGTTGTGGCGCTCCATCGGCTGGACCGAGTGGCTGTGGTGCCCGTACACCAGGGAGAACTCGCCGCTGTCGGCCAGCGCGTGGGCGGCCTCCTGCTGTTGCGGGCTGGCGTAGTCGGTGTATTCGTCTCCGGCATGGACCGCTCCCAGGACGATGTCCGCGCCCTGCGTCCGGGCCTTCCTGGCCTTGGCGATCATGGCCGCCGGATCCAGCATGTCCACCTGCCACGGCCGGTCCGGCACCAGCCCGTTCAGGGAGAACGTGCCGGTGATGACCGCGATCCGTGCGGCCGGGGTGTCCAGGACCAGCACGTCCTCGGCCTCCGCCGCGCTGCGGTAGGAGCCGGTGTGTTCCAGGCCGCGCGCGTCCAGCGCGTCCAGGGTCCGCTCCAGGCCGCGTGTGCCGTGGTCGAACGCGTGATTGCTGGCCGTGGTGCAGGCGTCGTAGCCTACGGTTGTGGCGGCGTCGAGGATCTGCGGCGGCGCATTGAACGCCGGGTAGCCGGAGTACGGTCCGTCGTCGCCGGCCAGCGGGGTTTCCAGCTGGCAGACGGCGAGGTCCGCGGTGTCCAGGTACTGCTCCTGGGCGGCCAGCATCGGCTCGAAGTCCAAGGCCCCTTTCCCGGTCTGCCGGGCGTCCGCGCCCGCCTGCTCCCAGAGCGGCTCATGCAGCAGCAGGTCGCCGGTGAGGGCCACGGTCGCGCAGCGGATTGCCGGACAGTCCGGTCCCGCTCCTGCTGTCACCGCCGGCGCCGGGGCGGGCTTCGGTGTGGAGGACGACGGCGGAGCCTCCCCCGCGCCACCGCTCCCCGGCGGGCCGGAGACGGAGGGCACCGCAGCCGGCGCGGTTCCGGGCGGGCCGCCGGCCTCCGGCCCGAGGCTGCAGCCGGCCAGGAGCAGGGCCGCGATGGCCACGGCCGCCGTGACGGGCGCCCTCGTCCGGGCTGGGCGATGTTCCCGCGGGTACGGTGCCCGGCGCCCTTCGCGCGGGCCGGCTTGCGCCGACGGGATGCCGGCCACGCTAGTGGTCCCGTTCCCGGGTGATCAGCAGTTCGTGGGCGCCGTGCCCGGCAGCGCCCATCGATTCCACCGTGGTCTTGGTCCGTTCACGCGACGCTGCATCCGCACCCTTGGATGCGCAGACGCCCTGCGGCCTGTCCGCGGCCACCGAGCACCAGCGCAACGGGCTGGCGGTGATCAGGCTGGGCGCCCACGCCAGGTCGCTGACCAGCCACCCGCCGTCGTTGCCTTCACTGAACTGGGCGCGCAGCAGCAGACCTTCGTTGTTCACGTCGTACCACGGCGACAGTTCGGTGACGCCGTTGCCCAGGCCATAGGCGATCCACGTGCCGCGGTACTTCTCGATCGGCAGCACCGAGTGGGTGTGGTGGCCGTAGATGAGGGTGAACTCGCCGCTGTCCGCCAGGGCGTGGGCCACCTCTTCCTGCTGCGCACTGGGGACGGACGCATACTCGTCGCCGGCATGCATGGCGCCCAGCACGATGTCCGCGCCGCGCCCGCGGGCTTCCCTGGCCTTGCCGATCATCGCGTCGGCGTCCAGCATGTCCACCTGCCAGGGATGTTCGGGCGGCAGCCCGTTGTGCCCGTACGTGCCGGTGATCACGGCGATGTCCGCGCCGTCGGCCGCCAGGATCAGCGGCTCGCCCGCATCCGACCGGTTTCGGTAGGACCCGGTGTGCGCCAGCCCCCGGTCGTCCAGGGCCTCCAGCGTGCGCTCCAGCCCGGCCGTTCCCTGGTCGAGGGTGTGGTTGCTGGCCGTGGTGCAGGCGTCGTATCCCACCGCCTTAACGGCATCCAGTATGTGCGGCGGCACGTTAAAGGACGGATAGCCGGAGTACGGCCCGTTCTCGTGCGCGACCGGCGTCTCCAGGTGGCAGACCGCCAGATCGCTGCGTTCGAGGTAGGCGCGCTGTCCCTCGAGCAGGGGTTCGAAGTCCATCGGCCCGTTGCCGGTCTCCGCCGCGTCGGCCGCGGCCTGTTCCCACAATCCCACGTGCACCAGCATGTCCCCGGTCACCAGCACCGACGCGCAGCGCAGCGTGGGGCAGTCGGCCGCGGCGCCGTGGGTCGGTTCCTTCGCGGGTGTCGCGGTGGCCGTGGCGGGCCGGCCGGCAGCGTCCCGCGACGGACCCGGCGTGCCCCGGCCGGAGGGCGTGGACTGGCCGGAGGGCACCCCGGACCGGCCCCCGCCGTCGGCCACTACCCCGCAGCCGGTGGCCAGCGCGAGGACCGCGGTTGCCGCCCCCAGCGCAACCGCGGCCCGCCTGGTCCGCACCGGGAGCCCCGTCCCCTCGGGCGGCTGCCTGTTCATGCCGCAAGTGTAAGTCCGGATGTGGCGTGGCTCACGGCGGCGCGTCGGCGTGCCCGCGGCCAATACGGCAAAGACGCCGGGCACCCGTGGCACAGTGGTGGCATGGCCAACCCCTTCCTGGAACCCAGTCTCCTCCCCTATGAGCTGCCCGATTTCGCCGCGATCCGCCCGGAACACTATCCGGCGGCGTTCGAGGCCGGCTTCCGCGAGCAGCTGGCGGAAATCGAGGCGATCGCGGCCAACCCGGCACCGGCAACCTTCGAGAACACCGCCGTCGCCTTCGAGCGGTCCGGCCGCACGCTGTACCGGGTGAGCGCCGTGCTGGACAACTTCGCCGCCGCGGACGCCACCGACGACGTGATGGAGCTGCAGCGGCAGATGGCCCCGCAGCGGGCCGCCCACCGGGACAACATCTACCTGCATGCGTCTTTCTACCGGCGGGTCTCGGCGGTCGAAGAAACCGCAGAAGGCCTCGAGGGCGAAGACCTGCGCCTGCTCACGGAGCTGCGCAAGAAGTTCCGCCGGGCCGGCGCCCAGCTTCCGCCGGCGGACCAGGAGCGGCTGCGGGCGATGAACGTGGAACTGTCGGAACTGGACGCGGAGTACTCGCGGGAGCTGCTCGCCGCAGGCAATGCCGCCGCGGTGCATGTCACCGACCGCGGGCAACTGGCCGGGCTCGCCGACGACGACCTGGCCGCCGCGGAGCTGGCGGCGCGGGACGCCGGTTACGGGGACGGATGGCTGCTGGCGCTGACCCTGCCGACCGCCCAGCCGTCGCTGGAAACGCTCACCGACCGCGACACCCGCCGTCGCCTGCATGAGGCATCGGTGGGCCGCAGCGAAGCCGGCAACAGGACGCTGGAGCTGGCGGCCCGCACGGCGGAGCTGCGGGCCGAGCGGGCCGCGTTGCTGGGCTATGCCAACCATGCCGAGTACGTGCTGGACGGGCAGACGGCGCCCTCGCTCGAGGCGGTGCAGGACATGCTGGCGCGTCTGGTCCCGCCCGCCGTCGCCAACGCCCGCGCCGAGGCGGAGATCCTGGCCGAGGCGGCCGGCCACCCCCTCGAACCGTGGGACTGGGCCTTCTATTCGGAGGCGGTGCGCCGCCGCGACTACAGCGTGGACCTGGCCGGGCTGCGGCAGTACTTCGAGCTCGAACGCGTGCTCGCCGACGGCGTCTTCTTCGCCGCGAACCGGTTGTACGGACTGCGGTTCGAGGCACGCCCGGACCTCACCGCCTACCATGAGCAGGCGCGGATCTGGGAAGTGCTGGACGACGACGGCGCCCGGCTGGGCCTGTTCATCGGCGACTTCCATACCCGGGACACGAAGAACGGCGGAGCCTGGATGGATTCGCTGGTCGAGCAGTCCCGCTTGCTGGGACAGCGGGCCGTGGTCATGAACAACCTGAACATCCCGCAGCCCGCTCCCGGCGAGCCGGCCCTGCTCAGTTACGACAACGTGGTGACGCTTTTCCACGAATTCGGCCATGCGCTGCACGGCCTGCTGTCCCGCGTGAAGTACCCCAGCCTCTCGGGCACCAACGTGCCCAGGGACTTCGTGGAGTACCCGTCGCAGGTCAACGAGATGTGGATGCTGGAACCGGAAGTTGTCGGCAACTACGCCAGGCACCAGCTGACCGGCGAGCCGCTGCCGCGGGAGGTAGTGGACCGCATCAAGGCTGCCCAACTGTGGGGCGAAGGTTTTGCCACCACCGAGTACCTGGCCGCGTGCGTGCTCGACCTGGCCTGGCACAGCCTGGCCGCCGGGCAGCGGGTCGAGGATCCGCTCGCCTTCGAACGCCGGGCCCTGGCCGATGCCGGAATCGTCCTGCCCCTGGTCCCGCCGCGCTACCGCACCGGCTACTTCAAGCACATCTTCGCCGGCGGCTACGCGGCGGGCTACTACTCCTACATCTGGAGTGAAATCCTGGACGCCGACACCGTGGCCTGGTTCGCGGAAAACGGCGGACTGCAGCGCAGCAACGGGGACCGCTTCCGCCGCGCATTGCTCTCGCGGGGCAACAGCATGGATCCGCTGCAGGCCTTCCGGAGCTTCCGCGGCCGGGACGCCGACCTGGCACCGCTGCTGGCCCGGCGCGGGCTCGATCGGGAGAGCAGCTCCCCGGCCGGCCGCGGGGGCGCCCGGTAACGGCGGGGACGTCCGTTAACGGGGTGGGGACGTCCGTTAACGGCGAACGCCCGGCGCCGCACTTTCGTACGGGACCGGGCGTTCGCCGTCGTCGGTGTTTACCAGCCGCGCTCGGCGAGGCGGTGCGGCTCAGGAATCTCGTCCACGTTGATGCCGACCATGGCCTCGCCCAGGCCGCGCGAGACCTTGGCGATGACGTCCGGGTCGTCGTGGAAGGTGGTGGCCTTGACGATCGCGGCCGCGCGCTCGGCCGGGTTGCCGGACTTGAAGATGCCCGAGCCGACGAACACGCCGTCGGCGCCCAGCTGCATCATCATCGCGGCGTCGGCCGGGGTGGCGATGCCGCCGGCGGTGAACAAGACCACCGGCAGCTTGCCGGTCGCGGCGATTTCCTTGACCAGTTCGTACGGGGCCTGCAGTTCCTTCGCTGCCACGTACAGCTCGTCTTCGGGCATCGCCGACAGGCGCTTGATCTCGGCGCGGATCTGGCGCATGTGGGTGGTGGCGTTGGAGACGTCGCCGGTGCCGGCTTCGCCCTTGGAACGGATCATGGCCGCGCCCTCGTTGATACGGCGCAGGGCCTCGCCCAGGTTGGTGGCGCCGCAGACGAAGGGAACGGTGAAGTTCCACTTGTCGATGTGGTTGGTGTAGTCGGCCGGGGTCAGCACCTCGGACTCGTCGATGTAGTCCACGCCGAGGGACTGCAGCACCTGCGCCTCGACGAAGTGGCCGATGCGGGCCTTGGCCATCACCGGGATGGAGACGGCTTCGATGATGCCGTCCACCATGTCCGGATCGCTCATCCGGGACACGCCGCCCTGGGCGCGGATATCCGCCGGAACGCGCTCAAGGGCCATCACGGCCACGGCACCGGCGTCTTCGGCGATGCGGGCCTGTTCGGGGGTCACGACGTCCATGATGACGCCGCCCTTCAACATCTCGGCCATGCCCCGCTTGACCCGGCTGCTGCCGGTTACGGGGGCGTGAGTCGAAGTTTCTTCACTGCTGGACACTAAAAGCCCCTAGGAGTCGGTAGGAAACGTACATCTCATCATACGTCCGGCCCGGCGCGCAGGGTCACCGATGACGTAACCTTCCTGGCCGTCCGGTGCGGGCCGCCGTCCGCCGGGACCGGTGGCGGTCCGGGCGGCCGGCGGCCCCGGGCGGATCAGGCGGTTTGCTGGGTCTGCCGGTAGACGGCCAGGATCCGCTGGGCCACGGTCAGCAGGCTGGCGGCGGCCAGCAGCACCAGGACCACCAGCAGGACCACTTCCGGCAGGCCCAGCCCGGTCAGTCCGGTGAAGACCAGGACGGACACCAGGCGTTCGGAGCGTTCGGCCAGGCCCACGGCGGCCGTACAGCCAAGCGATTCCGCCTTGGCCCGGGCGTAGGAGACCAGCGAGCCCAGCAGCAGGCAGACGAGGGCGGAGACGGCGATGGCCAGGTTGTCCCCGCCGGTGAAGAACCAGATGGCCACACCGGCGAACACCGCGCCGTCGGCCAGCCGGTCGAGGGTGGAGTCCAGGAAGTTACCCCAGCGGCTGTTGCGTTCCAGCATGCGGGCCATCAGGCCGTCCACCATGTCGGAGAAGACGAACGCCGTGATGAAGACCGTTCCCCAGAACAGCTCCCCGAGCGGGTAGAACACGAGCGCCCCCACGGAGACCCCGAGGGTGCCCACGATGGTGACGGCGTCGGGCGAGACGCCCATCCGGATCAGGGCACGGGCCAGCGGCGTGAACAGTTTTCCGAAGAATCCGCGCGCGTACTTGTTGAGCATCGGCGCGCTACCGTGCCGGCCAGGCTTGGGCTACCTGCTTGCGGACCTCATCCAGGGTCTCGGTGATCGCCTTGGTCTGCGCGATGATCGGGAAGAAATTCCCGTCGCCGCCCCACCTGGGCACCACGTGCTGGTGCAGGTGCGCCGCGACCCCGGCACCCCCGGCCGCACCCTGGTTCATCCCCAGGTTGAAGCCGCTGGGGTTTGCCACCTTCCGCAGGACCCGCATCGCCGTCTGGGTCAGCTCGGCGAACTCGGCTGTCTCCTCCGCGGTGATGTCCGTGTAGTCGGGCACGTGGCGGTACGGGCAGACCAGCAGGTGCCCGGGGTTGTACGGAAACAGGTTGAGCACCACGTAGGCGAACTCGCCGCGGTGGACGATCAGCGATTCCTCGTCCGGGCGGGCCGGAGCCATGCAGAACGGGCACTCGTCCTTGTTCTTGAACTGGCCCTGGCCGCCCTTGACGTACGCCATGCGGTGCGGCGTCCAGAGCCGCTGGAAGGCATCCGGCACGCCGGGCAGCTCAAAGCCGTCCGTCACCTCATCGCCGGTCCGGTCGGTCATGGCTTCGGTCGTCTCGGCCATCGTCAGTTGCCGCGCCTGGCTGCGGCCTGCACGATGCGGGACACCGCCTCGTCCACCGGGATGCCGTTGTCCTGGCTGCCGTCGCGGAAGCGGAAGGAGACGGCTCCGGCTTCGGCGTCCTCCCCCCCGGCGATCAGCACGAACGGAACCTTGTCCTTGCTGGCGGTGCGGATCTTCTTCGGGAAGCGGTCCGAGCCCAGGTCCGCTTCGGCGCGGATGCCCTGGGCCTTCAGCTTGGCCACGATCTCCAGCATGTAGTCGTTGAACGCCTCCGCCACCGGGATGCCGACCACCTGGACCGGGGCCAGCCAGGCCGGGAAGGCGCCGGCGTAGTGTTCGATCAGCAGGCCCATGAAGCGCTCCACCGAGCCGAACAGGGCGCGGTGGATCATCACCGGGCGCTGGCGGCTGCCGTCGGCTGCCTGGTATTCGAGTTCAAACCGTTCGGGCAGGTTGAAGTCCAGCTGGATGGTGGACATCTGCCAGCTTCGCCCGATCGCGTCGCGGGCCTGCACCGAAATCTTGGGGCCGTAGAAGGCCGCCCCGCCCGGGTCCGGCACCAGTTCCAGGCCGGACGCCTCGGCGACCTCGGCCAGGGTGCGGGTGGCCTCGTCCCACACGTCATCGGAGCCCACGTACTTCTCCGGGTCCTTGGTGGAGAGCTCCAGGAAGAAGTCGTCGAGCCCATAGTCCTTGAGCAGGTCCAGCACGAAGTTGAGCGTGGTGGTCAGCTCGTCCTTCATCTGCTCGCGGGTGCAGTAGATATGCGCGTCGTCCTGGGTCATGCCGCGCACGCGGGTCAGGCCGTGGACAACCCCGGACTTTTCGTAGCGGTAGACGGAACCGAACTCGAACAACCGGAGCGGCAGCTCGCGGTAGGACCGGCCGCGCGAGCGGAAAATCAGGTTGTGCATCGGGCAGTTCATCGGCTTCAGGTAGTAGTCCTGGCCGGGCTTGACGACCTCGTTGGTTTCGGGATCGCGGGTCTCGTCCACATGCATGGGAGGGAACATCCCGTCCCGGTACCAGTCCAGGTGGCCGGAGACCTCATACAGGTTGCTCTTGGTGATGTGCGGGGTGTAGACGAATTCGTAGCCCGCCTCGGTGTGCCGCTGCCGCGAGTAATCCTCCATCGCCTTGCGGACGATCCCGCCCTTCGGGTGGAAGACCGGCAGGCCGGAGCCCAGTTCATCCGGGAAGGAGAACAGGTCCAGTTCGGCGCCCACCCGGCGGTGGTCGCGGCGCTCCGCCTCGGCCAGCCGCTCCTGGTAGGCCTTCAGGTCTTCCTTGGTGGGCCAGGCGGTGCCATAGATGCGCTGCAGCTGCTTGTTCTTTTCGTTGCCCCGCCAGTAGGCGGCGGCCGAGCGGGTCAGCGCATAGGCGTTGGAGATCAGCTTGGTGTTGGGCAGGTGCGGCCCGCGGCAGAGGTCCTTCCAGACCACTTCGCCGCTCTTGGCGTCCACGTTGTCGTAGATGGTCAGTTCGCCGGCACCCACTTCGATGCTGGCTCCCTCGCCGGCCTCGTCGGAGTGGCCCTTGAGCCCGATCAGCTCTTCCTTGTACGGCTCCCCCGCCATCTCGGCGAGCGCGTCGGTCTCGGAGACGGCGCGGCGGACGAAGCGCTGGTTGGAGTTGACGATCTTGAGCATCATCTTCTCCAGCTGCTTCAGGTCCTCCGGGGTGAAGGGCTCATCGACGTCGAAATCGAAGTAGAAACCGTCGGTGATGTACGGGCCGATCCCGAGCTTGGAGTCCTTGCGCAGCTGCTGCACGGCCTGGGCCATCACGTGCGCGGTGGAGTGGCGCAGCACGTTCAGTCCGTCCGGGGAGTCGATGGTCACGGCTTCGACCTTGGCGCCGGCCGGGATCGGCTGGTCCAGGTCCTTCAGCTCGCCGTCGACGCGGACGACGACGACCTCCCGCCGGGCGCCGTAAAGGTCGGCCCCCGTCGTGCCCTCGGTCACCTGGTTCTCTTCGCCGTCGACGATGAGGGTGATGTTCTGGGGCGCTGACACAGAGGTCTCCTTATGGTGGATGTAAGCCGTTACAGCAGCGACATACTTGGGCGCTGCAAGCCTCTACGATCGTATCCGCTGTCGAGTTGCCCGACCAACACCGGCGCGGCAGGGGCGGCGCGCCCGCGAAGGCCGGCCGGCCGCTTCCGGCCGGCGGGATCACCCTGCCGGTTCCCGCTGCTTCCGGCCGGCGGCGTCACCCTACCCGGTTCCCGTGGCTTCCCGCCGGCGGTGGTGCATCACCGTGGCTTCCGGCCGGCGGCGTCACCCTGCCCGGTTCCCGTGGCTTCCGGCCAGCCAGGGTTCGGCCGGAACGCGGTGATCCAGTCCTTCCGCGGCCATGCGGCGGGCAAGTTCGCCAGTTCCCGGCTTTTCCTGGCGGTCGGCGCCCCTGCCTTGTGCCGGGGTTGCGGGCGCACGCCCCGCCGCAGGCCCGGGAGGGACAGGGTTGCCCGGCAGCGGCAGGCTGGCGGTGTCCGAAAGGTCCCACGCCTCCAGCGCCTGCAGCCCGATCCCCCTGGGTCCGGTCCGCCGGGTGAGGCCGCGGATGAGCAGCATCTCGGTGCCGAACAGCAGCGGGCCGGAACGTTCCTGGGCTTCCTGGAAGAAGGTGGCGTCCACGCAGCCGGTGCCGTCGTCCACGCTGATGAAAACCACCCGCCGGCCGCCGCGCATGGGCGGGGTCTGGGTGGCAACACGGATACCGGCCACCATCACTTCGCTCCCGTTGCGCAGGTGCAGCAGGTCCTTGGCCTGGGTGACGCCGAGCTGGGCCAGCAGCGGCGCGTAGCTCTCCATCAGGTGGGAGCTGGCGTCGATCGAGAGCAGGTCCAGTTCGGTGCGCACCTTGTCCACAGTGGTAGGTTCCGGGAAAACCGGGACGAGATGGCGCAGCTCCAGGTCTCCCAGCGGCAGGGACAGCTGGCCCTCGGTGGGCTGGTAGCGCTGGGGAACCGGGCGTGCGTCCGGCTGGTCCAGATGGTAGACCAGATCCGTCCGGCTGGCCGCCCGGCCGCCGCGTTGGCCGGTCCTGCGGTTCAGTTCGTCGAAGGCCCCCAGCTGGGCCAGGCGTTTCAGCGCGGGTTTGCCGACCTTGGCCCGCGCCCGCAGGTCGGCCAGCGATTCGTACGGCTGGCCGGCAACTATGCGTTTGAGCTCGGTCGCCGAGAGCCCGTAGATGCCGGTCAGGCTAAGCCGGATCCCCAGCTTTTCCCCGGTGCCGGAGGGAACGCGTTCCACCTGGTAGCGGTCCGTGCTGCGGTTGATGTCCAGCGGCAGGATCGGGATGCCCAACCGCCGCGCTTCGGCCACCAGCAGGCGCAGCGGGTACATTCCCGGATCGTGCTGCCACAACCCGGCCAGGAATGCCTCGGGGTGGTGGGCCTTCAGCCAGGCAGTCTGGTAGGTGGGCACGGCGAAGGCGGCCCCGTGGGCTTTGCAGAATCCGAAGCTGCCGAAGGACTTCAGCGTGCCCCACACCGTGTCGACCACCTCCGATGGATACCCGCGGTCCAGCGAGGCGTTGCGGAAGTATTCCTCCACCGCCGGTTCGGCTTCCTCGTTGCCCAGCAGCCGGCGGAACTCGTCCGCCTTGGCCAGTCCGCAGCCGGTGAATACGTCGAAGGTCCGCAGGACCTGTTCGTGAAAGATCGTGACGCCGTGGGTTTCCTTCAGGACCGGAATCAAATCAGGGTGCGGGAAGCGCTCCGGCGCCCAGCCATGGCGGTGCTCCAGGAACGGCCGGACCATATCCGATTGCATCGGGCCCGGCCGGAACAGCGAAATGTCGATAATCAGGTCGTTGAAGTCCCGTGGGGCCATCTTGCCCACCAGCTCGCGCTGCCCCGGTGATTCGATCTGGAAGCATCCCAGGGTGTGGGTGCTGCGGATCAGCTCGTAGGTCGGTTCGTCGTCCAGCGGGACCCGTTCCAGGTTGATGGTCCCGTCCGCGGCAATGTAGTCGGGCCCGGCTCCGTCCTCGCCCACCGGGTGCCGGCCTGCTGCCGTCACGGCGTCCTTGTCCGGATGGATGCGGGCTATTTCCTTCAGCGCGTAGGCGATGGAACTCTGCATCCGCACGCCCAGCACGTCCAGCTTGAGCATGCCCATCGGGTCCATGTCGTGTTTGTCGAACTGGCTCATCGGCAGCCCCAGCCCGCTGGGCTGGGTAGGGGTGCGGTCCAACAGCGAGGTGTCGCCCAGGATCACCCCGCAGGGGTGCATGGAAATGTGCCGGGGCAACCGGTCCAGCCGTTCGGTCAAATCCACCAGCAGGTCCAGCTGCTGGTTCTGCTCCACCTGCGCGGAAAACGCGCGCAGCTCCGGCTTCTCTGCCATCGCCTCACGGAACTGGCGCGCGGAGAACCGCCACAGCTGTTTGGCGATGCCCGAAATCTCCTCCTCCGGCAGCCCCAGCGCCAAGCCGGCGTCGCGGACCGCCCCGCGGGCACGGTAACCGTTCTGCATGCTCATCAGGGTTACCCGCTGGCTGCCGAAACGGTCGAAGATCCTTTGGTAGACGTTGTGCCGCTCTGCGCTTTCCACATCGATGTCGATGTCCGGCAGGGTGGAACGGTCCTGGGAGAGGAAGCGCTCGAAGATCAGCCCGTGGTCCAGGGGGTTCACATGGCTGATGTAGAGCAGATAGTTCACCAGGCTTGAGGCGCCCGACCCCCGGGCCGCGGCACGCACGCCCATCCCGGTGATCATGCGCGACACTTCGGCCACCGTCAGGAAGTAGGAGGCGAAGCCCAGCCGCGAGATGATGCCCAGCTCATGGGCCAGCCGGTCCCGCAGTTCCTTCTCGGCCCGTCCGGACATTCGGCCGAACCGTTCGGCGATGCCGGTTTCGCAGCGCTGCACCAGCTCGGCCACGGGATCCCCGTCGATCCCGATGACAGAGGCTTCGGGGACCACCGGGCGCTTGAAGCCCATGTCTTGATAAGGATCCATGCGGCACCGGTCGGCCACCGCTTCCGTCGTGGCCAGCAGGCGGATGACGTCCTTGCTTCCGCCGCCGGCTGCCTGCACGATTTCCCGCGCCAAGGCTTGCATCCGGTCGGGGGATTTCAACCAGCCCTGGGCGCTCGGCTGCAGATCCGGCAGCTTGGACAAGGCTGTCAGCGCCCTCGCCGAGTCCAGCACATCGGCGGTGGCGGCTCCGTCCTCTTCGCAGTAGCGCACGGCATTGGTCAGCACTGCCGGCAGATTCAGCTCCCCGGCCAGGTTAAGCATCCGCACCGCGTGGGCGGTACTGAGGTTCTCCCCCGGGGCACTCAGGTGGGAGACGATTTCCACAACCAGCGACCCGGCCGGCAGGCCGCTGCGCCAGCGTCCGGCCAGCCGGCGGGCTTCGGCGTAGCTGCGGCGGCGCAGCGCCTGTCCGACGTCCGAAAAAGGGCCCAGCAGCACCGTCAGGGCCGGTTCGCGGTCCGGAACACCGGCATGCCGGGCGAGTTGATCCACCGTCACGCCGGGCGTCCGGCGGCTGGCCGAGCGCCCGCGGGCAGCTGTGCCGGCATGGGCTTCCGAGACCAGGCGGCAGAGCGCATGGTAGCCGCTGCCCTGGTTTCCGCCATGGGCCAGCACCACAACGCGGCCGGTGTCCCGGCCGCCGCCGTCCTGGACGGCCAGGTCCACGCCGACTATCGGATCCATCCCCGTTGCCAGGCACGCCTTAAGATGCTTGACCGTGCCGTAGAGGCCGTCCCGGTCGGTGCAGGCCAAGGCGTCGGCTCCGAAGGAAGCGGCCGCTGCGGCCAGTTCCTCCGGCCAGGAGACACCGTAGTGCGCACTGAACGCCGTGGATACATGCAGGTGGGTAAAGCTCATGGACATTCCAAACAACGGTTGGGGCACAGGATGGGTATCCGGCGGACTGCCGCGGGGAACCGGGGGGCTGGATAAAAGCCGGCGGGAACCGGGGTGCCGTCAGGCGCTCAGCTCCCGGACGGCATCATGGACGCGGATCAGGCGCCAGCGCCCGGTATCCACCTGATGGGAGAGGTCCAGGGTGCGGATTTGTGACCGGCCATTCAGCCGCGCCTGCACCCGCCAGATCTCATGGTCCACCAGCCCTGCGCCCCTGCCCCGTTCCGCGCGCAGTTCCTCCGCCCACCATTTGCGGCGTTCGTACCAACGCACCGGTTCCGCGACGATCCGGTAGCTCCTGCCCTGCCAGCGCAGCCGGAGCGGCTGTCCGGCAGGGGAACACACAACGTCAACTGCTTCACTGAAAACACCCATGTCCCAGTCGCCTTTCATCTGGACAACGGGTCATAATCCCCGGCGAGCGCCCCTGCCAACACGCCCGCCGAAGAACTTGACCCCCTTATTCTATTCGAATATGTATTCGAATCCAAGGTCAAGCGTAGGTACGGGCACTGACAAAATCGGGGCCGCAGGCCGACGGCGGTAAGCGTGCAGCGGTTCGGCGGCCGGGGGCCTGCCTAGCCGTCGTGCTCGGCGAGGTATTTCACGTCGCCGACCAGCTTGTCCCACATCAGCTTGGAGTGTTCCGCCGCTTCGGCGGTGTCGTTGTTGTCCTGCGACAGCGTGAACTCTGTCCCGCCCGGAACTTCCTCCAGCGTCCAGACGAGACGGTGGTAGTTCTCGGGTAAGTCCTCCCGGCCGGACAGCGGACTGAAGTGCGTGACGACCAGCCGCCGTCCGGGTTCGAACTCCAGCACCTGGCCCTTGTCCTCGTACGCCTCGCCCTCCCACTCACCCCGCCATCGAATGGGCCCGCCGACGCTCCAATCGGTCTGCACGTCGGTGCCGAACATAAACCCCCTGATGGCTTCGGGGTCCGTGATCACCGACCAGACACGGTCCGGCGGCGCCGCGATGGTTGCCGTCGAGCTGGCCACGTACTTTCCAGGCATTGGATCCTCCCCTGAGCCCCGCTTCGGCGGCGCTGGTCCGGCTACTCCGTCCCAGCTTCCAGCAGCCGGGGCCGGCGCACAATGACCGCGGGGATGCGAACGATGGGGCGCACCTCGTTTCCCGGCCGCCGGCCGGCGCTCATGCCGCCTCGTCGATGAGGTCGGGCCCGTTGTTGCGCACGTTGTTGACCTTCGAACTGACCCGCCGCGGGACAAGATGCGGTTCGGGCATGGCCTCCAGCAGCTGCTGCACGTCGGCTTCGGATGTCGTTTCCGGATCCAGCCAGTCCGCATAGAGGCCGGGCGGAACGATCAGCGGTGTCCGGTCATGGATATGCCCGAGCGCATCGGCCGCCTGGGTGGTGATGATGGTGCAGGTCCGCAGCCACTTCTCCGGGTGGTCTTCGGGCAGGGCAGGGTCCGGCCAGTTCTCGAACAAAGCGGCGAAAGCCAGCGTCTCTTCGTGTTCGCCGTGAAGGTAGGTCGGAATCTTGCCCTCGTCGGTCTTTTGCCATTCAAAATACCCGTCGGCAACGAGCAACCCGCGCTTCCTGGCCGCCGCCTTGCGGAACGAGGGTTTCTCCGTCACGGTCTCCATGCGTGCATTGATCAGGCGCGCGCCGGACCGGGGGTCCTTGGCCCACGGGGGCACGAGACCCCACCTGGCCAGGATGAGTTTTCTCGATATTCCCTCGCCGCCGGGTCCCTTGCGGTCGATGATCAGGGGGACGTCGTCGGTCGGTGCCACGTTGTAGGAGGGCTGGATCTCTTCAACGTAGGACTCGTCGACGTCGAACGAGGCCACCAGGTCGCCGGTGCTCCGGGCCATGACGTATCTGCCGCACATGCCTCCATTATGGTCCAGTCCCGCGGCGGAACCCCGGCGCGGGCCCGAAAAGCCGCGGCCGCCCGAGTCGGGATCTCCCGCCCGGCCGCCGCCACCGCCGGCGCCGGGAATGACCGGGCCGGGCGGGACGTTGATATGATCACAAGCTTTCACCGAAAAGGAGCCATCTTGGACTACACACCCGCTGACGGAACCGTCACCATGTTCTCCACCACCTGGTGCGGATACTGCCGCCGCCTGAAGACCCAGCTCGATGCCCAGGGCATCGGCTACACGGAAATCAACATCGAAGAGGTCCCGGGCACCGCCGAACTGGTCGAGAAGATCAACGGCGGCAACCAGACGGTACCCACCCTGCTCTTCCCGGATGGCAGCAGCGCCACCAACCCGCCGCTGGCGCTGGTCAAGGAGCGCCTGGCCGTCTAGCCAGCGCACGCTCCGCCGGTCGTCTTCGAACCGCGGGCCCAAGGGGCGCCGCAGTTTCCATAACAATCGTTTTGGAAATTGTGGCGCCCCTGTTTTCTTCCTAGGATGGGCAGGACGGTCGACGACGGCCTCGCCAGACTTCGCTAGGAAGGAATCACTCCCGCATGGTTCACAAGGTTCGGGCAGTAGTGGCCCTGGAAAAGAATGCTCCGGTCTCCATCGAAACCATCCTGGTTCCCGATCCGGGCCCGGGCGAGGCGCTGGTGGACATCCTCACCTGCGGCGTCTGCCATACCGATCTGCACTACAAGCAGGGCGGGATCAACGACGACTTCCCCTTCCTGCTCGGCCACGAAGCCACCGGCGTGGTCAGCGCCGTCGGCCCCGACGTGACCAACCTGGCCCCCGGCGACCGCGTCATCCTGAACTGGCGCGCAGTGTGCGGCGAGTGCCGGGCCTGCCGGCGCGGTGAGGCGCAGTACTGCTTCAACACCCACAACGCCACGCAGAAGATGACCCTCGAGGACGGGACCGAGCTCTCCCCCGCCCTGGGCATCGGCGCCTTTGCCGAGAAGACCCTGGTGGCCGCCGGCCAGTGCACAAAGGTGGACGACGACGTCGACCCGGCCGCGGTGGGGCTGCTCGGCTGCGGCGTGATGGCAGGCATTGGCGCGGCGATCAACACCGGCGAGGTCAAGCGCGGCGAATCCGTGGCCGTGATCGGTTGCGGCGGCGTGGGCATCGCTGCCATCGCCGGCGCGAAGCTGGCCGGCGCCACCACGATCATCGCCGTCGACATCGACGACAACAAGGTGGAGCTGGCCAAGTCGCTGGGTGCCACGCACGGCATCAACTCCAAGGAACAGGATCCGGTGGAAGCCATCCAGGCGCTCACCGGCGGCAACGGCGCCGACGTCGTGATTGAAGCCGTCGGCCGGCCGGAAACCTACAAGCAGGCCTTCTACGCCCGCGACCTCGCCGGGCGCGTGGTCCTGGTGGGAGTGCCCACGCCGGACATGAAGATTGAACTGCCGCTGCTGGACGTGTTCGGCCGCGGCGGCTCGCTGAAGTCCTCCTGGTACGGCGACTGCCTGCCGTCCCGCGACTTCCCCATGCTGGTCAGCCACTACAAGCAGGGCAATCTGGACCTGGATGCCTTCGTGAGCGAGCGCATCGGGCTGGACCAGGTGGAAGAGGCCTTCCAGAAGATGCACGAAGGCAAGGTCCTGCGTTCGGTGGTGGAAGTAGCATGAGCGTGGCAATCGAAAACCTGGTCACCTCGGGCACGTTCTCGCTGGACGGCGGCACCTGGGACGTGGACAACAACGTCTGGATCGTCGGTGACGGCGACGAGGTCGTCGTCATCGACCCGGCACACGATCCGCAGGCCATTGCCAATGCCGTCGGCTCCCGGACGGTGAAGGCCATCCTGCTCACGCACGGTCACGACGACCATATCCGCGCCGTCGGTGAATTCCGGGACCTGGTGAAGGCACCGGTCTACCTGCACGACGCAGACCGGATGCTCTGGGACGCCGTCTTCCCGGACAGCGCACCCGACCACGCAATCGAGGACGGCGATACCTTCGAGATCGCGGGGGCGCGGTTGCAGGCCCTCCACACCCCCGGCCACTCCCCCGGATCGGTCTGTTTCCACCTGGCATCGGAGAACGTGCTGTTCAGCGGCGATACGTTGTTCAACGGCGGTCCGGGAGCCACCGGCCGCAGCTACTCCAGTTTCGAGACGATCATCGAGTCGATCAAGGGCAGGCTGCTGACGCTGCCGGCCGAGACTACGGTGAACACCGGCCACGGCGATGCCACCAGCATCGGCGCCGAGGCTCCGCAGCTCGACGAATGGATTGCCCGCGGCCACTGAGTAGGTCCGTGCACAGTCCACCTGCACCGCCCGTGCCCCGCCGGATTCCGGTTCGGGTGCGGGCGGTGTGCTGTCCGGGGTCTGCTCCGGCCGCCGGCGGCGGCGCACTTCCGCTGGCGACGACGGTGCGGCCGGCCGATCAGCCGCCAATGTAGTGCATCTCGACCCTTTGCCCGGGCCAGCCGGTGGCCGGGGGCGCCTCGCGCGGCCCTCGACCGGTCCCGTCTTTGGCTGCGACGCCCTCGGTGGCCGCGCTGCGCAGTTCGGAGTAGCGG
This sequence comes from Arthrobacter sp. Y3223065, assembly GCF_059090885.1. Classification (NCBI taxonomy): domain Bacteria; kingdom Bacillati; phylum Actinomycetota; class Actinomycetes; order Micrococcales; family Micrococcaceae; genus Arthrobacter; species Arthrobacter sp. Y3223065. Next base: position 529,141 of record NZ_JBNHGC010000001.1, on the reverse strand, counting down.
TCCGAGCGGCCCCGCCAGACGCCGGACAGCACGCGCCCCAGTTCGTCGTCGTCCGCGCCGCCGCGCAGCAGGGCGCGCAGATCTGTTCCGCCGGTGCCGAAGAGGCAGGTGAACAGCTTCCCGTCGGTGCTCAGCCGGGCGCGGGTGCAGCCGTGGCAGAACGCCTGCGTGACGCTGGAGATGGTCCCGATTTCGCCGCCGCCATCGCGGTACCTGAAGCGTGTGGCCGTCTCGCCGGCGTAGCGGGGCGCCAGCGGTTCCAGGGGAAGGTCGGCATCGATCCGCCGCACAATCTCGGCCGACGGGATCACCTGCTCCAGGTTCCAGCCGTTGGTCGAGCCCACATCCATGTACTCGATGAACCTGACGATGTGGGGTGTCCCGTGGAAGTGGCGCGCCATAGCCAGGACGCCGCCGTCGTTCTGGCCGCGCTTGACCACCACGTTGACCTTGACCGGGCCCAGCCCGACGGCGGCCGCGGCCTCGATGGCCTCGAGCACGGCGGCGACGGGATAGTCGACGTCGTTCATGGCGCGGAAGGTGGCGTCGTCAACCGAATCCAGCGAGACGGTCACCCGGGACAGCCCCGCCGCCTTGAGCGCCTCCGCCTTACCGGCGAGCGCCGAGCCGTTGGTCGTCATCGCCAGGTCCAGCGGACGGCCTTCGGGCGTGCGGAGTTCGGCCAGCCCGGCGATCAGGTCTTCGATCCCCCGCCGCAGCAGCGGTTCGCCGCCGGTCAGCCGGAGCTTTTCCACTCCTTCCGCGGCCGCGATCCGGGCCACCCGGACGATCTCGTCGAAGGTCAGCAGCTGGTCCTTGGGCAGGAACACGAAGTCGCGTCCGAATACTTCCTTGGGCATGCAGTAGACGCAGCGGAAGTTGCACCGGTCGGTGACGGAGATCCGCAGATCCCGCAGGGGCCGGCCCAGTGCGTCGTTGAGGGTGTGCGGACCGTGCTGCGCTGGCCCGTCCATGGTGTGCCTCCGCTGCCGGGACTCGAGGTCCCCTCCAGACTAGGCTGGCCGGGCGTCGACTACAACGGGGCCGGTTCCGGGACCCGCAGGCGCGCCAGCAGGTCGGGAAACGCTCCGTCCGCCACGTCTGCGTAGCCGGCGTACGCGGCCCGCAGCGCCTGCTCCACCGGGTCCACGCCGAGGCCGGGCAGCAGGTCCTCGGCCGCGCCGGCCGTCGCCGGATCCCATTCCAGGCCGAGTGCGTCATAACTGGCCGTGAGCACCTCGCGCAGCGGCGCCGAGTCCTCCACCACCACGACGGAGGAAAACAGCCAGGCACCGGCGACGACCCGCTGCGCGGTGCCCACCAGCTTGATCCGGCGCAGGGGATCAACCGGGAACGCGCCGTGGATACTGAACTCTCCCGGGCAGTACTCCCCCGGGATTTCGCCGACGCCGGCCTGCAGCCCGGTCGCGCGCAAACCGCCGGCGATGAGCTCACCGAACCGGCCGAAACGCTGCTTCGCGCCGGCAATGGCGTCGGCCAGCGGCTCCACATGGTCCAGCACCAGGCAGCCGTGGTGGTACGCCGCGGCACGGCCGCCCGCCTTGCGCACCAGCGGTTCGAATCCAAGGTCGCGGCAGCGGCGGGCTGCCTCCTGGAAGCCGGGCAGGTGTGCGTCCCGCTGCCCGAACGCCACCGTGGGTGCCGGGCGGTAGACGCGCACGGTAGCGCCGAGCCGTCCCTGCTTGGCCGCGGCCAGCAGCTCCAGTCCAAACTGCAGGTCCGCCTCCGCGCCGAAAGAATCCGGCTGGCGGACCCAGTCAAGCCCGCCAAGGCCCTGCGCTGACTGCTCCAAAGTGATGCCTGCTTCCTGAACCTGCTGATCCGCGCCGCCGGTCCCGGCGGATGCCCCTGCCATTTTACGGTCCGGGGCCGTAAAGTGCCGTCCGCGCCGAGCCCGGGCATTCGAGGACCTTGCCACGGTGCCGGACACGGAATAATAGCCCTGTGACTTCTCCCCAAACCCCGCTCGTGCTGCTCGGCGGCGTCTCCGGTTCCGGTAAGTCCTACCTGGCAGCGCGGTTCGGCCGTCCGCATGTGGAGCTCGACGCGTTTTATCGGGAGATCAGCGAGCACACCGGCGCGTCCCCCATGCCGCTGACCCCGTACGGGGAAATCGACTGGGACCATGCCGACACCTGGAACAGCGGCGCCGCGGCCGGCGCCATGATGGAACTGCTGGAGACCGGCAGCACCCGGATCCCCAACTACTCCATCGCCACCTCCAGCTACAGCGGGCACCGCACCGTGGAACTCGCGGAGGGGCCGGTGATTGCCGAGGGCATCTTCGCCGACGCCGTGCTCGGTCGGCTGCGCGGCCTCGGGGCGGAGGTGGACCCCGTCTTCATCAGGGTCTCCCCCATCACGACGGCGGTGCGCCGCCTGGTGCGCGACCTGCGGGAGCACCGCAAACCGCTGCCGTTCCTGCTCAAGCGGGGCTGGGCGATCTTCCGTTCCGAGCGCGCAGTGCGCGACCGTTATGTGGCGGCCGGTTTTCGCCCTGTCGCCAAGCGGCAGGTGAAGAGGGAGCTGGCCGCCCTGCGCCGGACACCGGCCGCCCAGCGGAAGTAGCCCGCCAACCTATTGAAGCAGCGCCCCTGACTATTCGGTCACATCCCACATCCGGCGCCACCATGGCCGCTTGGGCTCAGGCTCCGGTACCTCGCGTGCCGCCGCGGCTGCCCTGGCTGCCCGGCGTTCGCGCCAGCGTTCCAGTTCATACTCCACGTCCCGCGTTTTGGTGATCACGGGCGGACCGCCCTGCAGTTGGCGCCGCGCGTTGACCACCCTGGCGTTGAAATCCACCAGGATTTCGCGCACCCGCCGGTCCGATATCTGCTGGTCCAGCCGTCCGTCCAACTCGGCGTCCTCGGTGCGCAGCAGCAGGGCTTCGGGGCCCAGCCCCGTGAGGTTCTCGCGCTCGATCAGCCCCTTGAGCCACCAGTCGGGGTCGTACCCGTTGCCCAGGTTGGGGATGGGCTTGCCGGCGTATTTCAGGTCATCGAACTCCCCGCGGGCCATGGCCTCCCGGATCAGGTAGTCCGCGCGCCGGGAGGTGTCCAGCTCCCGGATTTTCCGGTGCTTCTCCTCTTCGGCCTCGGCCCGCTCCTCTTCCTCCGCGTCGGCCGGCCCGCGCTCCCGTGAAGCCCGCAACTCCGCGGCGCGTTCCATCCGCCGGCCGTTGTCACCCGCCCTACTATTCACTCGTCCGACACCGCCTCCAGTACGACCTGCCCGGATGCTCAGCCACCGGGCCGTTTTTGACATTTTCCCAGCCCGGTTACCGGGCAGCAATGCGTCCCCGCCCTTCATGCGGCCGTTCGACGGGTCTGCGACCGCGCCGGGTGCGGCCACTCCGCGCCGGTCCGCGCCGGTCCGCGCCGGGCCCCTTCCCAACCGTGGCCGCCGGAGCCTTCGCAATGGCAGACTCGGCGGCATGCGCGAATTTGTTGTCCTGGGCACCGCCTCGCAGGTCCCGACCCGGACCCGCAACCACAACGGCTACCTCCTGCGGTGGGACGGCGAGGGCATGCTGTTCGACCCGGGTGAGGGAACGCAACGGCAGATGATCCTGGCCGGGGTTTCGGCCAGCCGGATCACACGCATCTGCCTCACGCATGTGCACGGCGACCACTGCTACGGACTGCCCGGCGTGCTCTCGCGCATGGTTTTGGACGGCGTGGAGCATCCGGTCCACCTGCACTATCCGGCCTCCGGCGGGGACGTGGTCCGGGGTCTGGTCTCGCTAGCCTCCCCGGGACTTGACCTGCGCCTGCACCCGCACGGCGGCGCCGGGGCCATAGCCGACGGCCTCGAGGTGCGTCCGCTGGACCACCGGATCGAGGCCTACGGGTACCGGCTGGTCGAACCCGACGACCGCACCCTGCTGCCCGACCGGCTGGCGGCGGCCGGGGTTTCCGGCCCCGACGTCGGCCGCCTGCAGCGGGAAGGAACCTTGAATGGGGTGCGGCTGGAGGAGGTCAGCGTGCCCCGGCCGGGACAGCGTTTCGCCTTCGTGATGGACACCGCGCTCTGCGCCGGGGCGGAGGAACTCGCCGATGGCGCTGACCTGCTCGTGGCGGAGTCCACCTTCAGCGACGACGACGGAGCTCTGGCAGTTCGGCACCGCCACCTCACCGCTGGACAGGCGGGTGAACTCGCTGCCGGCGGCGGCGTGGGCACGCTGGTGCTCACCCATTTCTCCTCGCGCTACGCCGACCTGGTCCCGCTCGAGGCCCAGGCGAAGGCCCGCGCCGGAGGGGCAGAGGTGGTTGCGGCCAAGGACCTGGACCTGGTCCCGTTTCCCCCACGCCGGCGGACTGGTCCTCGGTGATAACCCACCGATATGCCCTGTTTCGGGCTGGCGGCCTGTTTTCCTGTCGGCTCGAACGGGTTACGGTGGCAACCTAGGCGCAAACTGGATCACCGATCGAAGGAGGCTGCTATGAGCGAGCAGAACCGTCCGGAAGACGAACAGAACCTGCCGGATCCCGAACTGAACATTCAGGGTGAAGACCCGGTCATCCCGGATGAGGGCGCCGACGCGGTCCCGCCGGAACTTGTTGACGCCGGGATCGATACGGACTCCGAACGTCCCGTGGACGAGACTCTGTCCGACCCGCTCGAAGGCGGGATGGCGGATGACCGGCTTGGAGCCCCACTGGAGGATTTCGACCCGGATGAATCGCCGAGCCAGTAGGCACAAATGAAGCCCCGCAGATTTACTGCGGGGCTTCATTTATCCCGTACGGTTTCGGCTACGTGGTTCGGTCGCTGGCTGGTTCTTCCACTGTTGACTTGTCAAGGAAGGCAATCACTTCGGAGTCATCAGTCTTCGTCCAGGTTTCGCGCCCGGTGTCCTTGTCTTCGCGGCGGGTTTCCGGCGTATTCGCCGCTTCCTTGCGGAAGCCCCAGCGGGAATCCTTATTCGAGGCGTAGCACATCACGAACCTCCTTCGTGTCGGTCCTTTAATCGTCCTCCCCTCAGCGGCGGATGCCAAGGGCCGCTCGCGCGCGGATTCATGCACAGTGAGGGTCCGCCCTTCGTCTACGGCCGCGACGATGGTGACAGGCGTCCCTGAAAGACTAGAGTCTCGTCCATGGCGGCCGAGCAGAAGACAGCGCTCAATAATGGTGTGTGGATAGACCGGCTCGGCTTCGGCACGGCCAGAATCCCCCCTCCGGAGACCGCCGGGCTTTGCTATCGCGCTTTGGAGGCCGGTTTCCGCCATATCGATACCGCGGCACTGTATGGCAACGAGCAGGGGGTGGGTGAGGCCGTCCGCAAATACACGGCCAGCGGGCTGGCCTCCCGCGAGGAAATCTTTGTCACCACCAAGGTTTACAACCATAACCACGGCCATGACCGGGCGCTCCGAGCCTTTGAAGATTCCGACCGGCAACTGGGACTCGACTACATCGACCTGTATTTGATCCACTGGCCCCAACCCAAGCGTGGTCTGTTTGTGGAAACTTACAGGGCGCTTGAGCGCCTCTACCGTGAGGGGCGCGTTCGGGCGGTGGGCGTTTCGAACTTCCTCCCAAAACATCTCGAACAGCTGCTTCAACACACCGAAATCGTCCCGACGGTCAACCAGATCGAGTTGCACCCGTGGTTCCAACAAGCGGAACTGCGGGAATTCAACGCCGCGCACGGCATCCGCACCGTGGCCTGGAGTCCCCTGGCCCGGGGAGCAGCGCTGAAGGATCCTATCGTGGTGGACCTGGCCCGCGATCTGGGCAAAACCCCTGCACAGGTGGTCCTGCGCTGGCATCTGCAGCTGGGCAATATTGCCATCCCCAAAGCCACCGGTCCCCGGATTCCGGAGAACTTCGATGTCTGGGACTTCACGCTGGACAACGCCGCCATGGAGCGCCTGGCCAGCCTCGACCGCCGGGACGGCCGGATCGGTTCCCACCCTGATCAGATCAACTGAGACGAGGAGTTGCTGTCGGCGCGCGGGAACGAGACCGCGTCCGTCTCGGCTCATCGGAGCCGGTAGGCCATGTCCGCGGTTGGGTACCGGCTCATCGACCGGCAGTTGCAGCGGTCAGCGCACACTCAGCAATTCGACAATGACGTCGAGGGCTTTGGTGAGCTGAAGACCGCTGGGGGCGCCGTAACCGATGACGAGGGAGAAGACCCAGGAGGCGGCCACACCCGGTGGAGAGCCGATGCTTGCCAGGGACGTTTAGGGCAGACTGGTGGCGTGAGCGGAATCCCGTGGGTGCTGCACGTCGATCTCGACCAGTTCATCGCTGCGGTCGAAGTGCTCAGGCGGCCGGAGCTTGCGGGCAAGCCGATCATTGTCGGCGGTCGGGGCGACCCCACGGAACGGGCTGTGGTCTCGACCGCATCCTACGAAGCCAGGGCGTTCGGCGTGGGTTCCGGAATGCCCTTACGCACGGCGGCCCGGAAAGTGCCCGATGCCGTCATCCTCCCCGTTGATCACGAGGCGTACCTCGCGGCGTCCGAAACGGTGATGACTACGCTGCGCGCGCAGCCCGGCGCCACCGTGCAGGTGCTGGGCTGGGATGAAGCATTTGTCGGCGTCGAAACAGAGAATCCGGAAGCCTACGCCCGGCAGGTGCAGGCCGCTGTACTGGAGCGAACGCAGCTGCATTGCAGCGTGGGCATCGGCGACACTTTGGTCCGCGCCAAGGTCGCCACCGGTTTCGGCAAGCCGGCCGGCGTCTTCCGTCTCACTGCCGGGAACTGGCTCGACGTCATGGGCGGGCGGCCCACCAAGGACCTGTGGGGCGTCGGCACCAAAGTGTCCGGCCGGCTGGCCAAGCTCGGCATCAACACCGTCGCCGAGCTCGCCGCGTCCGACCCTCAGGACCTGGTCCCGGAGTTCGGCCCCAAGATGGGTCCTTGGTACGCGGAGCTCGGACGCGGGGACGGCGCCAACGTTGTGGACGACACCCCGTGGGTTGCCCGCGGGCACAGCCGGGAGACCACCTTCCAGCGGGACCTGACCGAGCCCGCCCAAGTGGACGAGGCCGTCAGGGAGCTGACAACGCGTGTCCTTGAGGATGTTGTGGCCGAAGGACGGCCCGTCGTCGGGCTGACCCTCAAGGTTCGGTACGCACCGTTCTTCACCAAAACCCATGCGAGGAAGATTCCCGAGACATTCGACCGGCACGAAATCCTTGCGCGGGCCCTGGACCTCGCAGCCGGAATCGAAGCGGGCCGTCCCATCCGACTCCTAGGCCTGCGGGCCGAAATGGCAATGCCCGACGACACCCGAAAGGGACACACGCCGACGCGCGGCGGTTGGTGACGCCGGCGCTCGCCTTGTTGGCGACTATTTAGGCGTGAAGACGGCAGCCGTTGCAGCCTCTGGGCTTAGCGACCCCGTTCGAAGCGATCACCGTACTGCCGACAACGATGCAGACGTCCTCGTCAGGCCGGGACGCATTGACCCCGTTCCCGGGGTGCTGCCAAACTTGTGCGCATTGCACGTCTGGTTCAAAGGAGACCCTCATGGCACCCATGATCCGCAAGAGTCTAAACGAGCCCGAAGAAACCCGGCCTTTCGAGGACGGCAAAGGAAAGCTGGATTTGATCAATCTCGAGGCAGGCGCCGTCGGGCGGGCGGTTTTCGAGCCCGGTTGGCAGTGGTCCAAGCACGTGAAACCCATTGCTAAGACGGACAGCTGTCAGGTGGCCCATACCGGCTATGTGTTGTCCGGACGACTCAAGATCGTCATGGACGACGGGGAGGAAAACGAGTTCACCGTCGGCGACTATATGTCCGTCCCGCCAGGTCACGATGCATGGGTCGTAGGAGATGAGCAATGCGTGGTCGTTGATTGGCAAGGATTCAGCGACTACGCCAAGCGACAGGACTAAGAGCGTCATCTCCAGTCGCCGCACCTGGCACGACTGACGGCCCCTCTGGGGTCGCCTCTTTCCGTCGACCACCAGAAGCACAAGACAGGCTAAATCCCCCGAATACAGGCGTCCTGGGCTCGCCGCCGCCAAGACACGGTTGAACCTCGGCGTCCTCCTACCCAAAGTCCGGAGAGGAGGACGTGTTACTTCTCGGCCGCCTCATCCAGCATTTCGCACACATCGTGAACGTGCCGAGTGGTGTTCATCACGATATCTACCGAAATTGGCTCCATCACCTCCGGATCCTCAGAGAGTTGAATATGGAAGGCCAGCCACCCCCGCTCGAAGTACAAGAATTCGGGTAGGCCTTCTTCTTCCAGCGCCGCGGCATCAGCGGGGCTTATGGGGTAAATGATCGAGGCACCCTTGAGCGAGTCGACGATGGTTAACTGATCGGCCGAGAAGTATTGGAAGCCCGGTCCGGAGACGTCGAGTTCGTCGATGAAGGCACCGTCCGAGGCGCGCGTCAGGTCCACGGTGGCATCGCCCCGGAACTTCACCAGTGTTGACCCGTTCTGCCTAACCCGGGCTTTGTAGTGGACTTCCCGAACGTCTCCGGATTCCAGGGTGACGGTCGTGCCGCATGCCTCGATCTCTATTGGAGCGTAGTAATCGTCGGGGACCGGTAGATAGTGCCCCCCCGTGTCCTCGGGCGGCCACTGGGTGGGGGTTTCCTCTTGGGGCGTTGCAATGGCCGGCGCGGTCCCCGCGACGAGGGCGAGAGCAATGAAAATGGGCAGGCGCAGTGTTTTCTTGATGGTCATGATGAGACTCCTGGCGTGGCAGGAGGGCTGGTCGCTCGTCCTGCGCGGATATCCGTTGGTTGCCGTAGTGGCGACAGGTCCGTTGAGAGAACCACGGTCCCTGCGTTCCTTCCCCCAGCCAGGCGCACAGTGCCCCCAACGTACGTCTGCGGTTTCCGACTGTCAACGGGTTCTGGCGCAGTCCCACTACCCTCTTGAATAGAGGGTGTATTGAACCCGTTGAAGATGAAATGTACCGTTTCTCCCAGTTTCGAATGGGATATCAGGAGGCAGGCGAAAACGTCACACCTACGGGTGGGAATAGGGGCGGAAGCAATGTCGATGCTCAGATTAAGGTTATTTCCCGCACCAAATTCCTCCAGTGCTTGCCCAAGGCGCCAATCGTTGACGGAACGAACCCGCGACTTACCTCTGCCCTCGTCTTTACTTCGCAGATGCATGTCATTCTTCCAACCAGGTCCGGATCGCACAACGGCCTCTAAGAAACGACCCATATGAGCGATGCTCAAATGCGGCGATTTATGCTCAGGCAGCTCAAAATTCCCCAAAGGAGGATGGCCAAGCGTACCAAGACAGTCAAAGTGAACTAGCGTCCAACTAGCAAGCAAATGTGGCTCTTCGCAGTTGAGGGTGTAATCGCTGGCTGGATGTTGGCTGTCGCGTCGGTCCCAAGGCAGCGATGCGCAAACGCAGCCGGAGGCCCGATCTTGTGTCACCGTTCGCATTGGACTTCTTCGCGTACCCGCTCAGATAGGTCAACGGCGCACCCGATAGCGCAGGTGAAGCACTCGGTTGCCCTGAATCACCACGTCGGGATCCTCCAACAGGTGCTGTGCGTGGACCGACCCGAAGTAGCGCTTGCCGTACCCAAACACGACGGGTACGACGTCCATGCGCACCTCATCGACCAGGCCCGCGGCAAGCACCTGGCCACCGACGTCGCCAGCGGCGACCTCGACGATGCGGTCACCCGCGAGCTCCTGCGCCCTGGCCACGGCTGCCTCGACACCGTCGATAAAGTGAAACGGCGCCTCGGGGTCCCAGCCCTCGGGCTTCGACCGGTGCGTCACGACGACCACGTGGTCGACCCCGCTCGGAGGCTTCCCGTCCCAGCCGTCCGTCATGTCGAAGACGTGGCGGCCGACGATTGTCGCCCCGATCTGGTCCCAGTACGGCCGGGTGTAGTCGTAGGACGTCTGCGACACCTTCACCTCGCCGCTCCCGTCTAACGGGACGTCACCGCTGGACAACCAGTCGAACAGGGGTCCGGGCTGGTCGTTCTCGTCCGCGACGAAGCCGTCCACCGACACCGAGCCGTACATGACCACCTTGCCCACGGGGCTCTCCTTTGCTTTACGCCAACTCCGGCACCCACTTGACTCATCCTCAGCGTCTCAGTCAGGCCGCCCGTCAGCAATCTCGTCCCCTGGAGGGAGTGCCGTGCCGACGGAAATCCCTGACGAGATCTGCCGCTTGATCTGCTCGAGCTCATCTTTGAGCAGGTCAACGGTGGCACGGTATTTTTCGAAGTCCGCCTTTCGGCGCTTGGCTACGGCGTAACTGATGCCGGCGGCGAGAATGGCAAGCGGGAACGACACCAGCAGGGCCCAGCCGGACACGGCAAGGAAGTCCAGCGCTACGGGAAGAGCCTGCGTGAATGCCAGGAACTCGTTCACCCCACGGACCACTCCGTTCAGAGCGGAGTCCAGCGGGCCCAGAAACTGCCCCACGACAGGCCTCCCGGAAAACGACGGAGCGGTCAGCGGCGGCTCTCCCCCTGCGGACCAGCGCGAATCACCGAAGTGGTTCAGGACGTAGATCCCGGCGCCCGCATTGAGGGCCGCGAAGAGCAGGACGGAACCAGGCGCAGTCCAATGAAGCCTGCGCGGACGCCAGACGCCGGCCGCAAGCGCAAAGACGGTGGCCGCAACCCAACAAAAGATGCGCAGTTCGTCGCGGCTCATGCCGCCCCACAGATCCAAGGAATCCCCGCCCCTTACAGTTGGATTCGATGCTGGTTTCGGTCCCAAGCGAGCTTATCCCAGTCGTTCCGGGCATGCTGCTGACACTTCGGAGCTATATGCGCCGAGGCGACTGACTCAATCCTTGTCCGAAGGCAGCTGCTGTAGCCGCCAGGCGATTATTTCGCGGATGAACTCGGTCGGGAAGGGGGCATCATGGCGCAGCTGGATAGAGTGCTCTGTGGTCCCATATGCGGCCAGCTCTGTCGAGAAATGCGCGATCACGTCTGAAGTCGGATAGAACCCAATGTGGCGCTTTGTTCCGGTAAAGAAGAACAACGGCTCGGTGCCGAATTTGAACGTCGGCATACGCCAACTGATCGATTCTACCGCTTCATCGGGCACGGCCGACCGGATCAGTTCGTACACGGTCAGCAGCCGATCCCGTACATCACCGTCGTACCGGTCGATGTACTCGATGATCGAACTCGCTGTCATGGTGGTCTCCCTTTCGCCGAAGTCAGGGCGGGCGGCGGTGGCATCTTGAGCGATCGTGCACGCCCGGTCATAGTACAGCTGCACTCATAGATTGCCGCCATCAAATATCACCGACCGATCCATCACTTTCTGTACGTTGTCCGGCCGGGGGGTCCTCATGCCTCTCGACTGCCGTCGGTCGGCGTCGCGCTGCTCGGCGGCCAGGGCTCAACGCCTTCAAATCCATGCTGGCGGTGTCGCAATACCCCTGGTCCCCGACCCAAACACGCGTCGACTATATCGGTCATCTCGTAGCCGGGTCTGTTGCGAGGACAATCCCGGCGGCCGCTGGGTCATGCCCTTGAAAAGTGGCGGATAGAAGTGGGTTCGTAGACCGTGACTGAGCTCATCATCGGTCCCCTGCAGGTCAGCTGACACGGCGGAGTACGGTGTGCCTGCAGTTCGACCTCAATACTCCCTGCATGTGGCGGCCGGCCGGTGATGCGAATCCGCCAGTGATCGCCGTCGCGGACAGCGTCAGTGATCGTGTAGTCATGACGGCTGGCGGGGCCGAAACATTTCAGCGCGGCCGCGACAGCGGCTTGCTGTGGTTGGGCGAGATCTGTGTATCCGCGCAGATGCTTTGCGTGGATACGGCCGGCGAGGTGTTCTTCGATTGTCGCAACGGATGATTTCGCATTGAGACCGCCGTAGTAGACGCCGTCGGGCGCAACGATGACGTTGGCGGCGAACCTGTCACCGCCTACGTGCGTGCATTCCCACACCAGCTCCGGCCAGCGTTCACTCAGTCTTCGTGCCACGGGTCGTCCGCGCGAAGCGCAGCAGGGGTCGTGCCGACCGTGGGTGCACACCAGGATAACGGGCTGCAGGCCGGGCTCACCGGGGGTTTTGAGGGCCAGGGCGATCTGCGCCAGATCCTCATCACGGGTCCACATTCCCCATTGCTGTCGATGGGCACCGGAGTTCTCGTGGCGCAGCACAGCCCAGCGGCCGGGACCCTTGCGACTTCTGCGGCCGTGCCGTCGTACCAGCAGCACCCGGGCCCGCGCCGCCTGCGCAGCGGAAAATACGAGTGCTTTGGTTTCGGGTTCGAGATCGAGGTCGCTGAAGCCGTTGGTCGGCCACCCACCTCGGTATTCGATGAGGACCCAGATGAAGCCGCGGGGTGCTGTGCCTGCCAGCGGGTCGCCGCGTGTCCGGGCGCCTTCGGCGCAGAAGAAGCGTTCGGTGGCAGGCATCGTGGTGTCATCACTGTTTCGCAGGAACGACGACGCCGGCTCGCAAGAGCCTTTCGACGAGTTCGACGCCGAGATCGTTCGCGGTGTGAACCTTGCCGTTGAGCAGCCGGGTTACAGACCGCAAGTCCTTTTCGGGGAAGTCGAGCCAACCCACGCGCGTGGTCAGGCGTGAATCCTCCAACCGTGGTTGCAGTGCATCACGCAGCCGCACTTGGGACTCGGGCCCGAGGTGATCGACGGCCGCTAGCTGGTCCAGCAGTCCTAGCGGTGCCGGGCGTCCCTGTCCTCGTCGCGTGCGGTGGAACTGGGGAGCGGAATCGGCCTCAGTGACGGCTATGGCGAGGCGTTCGCGGACGATGTCGAGCTCGCCAGTGGGGCTGTCGACACCTAGTGGCAACGACTTGCGCATCTCTGGATCGTCGCGAAGCAGTTCAAGCGCCGCCTGAGCCAGCTGTTCGGCCAACGCATAGCGGGTCCAGTTGTGGACTCCGAGTGTGAGGTGAATGGATACCTCGCCCTGCGCCTTGGCGCCATGCAACCAGCCGCGCGGCAGATAAAGGGAATCGCCGGGCTTGAGCACCGCGTCGATGTATGCTTCGCCTTTCGCCGCCTCAGCAACTGTGGAGCGGTGATCGGTCCAGGGCTGGTCACGCAGCGGGTCGGGGTGGACGGGTTCGTGAATGATCCAGCGCTTGGTTCCCTCGATTTGCAGGACGAAGACGTCGTGGACGTCGTAATGATCGTCGAATCCTTGGTTCTGGGGCGGGGTGATGTAGGCATTGGCCTGAACCGGGTGTCCTAGCTCCGAGCTCAGCTTGGTGCAGAAGTCTGCCACTGGCTCCCACGTGCGGTGCAGAGCCTGCAGGACGAGTGTGGCACCGTCGGCGAACCTTCGCCAAAGCATGGTGTCGTCGAGTTGGTCAGAAATGGTGGCGCCAGCCCCGGCGGAAGAAGTGAATGATGAGTCGGGTAGTGTCGAGCCGTCCTTGGCGACACGGAGGAAGGGTGTGCGCAGTCCCCGCCGCGAAATCAGTTCGTCGACTGCCTCGGCAGAGAACAAATCCGAGAAGTCGCTGGCGTTGCGCGTAAGCAGCGCCGTTCGTCCCCATGCGTGGTGGGCAAACTGTTCGCGTCCTCCGCCAATGAGGCGGGTCTCCAGGATCCCGGGCCTTGGCGTGGCGCCGGGATCCTGAAGGTCAGTTCGAGCGCTACTCAAGAGCGGCTGTCCGACTCTTCGGCACCACCGCCAAGTGCCCCGCCGTCAGCACCGCCATCAGCACCACCGTCAGCACCGCCATCAGCACCACTGTCAGCACCACCGTCGGCCCCGCCATCAGCACCACTGTCAGCACCACCGTCGGCCCCGCCATCAGCACCACCGTCAGCACCACCGTCGTGAACGCCGGGAACACCGGCTGCGCCGCCATCCGCCGGGCCTTCCTGCTCCTCCGGATCCTTCTGGGGGTCAGTCATGCTTCCTCCTGGAATCGAATAGCTGAGATCAGTACCCGTTATCTGTGACTGATCGTTGGGCCGTGCGATCCCTCCTTGCACCGCCCGCGATCAACATATCGGCACAGGTTGAGTTTGGGAACATCCGCGTTGAGGCGACTGATCCAGCACCGGCAACCCGATTCGACCAGTTTCCAGCGCCCGACCGCAACGAGCCAGGTCAGCAGGAGATTCGCGGCGACCGGGTATCCGAGTCTCTCCAGATCGATGGCTGAGAAACGAACGGTCCGGACCCCGCCTGCAGCAATGTCGAGCAGCACCCACTAGGCTCACTCCCCCGACGAGGAAAGCAACCGCCACCGACATCGCAGTGATGATGAGGTTGTGCTACACCGTGCGAACCGCAGTCCATCAAGGCTGTAGCGGCGTGCAGGTGTACCCGGCTGCGGTACGGTCTGCTCCGAGCTTTTGCCCGTGGTGTATGGGAGGCAGAGTGCGAAGGGAAAAGCTGAGAGCCGTCACAAAGTCTAGTGCCAACCCTGAGGGCTCTCACGATTCGCGAAGCCGTCCATGCTCGTCGCGAAGGTCGCCGGTTGCCGGGTGAAGACGGTCCGGCCACTGTGCACCGAGCACAGCACGTCGGCCTGGTGCCGGACCGCTTCCTTGTCGGTGGCGCAGTCGAGGGCGATGCAGTTGGCGGGCTTGCCCTCCTCGATGCCGTAGCGGTCCGAGATGCCGAGGTTCTTCGCGCCGTGGGAGGTGATGAAATCGAGCGCGTTGGCGAGGTAGGGGCCGTAGAGCATGTGCCCAACGTGCAGACCCACATCCAGGATCCGCAGCATGTTGCCCTCCCCCAGGGAGTAAAAGGGGTCGGACATGGAGTCCTGCCCGAACGCGACGTTGAGCCTGGCCTCGGTCAACCGCTTAATCGGTGCGACCCCGCGGGGCACCGGCACCATTTTCCAACCTTGGAGCGCGAGGTTCTCGGTGGGGCAAATGGCGAAGTTGAGGTCCGCGGCCTGCAGATTGGAGGTGATCTTCGCCGTATACGAGTTGTTGTAGTACGCCATTGCTACCGCATGGCTGGCGGTGACGGGGGCGCCGATAGCGGATCTCCTGGCGAACGCTGCCATCTCTTCGATGAACGTTGACTGCTCGTCGTCGATCTCGTCGCAGTGGACGTCGACAGGGACGCCGTACTTCTCAGCGAGATCGAAAATGATCTTGAACGAGACCCCGTCCTCACGGGTCGCCTCGTTGTGCGGGATCCCCCCTATGGCGTCCGCTCCCATCTTCAGGGCCTCCTCAAGCAGTTCCGGCCCCCCGGGGGAAGGAGAGCACGGTGTTCTGCGGGAAGGCGACGATCTGTATCTCCATCCAGTCCTTGACGTCCTCGCGCAACTGGAGGATGGCCTTCAGAGCGATCAGGTCCGGGTCGGTGACGTCGACTTGCGAGCGATAAAACCGGTGCCGTGGGCAGCCTCCGACCGGGCGGCAGCGAGAGCATTACGGTAGATCTCGTCGAAGCTGTTAAGGCCCTTCTCCTTGCGTTCGGCCATGATGTCAATGGGGTCACCCTATTGAAGGCATCCTGGCGGAACAGGCAGCAGCACTGGTGCGCCGCTGGAACGGTATTTGTCGGACTTTGAGGCCAGTGGGAGTTAGGCGGCTGTTTCTTCCGTTTCAGCCGGTTGGTTGATCCAGGCTACGTTGGCCGAGCGCGAAGATCTTGGGATCGGTGGTTCGTGCGAACCGTTCGGCGTTCTTCTTCCGAGCCGTAGTGAACGTCCGCTGCATCATGAAGGCCGATCCGGTGTGGCCATTGCTCGTGGTTGTAATTCTCGCCCTACATCATCAACTTGCCATGAGTGGGCTGGCCTCAAACAACCCTGACACGTGGGGGGACAGAGTTCCAGCTATTAACAACCCCACCCTGCGGTGGGATGATGAGCTACGGATCCTGAAAGGTCCTCACGCCAGCGGATCCCCGATGGCGGGATCAATCGGGCAGGGGCGTGGTTGTGGTCGATGTCCTGGGTTCCCTGGCCAATATCATCGTTCTCTTCTTCGGTGCCATCGCCGAGAGGGATTCCGGACAGTTTCGGCCGCGTGTCCTTGCGGGCCCGGCTGCCTAGCGGAGGATGGCGAGGGTAATGGTGCGCTTCTTGTTGTTGGTGGCGGTGAATCTGCTCGGGGCGGCGGCCGCCCTGCTGATCGCTAACTGGCTGGTCGACGGCGTCCGCCTTGAGCCCGCGGGTTTCCTGCTGGCCATCGGAATCTTCACGGCGGCCCAGGCGATCCTGGCACCGATCGTCTTCAAGCTGGCCCGCAGGTATGCTTCGGCCGTGCTCGGGGCGATCGGGCTGCTCTCCACGTTGCTCGCTCTGTGGGTGGCCACGCTTTTTCCGGGCGGGCTGCGGATCGAGGGGGTCGTTGCGTGGATCGCCGCGACTGTGCTGGTCTGGCTGGTGACCGCGCTTGGCGGCTGGCTCCTGACCACCCTGGTGATCGACCGATGGTGGGATCGTCGGGCGGACCGTCGATCCCGTGCCGGTTAGAGAGGTTTAATCGGCGGGGGTGAGCGGCTGCGGCGGTGTGCGGCATGCCGGATGCATAGGTATCCCGTGTTGCCTTCGTCCGTAGATATGGCGGCCACGTGGCCTTCCCCGCTCCCCAAACGAACCCCGGATCCCCGCACCCTCATCCGCTACCGCATTGGAGGGGCGATTGAGCGATAAATTGAAGGCCCTTGTCCAGGTGGACATTGAGGGCTCACAGGCCCGGATCGGGATCAGGGGTGCGGTGAACACCCAAAATCTACATTGTGACCAGACGGGCCAATTCCCTCGCACCCGGTCTGGACATTACCCTTGACCTGAAAGGGGCAACCGTCCAACCCGAAGCCATGGACCAACTCCTGGAGTGCTCCCAGGGACGGCATCTGCCGCGCCGAGTTGAACCGTGCTGGGTTTCGTAGAGGCTCGGGATTCACGCACTCAGGGGTTCCCGGGTGCGGTTCAGGTGGAAATCGTGTTCGTACTCTATCGGGGTCTGGTAGCCGATGGATGAATGGAGACGCTGATGGTTGAACCAGTGCACCCACTCGGCGGTCGCGGTCTCAACGGCTTGCCGCGACGTCCACGTGCGAGTCGGATCGGCATCGATCAACTCGGTCTTGTAGGCGATGGTCGACTCCATCAGCGCGTTGTCGAGGGCGTCTCCCACGGTTCCGATGGAACCGGCGGTGAAGGTCGCGACCCATACGGTGTTCGGCACGGTGATGTCCCAGCTGCGGTTGACCCGGTCCGGGCGCCGGGGCGCTTCCCGGGCCCGGTGGGGGTTACGGTGCGGTGGCGTCCCCTGACGGCGCCGGACAGGCCTGCCTGGCGCATCAGCCGGCCCACCCGATCGCGCCCGATCCGGTGACCCTGCCGGTTCAGCGCGTGCCACATCTTGAGCACTCCGTAGCAGCCGTAATTCTGCTTATGGACAGTGGTGATCACTTCGGTCATCACCAGATCCGACGCGGCGCGGGCGGAAAGCGGGCGGGATTTATACGCGTAGTAGGTGCACGGGGCGATCTTTATTCCGGCGTTCCGGGTCAGAACGCGGCAGATCGGCTCGACCCCGGAGCGGTGCCTGAAAGCATCGATGTACTCAACGATTATTGCCGTGGGCGGTCGAGCTCCGCTGCGAAAAAAGCCGATGCGATTGTCAGGATTTCGTTGGCCCGCTTCAGCTCCGCGTTCTCCCGCCGCACCCGGCGCAGGTCAGCGGCCATATCGCTGCTCACCCCGGGACGGTCCCCGGCGTCGACCTCGGCCTTCCGCGACCAGGTCCGCAATGTGTCATCCGGAATCCCGACGATCTTGGCCACGTGCCTAATCGTGGCCGTCTTGGACTCCTCCTGGTGCTCCGCGCGCCGCTCCATATACAAGCGCACGGCGCGGTCCTTAAATTCCTGTTCGTACTTGATTCCGCTGGTCATGATTAATTCTCCGGTGAGGAAAGAGTCTCTACCAGACCCAGTACGGTTTAACGAACTAACGCAACCGGAGGCACCCTGACATGATGCAACAGGTCCCCTCCCGTAGCGGGGTGAACCTATCAAACTGGGCTGAGTGGCTTTGCGTCGCATTCGAGGGGTCGGAGAAAGGGAAGGATGACGATGGGTGAGGCGAGCACCGTGGATCGGGAGCGTCCGGTCCTCGACGTGGTGTCCGTGTTCCTGCTCTCGATCACTGCTGTGCTCACCGCATGGTGTGGCTTCCAGGCGTCGATCTGGGGTGGCGAGATGTCGATCGCGTCCGGTCAGGCCGCGAACGCGCGTGCGCAGTCGGCTGTGGCTGAGGGGATGGCGCGCGACGCCCGCCTGTATGACGTGGGGATCTACACGGAGTGGATTCTCGCGGTCGCCGATGGCAGAGACGACCTGCGAGAGTTCATCGAGGCGCATTTCACCCCGCACTTCCATGTCGCGTTCGATGCGTGGGACGCCGGTGGCCGGACGGAGCCGAGTCCGTTCGCTCTCGACGAGTACGTTCCACCGGGCACCATCGAGGCCGCTGAACTGTCCGCTCAAGCCGACGCAAAGTTTCAGCAAGCGCTGGCGAACAATCAGCGGGTAGGTAACTACTCCTTGTTGACCGTGCTGTTCGCGTTGGTGCTGTTCTTGACCGCGATGTCGCAACGAGAACTCGCGCCCTGGATGCGTCTGATGCTGCTTGGGCTTGCCGGCGTTGTGGCGATCGGTAGCATCATCGTGATGTTCACCTTCCCCATCAAACTCTGATGCGACAGGGCGTGCTGATCGCCTCGAGAAGTTGGAATGAGATCGCCTGGGGTGAGCTTCTGGCGCGCGCGGATTGTTCCGAGCCAGACAGGGTATCGGGCATAATGCTGCAGAGCCGTTCAAGCGGCCCTCGGAACAATCCGAGAATCGGAACAAGACTAACTGACGGACTCAGCGCGCGGTAAGCCGAGTCCTTCAGTCGAGCGAACCAGCAGCGGAGTCGAATGCATGAATGGGTCATGCTGCGGAGGCGTCTGGCTTTTTCCCACCCGCGCGGGCCTGCAGGTCGCTGTCGATCTCCTCGAAGTCGCGGCCCTTGGTCTCGGGCACGTAGCGGTAAACGAACGCCAACGCGAGCAGGCACACGACCGCGAAAATCAAGAACACCACACCCGTTCCAATCACCCCGGCCAGCGGCAGGAAAGCCGCGGACACGACGAAGTTCGAAAGCCAGCTCGCGGCCGAGCCCGCCCCCGAGCCCTCAGCCTGCTGCTGGGACGGGAAGATCTCCCCCAGGATTACCCAGAGCACCGGGCCCATCCCCACGGCAAACGAAGACACGAAAACCAGCATGCACACGAGCAGGATCACCGAGCCGAGATCTGCGAGGAACGCGGCTCCCAGCACGGCCACCGAGATGCCCATGCCGATCAGCGAGACCAGCAGCAGCGGCCGGCGGCCGATGCGGTCGATCAATTTCAGAGAAACGATCGTCATCACCAGGTTGACGACGCCGATGATGACCGCGTACACGATCGAGTTCGAGGCACTCAAACCCGTCTGCTCCATGATTGTCGGCGCGTAATAGAGCACCGTGTTGATCCCGACGAACTGCTGCAGAACGGCAAGCCCGAGCGCCACGATCAACGCCGGGCGGACTCGGGGAGCCAGCAGCGCACGCCACCCCTTCTTCTCGTCGGGACTGCGATCCCGCTCCCGCTGCTGCCGGCGCTGCTCGCCTTCGTGGCGGTAGCGCTCGATCACCTCGTCGGCACCGTCAGAACCGGCGACTGACCCGAGCATCTTCTTTGCAGCGTCGATTCGTCCTCTCGCGATCAGCCAGGCCGGCGACTCGGGGAGGCGCACCGCAATCACCGCGAGCAGGACTGCCGGTACCGCGCCCACCCAGAACATCGCCTGCCAGTTGCCGCTGGCGCTAAAGATGAGGTTCACGACGTAGGCGGCGAGCATCCCGACGGTCTGCAGCAGCTGGTTGAGCGTGAGCATCCTACCCCGGATCTGCGCTGGCGAGATTTCACCCAAGTAAGTAGGCACGAGGGCCGACGCGATGCCGACCCCGAGTCCCATGACCAGGCGGCCCAGCATCAACAGCGCGAAGCCCGTGGCCAGCGCCGAGACCGCGAACCCCACCGCGAACAGCACCCCAGCAACCCCGAGTATCGTCCTGCGGCCAAAGCGGTCGGCCAGCCTGCCGGTGAAAATCGCCGCCACCATCGCACCGAGTAGCAAGATGCTCGTGACAAGGCCCTGCTGGGTCTCATCGAGATCGAGGTCACCGCGGATGTAAAGCAGCGCCCCGGCGATCACGCCGGTGGCGTAGCCGATCAAGAACGTGGCGAGGTTGATCCACAACCCCCAGCGCCGTACCTTGCGCAGGCCCTTGCCGGAGATATTGTCCAACGGACTCGATGCACCGGTGCCGGCCGCCATGTCACGTCCTTCCTGCGGGAAGTCCGTTAAGGGGCCAGCCGCCGGGGCCGGTGCTGCCTGCCTCGTACTCCTGCAGCTGTACCTGGTTCTCACGCCAGGCCTTGCGCACCGGCTCGATAATTTTCCAACACTGCACCGCCATGTCACCCCGCACAGAGAGCGGCGGCGCACCCTCTAGAATCCCCTTCAGCACCTCGCCGTAGGGCGGCAGCTCGCCGGCAGCGAAGTTACCTGCCAGGGTGACTGGATCGATTCCGAACGGATCGTCACGGCCGCTGATGTTCACGTCGAGGCCAAGCACATTGGCGTTCAAGGGGATGCCGATGTGAAGCCGATTGGGGTGAGCGTAACCGCTCATGCCGGCAGGTACCTGCTGCGGCGGCTTGAAGGTGACAGTGACCTCCGTGCGCGGCGAGCCCAGGGCCTTGCCCGAGCGCACCCGGAACGGTACGCCCGCCCACCGCCAGGTGTCCACGGCCAGCACGATCTCGGCGAAGGTCTCGGTCTCACGTGAGCTATCAATGCCCTCCTCGTCCACGTAGGAGGGCACCTTGCGTCCGTCGATCTCCCCCGCGCTGTAACGCGCCCGGCGGCTGTAGGTGACCGGGTCATCATTCCAGATCCGGGTGGCGCGCAAAACCTGCGCCTTGGCATCGCGCACGTCCTCTGCCTCCAGCGTCGGTACGGGCTCCATGGCGAACAGCGACATGACTTCGAGCATGTGGCTCTGGATCATGTCCTCCAAGGCGCCGGTGCTGTCATAAAAGCCGGCCCGGCCCTCCAACGCCAAACTCTCGTCGAAGACCACATCCACGCTCTCAACATGCTGGCTGTTCAGTACGGGCTCGATCAGGCGGTTGGCAAACCGCACGCCCAGGATATTGAGCACCGCGGGCATGGCGACGAAATGATCCACCCGATGCACATGGTCCTCGGGCACGAGCCGGGTCACCAGATCGTTGAGGGCCGCAGCGCTGTCGGCATCGCTGCCGAACGGCTTCTCCATGACCAGCCGGGTGCCCTCGGGCACCCCGATGCCGCCCAGCACCTGACACGCCTTCTGTGTGATCGCGGGAGGCAAAGCGAAGTAGAGGATCAGCTGTCCGCGGCATTCCTCCAGCAACGCGCGCAGCTGGTCCTGGTCTGTCACGTCCGACTGGAGATAGCGGGCGTTCCTGATGACCGCTTCCACCTGCTCTCCGCTCGCGTCCGCCGCCGCGAAGGACTCAGCGACCTGTGAGCGCCAGCGCTCCTCATCCCAATCGGCCCCTGCGCTGCCGATGAGCTGGAGGCGCTCCACGCTGCCGGTAGCCAGCAGCGCGCCCAGTCCCGGCAGCAGCAGCCGTGCGGTTAAGTCGCCGCTCGCGCCCAAAATCAGAAGGGTTTGATGGTCGGCCAGAACCATAGTTTGACCCCGTCTCATCGACCGAAACTGCTGGCCTAAATATGCACGACAATTTAGCACCGCGGATGTCGTCCTGATACCCCGCGGCCCCCCCCGTTACAGCGTATTATTACGCGAGAAACGTGACGAGAGAGCTGCAGTCGCCGTATCAGCCATGCTGAGAGCGGACGAGGAGTTAGTTTCATGCGTGCGGAACAGCGCACCGATCCCATCGCCCACCACGCGGAAGGTCCGGTTTGGTCCACCCCGTGGGGCGGTCTGCGCTGGGTGGATATGTTCGCCGGCGACATCCTGTCCTTGACGACCGGCGGTGAGATAACACGTCGTCACGTCGCCGCGATTGCTGCAGCAGTAAGACCGCGACAGGGCGGCGGCGCGGTGATCGGCGTCGATCGCTGGTTCTGTCTCGAAGATCCGGAGGGAACTCTCACACACTTGGACGATGCGTGGACCGATACCGGCATCCGGATGAATGAGGGTGCTTGCGATCCCGACGGCCGTTTCTACTGCGGTTCAATGGCATACGATCAGCAGCCCGGCGCTGGCGCGCTCTTTCGGCTGGATCCCGATCTTTCGGTTCACCCGGTATTGCACGGAGTAACCATTTCGAACGGCTTGGACTGGAGTCCGGACGGGTCACTCGCCTATTACAACGACACGGCAACCCACAGCATTGCCGTCTTCGACTACGACCGTAACGCGGGACTGACCCGGCGACGCACTTTCGTGGCGATGCCCGACCACGAACACCCCGATGGGCTCACCGTAGACGCAGAGGGTGCCGTGTGGGCGGCAATCAACGGTGCGGGAGAGGTGCGGCGGTATACCCCGGAGGGCCACCTCGACGAAGTGGTGCAGGTTTCCGCCCGCCAAGTCACCGCCTGCACGTTCGGCGGACCGGCCCTGAACCAGCTGTTCATAACCACCTCACGGGAGCATCTCGAACCCGAGGACGATCCCCTCGCCGGATCCCTTTTTAGCGCAGACGTGCAAGTAGCCGGTGTCCCGGCACGCGAGTTCGCCGGCTGAGAGTTACGCCAGTGTCGCCAGCGCCTTGTTAAGGTGTCGGCCCCGTGGGATTATGTCGACATGGGAAAGGCCGGCACCACCGCCAGATCGTGAAGCCGGGCGCTGTGCGGCGCCACGTGGAGATCCCTGATCGTGGGATACCCTGTGAATGCATTTGTCTACTGTGCACCTCAGCCGGATGAAGCCGCCCACAGCGATCGTCCCCTCGATGTGACGGTGCTGCTGAACTCAAGGGCAGGGCGTTACGCGTCCAGTTCGTCACTATGACCCAGATCAGTATTGGTGGGGTTCACCCGTGAGCACCGACGTCGCTGAGTCTGCGTGGAGCGAGCGGTTGGCCGCTGCTGGCCGTCGCGCATGGCAGCGGGTGCGGAGCGATGCATGGCCGATAGTGCAACGAGCGGTGGCCGCTACCATCGCCTGGCTGCTTGCGCAGTTGATCGGGGATCATCCGGACCCCTTCTTCGCGCCGATCGCCGCGGTCGTTGCTCTCAACGCGCCGTTCGGCAGCCGCGGGCTGAACGCGCTGCGGCTGCTGCTGGGGCTGATCGTCGGGATCCTGGCCGGCGAGATTACGCTCTTACTCATGGGTGAAGGCTTCGGCAGCCTTGCGGTGGCGACCTTCGCGGCGATGATCATCTCTCGTGGCCTCGGTGGCGCACCGCTCGTAATAGCACAAGCGGCGTCGGCCGCCATCCTCACGATAGCCGTCGCAGACGGTGAGGTCGGCCCCGACCGGATGGTCGACGCGGTCATCGGTGCCGGCGTCGCGCTGGTATTCAGTCAGATCCTGTTTACGCCCGAGCCCGTCCGGCTACTGCGCCGGGCCGAGTCGGCCGCATTGAACGGCATGGCGGACGGACTCCGCCTGACCGCTCGCGCTTTGGCCCAGGCTGATAGGGAGGCTGGCGAGCAGGCCTTGCGCCGGTTGCGGGCCCTGCCCGAGCTGCTGCTCGGGCTGAGCAAGACGCGCGGTGCCAGCGGGCGGATTGCCCGGCATTCCCTGGTGGGACGCTCGCGAATCACACCGGTCGTGAAAGAACAGGAGAGCGCCGAGCACCTCGACCTGCTGGGAGTCAGCTGCCTCATGCTTGTCAGGACCGCGCTGGCCAGCGGCCCAGGAGACAATGGCACTCTCAGCAACGCCATGGACCGGGTCGCAGGGCTCTTGGCAGAGTTGGCCGGCTCACCTGGCGATACTACAGTGCGCCAGGCCGTCGTCGACCGCGTCCCAGCTTTACTCAAGGACATCAGCACCCCAGACGGGTCTCCCGGCCCATTCCCGGTCGCTTTGGACGTCGCACTCCGGGTGGTCGTAGCCGACATGATGATCTTCGCCGGTGCGGACGCGGAGGACGCGATCACAGCGGTCAGCGCCGGTGCCGCGCGGCTTCGAACTCCCCCTCCTACTCGTACTGCAAGGATCCCTCGGTTATCCAAATCCTTGCCCAAGCTGCGGCCGTCGAACTGGCGGCGGAATCGAAATCGCCGAAGGTGATTCGGCGATGCTCCGTGAAGCCGCCCACTGGGTCAGCTTCAGCCGATCACCGCCAAGGCTCTGGGTACCGCCGACTCCACGACTACGTCCGTTGCGGCGCCGACGGCCATGATTCGCCGTCAATTTGGATGGGGATGCTTTCCGTGGTTCTGAACGTAGGCACCGTGACGCATATCCGGTCCGGCGGCGGCAGCGGTCGCAGCGGGTCAGTGCAGCCCTGAAAAAAGAGGAAACCCCTGGCCAACGGGCGACGGGCCGTCGTAACTGCGGGAGCCGGGTGGACGCACTGGCGGCTAGAAAAGGCGTTCGCCGCCGACGGGAGCGTGTACACATCTGTGACATCAACGGGCAGGACGGCGGCCCCGGGCCGCCCACGCCGACGGGTAACCCCTCGGATGCGCCCTGGCGTCCCTCCCGGACCTGGCGGGAATGGGAAAATCATGCAGGAACAATCCGGTCCCACAAGACCGCCTCAGGCTCCGCGGGGACTGGGGGCCGTGTTCTTGGTGCGCTCCGGGCCCCGGCGCTGGCCTGCCGGTCTGCGAACGGCCGCCTCCATGGGCATTCCGGTGCTCATCGGATGGCTGGCCGACGACCTTTCCCTGGGGCTGACGGCCGCGCTGGGCGGATTCACTGCGCTCTACGGCTACGGGCGGCCCTATCGCAATCGTGCTGTGCTGCTTGCCGTGATCGCGCTCGGCCTCAGCGCCGCCGTCGGTCTGGGCGTCGCAGCCGCGTCTGTCACCTGGCTCGGAATCCTTACCATCGTCGCGATCGCCGTCCTGGCGACACTGGCCTGCAATGCCTTTGACGTCGGTCCTCCCGGAGCGTATCAGTTCGTCCTGGTATGCGCTGTCGGCACGAGCCTGAACGGGCCGCAACAGGATCCTGGTCGCGCCGCACTGCTGGTGCTGGCCGGCGGGGCATTTGCATGGCTGACCCACATGGCCGGAGCGCTCTTCCGCCCGCACGGGCCGGAGGAGTCCGCCGTGGCCGCCGCGGAAACCGCGGTCACCGCTTACATCGATGCGGCCGGCACCGTCGGCCGGGACGCCGCCCGGCACAGTGCGGCGAGGGCGCTGCACGATGCCTGGACCGTGCTTATCAACCGCGAACCCTCATACTCTCTTCCTCACAGCAGCGTGCGGGAGCTGCAGAAGCGGGCACGTCGACTCAACCTGATCTTCGCCGATGCCATGACGGGCACGCGCACCCGTTTCGCCGACCCTCCGACGGACCCGGCAGCTGCCCGCACTCACGCCCGTCAGGCGTCGGAGTGGTCGATCGCCGGCGAACTTCCTCCGCCACGCCGGCCGGCGTCAGGCCGCCCCGGAGCCTGGGTGCGGCTCACGGAAAGCCTGAAGCCCCGTTCCACGTCCCTGCTGGTCATTATCCGGGTCGGCACAGCAGCCGCACTGGCCGGGACGATCAGCGGATTCCTCGGGTTGGAACATGCCTACTGGGCAATGTCGACCGCGGTACTGATCCTGCATCAGGGACTCAACCGACGCCGCACCAGCCAGCGCGGATTGGAGTATTTTATCGGGACGGCGCTTGGGATCGGACTGGCGGCAGCACTTATCCTCGTCCCGCCGCACGCCCTCGGGCTTGTCGCCGCCATCATGATCCTGACTTTCCTGATCGAGGTGACGATGGCGCGCAACTTCGTACTGGCCGTGGTCTTCATTACCGCCGTAGCATTGCTGATCGCCACCGGAGGCCAGGGTGGCATGGATCCCGGGGGCTGCTGCTCGCCCGCGGCCTGGACGCCGCGGTCGGATGCGCCGTCGCCCTCGCCGTATTCGTGCTGATCGTTCCCTCGGGCCCGAGGACCGGGCTGCCGTCCGTGATCGCTGACACGATCGACGCGGCCGCCACTGCCGTCGCCGCACTCAGCTTCGCAGAAACCAACCCGCTCCCACTCCGGGCGGCCCGGAGGAATCTCGAGCGGGCAGTCCTGCGGCTAGCACAAACTTTCGACGGGGCCGTCAACGGCTCAGCCGACCAACGTGCGACCGGGTACAGAGCGTGGCCAACAGTGGCTGCGACGCAGCAGCTTGCCTACCGTACACTCGCAGCATGCTGGCAGTTCGAGCACGGCAAGCAGCAGGGCGAGCCCACAACGCTGCAGCCATCGGAAACGGCCGTGCTGCACCGGCTACTTGGGGCCATGGCCGCGGCCCTGCGTACCGGTGAAAGACTCCAACCTCCCGATACTTTGCCCGGCCTGCTCTGCGAGGAAGTGCAGGACCTCTACCACGTGCTCCGCCTAGCTGAACCAGCGGGCGAATGATTCGTCGTTTCCTTTCAACAAAAGAACTGCTCGTGCTGCTGTTCGGAGCACCGAAACTGCCGGGCGTGGCCCGCAGTTTGGGCCAGTCGATGCGCATCTTCAAGGCCGAGGTCAAGGAGCCTTCACGTAGATCTGACACCTCGATAAAATCACCCCCTGCCGCTCAGGCGGGCTTTGGTCGTGGGAAAATCGAGCCCCGCGTAGCGCCATCAGGCGCTTCCATGCAGCCGGTACGCGGGTGTGCTTCATCATTGCGTAAAAACCGGCCTAAACGAACAAAGTTCAAAGAGGCCGGTTTTCGCTTGAAATCCCTGCTTAGGAATCGCGGTCGTGCAGGGGGTCTTTCCTCCGTCGCGGCAAGGCGATGCCCTGCAAAACCTGCACCTGAGCTTGTCTCATCCCCTTCAAAGCCTCAAGGGGCGGGTGGTGGTGTTACTTCCAGGCCGCCTCATCGAGCATTTCGCACACATCGTGCACGTGCTTGGTAGTGTTCAGCACGATATCCGAAGCGATTGGCTCCATCACCTCTGGGTCTTCAGAGAATTGGCTGTAGAAACCCAACCACCCCCGTGTGTAGTAGGCAAACTCCGGCAAACCTTCTGCGGCCATCATTTCGGCTTCTTCGGGGCTCGCTGCTGCCACGATGGAGCGCCCACTGAGGAGTTCCACAACGGTCAGCTCATCGGCTGAGATGTATTGATAGGCAGTTCCGGAAATGTCGAGTTCGTCGATAAAGGCGCCATCCGAGGCACGGGTTAGGTCCACGGTGGCATCCCCTTTGAACTTCAGCATCGTTGATCCGTTCTGCTTCACCCGGGACTTGTAATAAACATCCCGGACGTCTCCGGCTTCCATGGTGACGGTGGTGCCGCACGCCGTGATCTCAATCGGGTCGAAATATTCTTCCGGAACGGGCAGGTACTGGCCTCCCGTGTCCGGGGGAGGCCAGGTGACGGGGGCTTCCTCCGCAGGCGTCGCAACGGTCGGCGCGGCCCCCACGGCGAGGAAGAATGCAACGAAAACGGGCAGGCGCAGTGCTTTTTTGAGGTTCATGATGGGAACTCCTGGGCAGCAGGAGGGCTGGTCGCTCATCCTGCACGATTATGCGTAAATGCCATAAAGGCGACAGGTCCGTGGAGAGAACGACGGTTCCTGCGTCCCCCCAACCGGGCGCATAGTGGCCTCAACATAAGCCCGCGGTTTTCGGGCTGTCAACGGGTTCCGGCGCAATATCTCTACCCTTTGGAAAAAAGGGGAGGGCCGCAGCCTACAGAAAAAACGACCTATCCCGGCAAATTGCCCGGATAGGTCGTTTCAGCTTTCTGCTCCGCACCCGGTCAGAGCACGAAGTTATGTTTATAAGATTTCGGAGATGTGAGGTCGGAGGCTGGTTGGCGGTTAGCGCCAGATGCGAATCACCGTGTTTCCGCGGTTTCGGTGGACTACTGCCCATGTCGGCTGACTGACCTACTTGGCGAAACTGATGGGCAATGCGAAGTATCACCCTGTTCATAGCTGAAAGGTACACATCTTCGTGGCCACGTCAGCCGAAAGTATGGCCTGAACCGAAACTGAGCAATGCCTAGATGCGGCGAACCAGCTCAGGTCATCCATCGCCGGGTTGAACGGCACGGCCAGGCTCTACACCGGCGCCATACGCTCGTTACTACTGCCCAGTGCGGAGAACGATGTCGCCTGAAAGCTGCCCAGCTCAGGACCAGCCCAGCTTCCCGAGGTACTCGGCAAGGGCATCGAGGATCGGCACCTGCCCCTTCGCCAGTTTGCTGCGCGCCTCGGACTCTCGGAACCATCTGGCATCGTCGATTTCGGGATACTCCCGCACAACACCGGAACCCTTCGGCCATTCCAGCGGGAACGTGTTGCTGGTGATGTGCTCTGGCTGGAAATCCGATTCGGCGGCAAAGGCGGTGATGACCTTCCCCGAAGGCTGGCGGAAAGCGCCCAGCTCAAGGTAGTCCGCCCGAGGCGCCGGCGTCCCGATTTCTTCGGCGAACTCCCGCAGCGCGGCCACCAGAGGGTCCTCCGCGTCGAGGTATATTCCCTTTGGAATTGTCCAGGCGCGGGTGTCCATGCCGGTCCAGTGAGGGCCACCATTATGGGCGATCCAGACCTCCAAGTGCCCTTCCAGGCTCCGCCGGTACAGCAGGATGCCTGCGCTGCGAACTGTCATACGCCCTCCACATCCCTAGGCTATAGAGATTGCCGGTTCTTGTCCTGCGGTGGCGAAAGGGCCCTCGACCGGATCGGGGATCCGCTCTACGACGATATTTGGCGGCTGCAGAACTAGAAGTCCCAGTCCTCGTCTTCGGTGTTGACGGCCTTGCCGATCACGTAGGAGGAGCCGGAGCCGGAGAAGAAGTCGTGATTCTCGTCCGCGTTGGGGCTCAGGGCGGAGAGGATGGCCGGGCTCACGTCGGTGACGGTGGACGGGAACATGGCCTCGTAGCCCAAGTTCATCAGCGCCTTGTTGGCGTTGTAGTTGAGGAACTTTTTGACGTCCTCGGCCAGGCCAACAGCGTCGTAGAGGTCGTGGGTGTACTGCACCTCGTTCTCGTACAGCTCGTAGAGCAGCTCGAAGGTGTAGTCCTTCAGCTCCTGCTTGCGCGCTTCGGACTCGCCTTCGATGCCCTTCTGGAACTTGTAGCCGATGTAGTAGCCGTGCACCGCCTCGTCACGGATGATCAGCCGGATCAGGTCCGCGGTGTTGGTCAGCTTGGCCCGCGAAGACCAGTACATCGGCAGGTAGAAGCCCGAATAGAAGAGGAAGGACTCCAGCAGCGTGGAGGCAACCTTCCGCTTGAGCGGGTCCTCGCCGTAGTAGTAGCCCTCGATGATGCGGGCCTTCTTCTGCAGGTTCTCGTTCTCCGTGGACCAGCGGAAGGCCTCGTCGATCTCCTTGGTGGAGGCGAGGGTGGAGAAGATCGAGGAGTAGCTCTTGGCGTGCACCGACTCCATGAAGGCGATGTTCGTGTAGACGGCCTCCTCGTGCGGCGTCAGGGCGTCCGGAATCAGCGACACGGCGCCGACGGTGCCCTGGAGCGTGTCCAGCAGGGTCAGGCCGGTGAAGACGCGCATGGTGAGCAGCTTTTCGTCTTCGGTGAGCGTGTTCCATGACTGCACGTCGTTGGACAGGGGCACCTTTTCCGGCAGCCAGAAGTTGTTGCAGAGCCGGTTCCAGACCTCAACGTCCTTCTCGTCCTGGATCCGGTTCCAGTTGATCGCTTCCACGTGGTGCAGAAGCTTGACCTTCTCGGCTGACATCGCTTCCCCTTCTTCGCAAATCTGTGTTGTTTCATGGTGCCCGAATGCCGGCCGTCGCTGCGGCCGGCAGTGGTCCGCCGGTTCCGGTGGTTGCCGGCGCCCCGTCGGTGCCCGTACGACGGCGGGCGGGCACCCGCCGTCGTACTTTCAGTTGGTGTGGGCTGCTAAAGCATGCAGCTGACGCAGCCCTCCACCTCGGTCCCCTCCAGCGCGAGCTGACGGAGCCTGATGTAGTAGATGGTCTTGATGCCCTTGCGCCAAGCGTAGATCTGCGCCTTGTTGATGTCGCGGGTGGTGGCGGTGTCCTTGAAGAACAGCGTCAGCGACAGGCCCTGGTCCACGTGCTGGGTGGCCGCGGCGTAGGTGTCGATGATCTTCTCGTAGCCGATTTCATACGCGTCCTGATAGTACTCCAGGTTGTCGTTGGTCAGGTACGGGGCCGGGTAGTACACGCGCCCCAGCTTGCCTTCCTTGCGGATCTCGATCTTGGATGCCACCGGGTGGATCGAGGACGTGGAGTTGTTGATGTAGGAGATCGAACCGGTGGGCGGAACGGCCTGCAGGTTCTGGTTGTAGATCCCGTGCTCCATGACAGAGGCCTTCAGCTCCCGCCAGTCGGCCTGGGTGGGGATCTCCACATGGGCAAAGAGTTCCTTTACCCGGTCGGTCTGCGGCACCCATTCCTGCTCGGTGTACTTGTCGAAGAACTCGCCCGAGGCGTACTTGGACTTCTCGAAGCCGCCGAAGGTCTGGCGGTGTTCGATCGCGAGCTTGTTCGAGGCACGCAGCGCGTGGAACAGCACCGTGTAGAAGTAGATGTTGGTGAAGTCCAGGCCTTCCTCGGAACCGTAATGCACCCGCTCGCGGGCCAGGTAGCCGTGCAGGTTCATCTGGCCCAGGCCGATGGCGTGCGACTGCAGGTTGCCTTCGGCGATCGAGGGCACCGAGTTGATGTAGGACATGTCCGACACCGCGGTGAGCGCGCGGATGGCGGTCTCGATGGAGGTGCCGAAGTCCGGCGAATCCATGGTCTTGGCGATGTTCATCGAGCCCAGGTTGCAGGAAATGTCCTTGCCGATCTCGGCGTAGGTGAGGTCCTCGTTGTACAGCGACGGCGAGGAAACCTGCAGGATCTCCGAGCAGAGGTTGGACATGATGATCTTGCCGTGAATCGGGTTGGCGCGGTTCACCGTGTCCTCGAACATGATGTACGGGTAGCCCGATTCGAACTGGATCTCGGCCAGCGTCTGGAAGAACTCGCGGGCGCTGATCTTGGTCTTCTTGATCCGGCTGTCGTCGACCATCTCGTAGTACTTCTCCGAGACGGAGATGTCCGAGAAAGGCACCCCGTAGACGCGTTCGACGTCGTACGGGGAGAACAGGTACATGTCCTCGTTCTTCTTGGCCAGGTCGAACGTGATGTCCGGGACGACGACGCCCAGCGAGAGCGTTTTGATCCGGATCTTTTCGTCGGCGTTCTCGCGCTTGGTGTCCAGGAAGCGGTAGATGTCCGGGTGGTGCGCATGCAGGTACACCGCGCCGGCGCCCTGGCGGGCGCCGAGCTGGTTGGCGTAGGAGAAGCTGTCTTCGAGCAGCTTCATGACCGGGATGACGCCGGAGGACTGGTTCTCGATCTGCTTGATCGGCGCGCCGTGCTCGCGGATGTTGGTCAGCGACAGCGCCACGCCGCCGCCGCGCTTGGACAGCTGCAGGGCGGAGTTGATGCCGCGGGCGATCGACTCCATGTTGTCTTCGATGCGCAGCAGGAAGCAGGAGACCAGCTCGCCGCGCTGCTTCTTTCCGGCGTTCAGGAACGTGGGCGTAGCTGGCTGGAAGCGACCGTCGATGATCTCGTCCACCAGCCGGTTCGCCAGCTCCTCGTCACCCCTGGCCAAATGCAGCGCCACCATGCAGACGCGGTCTTCGTAGCGCTCCAGGAAACGCTTGCCGTCGAACGTCTTCAGCGTGTAGGACGTGTAGAACTTGAACGCGCCCAGGAAGGTCTCGAAACGGAACTTCTTCTTGTAGGCCCGGTCGTAGAGCGACCGGACAAAGTTCATCGTGTACTGGTCGAGCGTCTCGCGCTCGTAGTAGTCGTTCTTGATCAGGTAGTCGAGTTTTTCTTCCAGATCATGGAAGAACACCGTGTTGTTGTTAACGTGCTGCAGGAAGTACTGGCGCGCAGCTTCGCGGTCGGCTTCGAACTGGATCTTCCCGTCCGGACCGTAAAGGTTCAGCATGGCATTGAGTTCGTGGTAGCCCAGTCCCTTGAATGCCGCCGGCAGTTCTGCCTTGGCATCGGCTATGGCCGCGTGTGCAACTGTCGTTTCCAAAAGTGTTCCAATCCTTGCTTGACCCGGTCGACGTCCTCGGACGTGCCCATGAGTTCGAATCGATAGAGAAGCGGCACCTGGCACTTGGCGGCGATTTTCTCCGCCGCCAGGCAGTACGTTGTGCCGAAGTTCGTGTTTCCGGAACCGATCACTCCGCGGAGCAGGCGCCGGTTCTCCTCGCGGTTGAGGAATTTGATGACCTGTGGCGGAATCGAGTTCCTGCCGGATTCCCCGCCGTACGTCGGCAGTACCAGGACGAACGGCCGGAGCGCGTGAAGCGTCTCCTGCTGGGTGCGCAGCGGGATCCGTGCCGCCGGCAGCCCCAGCTTCTGCATGAAGCGGTCGGTGTAGCCGGAGGCGGAGGAAAAATAGATCAGGTCCGTGTCGGCGGTCCCGCCGGTTGCCGGACCCGCCTCGCGCCTGGCGGCCTCACTCATCAGCAGCTCGGTCATGGCGTTTGGTGCTGGTTCCGAACGAGTCCGCTCAGGCTACTGAGGCAGCGGCCTGGGCCAGCTCCTCGATCTTGTCCGGGCGGAACCCGGACCAGTGGTCCTGCTCGGTGACGACGACGGGCGCCTGCATGTAACCAAGGGAACGGACACGCTCCAGCGCTTCCGGATCCTGGGACAGGTCAACGCTCTGGTAGGCGATGCCCTTCTTGTCCAGAGCCCGGTACGTGGCATTGCACTGCACGCATGCTGGCTTGGTGTAAACCGTTACAGTCATGGTCCTTCTCCCCTAATTCTCGGTACGGCGTTCTGCTGTTTTCTGGCTGTGCGGCTGTCCCTGAGAAGAACCCGCGCTCGCTGCCCGCCAGCGGTTCCAATACTACATCTTGTGGACTCGGCCATTCGGAACCCCAAGATGATGTATTACAAGTATGTCATTCCGGGTCCGCCTTCGTCCACAGCCCATGGGGATATTTTCTGCGGTTAAACAGTTGATATTCCGGCCTTTCCAGGTCGCCGTCCACAGCCTGTGGATGGACTGCCCACAACTTCGGAAAGTCTCGTGTCGCTGTTTCCTCGGCGTGTCGTTCGTAGTGCCACGACCACTAGATGTTGTGGTTCCCCGGTTTGGTCGTCTCTCCTGCTGCCGCTCCAGTGATCCGGACTATAGCGGCCCCTTCGGACAATCGGCCGCGCCGCTTTCGCCGGCTCCACGCTCCGCAGTCCGATGGCGTTTATCAGGCGGCTGTCTCGGCAGCATGCCCGGGGCTCGAACCACTCCCCCTCGGTCCTTTTTGGCACCATTAACACAACGCTTCGGAGGGCCGCGACATTCCTCCCGGACAGCACAGTCCGGGAGCGCACAACCGGGTCTGAGGTGTTTCTTGCGCCCGGCTCCGGACCCGCGCACGGCGATGCCCCTCCGCACCGGGGCCCCGTCGCCCCGTCCCGAAACGGCCCGCGGTTCCAGCAGAGCCCAAGGTAGGCTTAGCGCAGGAAGGAACGAGCGACAGGAGAGCTGATGGTCAACACGGTGCATCTGCGCACACTGCTCGAGGTGACCCGGCGGGGGTCGTTTGCCGCGGCCGCAGCCAACCTGGGCTATACGGCCTCGGCCGTTTCCCAGCAGATGTCCGCGTTGGAACGCGAGACTGGCGCCAAGCTGTTCGAGCGGTCGGCGCGCAGCGTGCAGCCGACCGAAACGGCGATGGTGATGTCCCGTCACGCGGCCAAGGTCCTCACGGACATCGATGCACTGCTGGCTGCCACGGCCCGCAGCCAGGACACCAGCACACAGGAAGTCAGGCTGGGAATCTTTCCCAGCCTGGCCACCTACGTACTCCCCCGGTTGCTGCAGGCCCCCGGATGGCCGGGCCTGGGGATCAACCTCAAGGTATCCGTCGCCGAGCCGGGACAGACGATCCAGGGGCTGCGGGCCGGCGGCGGCCTAGACGTCGCCCTCGTATTCCAAGTGGGCCAAGGTGGGCTGGCGTGGCCCAACACGGTAAGCCGGCAATGGATCGGCGACGACAATTTCCGGGTGGTGCTGCCCGAATCGTGGGGCATCCGCGCCGGGGCCTCGGTGACGGCCTCGCAGTTGGCCGAGATGCCCTGGATCATGCACCACCCAGGCACGGCGGACGCCACCGTGATCGAGCGCCTCTTCGCCAGCTGCAACCTCCACCCCCGGGTGGTCGCCTACTGCGACGACTTCAATGCCAGCCTGGCCATGGCCGCGGCCGGCCTGGGCGCTGCGCTGGTGCCGGAGCTGGCCATGCACAACGGAGCGTACGGCATCGTGGTGCTGGACGTTCCGGAAATCCGGCTGGCGCGGAACATCTTTGCGCTGCTGATCAACGACCGGCAGAACGCCCAGCTGGGCCTGTTCATGGACCAGCTGTCGGTGATCCTGCGCGACATGAGCATCACGACCAGGCGCACCTGAGGGAGCGCCGGCCGGCGGACCATAGTCGCCGGCGTCTGCCTCAGTAAGCATGGCGTTCTCAAACGACTCGGCGGGCAATTCCCCGTTCGCTCACAGCCGAATTGAGGGGAGATCGGCCGAGGAATGCCGGCTAGCAGGCGGCAGGCTCTGGGATAGAAAGGGGCGAAAACCGTGGGTTCCCGGGACCCTCGGAACGTCCGCTTCACAGGAAACGAAGAAATCCGGCGCAAACGGTTGTTTGTGCCGGACCTTCGTTGATGGGTGGAGCTGAGGGGACTCGAACCCCTGACCCCCTGCATGCCATGCAGGTGCGCTACCAGCTGCGCCACAGCCCCTGGACTGGAAGTGATTCGCCGAACCGGCGGTTATATTCCGCTGCGTGAATATCACCGATGGTGCTTCACGGAGTGGAGCTGAGGGGACTCGAACCCCTGACCCCCTGCATGCCATGCAGGTGCGCTACCAGCTGCGCCACAGCCCCGTTATCCTTGCGGATTCCGCGTCGCTTCCTTCGAAGCAACTTGAATATTCTATGCAGAGACTCTCACGGATTCCAAATCAGCGGATGGACTCCGGGCGGGCCCACCGGCCGGACAGAGTGGTCCGGCCTGGCAGGGCTCGCTCGCTGCGGCTACTCCGTGCCCGTCGACGCGGGCTTCTCGTCCAGCTGCAAATCGATGAACGGGCAGTCCTTCCACAGGCGCTCCAGGGCGTAGAAGACGCGGTCTTCCTGATGCTGGACGTGGATGACGACGCCTGCGTAGTCAAGCAGTACCCAGCGCCCTTCGGACCGGCCTTCACGGCGGATCGGACGCAGGTCCTGCTTGTGCAGCTCCTCTTCGATGCCGTCAACGATGGCATTCACCTGCCGCTCGGTGGGTGCCGAAGCGATGAGGAACACGTCGGTGATGGCCAGCCGCTCGCTGACGTCGATGGCGACGATGTCTTCGGCAATTTTGTCGCTGGCTGCCTTCGCGGCAGTGCGCGCAATGGCGATTGAGCTCTCGGGTGCGGTCATGTGTCTCCTTGGAATGTGAACCAGCGTTTGAGCGGCGGCTTTAGCCGCCAAAGACTCCGAGCATCATGGCAATTCCCGCTGCGAACGCAGCGGCGCCCAGCACCAGTGCACCACCGACCGCGAGCCTGATCCGCCGGACCCGGTCGAGCCCTGCCGTCCGGGCGTCGAGGGGATCCAGTCCGTAGGCACTGCTGGCCTTGAGCGGATGGATCGTGGCAGCGCGCCCTTCGGCCAGTGCTTCGGCCTGGGCCAGGATCTTAGACCGAGGCGGTGCCGAAGCGGCCGTGTCGACGGGTCCCGGGGCGGGGTTCCGGTCCTGTCCCGCAGGTGTCCCTGCCACTGCCGGCACAGCTTCCGTTGCAGCCGGCGATTGCGGCTTGGCTGATTCCGGCTGCCGACGTGCGGGAGCCGGCTGCCGGCGTGCGGGAGCCGGCTGCCGGACGGGCGGCGCCTGCGCCGGAGCCGGCGTCGTCACCACCGGAACGTAGGAAGTCGACGACGGCCGGAGCACGTGCCGGTCGGTCCCCGGGACGGCCACGAATTCCATCGGAGCGGACGCAATGTCGGCCGCCGGCCGGTCCGTGGCCGTGTGCCGGCGCTGTTCGTTTTCGTCACTCAGCCGCTTCTTGTCCGCGGCCCGGCGGTTCAGTACCGCGGCACGCTCGGCGAGGGCTTTTTGCTGGGCCAGCAGTTCCAGGTCCACGTCGTGGGGATCCTGCTCCTGCCGGGACTCCATCATGGCCACCATGTTCTTGGCCTGGCCCATCAGCAGATCGCGGGCAGCCAGCGCCTGCTCAACGGTCATCTCGCCGGCGTCGACGGCCTCGCGTCCGGCCGCCGAGAGCGACTTCGCTTGCGCGTCGGCCGGCGGCTGAACCGGATGCCGGCCGGTGTTCCCGCCGCGCCGGGCCCGCCGTCCGCCCTCGATCGGCGGACGCTGCGGTTCATACGGGACATCCGCCGGGGCGTCCGACGTCCGGGCGCGGGCGTCTGCGGGGGCGTCCGACGTCCGGGCGCGGGCGTCTGCGGGGGCGGCCGACGCCCGGGCGCGGGTGTCCGCCTTAGCAGCCGGTGCGCCCGGTGCACCTAACGAACGGGAGCGCGTGTCTGTGGGGGCAGCCGGGGCACCCGAATTCCCGGGCCGGCCCTCGGCCGGTGCGCCGGACGCGGGGACGCGGTTCTCGCGCTCCAACTGCTGTTGGCGCAGCTGGCGCCGGGTCGGCACCTCTTCCTGCTCGGGGGCCGGAATCTTGGGCAGCGCCGCGGTCAGGGTCTTGAGTGCACGGCGCGCTTCACGCTCGCGGGCGCGGGTCTGTGAGGACCGCTCGCCCTGGCGTTCGCGGGATTCTGTCCGGCTCTCGCCGGACGCCTGGGCAACTTCTCCCCCGCCATCGACTGGGGCCGCTGCCTGGGCATCCGATGCCTGGGAGACGTTCCCGGAGGCAGTCTCCGGACCCGTGCCGGCGCCGTCGC
Source organism: Arthrobacter sp. Y3223065 (assembly GCF_059090885.1). Classification (NCBI taxonomy): domain Bacteria; kingdom Bacillati; phylum Actinomycetota; class Actinomycetes; order Micrococcales; family Micrococcaceae; genus Arthrobacter; species Arthrobacter sp. Y3223065. The sequence continues at coordinate 492,125 of NZ_JBNHGC010000001.1, read as the reverse complement.
GCTGCCGCCGGATGTCCCGGCGGCTGGGCGGCGGCTGGGATTGATTGCTCATGCTTTGCTGATCACCCAGTAGTAAACGACTGATTTCATTGGCTTGGTTGCAGTTGGCTCAGGGCGACGGCGCCGTCCGGCGCGCGCCGGTAGAGACCATACTTGGCTATGTACTGTACTACGCCGTCCGGCACCAGGTACCAGACCGGCTGGTTGTCGGCCACGCGCTCCCGGCAGTCCGTGGAGGAAATGGCCATCGCCGGAACCTCCAGCAGGCTCACATCCTTGCGGCCCAAGTTGTGCAGCTCGTGGCCCGGCCGGGTCACGCCCACGAAGTGCGCCAGCGACCACAGCTCGTCGATGTCCTTCCAGGACATGATCTGCGCCAGTGCGTCCGCTCCCGTGATGAAGAACAGTTCCGCATCGGGACGCGCCGCGCGCAAGTCCCGCAGCGTGTCGATGGTGTAGGTCAGCCCAGGCCGTTCGATGTCCACCCGGCTGACCGTGAACTGCGGATTCGAGGCCGTTGCGATCACGGTCATCAGGTAGCGGTGTTCGGCCGGACTGACCTCGCGTCCGCTCTTCTGCCAGGGCTGGCCGGTGGGCACGAAGACCACCTCGTCCAGGCCGAAGACAGAGGCTACCTCGCTGGCCGCCACCAGGTGCCCGTGGTGGATCGGGTCAAAGGTTCCGCCCATGACGCCCAGCCGGAGCTTGCGCCCCGGGTAAGTGAGGTGCAGGTCTCCGGCGTGCGGGGCTTTGACGGGCAGCGCGGACACGAACGGCTAGCGGCGCGTGGCCTGGCCGTGATCGTGCTTGTTCGGATGCTGGCGGTGCGGGTCCACGTGCTCCTCGACCGCCGAGTGGCGCTGTCCGACACTGGTGAACGCGATCGTGGCGAACATCATGATCAGGAAGACCGCCATGAAACCGGCGCCGACCACCCACGCGGGGACCGGCAGTTCGACGTGGGCGGCTTCGCTGGCCACGAGTGCGGCGTCGAGGACCTGAGACAGCATGATTCTCCCTTGCGGTTCTTCAACCCGGCCGCACGCAGGCGGACGGGATATGGCTTCCTACTCATGGTACGCGTTCCGGCGGCGGAACCGTGATTCGGCCGGGACCGGCCCGGCCGGCACCTGCTTAGGCGCGGACCTGGCCGTCGCCCTGAACGATCCACTTGGTGGTGGTCAGTTCACGCAGGCCCATCGGCCCGCGGGCGTGCATCTTCTGGGTTGAAATGCCGACCTCCGCGCCCAGGCCCAGTTCCCCGCCGTCGGTGAACCGGGTGGAGGCGTTGACGATCACTGCCGCCGAATCGATTTCGGCGATGAACTTCTCCGCGTTGCGCAGATCGTTGGTGATGATGGCCTCGGTATGGCCGGTCGTCCAGGTGCGGATGTGTTTGACCGCATCGTCCATGGAATCCACCATCGCCACCGCCAGGTCAAGGTCCATGTACTCGCGGCCCCAGTCCTCGTCGGTGGCGGCTTGGGCCTCGACGCCGGAGGGAAGGATGCCGGCCACCCGCTCGTCCACATGCAGCCGCACGCCCGCGCCGGCAAGCGCCGCGAGGACGTCTGCTGAGGCTGCCGCATCGCGGTGCACCAGCAGGGTCTCGACGGTGTTGCACACCGACGGCCGCTGCGTCTTGGCGTTGAGCAGGATGTCCACGGCCATCTCCGTGCCGGCCGATTCGTCCAGGTAGATGTGGACGTTGCCCTCACCGGTCTCAATCACCGGCACCTTCGCGTTGTTCACCACGGACTGGATCAGCTCGCGGCCGCCGCGCGGAATCAGCACGTCCACCAGGCCGCGCGCCTGCATCAGCGCGGTGGCGCCCTCGCGGCCGTAGTCGTCCACGCTCTGCACCGCGTCGGAGGGCAGGCCCACCCGGTCCAGCGCATCGCGGATGATGCCCAGCAGGGCGACGTTGGTGTGCCGCGCCGCGCTGCCGCCGCGCAGGATCACGGCGTTGCCGCTCTTGAGTGCAAGGCCGGCAATGTCGACGGTGACGTTCGGGCGCGCCTCGTAAATGGCCGCGACCACGCCCATGGGGACATGGACCTGGCGCAGCCGCAGGCCGTTCGGCAGGGTCTGCCCCCGCATCACGGTGCCCACCGGGTCCGGCAGCGCGGCCAGGTTCTGCAGGGCAGCGGCCAGCGAGTCGATGCGCTTGGTGTCCAAGGTCAGCCGGTCCAGCAGGGCGGCACTGGTGCCGTTCGACTTGCCCTCGTCCAGGTCCTGGCGGTTGGCCTGCAGCACCAGGTCGCGCCTGGCGATCAGGGAGTCGGCAATCTCCTGCAGCGCCTTGTCCTTCCAGGCCCGGTTGGCGCGCGCCACCCGGCGCGCGGCGGTCCGGGACCGTCCGGCGATGGCCTCGACGGCGGCGGTGGCGTCCGGTTTCCGGCCGTCCTGGAGCTCTTCGGCCGTGGACTGGGAAGGGGCTGTCTGGGTCATACCCTTGATTTTAGCCCGTGGGCCCGGCACTGCACGACGACGGAGGTCACGTTACGCTGCCGCCGCCGGCTGACGCGGTGGTTCAGAGCAGGACGAGGTCGTCCACGTGGATGACCTCGCGCTCGTACTGCCGGCCGAGCGACGCGGCGAGCTCCCGGGTGGAGCGGCCCAGCATGCGCGGGAGCTCGTAGGAGGAGAAGTTGACCAGGCCGCGGGCGACCACGCGGCCGTCACCGTCGGCCAGCTCCACGGGATCCCCCGGTTCGAAGTCGCCCTTGACCGACACGATGCCGGCCGGCAGCAGCGACCGGTGCTTTTCGCGCACGGCCTGCACGGCGCCGTCGTCCAGCACCAGCCTGCCCTGTACGGAGGCCAGGTGCGCCAGCCAGAGCAGCCGGGGCGGCCGGCGGGTGCCGCTGACCGCGAACCAGGTGCCCACGTCCTCGCCGGCCAGCGCCCGCGCCGCGTTCGGCGTGGACGTGACCAGGGCCGGAATGCCCGACCCTGCGGCGATTCCGGCGGCCTCCACCTTGGTCACCATGCCGCCGGTGCCGACGCCCGCGGCCCCGGTGCGGCCAATGTTCACGCCGTCCAGGTCCTCCGGCCGGGCCACCAGCGGGATCCGCCGCGCGCCGTCCTTGGGCGGGCCGTCGTAGAGCGCGTCCACGTCCGAGAGCAGCACCAGCGCGTCGGCCTTGACAAGGTGGGCCACCAGGGCGGCCAGCCGGTCGTTGTCGCCGAAGCGGATTTCGTGGGTGGCCACGGTGTCGTTCTCGTTAACCACGGGGACGACGCCGAGGTGCAGCAACCGGTGCAGCGCCCGGTAGGCGTTGGCGTAGTGCTGGCGCCGCATCAGGTCCTCGGCGGTCAGGAGCACCTGGCTGACGGTAATGCCGCGGGCGCCGAAGGCCTGGGTGTAGCGGGCCATCAGCAGGCCCTGACCCACGCTGGCGGCTGCCTGCTGGGTCGCCAGGTCCCGCGGACGGCGGGCCAAACCCAGCGGGGCCAATCCGGCGGAGATCGCTCCGGAGGACACCAGGATGACTTCGGTGCCTGCGTTGCGGCGGGCGGCCAGCACCTCTACCAGGGACAGCAGGGTCTCTTCGGAGATGCCTCCGGCCACCGAGGTCAGCGACGAAGAGCCGACCTTGACCACCAGACGCTCGGCCGTGGCGAGCAGCGTCCGGTCAGCCGCCGTGGCCGGCTCAGCGCGCATCGTCGTCGTCACTGTCTTCCCCTGCTGTCCAGATGCCGGACTTGCGCTCGGCCTCGAGTTCGGCGCGGGTGGCAGCCCTGGCTTCCTTCCGCTCCTGGTACTGCTCGCGCTTCTCTTCGCGGGTGGGCCGGATGTACTCCATCAGGCGCAGGTCGGTGCCGCGCGGGGAGGACAGCAGTTCGGCGCCGGCCGCCATGGTGGGCTCCCAGTCGAAGACCACGGCGTCGTCTTCGCCGATCACCACCGTGTCGCCCGGGCGGGCGCCGGACTTGAACAGCTGGTCCTCGACGCCCAGCTTGGCCAGCCGGTCGGAGAGGTAGCCCACCGCCTCGTCGTTGTTGAAGTCGGTCTGCTTGACCCAGCGCTCCGGCTTGTCCCCGAGCACCCGGAACAGCGGTTCCAGGTTCTTTTCCTCGCGCCGGATGGTGAAGCCGCGCTCGTTCACGGAGCGCGGGCGCAGGACGGCGGGGGCCACCTTCGGCGGGGCGGCCTTCGCTTCGGCGCGGGCGGCGGCGACGATCCCGGCCATGGCAAAGCCGAGCTGGCGCAGCCCCTCGTGGCTGGCGGCGGAGACCTCGAACACCGTGTAGCCGCGCTTTTCCAGCTCGGGGCGCACGAATTCGGCCATATCGCGGCCGTCGGGCACGTCCACCTTGTTCAGCGCCACCAGCTTGGGGCGCTGGTTCAGCGGGACCACGTCGCCGTCGGCGCCGGCGTAGCTCATGTCCACCGTGTACTGTTCCAACTCCCGCTCGATGATCTCGAGGTCGGAGAGGGGGTCACGGTCGGCCTCCAGTGCCGCGCAGTCCAACACATGGACCAGTGCGGCGCAGCGCTCCACGTGGCGCAGGAAGTTGTGGCCCAGGCCCTTGCCTTCGCTGGCTCCCTCGATCAGGCCCGGCACGTCGGCAATGGTGAAACGGATGTCGCCGGCCTGGACCACGCCCAGGTTCGGCACCAGCGTAGTGAACGGGTACTCGGCGATCTTCGGCCGGGCGGCGGACATGGCCGCAATCAGGCTCGATTTGCCCGCGGACGGGAAGCCGACCAGCGCCACATCGGCGATGGACTTCAGTTCCAGGACGATGTCCCGTTCGTCGCCCGGGATGCCGAGCAGGGCGAATCCGGGTGCCTTGCGCTTGGCCGACGCCAGCGCGGCGTTGCCCAGCCCGCCCTGGCCGCCGGCCGCGGCCACGAACTCGGCGCCCTCGCCCACGAGGTCGGCGAGAACATCACCGTTCTTGGTCTTGACCACCGTGCCGTCGGGGACGGGCAGCACCAGCGTGGCGCCGTTCTTGCCGCCGCGCCAGTCCCCCATTCCCGGGCCGCCGTTGGTGGCGTGCCGGTGCGGGGCGTGGTGGTAGTCCAGCAGCGTGGTGGTCTGGGGGTCCACGCGGAGGATCACGTCGCCGCCGTTGCCGCCGTTGCCGCCGTCGGGCCCGCCCAGCGGCTTGAACTTTTCGCGCTTGACGGAGACGCAACCGTGGCCACCGGATCCGCCGGATACATGCAGGACTACCCGGTCAACGAATGTTGCCACGTGATCGATCTCCTCTGTGCCGGTGGGCGCGAACCGAAACGGCCCACCAGTGATTCTAGTCTGGTTAAAACACCAGTGAGGCGGACCGACGGCCCGCCTCACTGGAAAGCTGTTAGCTGCTTGGATTACTCCCCAGCGGCAGCCACGATGTTGACGACGCGGCGTCCGCGGCGGGTGCCGAACTCAACGGCACCGGCCTCGAGGGCGAACAGCGTGTCGTCGCCGCCACGGCCGACGTTGGCGCCGGGGTGGAAGTGGGTGCCGCGCTGGCGGACGATGATCTCGCCGGCGGAAACTACCTGGCCACCGAAGCGCTTCACGCCAAGGCGCTGTGCGTTGGAATCGCGACCATTGCGAGTGGAGCTCGCACCCTTCTTATGTGCCATCTGATTTGCCTACCTTTGTTTCTGAAGGAACGTTTACTAAAAGTCAGCGAACCGCTTACGCGATGTCGGTGACCTTGACCTTGGTCAGTGCAGAACGGTAGCCCTGGCGCTTCTTGTAGCCGGTCTTGTTCTTGTACTTCTGGATAACGATCTTCGGGCCGCGGAGATTTTCGACAATCTCGGCGGTGACCTTGACGTTGGCCAAAGCATCGGCAGCAGAGGTGACCTTGTCGCCGTCGACCAGGAGCAGAGCAGGCAGCTCGATGGTGCTACCGGCCTCGCCGGGGACGCGGTCAAGGGTCACGAGGTCTCCAACGGAAACCTTTTCTTGGCGGCCGCCGGCGCGGACAATCGCGTACACCACTTGGGAACTCACTTCTCTAGACGTTTATTACAGTTTTTGCTCGAATACGCAGGCACGACGTGACGGCCTGGAAAGCACTGTGCATCCGCGCCTGCGGGTGGAAACCCTTCGAAGGCGTACGCACCGAAGATCTAGATTACGCTATTGCGGCTATCAGCCGCAAACCAGGGGGCTCCGGGGGTGCCGGGACGGGCTCTGGCGTCATCTTCTCCTGGCGCGGGCGGACTGCAATCCGCTCGGGCGCACCACACAATACTACCGGCCGCGCAGCCCGGGAACGCGCATTTCGCCGTCGCGACACGGCGTCCGCCGATTCCGCGGCGGAAACAAACCTGAGATCGGTGTCCTGCCGGCCTGCCCGCGGCAGCCGGGTGCAAGCAAGCCGGAGGCGGGAACAGGCAGCCCCTCGGAGCCCGGCACAGGCCGAGCCGAGCACGAGGCAGGCCGGGCACAGGCAGGCCGCGGAACCGATGCGGTCCGCGGCCTGCCCGGCATGCGACGGCGCCTACAGCTCCGAGGCCGGTACTCCTACACCCAGCACCACCGGAGCCGCAGCTTCGTTCTTGTCCCCTGCCGCTTCGGCCAGCGCGGACGCGGCCGGAGCGGTGGCGGCGTGGCGGTGGCCGCCGTCGCTCTCCGAAGAAACGGCGGCATCCACCGTCTGGACGGGAGCATCGGCAGCACCCTGCGGGCTGCTGGCTGCACGACGGCGGCGCGGCTTGCGGACGGCGGCCGCCGGCGGGGCCTGCGGTGCGGCAGCCTTCACCGGCCGGGCATCGCCTTGCGGGGCCTGTGGTTCGGCGGCCTTCGCGGGCCGTGCATCGCTTTGCGGGGCCTGGGGTTCGGCAGCCCCGGACGTCCCCACCGCGGCTGGCTCCGGTGTCTCCGCCGGAGCGACCTTGGGCTCCGGCTTCTCCACCGGGGCAACCTTGTTGAAAGCCTCGGTGAGGCTCTCCAAGGTCAGCGACGGCTCTTCCGGCGCGGCCACCGGGGTGTGCACGGCGCGCGGGATGGCCACCGTTTCTCCGTTGATCTCGAGCACGGCGGCTTCGGGTTTCTTGCCGGCCGATGCCGCGGGGACGGCGGTTGCGACGCCGGGATCGTCCGCGCGGCGCGACCTGCGCTTGCGTCCGGAGCCTGCGGGCTGGCCCGACGCTCCGGCGGACGTACCGGCCGCCGCCGCTTCAGGCTTGCCGGCAACGGCTGCCGCGGCGGGTTCTTCGCCGTCGTGCCGTTTGGCCTTGGCCGGCTCCGGGTGCTCTTCCGCCTCGTGGGCGGCGTGGGCTGCGGCGGCGATGTTGGCCAGCGCCGCGCGGGCGGCCTCGGCCTTGGCCCGGCGCTCGGCGTCGTCTTCCTGGACCACGGCGGCCGGGGCCTCGGCGGCAGACTCCTGCCCGCCCTGGCCGCGGCTGCGGCGCTTCTCGCTGCGCGACTGCCGTTCGGAGCGCTTTTCGATGCGGACCTGGTGGTGCTCGGTGGCCGCGGCGGGGCGGCGGTGTTCGACCGGCTCGTCGTGGGTGATCACGCCGCGGCCGGCGCAATGCTCGCACTGCTCGCCGAAGACTTCCAGCAGCCCGGTGCCCATGCGCTTGCGGGTCATCTGGACCAGGCCCAGCGAGGTCACCTCTGCCACCTGGTGCTTGGTGCGGTCGCGCCCCAGGCATTCCACCAGCCGGCGCAGCACCAGGTCGCGGTTGGACTCCAGCACCATGTCGATGAAGTCGATGACGATGATGCCGCCGATGTCGCGCAGCCGGAGCTGGCGGACCACTTCTTCGGCCGCTTCCAGGTTGTTCTTGGTGACGGTTTCTTCCAGGTTGCCGCCGGAACCGGTGAACTTGCCGGTGTTGACGTCCACCACCGTCATGGCCTCGGTGCGGTCGATTACGAGGGAACCGCCGGAGGGCAGGAAGACCTTGCGGTCCAGCGCCTTGTGGATCTGCTCGTCGATCCGCTGGGCGGCGAAAATGTCCGTCTCCGACGTCCACTTCTCCAACCGGTCCACCAGGTCCGGGGCCACATAGGTCACGTAGGCCTCGATCGTGTCCCAGGCTTCTTCGCCGGAAACCACCAGCTTGGAGAAGTCCTCGTTGAACACGTCGCGGACCACCTTGATGGTCAGGTCCGGCTCGGCGTAGAGCATCTCCGGTGCCAGCGTCTTGGTGGAACCGGCACGCGATTCGATGCCTTCCCACTGCGCGCGCAGCCGGTTGATGTCGTTCATCAGCTCTTCTTCGCTGGCGCCCTCGGCCGCGGTGCGGACGATCACGCCGGCGCCGTCGGGAACATGTTCCTTCAGGATCTTCTTCAACCGGTTGCGTTCAACGTCGGGCAGTTTCCGGGAAATGCCGGTCATGGAGCCGCCGGGTACGTAGACCAGGAAGCGGCCCGGCAGCGAAATCTGGCTGGTCAGGCGGGCACCCTTGTGGCCCACCGGGTCCTTGGTGACCTGCACCAGGACCGAGTCGCCGGACTTCAGCGCGAGCTCGATCCGGCGCGGCTGCCCGTCCATGTGGGCGGCGTCCCAGTTGACCTCGCCGGCGTAGAGCACGGCGTTGCGGCCGCGGCCGATGTCGATGAAGGCCGCTTCCATGCTGGGCAGCACGTTCTGCACCTTGCCCACGTAGACGTTGCCGATCAACGAGTCCTGCTGGGTCTTGGACACGAAGTGCTCGGCCAGCACACCGTCTTCGAGCACGCCGATCTGGATCCTGTCGTCGCGCTGGCGGACCACCATCTGGCGGTCGACGGATTCGCGACGGGCCAGGAACTCTGCCTCGGTGATGACCTGGCGGCGGCGGCCCGTCTCGCGCGATTCGCGGCGGCGCTGCTTCTTGGCCTCCAAGCGGGTGGAACCCTTGACCGACGCCACCTTGTTGCTGGGGGCGGTCTCGGTGATGGGCCGCGGTGCCCGCACCCGGGTGACCGTGTTGGGCGGGTCGTCGTCGGCGCCGCCGGTGAGTTCAAGATCGGCATCGCCGCGGCGGCGACGGCGGCGGCGGCGCGAGGTCACGCCGTCCTTCTCCCCCGCGGCACCCTCGTCGGCGGCTTCTGCGGTCTCGTCGCTTTCTTCCGTGCTGCCGGCCTCATCGCTGCCGGTTTCGGCCTCGGAGCGGTTGCGGGTGCGGCCGCGGCGGTTCCGCCGGCTGCGGCGGCGCCCGCCGTCTTCGTCGTCCTCGTCCGAGTCGTCGGCCGCGGCCGGTTCCGGCTTGGCGGCGACGGCGGACAAGTCCGGGGCGTGGAAGAGCAGGGACACCGGCGAGGACGGAATCGTGAACGGATCGGTCCCGGCGACCGCTTCTGCGGCGGTTTCTTCAACCGGGTCTCCCGTGGCGGCGGCCTGCTCCGGTTCGGCGGCCGGGGCCGTCTCCGCGGTGGCGGGGGTTTCCTCGGCAACAGGGGCAGCTGCGGCGGCCGTGGCGGAGCGACGACGGCGGGGCGCCTTCGCGGGCTGCTCCCCTGCCGTACTGCCGGCTGCCGTTTCCGTCCCGGCGGTGTTGCCGGCCATGGCTTCGGCTGCATCGCCTGCGTCGGCCGTCACCGGGGCCGGCGCCGTGGCCGGGGCTTCACCCTCGGCGATGGTGAGTTCGGCGGCTGCTGCCGCGGTGGCCTGGGCCTTGCTGCTGCGGCGGGTGCGGGTTCCGGTGGAGGCGGTGCGACGTCGGCCTGCCGGCTGTTCGGCGGGCTCCGCCGCTCCGTCGGCTTCCGGGCTGGCGTCGGCTTCGACCGGTTCGGCGGCAGGCTGTGCGCCGGCCCCGTCCTGGAGGGTTTCCGGTGCTGCGGCCTCGGCGGCCTTTTCGGCGGCGGTCTTGCGCGGCCGGCGGGTGCGGGTCTTGACGGGAGCCGTTTCGTCCGGCTGGTCGGCGGCGGGTGCACCAGCTGCCGTCGGGACACTGCCCGACTCCGCCGCGGCGGCATCTTCTGGCGGCGCGGCCTGGGCGGCCGCGGCTTCCGCGGCCTTCTGGGCCGCGGTCTTGCGCGGCCGGCGGACGCGGGTTGTCACCGGAGCCGCCTCGGCCGGCTGGCCGCCTGCGGGGTCCTGCCCGGCGGAATCCTGGCCAGCGGGCTGCTCCCCCGCGGGCTGCTCGCCGGCGGCTATCGCGGCGTCGGGCGCCGCGGCGGTCGAGGGGGAAGCGGCGGAGGCATCGCCGTGGTTGTTTGGGGCAGTGGCCGCCGCTGCTGGCACATCAACGTCCAGCTGGTCCTGCGACGGTGCGGACACGGTGGGCTTGCGGCGGGGCCGCGGCGGTTTCTTGGCTGGTACCTCCGGCACGTCGACCGGAGAGGAGGTAGCGGGAATTACCTGTTCATTGTCCATTTAAAGTTGTGCTCCAACCCTTGCGGCACCGGCCACATCCCGGTGCCCTCGGGGGCATGTAGCCGGGTATCCGGGTGCCTTGGGCTGCCCGACACCGAAAGTCGTCTTGGTATCACCCGAGCTCGCGCCATCACGTGGGGCGCGGCACACCCGGGGACCAGCGGCGCTTTTCCGTCTGCCGTAACCTTCTCTTCACCGGCAGGGCCGTCCGGCGGATTCCCAGCGCCCATCCGGATTGATGGGCTGCTTGTTCGGGAAGCATCGCCGACGGACCTGGAAGCCTGTCGCTGGACCAACAGCAGCATGTGGGGCTGCTATTAGCCACGATCATTCTCTCACACCGGGTGCGATTTGGTGAGTAATGGCCGTTCGCTCCGGCGTAGAATCGAGCCACATGCCCCCTAGCCCGAGGATAACGGTGCAGACCCACGCGCAGACCTCCACCTCCCCGGCCGCGACCGCGTCCGGCCAACTGCCGGACAGCGAGGTCCCCGGCGTCGCCCGGGAGAAACCCTTCGCCTGGCTGCTGCTGGCCACCGGCGTTTTCGGCTGGATCATGTCCGGCATCCTGGTCCTGGAACGGCTGGCCACCTACGAGAATCCGGGCCACGTGACCAGCTGCGACATCAACCCGTGGGTTTCCTGCGGCAAGGTGTTCCTGCACTGGCAGGCCGGGCTCTTTGGCTTTCCCAACCCGCTGATCGGGATCGTCGCCTTCGCCGTTCCCATCACGACGGCGGTGGCGATCCTTGCGGGGGCGCGGTTCCGCCGGTGGTACTGGATCGGCCTGCAGATCGGCGTCACGCTGGGCTTCATCTTCGTCGTCTGGCTGTGGAGCCAGGCGCTCTACGACATCCACATCCTGTGCCTGTACTGCATGGGCGTGTGGGCCGCGATGATCCCGCTGATGGTGCACACCACGGCGCGGAACCTGGCGCACGGCGTGATCAAGGCGCCGCCGGCGGTGGTCCGCTTCGCCGGCAGCTGGGCCTGGACCCTGACGGCCCTGCTGTGGATCGTGACCGCCGGGACCATCTTCCTGGCCTTCATCGACGCCTTCCTGGGCTGACCCGGATGGCTTCCTGGGCTGACCCGGGATATACCAGAGGCCGCGTCCCCGTCCGGGGCCGCGGCCTCTGCCGGCTTTTAGCGTCTAGGAGAACCAGATGCCGATCTCGCGCGCGGCGGACTCGGGCGAGTCGGAACCGTGCACGAGGTTTTGCTGCACCTTCACGCCCCAGTCGCGGCCGAAGTCGCCGCGGATTGTCCCGGGGGCGGCGGTGGTGGGGTCGGTGGTGCCGGCCAGCGACCGGAAGCCCTCGATCACCCGGTGCCCCTCGAACACGGCGGCGGCAACCGGGCCGGAGAGCATGAACTCGACCAGCGGCTCGTAGAACGGCTTGCCGACGTGCTCTTCGTAGTGCTGTTCCAGCAGTTCGCGGGTGGCGTTGACCAGCTTCAGTTCGACCAGCGTGTAGCCCTTGGCCTCGATGCGGGCCAGGATGCTGCCGGTGAGACCGCGGGATACGCCGTCGGGCTTGACCAGTACCAGTGTGCGTTCAACGCTCACAATTTCTCCTCATTCGCTTCACGATTAGCTCCGAAAACCCCGTTCAATCCTACGGGACGCGCGCGCGGCGCAGGTCAGCGCCCGGCGTCGTCCGCGGTGCCGACGTCGTCCGCGGTGCCCGCGTCGTCAGTGCCCGGCGTCGTCAGCGGTGCCGGCGTCGTCCGCGCTGCCGGCCTCCGAACCATGCCGGCGTTCCCATTCCGCCTGTTCGGCGTCGCGCTGCGCGTTCTCGCGGTCCAGCCTGCCGCCCGTGCGCACGGCGTACCACCAGGACAGGGCGAAGAGCACGCCGACGACGAACATCACGGGTTCGACGATGCCGGTGGCGATCAGGACCACCTGCATCGCCCAGCCGATGGCGTAGCCGGCCGGGCGGCGCAGCAGGGCACAGCAGAGCAACAGCAGGACGCTCAGGCCGATCCCCAGTCCGAGGATCAGCGCCGCAGGCACGTCGTCCCGGTAAAGCCCGAACACCGCCAGCGTGGCGAAGAAGGCGACAAAGGCTTCCAGCAACAGCACGGTGGAGGCGAACATCGTCTTGATCGAGCGCCGTTTCTTCGGCATGTCGGGACGCCACTCGCGCTGGGCTTTGGTCAGTTTGGCCATGGATCTTGTTACTTTCCTAGCAGGATGCGGGCGTCGGCGACCAGGGTGATGGACCCGGTGATCAGCACGCCGCCGGCGAGGTCGTTGTCGGCTTCGGCTCGGCCGACGGCCCATTCGATGGCATCGTCCAGCCGGGGCGCGATGTGCACTGCGTTCTCGTGGAACCCGGCGGCAATGGCATCCTCGGCCAGCTGCTCGGCGGGAATGGCCCGCGGGGAGTTGGACTCGGTGACGCAGATTTCGTCGGTGAGGTCGCTGAGCTGCTCGCGCAACTGTTCCAGCAGGCCGACGGCGTCCTTCTCCTGCAGCACGCCCACCACCGGGATGAGCTTGCTGAAGCGGAACGCCTCCAGGATGGCCTGCGCGCTGGCCTTCATCCCGTCGGGGTTGTGGGCGGCATCCACGATGATGGTCGGCGCGGTGCGGACCACTTCCAGCCGGCCGGGCGAGGTCACTTCAAGGAACGCCTCGCGCAGGACTTCCACGTTGAGTTCCTTTTCGCCGCCGCCGAGGAACGCTTCCAGCGCGGCCACGGCGACCGCGGCGTTCTGGGCCTGGTGCGCGCCATGCAGGGGCAGCATCAGGTCCTGGTAGCGGCCTGCCAGCCCGTTGATGGTCAGCTGCTGGCCGCCGACGGCTACCTTGCGGGACTCGACGCCGAACTCGACGCCTTCGAAGCGGAAGGGCACCTGAAGGTCCCGCGCCTGCTCCAGCAGCACCTGGGCGGCGTCCAGTGGCTGGGCCGCGCTGACCAGGTATCCGCCGCGCTTGATGATGCCGGCCTTTTCCCGCGCAATATCCTCGGTGGTGTCGCCCAGGAGGTCGGTGTGGTCCAGCGAGATCGGGGTGATCACCGAGACCTGGCCGTCCACCACGTTCGTGGCGTCGGTGATGCCGCCCAGGCCGACCTCGATCACTGCCACCTCCACCGGCTCGTCGGCGAAGATGGCGATGGCCAGGATGGTCACGCACTCGAAGTAGGTCAGCCGCGGCGCGCCCTCCGCGTTTAGTTCCTGGTCGACGATCTCCAAGTACGGCCGGATTTCGTCCCAGACCCGCACGAACGTCTCGTCCGCGACGGGCTCGCCGTCGATGCTGATCCGTTCGGTCACCTTGGACAGGTGCGGGCTGGTGTAACGCCCGGTCCGCAGTCCGTGCGCCCGCAGCCCGGCCTCGATGATCCGGGCCGTGGACGTCTTGCCGTTCGTGCCGGTCAGGTGGATGCTGGCGAAGGCCTTGTTGGGTTCGCCCAAGATGTCCATCGCCCGGAACAGCGGCTCCATGCGTGGTTCCATCTTGTTTTCCGGGGCGCGGCCCAGCAGTTCCGCGTAGACGCTCTCGACGCCGAATTCATCACTCATGGTTTGGTGCCCCTTCAGGATCCGGCTTTTTCCACGGACACGGCGTCGCCGTCCCCGGCCACCAGGACGAGGTCCACGGTGAGGGTTTCCTGCGAGACCAGCCCCTGGTGCAGGGTCAGCGCGTCCAAGACGGACTGGTCCGCCGTCACCGTGGTGCGGATGCGGTCGCTGACCACCAGGCCGGCGTCCTTGCGTGCCTGTTGGATGGCGCGGACGTAGTCGCGGGCCACGCCCTCGGCCTCCAGTTCGGCGGTCACGGCTGTATCCAGCACCAGGAACCCGCCACCGGGGAGCATGGTGACGGCGGCACCGGCCGCTGCGTCACCGGCCACGACGGTTTCCAGTGAGTACTCCGACGGTTCCAGCAGCAGTCCCCCTGCGGTGACGGCACCGGCGTCGTCCACTGACCAGTCACCGGACTTGGCGGCCTTGATGGCCTGCTGCACGTTCTTGCCCAGCCGTGGGCCGGCCGCGCGTGCGTTGACCACCAGCCTCTGCGAGATGCCGAATTCTTCCGGGGCGGCGTTGGCGGCGTCGATCAGCCGGACGGACTTGATGTTCAGCTCGTCCTGAATCATGACGGCGTACTGGCCGGAGAGCCGTTCGGCGCCCGGAACCACCACGGTCAGCGAGGCCAGCGGCAGCCGGACGCGCAGGTTCGCGGCCTTGCGCAGGCTTGAGCCGGACGAGCAAATCTGCCGGGTGGTGTCCATCAGCTCCACCAGTTCGGCCAGCCGCGGGAACGCACCGGCGTCGGGCAGGTCGGTCAGGTGGACCGAACGCCCGCCGGTCAGCCCGCGCCAGATCTCCTCGATGACCAGCGGCAGCAGCGGAGCGGCCACGCGGCAGACCGCTTCCAGTGCCGTGTAGAGCACGTCGAACGCGTCGCGGTCCTCGTCGAAGAACCGCTGGCGGGAACGGCGGACGTACCAGTTGGTCAGCGTGTCCAGGTACTCGCGCAGCGCGTCGCAGGCGCCGGAGACGTCGTAGGCATCGAGGGCCGCCGTCATGTCGCGGACCAGGTCCCCGGTGTTGGCCAGGATGAACTGGTCCAGGGACTCCATGCCCTTGATCCGGTCGGCGTCGCCGAGCACGGAGACGGCCTCATGGCCCGCCCCCTTGTTCGCGGAGTTGGTGTAGAGCTTGAAGAAGTGCCAGACGTTCCACAGCGGCAGCATCACCTGGCGGACGCCGTCACGGATGCCCTGCTCGGTGACGATCAGGTTGCCGCCGCGCAGGATCGGGGAGGCCATCAGGAACCAGCGCATGGCGTCGGAGCCGTCGCGGTCCAGGACCTCGGACACGTCCGGGTAGTTGCGCAGGCTCTTGGACATCTTCTGCCCGTCGGAGCCGAGCACAATGCCGTGGCTGATCACGTTGCGGAACGCTGGGCGGTCGAACAGCGCGGTGGCGAGCACATGCATCGTGTAGAACCAGCCACGGGTCTGGCCGATGT
The DNA here is from genome assembly GCF_059090885.1 of Arthrobacter sp. Y3223065. NCBI lineage: Bacteria > Bacillati > Actinomycetota > Actinomycetes > Micrococcales > Micrococcaceae > Arthrobacter > Arthrobacter sp. Y3223065. The sequence continues at coordinate 476,857 of NZ_JBNHGC010000001.1, read as the reverse complement.
ATTCCACGATGAAGTCAGCCGGGTTGTGGCTGTCGAACCAGTCCTTGTTCTCCATCGGGTAGTGCACCTGGGCGTAGGGCATCGAACCGGAGTCGAACCAGACGTCCAGCACGTCCTCCACGCGGCGCATCATGGATTGGCCGGTCGGGTCGTCCGGGTTGGGCCGGACCAACTCATCGATGTACGGGCGGTGCAGGTCGACCTCGCCGTCGTGGTTGCGCGGCAGGATGCCGAATGCTTCCTCCAGCTCGGCCAATGAGCCGTACACCTCGCGGCGCGGGTACTCCGGGTTGTCCGATTCCCACACCGGGATGGGCGAACCCCAAAAGCGGTTGCGGCTGATGGACCAGTCGCGGGCGTTCTCCAGCCACTTGCCGAACTGGCCGTCCTTGACGTTTTCCGGGATCCAGTTGATCTGCTGGTTGAGCTCGACCATCCGGTCCTTGAACTTGGTCACCTCCACGTACCAGGAGGAGATGGCGCGGTAGATCAGCGGCGTGCGGCAGCGCCAGCAATGCGGGTAGCTGTGCTCGTAGCTGGCCTGGCGGACCAGCCGGCCTTCGGCCTTCAGCACGCGGGTGATCGGCTTGTTCGCCTCGAACACCTGCACACCGGCGATCTCGGCCAGCGCGCCCTCGGCGAAGTAGGGCAGGAACTTGGCGCCCTCGTCCACGGAGACGATCACGGGGATGCCGTTGTCTTCGCAGACCTTCTGGTCGTCTTCGCCGAACGCCGGCGCCTGGTGGACCAGGCCCGTGCCGTCGGTGGTGGTCACGTAGTCGGCCACGACGAGCTGCCAGGCGTTCCCGGTGCCCCACTTCCCGGCGTCGGCGTAGTAGTCCCAGAGCGGCTCGTAGCGCAGCCCGGCCAGCTGGGAGCCCAGGTACGTGGCCGTCACCGCATCGGTGGCGGCAGCGGCGTCGTCGTAGCCCAGGTCCTTGGCGTAGGAGCCGAGCAGGTCCTCCGCCACCAGGAACTTATCCCCCGCGGCCTGCGTCCCGTTGGGGCCGGCCGGCAGCACCGCGTAGCTGATCTCCGGCCCGACGGCGAGGGCTGCGTTGGTGGGCAGCGTCCACGGCGTGGTGGTCCAGGCGAGGGCGTTGACGCCGGCGAGCTCCGCCGCCAGCGCGTTGTCCGACCCGTCGGCGCGGATCGGGAAGGTGACCGTGACCGTCTGGTCCTGGCGCATCTTGTAGACGTCGTCGTCCATCCGCAGCTCGTGGTTGGACAGTGGCGTCTCGTCCCGCCAGCAGTACGGCAGCACGCGGAAGCCCTGATAGGTCAGGCCCTTCTCGTGCAGCTGCTTGAAGGCCCAGAGGACCGACTCCATGTACTCGACGTTGAGCGTCTTGTAGTCGTTCTCGAAATCCACCCAACGTGCCTGGCGGGTGACGTACTCCTGCCATTCGTCGGCGTACTTCATCACGGAGGTGCGGCAGGCGTCATTGAACTTGTCGATGCCCATGGACAGGATCTGCTGCTTATCCGTCATGCCCAGCTGCTTCATGGCTTCCAGCTCGGCTGGCAGCCCGTGCGTGTCCCAGCCGAAGCGGCGCTCCACCTTGTGGCCGCGCTGCGTCTGGTAACGGGCCACCAGGTCCTTTACGTATCCGGTCAGCAGGTGGCCGTAGTGCGGCAGGCCGTTGGCGAAGGGCGGGCCGTCGTAGAAGACGAACTCGTTGCTGCCGTCGCTGCCGGCATCGCGGGCATCGACGGAGGCCTGGAAGGTACCGTCCTGCTGCCAGTATTTGAGCACCAGCTCCTCGATCTCGGGGAACTTAGGCGAGCTCTCGGCAGCGGCAGCGCCGGCGGTGGAAGCCTTGGGATAGATCTGTGGCATGTTCGTCATCCTGAAAAGACAGCTCGGCAAGTGTGGGTACTTCTGCGAGGACGTGTCCTGCTCCGGTGCCTCCGGTGCGGCTGAAAAAGCCTCACCGTGCTGCCGGGGCGGAACCCGCGGTACCACCTCACTTGCTGGCCTGATGCGCCGGAACCGACGCAAAGGGACAGCCACTCATTCGCTGCTGTGACGGGCATACCCGTCCGGTTCTACTGAGCCCAGGATGTTGGCCTGCGCTGTTCTTCCGGAAGCTCACCGGTGATGGCCGGGTCAGTGCTGATGACTCAAGTTTACGGCCACGGCGGCGCGGCTGTCGAAACGCGGCGAAAAGCCGGCATCGTTCCCGGACCGTTCGTTCGTCCGGTGGTTGGCCAACCCGTCTTTGCACCACCTGCCGTTCACTCGTGAAGCCCGTCAGTCCTCCAATCAGCGCCAACGTCTGGCCCGAACGTCTGGGCCCTCAGTCGGGTGCTGCTGTGCAGTCTTCAGAAGGGTGGCGGAGTGCCGTCCGGGGGTCCCTGTTCTTGTCGGTTCTCTTGCATGTTCTCTCCCCCGGCCTCCTGCGCGTTAGAGGCGGCGGGTTCATGTCCGTTCTCGGCGTCCGCGGCGGCGGCTTCATGTCCGTTAGCAGCGGCGGCGGCTTCTTGCCCGTTCGCGGCGGCGGCTTCATGTCCGTTACCAGCGGCGGCGGCTTCTTGCCCGTTCGCGGCGGCGGGTTCATGTGCGTTCGCGGCCGCGTCGCGGCTTCTGATTGTTGTCGGGTCGGTGAGAGACCAACCTTCGTCGGGGGCGGTGCTGTGGGTGTGGCCGGAGCGGGTGGTGAAGCGCAGCGTCCCCTCACTGTCCTGAGTGACGGTAGTGCCGCCGTGGTGTTTGGTTTTGTGCCCGGGTCTGCATCTGGCACTGAGATTCTCGAGGACGGTTTTGCCGCCGTTTTCCCAGGCGATCGTATGGTCGATGTCGCAGTGGTCGGCGGGGACGGTGCAGCCGTAGTCGCGGCAGTGGCGGTCGCGCAGCCGGACGAGGCGTTTGAGCCATTCGGGCGGGTGGCGCAGGTCTTTGGCGGCGGCGGCGGCGGCCTTGCCGTAGTCGTCGGTGAGCACGATCAGCCAGGACTTGGCCAGCGCGGCAAGGTCGCGGGTCATGCCCGGCGGGATGGGCCCGTAGCCGGTGAGGTCACCGGGTTCTTCGGAGATCCGGAGCAAGGTTGCAAGGGGCGCAGTCACGGCGACGGACGCGGTGACGTTCCCCGCCCCGCAGATGCACGGCCCGCTCGTTGCGTGCCTAGTGGCTGGTTCGGCGGTTGCCTCCGCCACTGCCGTTGTTGCGGCAGCGGTGCCGCTTCCTTGTACTGTGGCGGCGGGCTGGTAGGCGTGTTCGGGGTAGCGCAGGAGCATGTCGGTGAAGACATCGGCGCGGAGCTGCCCCAAAGTGCGGGTCTCGTCGGCGGTCTGCAGTTTCCTGGCGTGGGCCTGCATCAGGTTGTAGGCCAGCATCGCTTTCTCCGCCGACGTGCGGATGTAGAGTTCGGCCATCCCGTCGTCCTGAGGCAGGTACTGGACGGTGCGGCGTTCCATCGCTGCCTTGTGCCGGGTATCGAGGGGTTCGGGGTGCAGCCGGTCGCGGGCGGTGCGTGCCCGGGCCTGAACGGATTCCAGCGTGATGGCCCCGGCGCCGGGAACGACGTTGGCCTCATAGTCGGCCATGACGGCCGGCGTCAGGTCCATGCCTTTGCGGGCAATCGCCACGGCCCTGGACATATCAATCTCGCCAGCGTCCAGGGCAGCAAGGGTGGCGGGCAGGTACGTGCCGATCTGCTGCGCGTCGGCCAGTTCGGCAGCGGCCCGCTCGCGACGCACAGCCAGGATAGGTGCGAGTTCGGCTGCGGCGTGGCGGGAAATCCCGTCCGGCGCCCCGGCATCGGCGCCGGTGGCCGGGCGCAGCAGCGCCATGCGGTGCACGGCTCGCAACCGCCGCGACTGGGTCCACGCCTCATGCTTGCGGACCGCTTTGAGGTACTCCAGGGCTGACCAGTCATCCAAGGTTCCCGGATCCGTTCCGGCGAGCAGAACGGCCAGTTCCTCCGGACCCAGCTCCTGCCAATCCTTCGCCCACAACTCACGGGTGGGGACACCGCCGTCGGGCAGGGCAGGAACGCCGGATTGTTCCTCCGGCTCCTGTGCCTCGTCCAACGGTTCCGCTGCCATACTTCAACGCTACGCACCGCGCGTCACGGGTAGAAAGGATCTTCGACGTAAGTGCAAAACTGCCAGCCACAGCACGCCTGTGGAGGGAGAGTCTGCAGTGCAGAGGACAGGCGGGCGCTTCTGGAGAACGAGTCTGCGCGTGTAGAGGGTTGGCGGACAAGTCGGCCACTGGTATTCGCTACTCCTGATGAACTCAGCGCGGACACATAGTCGCCCACCACGGCAAGAATCGGAGAGTCTGGCCTTCCTAGTCCAGGCATCCACAGTAGGAAGAAATTTGCCGTTCTTTGCGCATGCTACTTCCGGATCAATTTGTGGGCGGCGGCCTGTGCCACCGGACGCATGACGATCTGGTCAAGGTTTATGTGATGCGGCAGGTTGAGCGAGTAGGCCACGACGTCGGCGACGTCCTCGGCCAGCAGCGGTTTCTCCACACCGGCGTAGACGTTGTCGGCCGCCTGCCGGTCACCGCCGAGCCGGTTCAGCGAGAACTCCTCCGTCTGCACCAAGCCCGGGAGGATGTCGATCACGCGCACGTTGTGTTCCGCTTCTTCCAGGCGCAGGGTGCCGGCCATCGAGTGCTGGGCGAACTTGGCGGCTACGTAGCCTCCGCCGCCTTCGTAGGCCACGATCCCCGCGGTGGAGGTCAGCAGCACGACCGATCCTTCGCCGTTGTCGCGCAAGGCCGGAAGAAACGCCTGGATCATCCGCAGGGAGCCGAGGACATTGACCTCGTACATCTTCTGCCAATCGGCAAGCTTGCCCTCACCGATGGTGTCCGCTCCGAAGGCTCCCCCGGCGATGTTCACCAGCGCGTCGATCCCGCCGCCCGCAAGCACGTCGGCCGCCAACTGATCTACAGAGGCCTGGTCGGTCACATCGCTTGGCATCGCCAATGCGCCGGTTTCTTCGGCGAGCGCGGCAAGCCGGTCTGCACGCCGGGCCACAGCCACTACGTCCCAACCGCTTCCGCGCAGTGCCCGCACGGTGGCGGCGCCGATACCTGAGCTTGCTCCCGTTACTACTGCGCGTTTGGTCATGGATCCCAGCCTAATGGCCAACGAAAACGGGACCCACGGTACGACGCCTCGCCGATGCCACAGCCTGCCCTGGATCCGTCCGTCACTTGCAGGCCCAGTTGTGCCTGAGTGGCGGGAAAGACCAACTCGCCTAGCGAGGGCGCAATTACCGAGTGATCAGCAGGGATTACCGGTTGATCAGGAGGGGTCTCACCGGGATCGCGCACGATACGCGCTCCAGTTCGACGCTGTCTTCGCCAGCAGTTCCCGAATCGCGGTCGTTCCGGCCGGTGTCATCACACCAGTCGACGTTGTAGGGCAGCGCCGTCACCGAGGCCTTGCCGGCCGCAGTCTCGGAGGGGACCGTAAAGGTATAGGTGAAGCCGCCGCCGTCGTTCATCGGAGCGGTTTCGTGAACGACTTCTGCGCCGGAAGCATCTGTCACGATCACTTCAATCCGGGCGTCACTGCCATAACGCGGGTCACAGTCGGCGTCCGGCGCTGACACCGTCACAGCCTGGCCTGAAATCGCCTCCGCAGGGCTCACCGAATACTCCGGCGGGAGACACGGCGGTGCATCGAGCCCGGGGACAACCCCGCAGCCCGCCATGGAACCGCCCAGAACCGCCGCGCCCACCAGGGCCAGGACGGCACCGCGCCATGTGTCACGGCTACCGGCTCGAGTCACCCGCACTCGCGGGCCGCCGACACCAAGCAACTCCCCCATCCGCCGCGGCATGTCAGCCGGATTCCTCGCCGAGTTCTTCCAGGATCAGGTCCCGCAGCACCGCGGCCTGGTTGTGCGTCTCATCCTTGGCGCCGTAGAGAAGGCAAAGCTTCGGATGCTCGCGGGCCAGTTCCAACAAGCGCTTCAGCGCCTCCGAACCGTCCAGTTCCTGACGGTACGCCACCGTGAACGCGTCGAACTTCTCTGGCTGGTGACTGAACTCGTTGCGCAGCTCGGCCGAGGTTCCCGCCTCTTTCAGCCAGAGGTCCAGCCCCGCCTCGTCCTTCTTGATCCCCCGCGGCCAGATCCGGTCCACCAACACCCGGTAGCCGTCGCCGTCGTCGGCCGGTTCGTAGACCCGCTTGATGTGAACGTTCGCCATGGCCGCATGCTACGCGAGGCGGGCCAAGGCAGGTAGGCTGCACCGCCGTCGTGCAGAATCTTCATTCCGTGCCCGGCATGAAAGAATGGCCAGCATGGCAGAACATACCCCGGGCACAGACACGCCCGTCACCGTTAACGTTCCCGACAAGCCCGCCCTCGAAGGCCTTGAGGACGCCCTGACCCGGCGCTGGCGCGAGGAGGGGACCTACAAGTTCAATCCCGAGACCACGCGGGAGCAGGTCTACTCGATCGACACTCCCCCGCCGACGGCTTCGGGCTCGCTGCATGTGGGACACATGTTCTCCTACACCCAGACCGACGTGCTGGCCCGCTACCAGCGGATGCGCGGCAAGAACGTGTTCTACCCGATGGGCTGGGACGACAACGGCCTGCCCACCGAGCGCCGGGTGCAGAACTACTACGGCGTCCGCTGCGACCCGTCGGTGGCGTACGACCCGGACTACCAGCCGCCGGCCACGCCCGCGAAGAACCAGCGCGATTTCGACGTCGTCTCGCGCCGGAACTTCATCGAACTCTGCGAGACCCTGGCTGTGGAGGACGAGAAGGTCTTCGAGAACCTCTTCAGCACCCTGGGCCTGTCCGTGGACTGGGAACTGACCTATCGGACCATCGACGACGTGTCCCGCTCCGTTTCCCAGCGCGCCTTCCTGGCCAACCTGACCTCCGGCGACGCCTACATGGCCGAAGCACCCACGCTCTGGGATGTCACGTTCCGCACCGCCGTGGCGCAGGCCGAGCTCGAGGACCGGGAGATGCCCGGCGCCTACTACCGCTACGCCTTCGAAACCGCCGACGGCGAGAAGATCCACATCGAGACCACCCGCCCCGAGCTGCTGCCCGCCTGCGTGGCATTGGTGGCCAACCCCGACGACGAGCGCTACCAGAAGCTGTTCGGCACCACCGTGAAGTCCCCGCTGTTCGGCGTGGAGGTGGAGGTCAAGGCGCACCCGCTGGCCAAGCCCGACAAGGGCGCCGGCATTGCGATGGTCTGCACCTTCGGCGACCTGACCGACGTGACGTGGTGGCGGGAGCTGCAGCTGCCCACCCGCTCCATCGTGGGCCGCGACGGCCGCATCCTGGCCGACACTCCGGAGTGGATCACCTCCGAGGAAGGCAAGGCGAACTACGCCGAGCTGGCCGGCAAGACCGTCTTCTCCGCCAAGGAGAAGGTCGTGGAGTTGCTGTCCGAGGCCGGTGAATTGGACGGCGAGCCGCAGAAGATGACCCACCCGGTCAACTTCTACGAAAAGGGCGACAAGCCGCTGGAGGTCGTCACCTCACGGCAGTGGTACATCCGCAACGGCGGCCGGGACGCGGACCGGCGGGAACGGCTGATCAGCCGGGGCCGGGAGATCGAGTTCCACCCGGCGTTCATGCGCTCGCGCTACGAGAACTGGATCGAAGGCCTCAACGGCGACTGGCTCATTTCCCGCCAGCGCTTCTTCGGCGTGCCGATCCCGGTCTGGTACCCGCTGGATGCCTCCGGCAACCCCGACTACGACAACCCGGTGGTGCCCTCCGACGAGATGCTGCCGGTGGACCCGGCCGCGGATCCCGCTCCGGGCTACGAGGAGTCGCAGCGCAACCAGCCCGGCGGCTTCATCGGCGACGCCGATGTGCTCGACACCTGGGCCACGTCGTCGCTGTCGCCGCAGATCGTGGGCAAGTGGAGCCGGGACGAGGCGTTCTTCAACAACGTCTTCCCGTTCGACCTGCGCCCGCAGGGCCACGACATCATCCGCACCTGGCTGTTCTCCACCGTGGTGCGCGGCGACGCGCTGAACAGTTGCGCGCCGTGGAAGCACGCGGCGCTCTCCGGCTGGATCCTGGACCCTGACCGCAAGAAGATGTCCAAGTCCAAGGGCAACGTGGTGGTCCCCACCGACGTCCTGGACCAGTTCGGCGCGGACGCGGTGCGCTACTGGGCGGCTTCCGCGAAGCTGGGTGCGGACACGGCCTACGAGGTCGCGCAGATGAAGATCGGCCGCCGCCTGGCCATCAAGCTGCTGAACGCCTCCAAGTTCGTGCTGAACCTGGGCGCCACCGAGGCTTCGGTGCTCGCCAACGACGACGCCGTGGTCACCAATCCGTTGGACAAGTCGCTGCTCGGCCAGCTGGCCGAGGTGGTGGAGACCGCGACGGCCGCGTTCGAGAAGTACGACCATGCGCGCGCCCTGCAGGTCACCGAAAGCTTCTTCTGGTCCTTCACCGACGACTACGTCGAGCTGATCAAGGACCGCGCGTACGGTGCCGCAGGCGAGGCGGAGCAGGCATCGGTCCTGGCCACCCTGGCCACCACGCTGGATGCCCTGCTGCGCCTCTTCGCACCGTTCCTGCCCTTTGCCACCGAAGAGGTCTGGAGCTGGTGGCGCGCCGGTTCGGTGCACCGCGCCGAATGGCCGACGACGGCCGGGCTCGCCCCGATTGCCTCGGCCGCCGACACGGGGCTGCTCGGGACGGTCGGCCAGGCGCTGGGGGGTATCCGCAAGGCGAAGTCCGAAGCCAAGGTCAAGCAGCGCACCGAGGTTCTCACCGCGACCATCACCGGTTCGGCCGCCCAGGTGGCCCAGCTTGAGGCCGGGCTCGGTGACCTGAAGGCCGCCGGCAATGCCCGCGAGGTCCTGCTGAGCGAGGCGGAGGGTGAGCTGACGGTCGCGAAGGTCGAGCTGGCGGCCGCCGAGGCCCCGGCCGAGTAGAGCGCCCCAGGGCGTTCGGGTAGCTGGCTCCAGGCCGTTCGGTGTCCGGTTCGGGCCCGTTAACGAGGGGAAGCCCCATCAGCGTTTAGCCGTTGGTGGGGCTTCGACTCTTTGATCCAAAGGTGACGCTTTGGATCTCGCGAACTCCGCCGATCTTCAGGTCTTCCGAGCCTCGTCACAGGCTGGCAGTTTGTGGAGCTAGTCCACTACTTGTCACTGAATCTTTGGTGTTCGGTCCCGCATCTTTTGGGGGATGCGTATAGATATTTATACTCCTGCGCAAGCCGACACGCCATAGTTTTGCGAAATTGTTTTCCGCAACGACGGCGTGCCGGCCGGCGGCGTCACGGGTCCCGCGGACGACCTCCGCATGAGGGGCCCGGCCGGGCCCCTACCGGTCAGTCGAACTCGGGGCTGGTCGTCCGGGAGCGCTTGATCTCGTAGAAGTACGGGAAGTCGGCCAGCGCCACGGCGCCGTCGAAGATCTTTCCGGCGGTTTCGCCGCGCGGGATGCGGGTCAGCACCGGGCCGAAGAAGGCCGTGCCGTTGAAGGCCACGACGGGGGTACCGACCTCGTCGCCCACCTTGGAGATGCCTTCTTCGTGGCTGGCGCGCAGCTGCTCGTCATATTCGTCGGAGGTGGCGAAGCGGGCCAGGTCGGCGGGCAGGCCGACTTCTTCCAGCGCCGCGGCCGCGACCGACTCATAGTCCTTGTTGCCCTCGTTGTGGATGCGGGTGCCCATGGCGTCGTAGAGCTTCCCCACGTAGGCGTTGCCGTGCAGTTCCCGGGCGGCGATGATCACGCGGACCGGGCCCCAGGCCTTCTTCAGGAACTCCTTGTAGTCCTCCGGCAGCTCGTCGCGGCCGTCGTTGAGCACGGCCAGGCTCATCACATGCCAGTCGACCTTGACGTCGCGGACCTTCTCCACCTCCAGCATCCAGCGGGAGGTGATCCAGGCGAACGGGCAGGCCGGATCGAACCAGAAATCGACGGTCGACGGTGCAGCACTTTCAGACATACGGCAAAAGCTCCTTCAGGAGGACTGGTTATACGTACTGTTGTGGGTAACTGCCCCGCCGGCGGTTTTGTTCCGCCTACGCGCCAGGTACCGTGCACCGGCGCCCGGATACGGGACGGTCAGGCGGAGTCGCGGCGGCGGATGGCCTCGACGTCGTGCGGGATGAGGGTGGGGTCCGCCCCGGCCAGGACCGTCTGCGCGGTAATCACGGCGGTGGCGATGTCATCGCGGCCGGGCAGGTCGAACATGATCGGCTGCAGCGTTTCCTCCATGATCGCCCGCAGGCCCCGCGCGCCGGTTCCGCGTTCCAGGGCCAGGTCGGCCACCGCTTCCAAGGCGTCCTGCTCGAAGGCCAGCTCCACGCCATCCAGCTGGAACATCTTCTGGTACTGGCGGATCAGCGCATTCTTCGGCTCGGTGAGGATCCGGATCAACGCGGGCTTGTCGAGTTCGGCCACGGTGGTGATCACCGGCAGGCGGCCGATGAACTCCGGGATCAGCCCGAACTTGAGCAGGTCTTCGGGCATGACCTCGCCGTAGTTGTCCTGCTGGGCGACGACATCCTTGAGCGGGGCGCCGAAGCCGATGCCCTTGCGTCCGGCCCGGGAGCCGATGATTTCTTCCAGCCCGGCGAACGCGCCGGCGACGATGAAGAGGATGTTGGTGGTGTCGATCTGGAGGAACTCCTGCTGCGGGTTCTTCCGTCCGCCCTGCGGCGGCACCGAAGCCACGGTTCCTTCCAGGATTTTCAGCAGGGCCTGCTGCACACCTTCACCCGAGACGTCGCGGGTGATCGAGGGGCCGTCGCTCTTGCGGGTCACCTTGTCGATCTCGTCGATGTAGATGATGCCCTGCTCGGCCTTTTTGATGTCGTTGCCGGCGGCCTGGATCAGCTTGAGCAGGATGTTCTCCACATCCTCGCCCACATAGCCGGCTTCGGTCAGCGACGTGGCGTCCGCCACCGCGAACGGCACATTCAGCTGGCGGGCCAGCGTCTGGGCCAGGTAGGTCTTGCCGCAACCGGTGGGGCCGATGAGCAGGACATTGGATTTGGCGATCTCCACGTCCTGGAGCGCGCCGGCGGCAGTCAGGCCGGCGTTGCCCGGGGCAGCGTGGCCGGAGCGGATGCGCTTGTAGTGGTTGTACACCGCCACCGCCAGGGCGCGCTTGGCCGGCTCCTGGCCGATCACGTACTCCTGCAGGAAGCCGAAGATCTCACGGGGTTTGGGCAGCTCCAGCAGTTCGGAGGCAGCACCGGCGCCGAATTCTTCCTCCAGCAGTTCGTTGCACAGCCCCACGCATTCGTCGCAAATGTACACGCCGCCGCCTGCGATGAGCTTCTTCACCTGCTTTTGGCTCTTGCCGCAAAACGAGCAGGTGAGCAGCTCTGAGCTTCCGGCGGTCCGGGCCATAGTGTGTGTCCCCTTGTCTGGTCCTCGATCGATCGTCCGGAAATCCGGAGCAGTGCAGTGTCAGGCCGACTTGTTCCGGCGCTTGGCGACCACGTCGTGGGAGATCAGCGCCGGTTCCGCCTTGTTCAGCACCACGTCCGCGGTGATCACGACGGAGGCGATGTCCTCGCGGCTGGGCAGGTCGAACATGACCGGCTGCAGGGTCTCTTCGATGATCGCGCGCAGCCCGCGGGCCCCGGTGCCCCGTTCCAGCGCGAGGTCCGCCACGGCCTCGAGCGCCTCCTGCTCGAAGCTCAGCTCCACGCCGTCCAGCTGGAACATCTTCTGGTACTGGCGCAGCAGGGCGTTCTTCGGTTCGGTCAGGATCTTGATCAGCGCCGGCCGGTCCAGGTTGGACACCGTGGTGATCACCGGCAGGCGGCCGATGAACTCCGGGATCAGGCCGAACTTCAGCAGGTCTTCGGGCATGACCTCGCCGTAGCTGTCCTTCTCCCCCGCCGCGTCCTTGAGCGGGGCGCCGAAGCCGATACCCTTGCGGCCGGCCCGGGAGCCAATGATCTCCTCCAGCCCGGCGAAGGCGCCGGCGACGATGAACAGCACGTTCGTGGTGTCGATCTGGATGAATTCCTGGTGCGGATGCTTCCGGCCGCCCTGCGGCGGCACGGACGCGACCGTGCCCTCGAGGATCTTCAGCAGGGCCTGCTGGACGCCTTCACCGGAGACGTCGCGGGTGATTGAGGGATTCTCGCTCTTGCGTGAGATCTTGTCGATCTCGTCGATGTAGATGATGCCCTGCTCGGCCTTTTTCACGTCGTAATCGGCGGCCTGGATGAGCTTGAGCAGGATGTTCTCCACGTCTTCGCCCACATAGCCGGCTTCGGTCAGCGCCGTGGCGTCCGCGACGGCGAACGGGACGTTCAGCCGGCGGGCCAGCGTCTGGGCCAGGTAGGTCTTGCCGCAGCCCGTGGGGCCGATCAGCAGGATGTTGGACTTGGAGACCTCCACGTCCTCCAGCGGGCTGGCATCGGAGAGGTTGGCCGTTCCCTTGGGCGCATGACCGGACTGGATCCGCTTGTAGTGGTTGTAGACCGCCACTGCCAGCGCGCGCTTGGCGGGCTCCTGGCCGATCACGTATTCCTGCAGGAAGTCGAAGATCTCCCGCGGCTTGGGCAGTTCGAAGCTGCCCAGGTCCGACACCTCGGCCAGCTCCTCCTCGATGATCTCGTTGCAGAGCTCGATGCATTCGTCGCAGATGTACACGCCGGGGCCGGCGATCAGCTTGCGGACCTGTTTCTGGCTCTTGCCGCAGAAAGAGCACTTGAGCAGGTCAGCGCTCTCACCTATGCGAGCCATATCCGTCCCCTTACTTGGTCTACGTCGGCAACTCGTCGCGGCAGCCGCGCCGCCCGACTATTGCCGGGCAGGCACTGCGCTGCCGAGGCCAGCTGACAACAACTCTAATTCACTGCGCCGACAGTTTCAGTAACAACACTGCCCGTGGTGCGATATGACGCGCCACGGGCAGTGCAGGCATTGAGACTATTTTACGAAACTTACTTGGTGATCGCCGGCTTGTGGATCTTGCGGGAATCGAGCACCTGGTCGATCAGTCCGTATTCCAAGGCACCCGCGGCCGTGAGGATCTTGTCCCGCTCGATGTCCTTGTTGACCTGCGCGGAGTCCTTGCCCGAATGCATGGCCAGCGCGTCTTCCAGCCACTTGCGCATCCGCATGACCTCGTCGGCCTGGATCTGGAGGTCGGAGGCCTGGCCGTGCTCGCCGCCGCCCAGCGCCGGCTGGTGGATCAGGACGCGGGCGTTCGGCAGCGCCAGCCGCTTGCCCGGCGTACCCGCTGCCAGCAGCACCGCCGCGGCGCTGGCCGCCTGGCCCAGGCACACGGTCTGGATCTCCGGGCGGATGTACTGCATGGTGTCGTAAATCGCGGTCATCGCGGTGAACGACCCGCCGGGCGAATTGATGTAGATGGTGATGTCGCGGTCCGGGTCCGTCGACTCAAGGACCAGCAGCTGGGCCATGACGTCGTCGGCGGAGGCATCGTCGACCTGGACGCCCAGGAAGATGATCCGGTCCTCGAACAGCTTGGTGTAGGGGTCCTGGCGCTTGAAGCCGTAGGGCGTGCGCTCCTCGAACTGGGGCAGCACATAGCGGTTCTGCGGCATGTTGGCGGCGAAACCGCCGGCAGCGGCACCGAAGTTGTAGTCCATGAGATTCTCCTGCTTGTATTCGGGTCGGTGGCGCGTGGGCTCAGGAATCCTGGGAGGCGGAGCCGCTCTGGGTCCCGCCGCCGCCGGAAACGCCGCCGGCGTGGGCCGAAATCTTGTCGAAGAAGCCGTAGGCCAGGCCTTCCTCGGCCGTAAACCACTTGTCGCGGTCGTTGTCGATCAGGATCTGCTCCACCGACTGGCCGGTCTGCTCCGCGGTCAGCTCGGCCATGACCTGCTTCATGTGCAGGATCAGCTCGGCCTGGATCTTGATGTCGGACGCCGTGCCGCCGATGCCGCCGGAGGGCTGGTGCATCAGGATGCGTGCGTGCGGGGTGGCGTAGCGCTTGCCCTTGGTGCCCGAGGAGAGCAGGAACTGGCCCATGGAGGCCGCCAGGCCGGTGGCCACGGTCACCACGTCGTTCGGGATGAACTTCATGGTGTCATAGATGGCCATGCCGGCGGTCACCGACCCGCCGGGCGAGTTGATGTAGAGGTAGATGTCCTTCTCCGGGTCCTCCGCGGAGAGCAGCAGCAGCTGCGAGCAGATGGCGTTGGCGTTCTCGTCGCGGACCTCGGAGCCCAGCCAGATGATGCGCTCTTTGAGCAGGCGGTTGTAGATGTAGTCTTCGCGGCTGGCCGCATCGACCGAAGCCATTCTCGGAGTGGCGGATTCATTCGACATGCTGAAATACCTCTCGCTTCTTCCCCGGGCACTACCGTCACCGGTGGCCCTAAGGTCGTTTACCTACTTGGACAGTAACGTGTTCCGCTGCCCGATTCCTCCCGCACGGCGCGCTGTTCGCTGACGGCGCATCAGGCCTGTGATGGCGCGGGAAAGCGCTCTGCCTCCAGCAGAAATAACGACGGCGGAGCCCCCTTCGGCGGGCATGCCCCGACCGGCGGCGGGCTTGGTTCCACCGGCACCGTCGCCGCCCATCAGGGAGGGAAACCCGCGCACCGGAGCCGGGCACCGGCGTCGTCCGTGGGAGTTAAGTCGTCCGTGGAACTTAAAGCGGCGGACCGCCGGTCCCCCAGCCGTGGGCGTTAAAGCGGCGGACCGCCGGTCCCCGTAAAGGGGATCCGGCGGTCAGTCCGTGCGGCAGCAGTACCTGCTGCTGCCTACTTCTTCTCGGCGTCGGCGGCCGGGGCTTCCTCGGCTGCCTCGTCGGCGGCCGGGGCTTCCTCGGCGGATTCCGCGTTGGCGGCTTCGGCCTCGGCGGCCTGGATCATGTCTTCGACGTTGGGCTCTTCTTCGCCGGCGGGGCGGACGAAGTCGCTCAGGTCCACCTCGGCACCGTTGGTGTCGGTGACCTTGGCCAGCTCCAGCACCTTGGCCAGGGCCTTGCGCCGGCGGACCTCGCCCACCATCATGCCGACCTGGCCGGACTGGTCCAGCAGCTGCGCGAACTGGTTCGGGTCCATGCCGTACTGTCCGGCGGAGGAAACGATGTAGTCGATCAGTTCGGCCTGGCTGACGCCCAGCTCTTCCTTGTCGGCCACGGCGTCCAGCACGATTTCGTTGCGGAAGGCCTTCTCGGTGTTCTCGCGGACCTCGGCGCGGTGCTCCTCGGTGTCGTGGTCTTCACCGTGGCTGTTCTCCGGGCGGAAGTGCTGTTCCATCTGCTCTTCGACGACGGAGTCCGGAACCGGAACCTCGACCAGTTCCATCAGCTTGTCCAGCACCTTGTCGCGGGCCTCGACGCCCTGCTCCATGACCTTGGCGTCGGCGGCCTGCTTGGCCAGGTCTTCCTTCAGCTCGGCGATGGTGTCGAACTCGCTGGCCAGCTGGGCGAAGTCGTCGTCGGCCTCGGGAAGCTCGCGCTCCTTGACGGCCTTGACCTTCACGGTGACCGTGGCGTCCTTGCCGGCGTGCTCGCCGCCGGCGAGCTTGGTCTCGAACGTGGCGTCCTCGCCGGCGCTCAGCGCGGTCACGGCCTCGTCCAGGCCCTCAAGCATGGTGCCCGCCCCCACCTGGTAGGACAGGTCCGCGGCGGAGTCGACCTCTTCGCCGTCCACCGTGGCGGACAGGTCCATGGTGATGAAGTCGTCGGCAACGGCCGGACGGTCAACGGTCTTCAGGGTGCCGAAGCGTCCGCGCAGGTCGTCCAGGGCCTTCTGGATGTCTTCCTCGGAAGCCTCGGTGGCTTCGACGGTGACTTCGAGGCCGGAGTACTCGGGCAGCTCGATTTCGGGGCGGATGTCAACCTCAACGTGGAAGGCGAGCTGGCCCTCGGTGGCGGCCGGGTCGGGAACCTCGGTGATTTCAACCTCGGGGCGGCTCAGCGGGCGGATGCCGGTCTCTTCGATGGCGCCCTGGTAGAAGCCGTTCAGCCCCTCGTTAATAGCCGTCTCGATCACGTAGCCGCGGCCCACGCGCTGGTCGATCAGCTTCGCCGGAACCTTGCCCTTGCGGAAGCCGGGAACCTGGATCTGGCTCGCGATGGT
This sequence comes from Arthrobacter sp. Y3223065, assembly GCF_059090885.1. NCBI lineage: Bacteria > Bacillati > Actinomycetota > Actinomycetes > Micrococcales > Micrococcaceae > Arthrobacter > Arthrobacter sp. Y3223065. Next base: position 460,862 of record NZ_JBNHGC010000001.1, on the reverse strand, counting down.
CTTGTACGCCGCGTCGATGCTGGGCTTGAGTTCCTCAAAGGGGACCTCAACATTGAGCTTGACCCGGGTAGGGGTGAGGTTTTCGACAGCGCTCTTCACAGCGTTAGAACTCCTGATAGCTATTGGGGTTAAATCTGCACCAAGAATACAGAGTCGGGGCGACAGGACTCGAACCTGCGATCTCCTGCTCCCAAAGCAGGCGCGCTAGCCACTACGCTACGCCCCGTAGTGCACACGCAAGTCTACGGGCATTCGCGGCCTGCTGCACAATCCCCGTGCAACCGGACGCCGCCGGCACACGTCGCATGACTGCATCGGCTGCGAACAGAAAAGGCGGCCCGTGCTGGGCCGCCTCCCTGACGCGAGGGGATGACGGGAATCGAACCCGCGTAATCAGTTTGGAAGACTGAGGCTCTACCATTGAGCTACATCCCCGAGGACGATGAAACTTTAGCACGAGGGCGGGCCCGTTCGACAAATCGAGCGGACGCCGGTGCCGCGGAAACCATCGCCCCTACCCCGACTCCTCCATGGCAGGGTTAAGCGTCGAGAGCAGGGGCTATAGACCCTGCCCTCGCAGATAAACCCTGCCCTCGCCGAAGATTCGGGTGGGCCGCGTGGACGCGCCGGCGTCGCAGGCAGGCAGGCTGCGGCACGACGAACCAGGCCTGCAGCAACCCTGCGGCCCGAACCCCTCAGGCCCGCTGGCAGGCCGGGCACCAGTACAGGTTGCGGGCGGCCATCTCAGTCACGGCGACCGGTGTGCCGCACAAGCGGCACGGCATCCCCTGCCGCTTGTACACGTAGTGCGCGTTGTCCGGCCAGACCGGCAGCGACCGGCCGGCGTCGGCATCGCGGTGTTCGGGGCGGGTGGTGATGATCTTGCCGTCGCGGACCCCGTCGCTCATGACCTCCACGATGTCCGCCCACAGCAGCCCCGCCTCCGCCGGCGAAACCTGTTTGCCGGGCAGCCACGGGTTCAGGCCGCGGCGGAACAGGGTCTCCGCCCGGTAGACGTTGCCGACCCCGGCCACCACGTTCTGGTCCATCAGCAGCTGTCCCACCGCGGTGCGCTTCGAGGTCAGCCGGCGGACGAACTCGGCAGCCCGGTCCGCCGCATCCTGCAGCGGGTCCGGCCCCAGCCTGCCGACGACGGCGGACGCCTCCCCGGGCGTGAGCACCTCGCAGGCGGTGGGGCCGCGCAGGTCGGCCCAGCCGTGGTCGGACACCAGCCGGACGCGCACCTGGCCCACCGGCTCCGGCGGGCCGGCGTACGTGACAGGGGCACCGTCGTCGTACGATTCCTGCTCCCCCACCCGGCGCGGCGCCCCGATGCTGGAGGCGCCGCGGAAGCTCTCATCCCCGCCGAAGTCCCACGCCCCGTACAGGCCCAGGTGGACGCGCAGGACGAGGCCGTTGTCGAACTCCAGGAAGAGCTGCTTGCCGTGCGCGCGGGCTGCCAGCAGCCTCGCCCCGTCGAGCCGGGCGGCGCCGGCGGCGAACCGGCCCTGCGGGCTGGAGACGGCCAGCCGCTCCCCTGCGAAAACGTCCTGGAACTGGCGGGCCAGGCGGTGGACTGAATGGCCTTCAGGCATGACCGGTTCCCGGATCAGGCGGGGACGTCGCCGGTGGTCTCGTAGGACGCGATCTTGCCGATCCGGCGGACGTGGCGCTCGGCGTGGGAGAACGGCTCGGCCAGGAACGCCTCGATGATGGCGGTGGCTTCCTCGACGCTGTGCTGGCGGCCGCCGACGGCGACGACGTTGGCGTCGTTGTGCTCGCGGGCCAGCTTGGCGGTGTCCAGGTTCCAGGCCAGCGCGGCCCGGATGCCCTTGACCTTGTTGGCCGCGATCTGCTCGCCGTTGCCCGAGCCGCCGAGCACGATGCCCAGCGCCTCCACCCCGGCGGACTGGTCTTCGACGACGGCGAGCGCGGCGCGGATGCAGAACGAGGGGTAGTCGTCCTCGGGATCGTACGCGGCGGGGCCGTGGTCGACGACGTCGTGGCCCTGGCCGGCCAGGTGGTCGATCAGGTGGTGGCTCAGTTCCAGGCCGGCGTGGTCGGTGGCAATGTGAACGCGCATGTACGGTCCTTCTGTGGCGTGCGGGGAGGAAGAATGGCGGCTTCCAGCCTACTGGAGCAGGGCCGGCGACGCGTCTTCGCCCCGGCCATCCCGCCGCCCCGACGCGCCGCTCCCCCTATCGGGCCGCGCCCGCCGTCGATAGTGTGCCCCTATGGAGCCAGTGATCAGTGACTACCTTGAGTCCGTCCTTGCCGGTCTTGCCGGCAACACCGAAGGGTCCCTGGCCGGCGGTCCGGAAGAGCTGGGGATCGAGGATCCGGATCTGCTCGCGCTGAGCATGACCATGGCGGACGGACGCACCTACGAGGCCGGCGATACGGGGTCCGAATTCTCCATCCAGTCGATCTCCAAGCCCTTTACCTACGCCCTGGCGCTGGCCGAGCACGGCTTCGAGGACGTGCGGGAGAAGATCGACGTGGAGCCGTCCGGGGATGCCTACAACGAGATCAGCCTGGAGGCGGATACCGGCCGGCCGCGCAACGCGTTGATCAACGCCGGGGCCATCGCCGCCTCCGCCCTGGTGGTCGACCGCTACGGTGACGAAGCCTTCGAGCGGCTCCGGACGACCTATTCGGCCTACGCCGGACGCGACATCAGGATGGACCCGAAGGTGTACGAGTCCGGGCTCCGCACGGGTGACCGCAACCGGGCCATCGCCTACCTGCTGAAGAGCCAGGGTGTGATCGAACATGACACCGAGGCCGCCCTCGACCTGTACTTTCGGCAGAACGCCCTGAGCGTCACCTGCCGCGACCTGGGGATCATGGCGGCCACCTTGGCCAACCGCGGGGTCAACCCGATCACGCGCGAGGAGGTCCTGACGCCCCGGATAGCCGAGCACGTGCTCAGCGTGATGACGACCTGCGGCATGTACAACGACGCCGGCGACTGGGTGGCGGGCATCGGGCTGCCGGCCAAGAGCGGGGTCAGCGGCGGCATCCTGGCGGTGCTGCCCGGCCAGCTGGGGCTCGCCGTCTTTTCGCCGCGGCTCGACCAGCACGGCAACAGTGTCCGCGGCACCGAGGCGTGCCGACAACTCTCGGCGGAGCTGGGACTGCACTTCATCCATGCCGCCCGCAGCGCCCGGTCCACGATCCGCGCCGACTACGACCTGGCTGGGAAACCGTCGCCGCGGGTTCGCCCGGCGCCGGAGCTGGCCGTGTTGGCCGAGCACGGGCACACGGTGCGGTTCCTCGAGGTCCACGGCGACATGCTCTTTCCCGAAGCGGAGACAGTCATCCGGATGTCCGCCGACTTGGCCGCGACGCATGAGGTCGTGGTGATCGACATCAGCCGGCTGGACGAGCTCGGCAGCCGCACCAAGACCATGTTCCTGCGGCTGCAGGAAACGTCGGATCCCTGCCTGCTGATCTTCGTGGACCCGTCCCGGTTGCTGTCCGCGGAAGAGGCCGGCACGGGCGACCGGCCGACGGCGTTCCCGTCCCTGGACGCTGCCGCCCAGTGGTGCGAAAACCGCCTCATCGACCGGTACGGAGGACAGCCGGCGGCCGGCGGGCGGCTGCAGTTGCAGGATCACCCCGTGGTCGGCTCCCTGCCCGCCGGCGAGCGCGAGACGCTCGCGGCCTATCTGGAGCGGCGGACGTACGACGACGGCGCGGCCATCGTTTCCGCGGGCGAGCCAGGCGGGGGCCTGGTCCTGGTCATGGAGGGGCAGGCACGCACGGCCGCCACCGATCCCGGGGACAATCACGCCGCCCGGTATTTCTCCGCCGGAACCAGCTTCGGGGGCCTCGGCGGAACTCCGCCCCGGACCCACGTCCAGGCCGAGGGGAAGGTCATCGTGGAGGTACTCACGCCGGAGGGTTATGCGCGCCTGCGGCAAGATTCCCCGGGCACGGCCCTGCTCTTGGCCGAACGGCTGCTGGAAACCGCGGCGGAGCAACACGACCTCGCCGTGGCGGCCGCCCAAGGCTGACCGGCGGCACGGCCGACAGAGGCTGACCGGCGGCAGGGCCGACAGAGGCTGACCGGCCGCGGGCAGGACTGACCGGCGGCGCGGCGCGCACGAACTGACGGGCGGCGCGGCGCGCAAGGCTGACCGGCGGCGCGGCGCCCAGGGCTGGGCGGCGGCGCGGCGCGCAAGGCTGACCGGCGCGGCGCGCGGCGCGCTCGTTAGCTGACTCGGCGGCGGTACCGCCGTCGTCCGCCCCTTTACTAGCGCCCGGCTGGCCGCAACAATGGCGGCATCCCTGACGACAGGATGCCACCGTGCCGCTCACCGTCCACTTCCCCGTCAACACCCTGGCGCTCAAGCGCGGCGGCCTGGTCAAGGCAGTGCGCACCCGGGCCAACACGCTGGCCCGGAACGGGGCGGCCGAACAGATCTGGATCGAGGTGTTGGGCCTGCAGCACCGGCTCGCCAGCGATGTGGCCGGCCTCAAGGCGGACGGCCATCTGCATCCGGAGGTCGGGGTCCGCAGCGTCCTGTACGGGCTGGATCCGAGCCCCGGGACGGAAACCCGCCAACCGGCGCAGCCTCCGCCCGAGGATGACTACGACATCGTGCCGGTGGGCAACTCCGGGCTGGCCTTCGGGTACTTCCGCGACGGGATCCAGGACTCCTACGTGCGGTTCCACCCCGAAGGCACGGTGGCCGCCGTCGAACAGCTTGCCCCCAACCGCGCGCGGCTTCGCCGGGAGGAGATGGACGAACAGGGCCGCCTGGTGCTGGTCCAGCATTTCCAGGAGTCGTCCAAGACGCCCACCGCCCAGCGCCTGATCGGCCGCGACGGCCGCTGCTTCCTGACCATCACGCACCATCCCGGCTCGCCCAAATGGGGGCGCAGCTACCTGTTCGACCGCGTGGCCCGCGACGACGGCGATGCCCTCACCTTTGCGGACCCGGGCGAGCTCTACCGGCACGCCTTCGAACAACTGCTCGCCGGTGAAGACGCGCCGGTACTGACCTCGGAATTCCGCGAGAACCTGAATAACCTGCCCGGCCGGAACCTGGACGATGTGGTCGGCAGCGTCAGGCATCCGAACCTGCGGCGCATCGCCGCCGTGCACAGCAACCACCTGGAGCCCCCGTACGTGGCGGGATCCGGTGTCAGCCGCCACTGGCGCCGGCTGTTGGACAACCTGGACGCCTGGGACGGCGTGGTGCTGCACACCGATGCTCAGCGCGAAGACATCGCCGCCGAATTCGGCCACGCCGACCGGCTTCACACCATCGGCCAACTGGCGCCGCCAGAGCAACGGGAGCCGCCAGGGCAGCCGGAGCCGGCGGAACAGCCCGGGCAGCCGGAGCCGGGCCACGCCACCGATCCGAACCGGCTGGTGATGGTGGCCCGGCTGCACCCGAAGAAACGGGTGGACGAGGCGATTCGGGTGTTCGCCCTGGTGCACGACTCCAACCCCCGGGCCCGGTTGGAGGTCTTCGGCTTCGGTTACGGCGACGAGGAGGAAGGAGCGGTCAAGGCGCTCATCGACGAACTGGGCGTCGGCGCCGCGGTCAGCTTCCCGACTTTCACCAACAGCCCGGCGGACATCTACGCCACCGCGTGCGCCACGGTGCTGACGTCGGCGTCCGAGGGCTTCCCGCTGATCCTGCTGGAGACCATGTCCTTCGGCGTGCCGGTCGCCGCCTACGACGCAAACTACGGCCCGCGCGACGTGATCCGGCACGGCGAGAACGGCTTCCTGGTGCCCTTCGGCGACCGGCAGGCGCTGGCCGACGGCCTCCTGGCGCTGATGCGCGATCCGGAACTGCGCTCCCGGTTCGCCCAATCCAGCCGCGAAACCCTCCAACGCTTCGACGAACCCGGCTATGTCTCCGCCTGGACCAAGGTCCTCGCCGGCGGCTGAGCCGTCCCGCGGCGCTTGGCCCCGGCTCCGCGCCACTGACGCTGGGCGCGGGCCACGCGCCCGGCTCACGATCATGTGGCGCCGGCCGCCTCCGCCCGCAACTATTCGCCTTTCTTGCCGCAACTGCTGCGCACCACCCCGCTGCGGTGAGACAATGGTTACATTGTGCAAGGGTTGTTTCATATCGGCGTCCCGCCACGCACACCGTCCGGTCCCGCCCAGCCGGGACACCTAAGTACTTCTGGAGGCGAACTTGCCAGGTTTGAATCTCACCCGTGACGAAGCGCGCGCCCGCGCCGAACTGCTCCGCGTGGAGTCGTACGACGTCACGCTGGACCTCACCCGCGGCGACAAGGTCTTCGGCTCGCGCACAGTGGTCACCTTCACCGCCACGCCGGGCGGCTCCACGTTCATCGACGCCGTCACGGACACCGTCCGCTCGGTCACGCTCAACGGCAAGGCGCTGGATCCGGCCAAGGTCTCTGACGGCGTGCGCATCCAGCTGCCGGACCTCGCGGAGCACAACGTGCTGGAGATCGACGCCGACGCGCTCTACATGAACACCGGCGAGGGCCTGCACCGGTTCGTGGACCCGGTGGACAACGAGGTCTACCTCTACAGCCAGTTCGAGGTCCCGGATTCACGCCGCATGTTCGCCGTCTTCGAGCAGCCGGACCTGAAAGCGGCCTTCCGCTTTACCGTCACCGCGCCGTCACACTGGGACGTCATCTCCAACTCCCCCACCCCGGCCCCCCGGAACATTGGTTCCACGGACGACGGCGGTGCGGCCGCCACCTGGGCGTTCGAGCCCACCCCGCGGATCTCCTCCTACATCACCGCGCTGATCGCCGGCCCGTACCAGTCCGTGCGCAGCGAGCTGACCAGCTCCGACGGCCGCACCATCCCGCTGGGCGTGTTCGCGCGCAAGTCGCTGATGCAGTACATGGACGCGGAGAACATCTTCACCCTCACCCGGCAGGGCTTCGAGTTCTACGAAAAACAGTTCGGCACCCCGTACCCCTTCGCCAAGTACGACCAGCTGTTTGTGCCGGAGTTCAACGCCGGCGCCATGGAGAACGCCGGTGCGGTCACCTTCCTGGAAAACTACGTGTTCCGCTCCCGCCCCACCAATGCCATGGTGGAGCGCCGCGCCATCACCGTGCTGCACGAACTGGCGCACATGTGGTTCGGCGACCTGGTGACCATGCGTTGGTGGAACGACCTGTGGCTGAACGAGTCCTTCGCCGAATTCATGTCCACGCTGGCGGCCGCCGAGGCCACCGAATACAAGGGCGCCTGGACCACGTTCGCGTCGATGGAGAAGTCCTGGGCCTACCGACAGGACCAGCTGCCCTCCACCCACCCGATCACCGCGGAGATCAAGGACCTGGAGGACGTGCAGGTCAACTTCGACGGCATCACCTACGCCAAGGGCGCCTCCGTGCTGCGCCAGCTGGTGGCCTGGGTGGGCCAGGAGGAGTTCATGGCCGGCGTCCGCGAGTACTTCGGCAAGCACGCCTGGGCCAACACCGAGCTGGCCGACCTGCTGGGCGAACTGGAAACCTCCAGCGGCCGCGACCTGAAGGACTGGTCCGCCAAGTGGCTGGAGACCGCCGGCGTGAACACCCTGCGTGCGGAGATTTCCACCGACGACGGCGGCGCCATCACCTCGTTCGCTATCCTCCAGACCGCGCCGGAAGGCTACCCGACCATCCGCCCGCACCGGCTCGCCGTCGGCTTCTACAACCTGGACGACGCCGGCAAGCTGGTGCGCACGCACCGCGAGGAACTCGATGTTGACGGCGAGCGCACCGAGGTGCCGCAGCTGGCCGGGCTGGCCCGTCCCGCGCTGGTGTTGCTCAACGACGACGACCTGGCCTACGCCAAGATCCGGCTGGACGAGGTGTCCCTGGCCACCTCCAAGAGCCGCCTGAAGGACTTCACCGCGTCGCTGCCGCGCACCCTGGTGCTCGGCTCGGCCTGGGATGCCACCCGCGACGGCGAGACCCCGGCGCGCGAATACGTGGAGCTGGTGCTGAACAACATCGCCTACGAGACGGACTCCTCGGTGGTTCTGGTGCTGCTGCGGCAGCTGGCCACCACCCTGACCTTCTACGTGAACCCGGACGACCGCAAGCGGCTGACCATCGCTGCCGCCGACCGGCTCTGGGAACTGGCCGTGGAGGCAGCCGCGGGTTCCGATTCGCAGCTGCAGTTCGCCAAGGCCTTCGCCGTGCACGCCCAGACCGGCGGGCAACTGGACACCGTGGCCGCGCTGCTCTCCGGCGAGCGCACGCTGGAGGGGCTGACCGTCGACGCCGACCTGCGGTGGGAACTGCTCACCTCGCTGGTGGCCGGCGGCCGCTTCGGCCAGGCCGAGATCGACGCCGAACTCGAGCGGGACCAGACCGCCACCGGCCAGCGCGCGGCCGCGCTGGCGCAAGCCGCCATCCCCACCGCCGAGGCAAAAGCGGCAGCCTGGGAATCCGTCGTCGTCAAGGGCGAACTGCCCAACGCCACCCAGCAGTCGGTCATCGCCGGCTTCACCCGCGTGCATGACACCACGCTGCTGGAGCCCTACGCCGCGAAGTACTTCGACGCCATCGAAGACATCTGGAACACCCGCACGCACGAACTCTCGCAGCAGATCGTCGTCGGCCTGTACCCGTCGCAGCTGTCCACCCAGGCCACCGTGGACGCCACGGACGCCTGGTTGGAGTCCCTGGTAGACCGCTCTCCCGCCCTGCGCCGCCTGGTGCTGGAAAACAAGGACGGCATCGTCCGCGCCCTCAAGGCCCAGGCCGCCGACCGGTAGCCCGAAGAGCGTCGTCCCACACCGACCTGCTGCCCGCCGAAACACTCGTTTCGGCGGGCAGCCCCGTTTCCGCAGGGTGCCCGGACACCAGTGTGCGTTCTCCCGCCGTTCACCGGCACGACATCTGCCTCCCCTACGGTTCCATGAGCATTCCCCGCGAGGTGCTGCGCCTGCACTCCCGCGGATCTACAATTCCACAACGGGTGATGGCGCAAGGGAGTCCTGATGGCAGTTGCCGGGCAGTTGGCTGTCATGCTCGCGGTCTTCTACCTTCCCGGCTTCCTGGCCCTCCGGGCGCTGCGCCAGCCCATCGTCCGTTCCCTCGTGTTGGCCCCGGCGTCCGGTACGGCGCTGGCGGCGGCCGGCACCATGGTGTGCCTGGCGACCGGGGTGCGCTGGAACCTGCTCTCGGCCGCCCTGCTGGCGGCGCTTGGCATCGGCGGGTGCTGGCTCCTCGGGCGGGCCATCGTTCCTCCGCCGGCGGCGCGGCTCGACGTGCCGCGGGCGACCGCCTGGCTGCTGGCGGTCTCGCTCGCCCTCGCGGCGCTGATCCTGGGCTCGGTGATGCTGGGGGCCATGGGCTCGATCCACCGCGTCTCGCAGGCCTGGGATCCGACCTACCACGTCAACGTCCTGCAGTGGATCAAGGACAACGGCCAGGCCAGCCCCTGGAGCATCTGGCCGATCTTCGGCGGGGCACCGCCGTCGTTCTATCCCGCCGGCTGGCATGCGATGGTGTCGCTGGTCCCGGGCGACGTGGTGACGGCGGGAAACCTGGCCTGCGTGGTGATCGGCTGCCTGATGTGGCCGGCCTCCCTGGCCCTGCTGGCCCGGGCGCTGTTCCCCGCCCGGCCGCTCGTGTGGGTCCTCGCGCCGGTGATAGCTTCCTCCATGCTGGCCTTCCCTGTTGTCCAGATGTTCCGTGCCGGGCAGTGGCCCAACGGCCTCGCGGCCGCGCTGCTGCCGGCCATCCTTGCGCTCGGCATCGAACTGCAGTACCGGCTGCCCGCGGAGGCGAAGGCGCAGGCCGTTGCCGCTGGCGCCCGGAGCACAACCGCTGTCCGTCCCGTTTCTCCGGGCACGGCCGACCCTGGCGCCGAAACCGCCGTCCGTACTGCCGCTCCGGCCGCGGCCGGCGCCGGCGATGGTCCCCCGCCCCGCAGCGGGCAGGGAAGAACGACGGCGGACCTCAGCGCACTGGCGATGGTCGTCGTGGGCGCCGCATGGATCCATCCTTCCGCCTTCGGCAGCCTGCTGGTGCTCGGCGGGATCTACCTGGCGCGCTTCGTCGTACTCCGCCTGGCCCGGCTCTGGCGAAGCCGCCGCGGGCTTTTCTACACGGCGGTCGGCCTGCTGGCAGCCGCCGCGGCTGCCGGCGCGTTCGTCCTGGCCACCTCAAACCTCGTGGCCTCCGTCGTCTCCTATCCACGCGGGTCCACTGCGGGCTGGGCTGACGCCCTCGCGTGGCTCTTCTTCGACCTGCCGCGCCAACCGGACAGCGCCGACGCCACTCCGGAGAGCTACGCCGTCGTCGTCGGGCTCCTCATGGCGGCCGGAACCGTGCTGGCCTGCTTCATCCACCGCGCCCGACCCGCAGTTGCGGGCATGGCGGCCGCCATCGTGCTGTTCATCCTCGCGGCCGGCCCGGAAGACCGCCCCTTCCGCTGGCTCAGCGGCTTCTGGTACACGGACCCGCCGCGGATCGCCCCGCTGGTCCACACTTTGGGGGTAGTCTTCGCTGCCCTGGCGTTGGAGCGGCTGTGCACCCTGCTGGCCGGGCTTCTCCGGACCCGCAATCCGACCGGCTCGCGCCGTTCGGTGGCCGCGGCGCTGGCGTTTGCCGTGTTGGCCGCCGTCTTCGTCGCCTCCGGCGGATTCCGGCACGACGTCCGGGTTGAGGCGGCCTCGGTCCGCTACGGTGTCACCGAACACCGCGACGGGCGCGCGCTAATGGGCGACGAGCAGGAGTTCATCCGCTCCCTGGATCCGCTGCTGCCCGGCGACGCCATCGTCATCGGCGATCCCTTCAACGGCCTGCCCTACATCTACTCCCTCACCGGCCACCGGACCGTCTATTTCCAGAACGTCAGCAGCGCCGGCAGCGCGGACAAGGACTACCTGCGGCACCATTTCCGCGACATCATGTCCGATCCGCGGGTCTGCGACGCGCTGCAAAGCACCGGTGCCACCCACCTGTACGACGACCAGCCGATCCGCGGCTACCAGCACAGCGAAAAACACCAATGGCCGGGTTTCCACGGCATTGACTTCTCCCGCGGCTTCCGCCTGATCGCCTCCCACGGCACGGCGGCGCTCTACGAAATCACCGCCTGCCGCTGAGCCGTCCGGGCCCGATAGAGGCGGACTCCGGGTGAGAACGGGGCCGGTAGAGGCGGGACGCAGGAGGACGGGGTTTAATGGCGGCATGAACCTCTCCGAGCACCAGTACGCAGTTTCCCTCCACTGGACCGGCAGCCGCGGCGAGGGCACCGCCAGCTACCGCGGCTACGGACGGGACCACGTGGTGCGCGCGGCAGGGCTGCCCGAGCTCGCCGGGACCGCCGACCCCACCTTCCACGGCGACAAGGACCGCTGGAACCCGGAACAGTTGCTGCTCACGGCCCTGTCCCAGTGCCACATGCTCTCCTACCTGCACGTGGCGGTGAAGAACGGGATCGTGGTGACGGCCTATGACGACGACGCCGAGGGCACCTTGCGCCTGAACCGTGACGGCAGCGGCGAATTCACGTCCGTGACGCTGCGGCCCCGGGTGGCCATCGCCGATCCGGGCCAGGCCGACCTCGCCCAGCGGCTCCATACGGATGCCTACAAGGTCTGCTTCATTGCGCGCAGCGTGAACTTCCCGGTCCACCACGAACCCCGGGTCGTCGCGGGCTGAGACAATGGTTCCCGACAGCATCAGCGAACAGAGACCATCGATGAGCGAAATACCCCAGACCCCCGAACAGCCCGCCGCGCGCCCCGGTACGGCGCAGCCAGCCGGAGGCGCGGCCCTTCCGTCCCGTTTCGGCCAGCCGCTGGCCACGCTGACCCCGGCGCCGGCCGCCGCGAACGCGTTCAAGCAGCCCGCGTACACGGACAACTTCTACGACGCCGTCGGCGGGCACGAGACGTTCGTGAAACTCGTGGACGTCTTCTACGACGGGATCGCGGAGGACGACGTGCTCCGTCAGATGTACCCGGAGGAGGACCTCGGCCCGGCCAAGGTCCGGATGCGGATGTTCCTGGAACAGTACTGGGGCGGCCCGAGCACCTACAGCGAACAGCGCGGCCACCCGCGGCTGCGGATGCGGCACCAGCCGTTCAAGGTGGACTTCGACGCCCGCGACCGCTGGCTCAAGCACATGCGTCGCGCCGTCGATGCCTTGGAACTGCCGCCGCTGCACGAACAGACGCTCTGGGACTACTTCGAGCGCGCCGCCCACTCCATGGTCAACAGCGCGTGACCGGCTCCGGCGACGCAGCCGGCTCCGTCACAGCGAGGCGCCGCTGCGCACCAGCACGTGGCCGCGGCCGGTGCTGAGCCGCAGCCAGCGGCCGTTCCGGTACACCGCTGCCGGGTTCCCGTCGAGGAAGCCCAGCGTGAGGGCGGCAAACGCCGCCCCGGCCGGGAGCTCCACCGATTCCGGCAGCCCGCCGGCCGCCGGCAGCGGCCGGCTCCAGACGGTGCTGCGCGCGTTGTTGACGATGAGCTGGCCGGGGTTGTCCGGCAGGGCCTCGGATATCTCCCGGATGCCCTCCCGGGCAGCCTCCTCCAACACCTCGGCCTGCAGGCTGCCGATGTGTTCCCACCCGGACCGCGGCGGCAGCACACCCGTCCAGGATTCCGTCACGGTCGTGGGCGGAAGGGCCAGGCCGGTTTCCTCGTTCCCCATCCTGGCCAGCCGGTCTCCGACCGAGGCCAGCGTGACGGTCTCCTCGACGGCGGCCGGAGCCGACAGCGGCATGACCCGCAGCCCGAGGATCGTCGGCGTCGCCTCGCCCAGAATCCGCGGGCGCATCATGCAAACGTAGGCCGCCAGCACACTGCCGAAGGCCTGCAGGTGGATGGCGCCGTCGCCGGCGGCACGGGACCGGCTGACGAACGTCTTCAAGTCCGCCGCGACCTGGACATCGGCCAACTGCAGGACGGGCGTTCCGGTGGACATCACTGTGCGGCCTCCTCGTTCGTGCCGGCAGCATGTGCACTGTTGCGGAACGGAACCGGCGGCCCGACCCACAGCTGCAAGGCGGCGCGGTACGCGTCCGGCAGCGGCACCGGCCGTCCCGTTGCCGCAGAAACCAGCACCATGGTCGACGCGCCCAGCGCATGCACGGTGCCGGTCTCCCCTGCGTCGGCATCAAGGACGGCGTAGCCCAGGTCGAAGCTCGAAGTGCCAAGCCTCGTCACCCACACGCCGACGTTCACCGGTTCGGTCCGGTAGTCCAGCGGTACGCGGTACTCGATTTCCTGCCGTCCCACCAGCGTCTGGTTTCCGGCGCCGCCCAGTTCACGCAGCCTCGCCCCCTGGCTGTGGCCGGCGGTGGCCGGCAGCTCCGGCCGCAGCTGGTGCAGCAGCACCCGGGCCGTTTCCAGATAGCCCAGATAGGTCACATTGTTCACGTGTCCATAGGAATCAATGTCGCTGAACCTCAGCTGGATCGGGAACCTCGGGGCATTGTGCGGAACGGAAGACATGATGCCATCCTCTCAAAGCGCGGGAGCCGCAACTAACCTGCATGCTGACTGACTGGAGTGCTCCCGCGTGAGGGGCGCCGCGGAGTTGAGCGGTTGAGCGGTGCCAACTACTGTCGGAGGTGTTCGTACCCGCGGGTAATCGGCAAGGAGACTACATGACCGCCATCGAGGAACACGTCGATCCGACGGCGGTGTTGCTGGAGCTGTTGGACCTCTCCGATGCCGACGGCGCCAATACGGACGAGGAGATTTTCGTCGGCGTTTCCGAAAAGCAGCCGCGCGGCCGGGTCTTCGGCGGCCAGGTGCTCGCCCAGTCCGTCATCGCGGCCCTGCGGACCGTGGAACCGGACCGGCCCATCCACTCCATGCACGGGTACTTCCTGCGCGCCGGCGACGCGGACCTGCCGATTACCTTCGGCGTCGAACGGCTGCGCGACGGCCGTTCCTTCTCCGCCCGCCGCACCCATGCCTATCAGAACGGCGTGCCGATCCTGTCCATGATCGCCTCGTTCCAGACCCCGGCCGAGGGGCTCGAGCACCAGGAAGGCTTCCCCGACGGAATCCCGGACCCGGAAACCTTGCCGAGCACCGCGGATCTGCTCGGCAAGGTGGACCACCCGGTGGCCCGGCACATGGCCTACCACCGCCCTTTCGACGTCCGCCATGTCCAGGACGCGCTCTACGTCCAGGCCAAGGGCGAACGCCAGGCGGTCAACGCCGTCTGGATGAAGACCAAAGGGCCGCTGCCCGACGACCAGGGCCTGCACCGGGCCGCGCTGGCCTTCGGCAGCGACTACACGCTCCTGGAACCCATCCTGCGCCAGCACGGCGTCAGCTGGGTTACTCCGGGCATGAGCGTCGCCAGCCTGGACCACGCCATGTGGTGGCACCGCCCGGTACGGGTCGACGACTGGCTGCTCTACGTGCAGTCCTCCCCCAGTGCCTCCGGTGCCCGCGGCCTGGCGGTCGGCAAGATCTTCAACCGGGCCAGCGAACTCGTCGCTACCGTCGCCCAGGAGGGCATGATCCGCATTCCGTAGGCCGGAGTGGCTGGCCTCCCCTGCGCCACATAGCTGACCAAATGGGACGGCCGGGCTCCCTGCGGGGCCCGGCCGTTCCATTCATCTGTGCTAGTCGCGGGTCAGGCGGCGGTGCGTGACCCGGTGCGGCTTGGCCGCGTCCGGGCCGAGCCGCTCGACCTTGTTCTGCTCATAGGAGTCGAAGTTGCCCTCGAACCAGTACCAGTTCGCCGGCTCTTCCTCGGTGCCTTCGTAGGCCAGGATGTGCGTGGCCACCCGGTCCAGGAACCAGCGGTCGTGCGAGACCACCACGGCACAGCCGGGGAATTCCAGCAGCGCGTTTTCCAGGCTGGAGAGCGTTTCGACGTCCAGGTCGTTGGTCGGTTCGTCGAGCAGCAGCAGGTTGCCGCCCTGTTTCAAAGTCAGCGCGAGGTTCAGCCGGTTGCGCTCACCGCCGGACAGCACGCCGGCCTTCTTCTGCTGGTCCGGACCCTTGAAGCCGAACGCGGAGACGTAGGCACGGGACGGCATTTCGACCTGGCCGACCTGGATGTGGTCGAGCCCGTCGGAGACGACCTCCCACAGGGTCTTGTTCGGATCGATGCCGCCGCGGGACTGGTCCACGTAGGAGATCTTCACGGAATCGCCGATTTTCAGCTCCCCGCCGTCCAGTGGTTCGAGTCCGACGATGGTCTTGAACAGGGTCGTCTTGCCGACGCCGTTGGGACCGATCACGCCAACGATGCCGTTGCGCGGCAGCGAGAAGGACAGGTCCTTGATGAGCTCGCGGTCGCCGAAGCCCTTGAACAGGTCCTTGGCCTCGATGACCAGCTGGCCGAGCCGCGGTCCCGGCGGGATCTGGATTTCTTCGAAGTCCAGCTTCCGGGTGCGCTCCGCTTCGGCAGCCATTTCCTCGTAGCGGGCCAGACGGGCCTTGGACTTGGTCTGCCGGCCCTTGGCGTTGGAGCGGACCCAGTCCAGTTCCTCGGTCAAGCGCTTGGCCTGCTTGGCGTCCTTCTTGCCCTGGACCTCGAGCCGGGCGCGCTTCTTCTCCAGGTAGGTGGAGTAGTTGCCCTCGTACGGGTAGAGGTGGCCGCGATCCACTTCGGCGATCCATTCGGCCACATGGTCGAGGAAGTACCGGTCGTGGGTCACGGCGAGGACGGCACCCGGGTAGGACTTCAGGTGCTGCTCGAGCCACAGCACGCTTTCGGCGTCGAGGTGGTTGGTGGGCTCGTCGAGCAGCAGCAGGTCGGGCTTCTGCAGGAGCAGCTTGCACAGTGCCACGCGGCGCCGCTCGCCACCCGAGAGCACGGTCACGTCGGCGTCGCCCGGCGGGCAGCGCAGCGCGTCCATGGCCTGCTCCAACTGGGAGTCGATGTCCCAGGCGTCCGCGGCGTCGATGGCCTCCTGCAGCTTGCCCATTTCCTCGAGCAGCGCGTCGTAGTCGGCATCCGGGCTGGCCATCTCTTCGGAGATTTCGTTGAAGCGCTGGATCTTGCCGTAGATTTCGCCGACGCCTTCCTGGACGTTGCCCAGGACCGTCTTTTCCTCGTTCAGCGGCGGCTCCTGCAGCAGGATGCCGACGGTGTAGCCGGGGCTGAGCCTGGCTTCGCCGTTGGAGGGGGTGTCCAGGCCGGCCATGATTTTCAGGATCGTGGACTTGCCCGCACCGTTGGGGCCGACGACGCCGATCTTGGCGCCGGGGAAGAACGACATGCTTACGTCGTCCAGAATGACTTTGTCGCCAACGGCCTTGCGGGCCTTGGACATCGTATAAATGAATTCCGCCATGCCCTCAAGGCTAGTCGCTGCGCGGCACGATCACATACTCAGACACCGGGCGCTCCCGCCGGCGGGTGGCACCGCTGCCGCCCGCCGGCGGACGTCAGCCGGCCATGGGCAGGTCCGGCTCTTTCTCCTGCTCGCCGTCCAACGCCCTCGCACCGCTGGCAGCCATCATGGATGGCTCCACCGCGTCAGCAGGGTCGCCGGCTCCGAGATCGGCACCAGATGCAGCCAAGGCCATCGACCGGTAGTCGGCTCCGGTCCGCCGCTGCTGCCCGTCCTGGCCTGCCGGGCCACCCGCCGAAAGGGATGAAACGGAACCGTTCTTGGTGAATTCCGCGGTGCCCCGGCGGAGGTCGTGCCCGATGGAATCGGCATCGATCTCCGGGGACGTGCCGCGGCGCCCGTCCTGCAACTCCCACTGGCGCAGTTTCAGCCTGCCCGTCACCACCACTGGGTCGCCCTTGGACAGGCTCCTCCACAAATTTTCCGCTAGTCCCCGAAAGGCCTGGACCGTGTACCAGTTGGTCACGCCCTTGACCCATTCACCGGTGTCACGGTTCAACCAGTCCCCGGACGACGCCAGCCTGAACTCGGCCACCGAATCCCCCTTTTTGGTCTGCTTCTGCTGCACCTCCGTGCCGAGTATGCCGCGAACCGTAATGTAGTCGCTCATCTCCTGCCTCCGATCTCGTCCAAGCCGGCCGTGCCGCCGGCACGTCCCAATCTTCCGCGGCGGGGCGAGGGTCTAAAGCAACGCCCTAGCCGCTGTGGACGGAGTACGGCCTACAGGCGCCGGTGTAGGGGCACATGCCCCCGCTTCCGTGACCCGATGGTCCACGAGCTTGAGCCGATGCGCTCAGGGTTGCGTGAAGTTCGTTTGCAGGAGCGCCAGGCGGTGACCGGGACCTGCCCGCGGCATCCAGTGCAGCAGTTCTCCCTTTCCCGGTCACGGTGATGTCAAACGGGACGTTCATTTTTCCCGCCTTAACAGGTATCGTCACGTGAGAACCAGGGCAACAGGACGCGCGCGAATCAAGCCCGGGCCGACATAAGAATGGGTCGTCGAAAATTCAAGCAGGAAGTGTCCTCTGGTGAAAGATGCAGCTGAGTTCAAGTTTGAGAAAGCGATGCTCACCGATCAGGGCATATTGACCCTCTCCGGCAGTGTTTCCGCAACAGACGAGGGTCCCTCGACATACTCCTTCGTGTTCTCGGAGCGCAGCGGCGGCCGGAAGAAAGAATTCGCGGCCGAGGTGATTAACGGCCCCGGACAAGAAGAATCACGGACCGCTCAATGCTGCATTAACCTGCATGATATCGGCTTCGATGAACAGGACGTAGTCGACATTTATTTTGTTGCACGAACAGGCGCTCAGGAGAAGAAGACCAGAGTGAAGTGGCTTCCCACAGCGCGTCCTTGGCTCCCCTATGCCACCGTGTACGGTAATTTCAGTGTGAAGAAGACAACATCGTGAAAACGCTGGAGGATGCTGTGTCGCTGCCGGCATCACGGTACTTCATGGTTCTTTGGGCTCTGCCGACAGAGTTTGGCGGCATGACGACCATGAGTCTTCACCGCGCACGTGCGATGCATGACTACGCCGGAGTCGATGCCAGTGTCTTAACTTTCGAGCCCAAGGCGAGCTACGCCGGAACCGTATCCGTCCTGCAAGAGCGGGAAAAGATTTCTCCAGCGACCAAGGTGCTCAATATCTACCAGTACTACCGGGCAGCCGCCCTTGGTGGAAGAATTCCCCTCACCGATGTGCAGGATCCTCCTTCAGATTTTGGACCGTTTGCCTACTCCCTTTCCGTCACTGATCCTTCGGGCCGGACTTTCATGACGGAAGCAAAGCGTCCCGATGGCCAGACATTCGCCTGGCGGAAGTTCTACCGGGAAGATGGAAGTGAGTTCTTACGCGACGAAAAGCCGCTCGACGGGCAGGGCGAGTCCGCAGGAAGATACCTCACCTTGTTCGACCGCCACGGAGAACCGATCGAAAGATGGCGCTCGGCCGGCGACTTTTACCGCTCGTGGATGCGGGAACTCACAAGCGGAGAGCATTCGACGTTCGTTGTCGACAGTGCCTTCACAAGCACTATCGTTGCGCCTCTCGAAGAAGACAACATTGTCAAGCTGATTGTGATGCACAATAGCCATGTCAAGGCAGGCGAAAATCCCTTCCAAGGTAAACTTGGGACCGGACGCCGAACAATCGTCGACGAGACGGGAAGTTGGGACGGCATCGTCTTCCTGACCCACAGGAATCAACGCGATTTCGAAGACAGGTTTGGCCGGTCCAACAACTTGTTCACGATCTCCAACCCCAGCGGCAGAGCGGAACATCTTCCTCCGTTTTGGAATCGCTTGCCGAAGCGGGGGGTCATGGTTTGTCGGCTCGAACCACAGAAAAACGTTGCCGAAGCCCTGAACATCATGGCCGTCGTGCACCAGAGTCTGCCCGATTGCACGCTGGATATTTACGGCACCGGCTCTTTGAGGGCCGATCTTCAGGCGCAGACCGTCGCTCTTGGCCTTCAGGAGGTGGTGAAGTTCCACGGCCACTCCACAGCCGCCGCCCGGGAATTCGAGCAGGCGAGATTCTCTTTGCTGACCAGCAGAAACGAAGGGCAGGGGCTCGTGCTGTTGGAAAGCATGGGCCGCGGATGCCCACCCGTCTCATATGACATTCGGTATGGCCCCAGTGACGTCATCGATGACACGGAGACCGGGTACTTGATTCAGCCTGGCAACGTGGAAGCGGCTGCCCGGCGGATTATTCAACTTTGTGCCGATGATGACCTTGCGAAGCGAATGGGTGAGCTCGCTTGGGAGCGTAGTGAGAGATTCTCTGACGGTGCCATACTCCACCGATGGGGTGACGTGCTGTACCGGGTTTGGGCACAGAAACAGGACAGAATCGTCCTCCGCGACCTGGACCTCACCCTGAAGGAAATCTGCTACAACGCAACAGGTGATGTAGATCTTGCGGCTCAGGTGACCTGGCGCCAGCTGAGCGGTCCACCGGCTGAAGACGCACTCGCAGCCAACATCGTCATCAGCCGCAGGTCCGTCGGCGCTCCTGCGTTCTTTCCGGCTGCAATCGCACGACGCGAAGAGGGGAAACTGGAAGTCGTTTGCACTATCACTGCTGCGATGTTGCGGGCGGGGGTACCGGAGGCGAACAACGAACTCGACATCAGCTTGCAGGTCTACGGAAAAAATATCCTTCACACGTTTCGGGTGGGCTTCCCGGGCCACACCCACTGGCTGCCCTACGCGACAATCCACGGTTCGTTGAGCCTCAAGCACGTCTAACGCAGTCTGGACCGGTGACTGGATTTCGCACCCCTGGCGGCGAACCCGCAAGCAGTACGGCGCGCTGCTACACAAGATCGGCAATCTAGGACCCAGAATTGGCCACGCCAGGATGCGGACGCCTAAACCGCCGCAGCGCAGCGCGGATTCCGCCCAACCTGGCCCGATAAGAGGATCTGCCGGCTCGTCGACTGTTGACCTTCACGCTGAGATTATGGTGGACGGTCTCATAGGGAGTGATCGACTTGC
Organism: Arthrobacter sp. Y3223065; assembly: GCF_059090885.1. Classification (NCBI taxonomy): domain Bacteria; kingdom Bacillati; phylum Actinomycetota; class Actinomycetes; order Micrococcales; family Micrococcaceae; genus Arthrobacter; species Arthrobacter sp. Y3223065. The sequence continues at coordinate 441,059 of NZ_JBNHGC010000001.1, read as the reverse complement.
CGTAGGCATGCATTGCGGCCATACGAAGATCCGGTGCCACCCCTAGCCGCCCTTTGATCTGCTTGCCCGCGGTAGAAGCAACCAGGAACATGTCCCAGATCCCCTCCGGCAACGCTTGCAGGAACGCCGCATCAAGCTCCAACTCAAACTTTTCCAGCGGTGGCGCAACTTGAGACATTCCGGCATCTACGGCCAACCTCCCGCCTGTCGACTCGAAGGACAGATGGCGCTGTTTATCGCGCGGGACCAACTCCACATGGACGCCGTCCAATCGGCGGAACGCGGACTCAAGACTCACTTCGCCGGTTAGAACCATGTTCTGGCGGCGCGCCCGTACCTGTTCCGCCGCCGCCTGCACTTTTGGGGTCGATGCGACTGTAGCGAGACTGGCCAAGTCCGAGACCCGCTGCTCCCGGATTAACGCCAGGCGCTCTCGCGCCGGCGACTTGAGAGCCATCTCGGAGCCAGGAGGGAAGAATCGTAAGATGATACCCCTATGCGCTTGGACCCAGTCCTGCTGCCTTTTTGACCGCGCCTCCGCATAGCTGGGACCATACTTGTTCAGCCCGACCCGGCGGAAAAGCTCCAGGCAAAGCTCCATCTCAATAACCCGGTCGTGCAATCTGCCTTGAATTGCCTCCATCGCGACAATGAGCGAATCAGCATACTTATACGGATCCACCGGCTGCATGGTTCTATTCGCAGCATCGTCTCTCAACTCGACAAAATAGTAATCATAATCGGCAACGATTGAGATACGGCGTGCGACCGCAAACATCTTGAATAAGAAGACGGTGTCTTCGGCCGGAACGTTCCCCTCAGGGAACCGTAAACAGTTTTCTTCGATGACGGATCGGCGGAAAAGTTTCGTCGGACCCGACGCTTGTGAAGCTTTTAACAAGTCTGCATCCACCTGGGTCTCACGGTAAACCGACTCGCGTATCCACCTACCGTTGACCCCGACGAGTTTAGGGATGACCAGATCAGATTCGTGTTGGTCGGCAAAAGCAACCATTCTCCGCAGGCTTTCCCTGCCCAGGTAGTCATCCGCGTCTAAAAAGAACACGTAGCGTCCTGTGGCTTGGTTCAACCCGATATTCCTTGGGCGACCAGGACCACCCGAGTTAGGCTCGTGTATCACGGCCATGGATCGCAGCTTGTCAGCCCACCTCTCCAACAGTTCGGCGCTGCCGTCAGTGGAGCCGTCATCAACGGCGATGATCTCCACTCTCATGTCAGCCAGGTCCTGGTCCGCAACGGACTCCAGACAGGGCTGGAGGTAGCGCCCCGGGTTATAAGCAGGGATCACCACGGAGAGATCAATGTTGTTCCCCGCCATTCCGGATCTCCTCGAGAGCGACGCATTTCAGGCCGTGCATCCCTGCAAGTTGCGTGGCGCAAAGACGCACGCCATCACAGTATCGTTCAGAGAAAGGTTCGCGGAACCAGTTGACTCGTAGCGGCTGTCACCTCGAACAGGGATAAGGATTAAGCAAGCAAGTACCCTGCACAAGACCGTTCACGGCATGTTTAGACTGTTGCACCAACTCGTCGTTCCCGGGAGATTCCTTGTCAATCTTTTCGAAGTCGCGCCGGGCGCTGCAGATGCTGGGCGAGCAATCGTCCGATGTTTTTTTGGAGCCCCGGGTACAGCGTGGCTTGAAGGAGCGCCACAACAGCGGGCGGGAAAAGTTCAGTTGTGTTCTGTACTTCGCAGATGGGCCCTCGAACGCATACCAGGTGCGCCAGTGGTTTGAGCCAATGAGGGAACTGGCCAAGACCCACCCTGTGGCCATCCTCGCCCACCGGCCCGTCACTGCCCAGTTGCTGGCGCAGGACTCCCCTCTACCGGTGTTCCTGACCCGGGGGATACAACAAGTCGAACAGTTTCTCGCCAGCCGTTCGGTCTACGTCGTTTTCTACGTCAACAACAGCCAGTTCAACTTCACCGTGCTGCGCACCGCCGGCCCATTCCATGTCCACCTCAGCCACGGGGAAAGCGACAAGCTTTCCATGGCTTCCAATCAGCTGAAAGCATATGATCAGGTTTTCATCGCCGGAGAGGCGTCGCGCCGTCGGATAGTCAGTGCCCTAAAACGCTTTGACGCTCAAAAACTGGTGGAGGTCGGCAGGCCACAGCTCGACTTCTATCCGCCCGCTTTAGCACACCACAACGGACGTACCACTGTTCTGTATGCCCCGACATGGGAAGGTGACCGTCCGGCCATGGAATACGGCTCATGTGTCTCCCATGGGGTAAGCCTGGCGAAGTCCCTGCTGGCGGATCGTGACTGCCGGTTGATTTTCAGGCCGCACCCACGCACCGGGTCGCGACTTGCGGAACACAAGCACGCAGTCCGGGAGATCACGCGCTTGATTGCGAACACCCGAAAGCGTGATCCGGCCTCCGGTCATTTTCGTGACCAGAGGGAGGGCCCCGCCGCTGCGATGGCCGACGCGGATTTCTGCATCTGCGATATTTCAGCGATGGCGATGGATTGGTTGCCTCAGCGCAAGCACATGCTTATCACGCGTCCAGTCCAAAAACAGGCGCTGGTTCCTCAGTCTGGAATCGCCTCGGTAGTTCCACTCTTGGCAGCCGAAGATAGCTGGCGTGTACCTCATTTAATACGGGACCGATTGGCAGAGCCTGTTCCTGAAAGACAACTTGAACTCATCCACTACCACTTCGGCGACACTTCCCCTGGAGCGAGTACCAGCCGCTTCATCCGGGCAGTGGAAGAGCTCCTGGTTGAAGCAGAACGAGTGCAGGACCGCCAACCCCAGGGAAGATGATGAAGGCCGAGTTCCACTATTCTTGCGCTTCCAGCGAGCTCCTCTGGAACTCGTAGTCCGAAAGCTTCCGGGTGCGGTCCGAAATTAACTTGTCCACTGCCGCCAGGAAAGCCAGCGTTGACTCCCCCCGGTCCAAGTTTCCGAAATAGTACTGCCGCATGTCCACGCGCTTGGCGCGCCGCGCGTCGTCGTCAGATGCCTCCGCGATGATGGCTCCTGCATCCTGAACAGAGCCGGCATCGATGATTGGGCAGGCACGGCTCACCGGGGCCTCCCGTTGCAGTGCCTCCGGGTCGTTCCGGCGATCAGTGAGAATGAGCGGTCGGTCGGGGTGAAGGTAAAGGTAATCCAAGCCGACGCTGGAGACATCTGTCACCAGAACGTCCGTCCGGTCAAACATGGTCAGGATATTTCCGGCCGTTGCCACTACATGATCGCCTCCCGCCGCGTTGGCCTGGTCTATTTGCCCGAGGATCGCGGCGTGGGCCTGAGAAACTCCTGGGTCGCTGGACTCCGCGACGCGCGGATGGGGCTTGTAGACCAAGCGCGTTCCCGCCAGGGAAAGAATCGAAGTGACGATTTCCTTACCGAAAACGTCAAGCGAGGTGTAGTTGTTCGCGTAGTTCTCTCCTTCCCACGTCGGCGCGTACATGACGGTGCGCCCCGCGTGTGGAGAGAGCCCGGCCGGGAAGTCGATGTCGAGCTGGGGTCGCCCGACGGCCAGCAATTTGGACTCGTCGAAGTCCACCAGTACGCTCCGGTGCCGTTCCAGTGCAGCCGGACCGGCAATCATCACCCTGTCATATGCCTTGGCCTGGTTTGAGACCATGGACAGCTTGTCGCTTTCCCCGTGATTGATGTGCACGTGCACCATTCGAGGATTCGCCAGGGATTGGAAGTTGCTGACACCGTTGTTCACGTACAGGCACAATCGGTAGTCGTTGTCCTCATACAGGTGCACCAGGTCTTCGAACCGCCGCACGAAAATGCATGGCAGCCCGGTCTTGCCTTTGAGTGCGCGGAGGGCTCCGACCCTGCGAAATACCAAAACGACCGGGTGGTGCCGGTGGAGTTCATACAGGACCGCGAGCCATTGTTCCAGCTGGTAGTTCTTGGCGGCCACGTCACCGAAATAAACGGCGACGTCAGCCGGAACCTTCACCCCATGGAGCTCGTGGTTCGCTCGCACAGCTGGCTTGATTCCGAGCCAACCCCGGAAATTGCGGGCAGGAGCAGAATTCAGCCCCGCCGAAATCTTGTCCGCCAGCCATTCCTTCATAGACGCCATCGCCCGTCGATCATCAGCTTTGAATCAGCATACAAGAGGCGAAAGCGACCGGCAGTTTGATCCCTACAGCGGACGCTGATCTCAGTTGTTATCTTGGGACACATTGCTGGTTCCGCGCTAGAGGCAAAGTGCGCAGTTCGCCTCAGCGGTGCCTACGGAGGCCACAGAGAAGTAGCCGCTCCCGCGGAAAGAAGACGACGACGGCGCCCGGCCAACGAGACGAGGCGGGCCCGCCTTTCCCGAGCCAGCTCATCGGAACGACCCTCCCGGGCCCCGGTGTGAGCAGCCTCTCATTTAAGGACGGCCGTGTCGGGAACCAGCCGCGCACAGGTATCGTTACCTACTCGTAATATTCTCCGACCGAACTAGGTACCAATATGCCTGACGACTCCGCTGCCGACGACAAGCCCAAGCCCTTTCTCGGACTGAGTGGCGCCCAAACTATCGCCTCGGCGCTGGCCGCGGTGACCTCCGCAGTAGTGGGGTCCTTTCTCGGCGTCGCCGGAACGCTGATCGGCGCCGCACTCGGTTCCGTCGTCGCCACCGTGGGCGCCGCGCTCTATGCCCGGACGCTGAGTTCGGCCGCCACTGTGGCCCTGAAGAAAATCCCCAAGGCTCGCGTGGGGGCCCTGCGGGAGGTCGAGAAGGTGGCCGCCAGCGCCCCGTCCGAAGCGATCGAACCGCAGCCTAAACCTGCCAGAAAGCCCATCGCCCCGATGACGTGGGTCAAGGTTGGACTGGCCAGTGCCGCGGCCTTCGCCATCGCGATGGTCGGCATCACCGCGGTGGAACTCGGCACCAGCCAGCCGATCTCCAGCCTGGTCTCCTCGACTACGGGTATCGACCATGCCTCAAGCGCCCACAAGACGACCCTTGGCACCCTGGGCGGCAACCAGGAGGCCGCGGATCAAACGGACAAGCCGGCCAAGCAGGACGAGGATCCCGCGAAGACCGAAGATGGTGCGGCCGACGACGCTCCGACCACGGACGATCCCTCGGTCGGCGGAAACAGCTCAACCGAAACTGACGAGCCGGGAAATGGAGAATCGAACGGCACCGAACAGGACCCGGCCCCTGCACCGGAACCGAGCCAGACCACCGAGCCTGCCCCGGAGCCGAGCCAGGCACCAGCACCGGAAGAGATCCCGGCACCCGGCCCAGCCGGGCAGGGCGGCCCGCCCGACAGTGGCGGCGACGCCGGAACAGGCCAGTAGCAAGTCCCTTCCCGCGGCCGGGCGCCGGGCGCCCGGCCGCGGGAGTCTGTGCAAGCCCCGGCGTGGGCAGCAGAACGGAACGGGTCAGAACAGTACGTCCTTCTTCAGTGTGGCAGTGCGTCACAGCCCTGGGCGACGACGGGAAGCGCCGCCGTGGCCGCCATCGCGCCCCGCCTTGAACGAATTGCTAGACTAAGCACCGGCCGCATTGGTGTTCACGAGAGTGGACACCACCTGGATACGTTTGGAGACTCCGGAATTGGAGTCGACGGTTAGTGGACAGTAGCCGGCCATCAGCCTCGGTAGCTCAGCGGATAGAGCAGGAGCCTTCTAATCTCTTGGTCGCAGGTTCGATTCCTGTCCGGGGCGCAACAAGATATGACTGGCTCGGCCCGCGCTACGAAGATGAGGACAACAGCACAGCGATGCAGACACCCGAGCCGATGCCGACCGCGCACTTCCCGGTCAACACCCTTGCCCTGAAGCGCGGGGGGCTGGTCAAGGCTGTGCGGTCCCGCGCCAGCGCCTTGGCCGAGCAGGGCGGTTTCACTGATGTTTGGATTGAGGTCCTCGCGTTCCAGCCTCGGCTGGAAGCCGACGTAGCCGAGTTGAAGGCCGACGGCCACCTGCACCTCGACGTCAAGGTCCGCAGCGTGCTGAATTCATTGGACCCGAGCCCGGATGTCGAGACCCGGCCCAGCGTCCAGCCGCCGGGCGAGGCCGACTTCGTCCGGTTCCCGGTGGGAACTTCCGGTCTGGCCTTCGCCTACTTCCGCAACGGAGTTCAGGAGCACTACGTCCGGTTCCACGCCAGCGGCATCCCGGCGGCCATCGAGGACCTCGGCGCAGACCGGCTGCGCACCCGCCGCTGGGAACTGGACGAGCACGGTCGCGTGGCAAGGATTTTGGACTACCAGCCGGGCTCCGCAACTCCGGCCGCCCAGCGCTACATCGGTCGCGACGGTCAATGCTTTCTCACCATCCTGCAAAACCCCGGCGAGAAGCAGTGGCGCAAGGGGTACCTGTTCGGCCCAGAGCCAGAGACCTTCTCGTCGATGGGCCAGCTGTACAAGTTCGCCTTCGAACGCCTGCTTGCCGGCGAGCAGGCACCGGTCATCACCTCCGAGTTCCGGGAGAACCTGCCCAACCTGCCGGCCGAAAACCTCGACGACGTCGTCCACTCGCTGCGCCACCCCAATCTGGGAAAGGTCGCCGCGGTCCACAGCAACCACCAGGAGCACCCCTACACCCTTGGTTCCGGTGTCAGCCCGAGCTGGCGCCGGCTCCTGGGGTCCTTTGGCGGATGGGACTCGGTGGTTCTCCTGACCGAAGCCCAGCGGGAAGACATTCGCACCGAGTTCGGCCACGGCGACCAACTGGCCGTGATCCCGCAAGTGGCGCCGCCGGCAAGGGAAGACGGCAAGGCCGTCGACGCCGACCGGATCGTGCTGGTGGCCCGGACTCACCCGAAGAAGCGCGTGGACGAAGCCATGCGCGTCTTCGCCAAAATTCTCGCTTCCCGTCCCAGCGCCCGCCTGGAGGTGTTCGGGTTCGGCTACCGCGACGACGAGGAGACCCGGATCCAGACGCTGATCGACGAATTGGGCATCCGCGCGCACGTCCGTTTCATGCCGTTCGCCGACAACCCCGATGACATCTACGCCGGGGCATGCCTTACGCTCCTGACCTCACAGTCGGAGGGATTCCCGCTGATCCTTCTGGAGAGCATGTCCTACGGCGTCCCCGTAGCGGCCTACGATGCCAACTACGGCCCCCGGGACGTCATCATCGACGGAGAAAACGGACTCTTGGTCCCCTTCGGTGACACCGGGCTGTTGGCCGACCGGATCCGCGCCCTCATGGAGGACGACGAGCTTCGCAGGAAGATGGGGGAAAACGCACTCCGGACCCTGGACCGGTTCAACGCCGACACCTTTGTGGAGTCGTGGCGGCAGGTTCTGTCGGGGCCTCCGCGCGCCGTCCGCGTCACAGGGAAGACAGTGGAACGCCTGCTCGACCGTGCGTGGTGGGAAGATGACGTCCTCTGCCTTGCTCCCCGGCCGGGGATAGCGGAGGCGGCGGAAGTTTTCGTCCGCCGGCGGCGCGACAAGGCGACGACACACGCCCACCTACAAGACGGAACCTGGCAGCTTCATGTGCCAGAGTCTGCACCGGGCGAAATCTTTGACTTCCACGCCCGCCTCGCTGGAGACGGCCATGAATTGCGGCTCGCCTTCAGCACCCTCAAGGTGGAGGCCGGGCTGCTATACCAGCTCTACGCCACGAAGCATGGCTCGCTGTCGATGAAGCGCAAGCCCCAAGACTGACACGCCGCCCGCCGCCGAGGCCCGGGGCACCGGCTCCCGTCCGCCTGGCGGGCGCGCCGTCCGCCGCCGAGGCCCGGGGCACCGGCTCCCGTCCGTCTGGCGGGCCGTTCGGGAGGCAGCAGCGCACATTAACAGCTGGCTAACAGTTGTCGACTTTCGTGGAAACGCATCCCTTGGCTCAGTGTTTTCGCAGACGCGGCTGATAACGTTTAACCGACGCCCTTGAGCCGACGCTTCGCCATTGCCAACCGGAGGTTGCGGCTCTCTTGACCCGGCCCGTTCGTGCCCTATTGTCCGGAGCATTCCATGCCCAGCTTCCGCCGCAGCCCCGCAGCCTCTCCCAAGCGAAACCAGCGAGCCACTGCTCGTCTGGCCAGCGCAACCGCCGTCGTGATGGCGGTAGGCCTCCTGATGGCCCCCGGTGCATCCGCACAGGACTTGCAGCAGCCAGCACCGGACTCGCAACCTGCGTCGACACCCGACGGTGCCCTGCTGCAGGCCCCCGCCGCCACCGGTCTGGGAACGGCACCGCCCTCGCCCTCCTATCTGGCTCCCGGCGACTCGTCCGGAAATGAACCGCAGATCGACGACGAAACCGGACAGACGCCGGGCCTCGAACAACCGGGCGAGGGCCCACAACCATCCTCCCCCGCCGCTGCCACGGAAGAACCGACGGCCCAGCCCTCCCCCGAAGCCAGCGATACGACCCCGACGGCAGACGAACCGGAATCCGTCGAGGTGCCGGTCGAGGAACTCAGCCAGGAGCAACTCCTTAAGCTCCTGAAGACCCTGCAGGGCGAACACGGCGCCGACATGGGCCAAGGTCTCCAGCAGCGCCGGGAACGTGAGCGGGAACTGGAACAGCCGGAAGTGCTGGCAGAACTCGACGCCCAGCTCGAAGTCCTCGACATCGAACGCACCAGCGTTGTGGCACCCGCGGCGCTCCCCTCATTCAGCCGCACCAAGTGGAAGCCCAGCGGAGTCCAGGGCATGGACGTCAGCAGCCACCAGCCCAACGTCAACTGGAATACCGAGTGGAACTACGGGGCCCGGTTTGCGTACGTAAAGTCGACCGAGGCCTTGTCGTACAAGAACCCGTTGTTCCCATCGCAGTACGCCGGCTCCTATAACGTCGGCATGATCCGCGGCGCGTACCACTTCGCCATCCCCAACGTCTCGTCGGGCAAGGCACAGGCGGACTACATGGTGAACAACGGCGGTGGCTGGTCCGCCGATGGAAAGACCCTGCCGCCCCTGCTGGACATCGAATACAACCCGTATCCGGAACTGGGCAACACCTGCTACAGCATGTCCCCGACGGCCATGGTCAACTGGATCAAGGACTTCTCGAACACCATCAAGGCCCGCACCGGCCGCCTCCCGGCCATCTACACCACCGCGGACTGGTGGAACAAGTGCACCGGCAACAGCACGGCGTTCAAGAACCACCCGCTGCACGTCGCGCACTACACTACCGGCACCCCTTGGCTGCCGGCTGGCTGGAATTCCTACGACATTTGGCAGTACAGCTCAACGGGCCCCTACTCGGGCGACTCGAATGTGTGGCGGGGTTCCTACACCGACTTGCAAAACTTCGCCTACAACCGGACCGTCACGTGGGATCGCACCCAGCGCTACGCCGCACCGGGCGACTTGAACCGCGACGGCAACGGCGACCTGCTTTCCCGCCGGACGGACGGCTCGCTCTGGTTCTACCCCGGGACCGGATCGGGCGGGTACAACGCGCCGACCCGAATCGGCAGCGGCTGGCAGATCTACAACCTCCTGATCGGCACCGGGGACTATAACGGAGACGGGCTGAACGATCTCTTGGCCCGGCAGACCGACGGGTCGTTGTGGTTGTACAAGGGCAAAGGCAACGGGACGTTCCAGCCGCGGGTTCGCATCGGCAGCAGCGGCTGGAACGGGTTCACCCACATCATCGGGCCCGGCGACCTCAACGCCGACGGCACCAACGACCTTCTCGTCCGCCGGTCAGACGGCACGGTATGGCTGTACGCGGCTCCCGGCGACGGCAAGCCCGGCACCCGCAGCCAGATCGGCAGCGGCTGGGGCAGCTACACCACGCTGGTTGCGACCAGAGACTTCACCGGTGACGGGCGCGTAGACGTTGTGGCCTCCAAGGGTGACGGAACCCTGTGGCTGCACGCCGGAACAGGGAAGACCGGAACGAACACCTTTGCGGCTGCCCGCAAGATTGGTTGGGGCTGGGGGTCCTTCGCTGACATCCTCGGAGTCTGGGACAACGACCGGGACAAGAAAGACGATCTCCTCACCATCAGCCCCGATGGCTCACTGGGCTTCTACAAGGGCACCCAGATGGTCGATTCCGAGGGCTACAACGCCAGGACCCTGGTCAGCAGCACCTGGAAGCAGTTTGACACCGTGGTCACTCCGGGCGACTTCACCGGCGACGGCCGCAGCGATTTGATCGGCCGCAAGGCGGACGGAACTCTCTGGCTGATGCGCGGAACCGGCAAGGGAAGCTTTGGCACGCCCGAGCGGATCGGGCATGGCTGGCACATCTACAGCTCCATCGTCGGGGTCGGCGACTACAACCGGGACGGCAAAAACGATCTAGTAGCCCGACAGACCAACGGAACGCTTTGGTTCTACGCCGGTACTGGCACCGTCAGCAGTTCCAGCGAAGGCTATAAGCGCCGGGTGAAGATCGGCACCGGCGGGTGGAACCAGTTCGTGGCCCTGGTAGGCACGGGCGACGTCAACCGCGACGGCAAGAACGACCTGCTCGGCGTCCGCCCTGACGGCTCGGCATGGCTGTACGCCGGTCCGGGCAACGGCCAGCACGGTACGCGCACGCGTATCGACACCGGCTGGAACTACTCGCAGATTGTCGGCGTCGGCGACTATGACCGTAACGGCACCGTGGACCTGGTGGCCAGCAAGTCGGACGGAACTCTCTGGCTCCGGCAGGGACGCACCGCCAAGACTGCTTCGGGAGCGTGGTTCAACGCCGAGCGGCAGATCGGCAGCGGCGGATGGCAACAGTACCGGCAAATCCTCGGACCCGGTGACACGACCTCGGACAACAAGGTGGATCTGCTGGCCACAACCGGCCCCGGCGCCATGTGGCTCTACCGTGGCAACGCCATGACCAACGACGGCTATGCCAAACGGCGCAACGTGGGGAGGCTCTAAGCTGTTCAGGTAGGTCCACCCCTCCGACGTCAGGATTCACTGTTGCCCATCGCGTCCCGCCTTCAGCCTCTCGCCGCCCGGATCATCACCGAGGCCAACAGCGTGCTGACGGAACGCCGCGTGCGAACCCGGCTGGCCGACGCCAACAGGAACGCCGGCGACCGGTTCGACTGTGTCCTGTACTTCGCTGACGGCCCGGACAGCGCCTATCAGGTAAGGCAATGGCTTGCTCCCATGGCGAAGCTGGCGGAGCGCCACCGGGTCGCGGTTCTGGTCCACCGGCCAGCCACGGCCGCGGAACTGCTTCCTGATTCCCCGCTGCCGGTGTTCCTCACCAAGGGCATCGCGGAGGTGGAGACATTCATCGAACGCGCCGGGGCCCGGATCGTGTTCTACGTCAATAACAACCGGGATAACTTCACGGTTCTCCGCCTGCCGGCTCAGGTGCACGTGCACCTGAGCCACGGGGAGAGCGACAAGGTGTCCATGGTCTCCAACCAGCTGAAGGCCTACGACTTCGCCTTCATCGCGGGCCCCGCCTCCCGGGAACGCATCCTGGCCGCCTTGCAGCGGTTTGATGAGTCCCACCTGGTGGAGATTGGACGGCCGCAACTGGACTTCGCCGCTTCTGCGTCGCAAACCAAGAACGACGGCGGACGTCTCACCGTCCTGTACGCCCCCACCTGGGAAGGGGACCGTCCAGCCATGGCATACGGCTCGCTGGCCAGCCATGGACGGGAGATTGTCGGCTCCCTCCTGGCTGATGCCCGCTACCGGTTGGTCTTCCGGCCGCATCCGCGGACCGGCAGCAGGCTCGCCGCTCACCGTGCCGCTCTGCACGAGATTGAAAAGATGATCGTCTCTGCGGAAAAGGCTGAGCCAGCGGGCCACCGGGTGGACACGGCTGCCGACTTCTCAACCGCCATGGCGGAAGCGGACCTGTGCATCTGCGATATCTCTGCCATGGCCTTGGATTGGCTTCCCAGCCGGAAGCCCCTGCTCATGACGAAGCCTTCGGATCCAGGGGCCTACATCGATGCACAGGGCGTGGCCGCCAAGACCAGGCTCATTGACCAGTCCGAGGCAGCACGGACGCCGGCGCTGCTGGCCGAGGCTGCCGCAGCCGGGATCAGCCCTGGCCTGCTGCAGCTGATCGCCCACCATTTCGGCGATACTTCGCCGGGCGCGAGCACCGTGCGGTTCGTCAACGCAGTGGCGAAGATCCTCGCGGAACAGCCGGCACCCTAAGACAGCAAGCGGTCCACCACACGCCCGGCCGCGCTTCCGTCGTCGCGCGGTGCGTACTTGGCTACGAAGTTTTTCAGCTTAAGCTCGCGTGCCGAGTCGCTCGAACGGCTCTCGCCAATAGCGTCGAACAGTTCTTCTTCGGTTTGTGTCACAGGCCCGGGCAATTCCGTGCTGTAATCCAGGTAGAACCCGCGCAGGGCGTCGCGGTAGTTCTCCAGGTCGTAGGCATAGAAGATGATGGGCCGTTGCAGGATGGCGTAGTCGAAGAAGACCGACGAATAGTCGGTGATCAGCACGTCGCTGGCCAGGTAGAGTTCCTGGATTTCAGGGTACTTGGAGACGTCGTAGACACAATCGCCCGCTTCTTCCGGAATCTTCACGGCGTCGCTGACCAGCACATGCATCCGCAGCAGCAGCACGGTGTCGTCACCGAAGCGGTCTTTGAAGGCTTCCACGTCAAACGGCAGATCGAAACGGAACCGTCCCGTGCCGGTCGACTGGTCGTCCCGGAAGGTTGGAGCGTAAAGGACCACACGCTTGCCCTCAGGGATACCCAGTTTCCGCCGAACGGCAGCGGAGCGCTGCTCGGCGTCCGGCCGCACGAGGATGTCGTTGCGGGGGTACCCCAGCTCCACAACCTCACCGGTGTAGCGGAAGGCACTCCTGAAGGCTTCCGTAGCATAAGGGCTCGGCGAAAGCAGCGTGGTCCATTGCTTCACAGCCTGGTCCACGCGGGAAATGTAGCCCGTGTCCCGGCCGTGGACAGCGTTTAGGTCGTGGACCATCCTCTTCAGCGGTGTGCCGTGCCAGGTCTGGATGAACACCCCGTCCTTCCGGCGTCGGAAGTAGTGCGGGAAATTCTGGTTGTTGATCCAGTACTTGGCTTTGGCCAGATACCAGTAGTAGCTCGGCGAGAGCCGCTTGACTACCTTGGTGTAGGGGTCGGGCGCCGGGAGCTTGCCGTGATAGACCCATACCTTGCGGCGTGTGTCCCCGCGCCGCACCAGTTCTTCGTAGATATAGCGCGGACTGTCGGCGTACTGTTTCCCCAGCCCGGACTCGAACACCATCAGGTCTGCGTCCATGGGCGTCTTCGAGACCAAGGCGAACATCCGCTGCATGGCCGGGAAGTAGAAGCGGCTGCGTCGGAACCTGCCAAACAGCCGTTCGAACAACTCCGGGTCCAAGGTTTTTTTCCACCGGGATTCAGCGGGGCGGGCTCCGGCTACGGCCTCGAAGATCCGCTGGCAGTTATTGGTGTCCCGGAAGGTCAGGAAACGGCGGGATCGCGCGACATTCTCTGGCCTGGGGGTGCAGCCGCGCCCCAGCGTGGACTCCAGCTGGTCCAGCACGGCGGACCGGGCAAAAGCAATGTCGCCCGGCAATTCCTCATCCAAGTCCAAATGCGATCCTTGCGGTCCCAAAAACCGCTCGCGGTCGAACTGGAAGTAGTGCACCGGTTTTTCAAGAAAACTGAAGTCGAAGCCCACGCTCGAGTAGTCGGTCAGTAGGACAGCGCTTTCCTTGAGCAGGTACTGCACGTCCACCTCACCCTGGGAGATAACACGCGCTGGTGCCCCGGAGAAGTGGTGCCGGAACTGCTGCATGTTCGGATGCAGGCAGAAGATCACCTCGGCGTCGTGCTTATCAACCAGAGCGCGCAGTCGTTCGTCGTGGAGCAGCGCGTTCCACTCCTGGAAGTACTCGGACTCTTCGAACTGATCCGGGTTCTGGAGCCAGTCCCGCCACGTAGGAATGATCAGGATTTGGTTGGGCCGCACCGACACATCGCCGGCGAAGAGCGCGTCGAACCGGGACAAGCCGGTCACCAGCACGTCCTTGGGCGGATAGCCAAAGTCGCTGACGATGTATTCCTTTTCCCGCTCCGAGCTGACCATAAACAGGTCGGTGTCGAATCCGGGAGCTTTCTTGCCGTAGTTCGGGACCATCCACTTGGTACCCATCACCCCGTGCTGCAGGAACACCTTGACGCCGCCCACTGCCTTGCGGAACTGCGGGAGCCAGGTGGGATACAGAAAGTCGGGATGGTGCGAGCCAATGAACCGTTCGGCCCGCAAGGCCAGTTCGAAATGTTCCCTGGAGCGGTAGTTCACCACGTGGTCCAGGCCGTCCAGGTTGCGGAGGTCCGGAGACGCAGGGTCGATCACATAGTAGGCGTCGATTTCAGGGTGCTCACGCCGCATGTAGCGGAAGAAGTGCAGCCCGGTGTCTTGGGCCTTGTAAGGACGCTCCCCCACAAGCCAGACTGGCTTGCGTTCTGTCTGGGAATCCCGGATCCGGCCCTTCCGGGTCTGCTCCCGCAAAAATTCGAAGGCATCGGTATCCAGGAGTTCAACGTGGAAAGACGTGTTCTTGGCTTTGAAGGTGTAGTAGGGCGTGATGGCCAGCGTTTTGTCTCCCCGCTTTTGCCATCCGGGACGGGTCAGTTTCCGCGTAACGTATCGGGTACGCCCCACGCGCGTGCGCTGCGGCTCGGTTGCGCCTACGGCACGGATTTGGAGCCAGGCATCCAGAATTTCGTCGCGCACTAATTCTTCGTCGGGGACAGCGCGCAAGTCCAAGCGGGCATGCAGCTTGTACCGACGGAGCCCGTGTTTGCGCCGAGTCGCCTCGGTATCCAGCACGAATACGGCGGTTGAAGTGTAACGAGCTCCACTCTCACGCCCAAGCAGCATCAACTCCACTGCTTCAGCCTCACCGTGGCGGGTGACCAGCGTCGCGCGCAGGTCCACCTTTCCCCTGCTCACGGTCAACCGGTGGACGTAGACGGCGTTATAGGGCTTCAGCGGCCGGTTCACCGCAAGTGACAGCAGTCCGTGCCGGTTGATGTACGGCTCGAAGGTGCTCCCTTGGACCAGGACCCGGCGGAGTGAACCAACTTCGCTGTCGGCAAAACGTCCGAATGACGCCCAAGCCGTCATGGTCTTATCCCCCGCCAACGAACCGTCCGCCAACGCGGATTGAATGTCGGCGTATCGTTTTCCGCTTGCCTCCGTCAGGACAGTGGCGACCGGATCGCTGTCGAAGATGTTGGTGCTGAACTTCGGCAAGTCCTTGGCCGCCGCCCGGAACTGGACGAAGAGACCTAGGATTTCGCCGTCCTCACCTTCCGGGAGGGACACTGCCGCCTGCGCGAGATCCGCCAAATCAACCTGGACACCGTAGCTGCGGCTTTCCCTTCCTGCTGCGGCCGGAACCTCCGTTACGTCGGCGACTTTGGTCCAGTTGCCGGCCGTATTCTTGCTCCACAGGGAGGCAGGTCGGAGTTTGGCGGAAACACTGAACCGGGCATGCAGAACCCTGCCCCGTTGCTCCAGGCGCAACGAACAAAAGTCCTTTCTCGCCGGCCCGCGGCCCCTGCGGGTGACCAGGCGTGCGCCCTGAAGCGCGGAACGGAGAGCGCCGGTTCGTGATGTCATGACTGTTCCCTTTCAAAGGTGCTGGCGGCAGGGAAGTAGGCGTTCAGGAAACCCTGAATCAGCGAGTCCACTTTCCCGGTATCCATCCCGGCGCTGTCTACCTCATTGAGGCAAAAAACGTCCGCATCCTTACGCCGCAGCAACCGTAACAGCTTGGCCTGAGCTGCCGAATCATTGATGTCAACGTAGCGGTAAGACAGCTCCCCCGGAACGGCAGCCCCGATGGCGAACCCATAGTAGTGAGCCAGCGAGGACGCTACGGAAAGATCGCCCGGATCCCTGAATTTACTCCGCTGGGTCCGCAACAGTTCCTGCGGATGTTCGTGCTCCAACCTGGACAAGGTACTGACCTTTTGGGGGTGGGCTGCGTGCTTGAACTTCCGTTCAACAGTGCGTCCGAAAGCCGCCTCCAGCAGTGCACGGTTGTTCTTGGCCGCGCTGTCCACGGGCAGGTCCTCCGCCGAGCGCGGCTGGTAATCGACTGCTTGTTCGGACAGGAAGAACTTGGCAAGCCCGTTGCCGTGGAAGAACAGCTCCGGCTCGACCGGCCGCCCGAAGAACACGTCGTCGTTCATATACAGGAAATGTTCGCTCAACCCGTCAATGTGGTGAAGCTGGGACTCGATGGCATGGGAGTTGAAAGTTGGCAGCGCGTTGGCATCGGAGAAGATTTCCCGGTGGTCCACCACGGTAATCCGGCCATTGGAGGCATCCAGCCACTGCGGCGTTTGTCCCGCCGTCACCAGATACACGTGTCGGACCCAGGGAGCGAAATAATCCAGCGAACGCAGCGAGTATAGAAGTTCGCCGCGCGAAGAGTAACGCGCTTCGTTGGCGGCTGTGCGGTTCCTGTGTGCCGGGTCGCTGCCGACCATCGCCTGCGCCTTGCTGCGCTGCCACTGGGGATCGTTGCCGTCGACCCATGTGTAGACCACATCTATGGGGAAATCAACCGTCGTCAGGAGCGGCAGGTCCGACCCTCGCGTGTGTCCGGGAACAGCCTGCGGCCGACTGCCGCTGGCGATGACATCGAACACCGCCGGCATCACGTTAGACGGGATGGCCGCTGCCAGGCGGCCCTTAAGTCCGAAGCGCATGGGCTCCTTTCCTGCAACGGCTTGCGCTGCTACTCCACTGCCACTGGCACCGCCACTCTTCGGCGCCCAAGACTGCAATAGCTTAGCAATGCTGCCTGTGCCTGACCTGAATCGACCTGCCTCCTTCGCATCCCCGTCACGACGTGACGGTTCGATAGACTATCCGCTGTTATTCGGACGTGACCGCCAGGAGCCAGACCATCGCTGTAGCAGCACCGCCCAAGACCACCCCCTCAATGCCGAAGGCCGGCACCGGGCTTCGGCTGGACATACAGGGACTACGCGCCATAGCCGTGTCCCTGGTGGTTGCCTACCATCTCTGGCCCGACCGGTTGACCGGAGGGTTCGTCGGAGTGGACGTCTTCTTCGTCATCTCGGGCTTCCTGATTACCTCCCATCTGGTGAGGCGGCCGCCGATGGACTGGCACGGCTTAACCGCGTTTTGGGGGCGCCGGATCCGTCGTCTCCTGCCGGCAGCGTTCGTCGTTTTGGCGGCCACCGCCGTTGCGTCGAGGCTGGTGGCCCCGCCCACGCAATGGGGCGCCATCGCCAAGGAGATCATCTCGTCGGCACTCTACGTGCAGAACTGGGTGCTGGCCGGAAGTTCGGTCGACTATCTGGCCGCCGAGAACGCACCTACCCCCACCCAGCATTTCTGGTCCTTATCGGTAGAGGAGCAGTTTTACCTCCTGTGGCCGGTCCTCGTGTTCGTCGTGTTCTGGTTCGCGCATAAGCGGTCGTTGAACGCGCGGCGCCTGCTTCTGGCGGCGGTTGCCGCCGTCGTGGTCCTCTCCCTTGCCTTCTCCGTTGCCGCAACCGCTGCTGAACCCGGCAGCGCTTACTTCATCACGCCCACCCGGATGTGGGAACTGGGAATGGGCGGACTGGTGGCACTGGTGGCGCCGACCGTGGCACATTACCTGCCTGGTGCCGCGCGCGCAGCACTCGCGTGGGCCGGCATTGCTGCAATCGTCTGGGCAGGCGTGTTCTATACCGGAGCAACGCCGTTCCCCGGTTATACCGCTTTACTGCCGGTCCTGGGCACCGCGCTGGTGATCTTTGCCGCTGCTGAGGGAAGGCTCTCCCCCACCCGGTTTGTGCGGAACCGCCCAGTCCAATGGCTGGGCGAGGTTTCCTACTCCGTGTACCTGTGGCACTGGCCCCTGATCGTTCTTCTGCCGTACGTCAGCGGCGGCGAACTGGGCTGGCTCGACAAGTCGCTGATTCTGGTTGCGACGCTGGTGCTGGCTGGACTCAGCAAGACGTTCGTTGAGGACCGATTCCGGTTTCCCTCCGGCAAGAATGGTCTGGTGCCCACGTACCGATTCGCGGCAGTGGGCATGGTGCTCCTCACGGCAGTGGGCGGCGCGCAATTGGTAGAAGTTAACCACCGCACCTCACAGGCTGAACAACAGCTCACTGCCATGGTGAACAATGGTGATCCCTGTTTTGGTGCCGCCGCCATCGCCAAGGGATTTGACGAATGCGTACCAAACCCCCAAGCGCCGGTAGTACCGGAGCCATCGCTGGCCAAAGACGACAAATCCGACGCCTACGCCGACGGTTGCTGGTCGAACCAGCCGTTTACCGACCGCCCCGTATGCACGTACGGGGATGGGCCCACCAAAGTCGCGCTAGTAGGAAACTCGCACGCCGGTCAATGGCTTCCCGCGCTGCAGGTGCTGGCTGAACAGAATGACTGGACGATCTCCACGTACCTGGTTTCCAGGTGCAACCCGACATCGGTGCCACTGCAGTTCGATACCGAGGAAAAGACGGCGAACTGCGCCGCCTACGGCGACTGGGTGCTGGACGAAACCGCCGGCGATGCGTTCGACCTGATCGTTACTTCGGAACGTCAGTCTGTCCCGGTGCAAGGCGAATCGTGGGACAGCACCGAAAAACCCGCCGTCGATGGCTACCTTGACTACCTGTCCCGCTGGGCGGACAGCGGCGCCAACGTCGTCGTGATCAAGGACCCGCCCTTCCCTGGAAATACCATTCCTTCGATTCCGGACTGCCTCGCCGAGAACCCCGACAACCCTCAACAATGCTCGGGCACGCCTGACGAATGGTATTGGATGGACCCGGTCACCACAGCCGCGATAGAGCTGGACCATCCAAAGATCCGGACGGTGAACATGGACGGCTATTTCTGTGCGGATGGCACCTGCCCAGCAGTCATAGGATCAGTCGTCACCTATTTCGACGCGTCGCACATCACAAGCACATACGCGGAAACGCTCGCACCGTACCTGGAAAGCGCAGTCCTGGCGGCGCTGAAAGGCTGAGCGCCTGCCTTTCAGCCGCGCAGGTCTACGCTTACGTTGCCGTGAACAGTGGTGTAAGGACGTTCACCGCCCGGTCCCTTCCCCATCTGCACCTCCGGAACCACACCCACTCGTCGTGGGCTGCCAGGTCGCCCCTGCTCGGACAGTTCCCCGAATACGTCGACGATGTGGCCTCCCAGCGTCTCGAGTACGCTTTGGCCGATAGTGCACCTGAACCGCCCCGGACCAGACGCTGACTGACCGGGCAGCCTCTCTTCGATGCTTCCGTCCCGGGTGCGCAGGAGGATGCTAAGGCTGTCAGCCGGCGAGCTGACGCTCAGCTGCAGGTCCAAACCGCCGGGGCCCCAAGTCGTACTGGTGACTTTGGGGTCGACCTCCAGCGCTTCCTCCGATCTAACCACCTCAAGCATTGCTGCGGCGTCACGGTCACGAATGATGGAGGTCTTGCGCTGCGCAGGCTCGGGCAGGCTGGAAGCCAGCTCCGCCGGAATGTACTTTTCCACGAACTCAGCATGCGCATGGACCCAGCGGCGTTGGATGTCCTCCGACATCTTCAGGTATCGGTGGGGCTCGTAGACGCGGAGGCACTTGCGACGGTAGAGGTCAAGCACCAACATCCGGGCCAACTCGGGTTCGGGCGCTCCGGACAGAAGAATCTTGGCGATCTCCCCCACTGACCACGTATAGCCTTCCGGAACGGTGACAGCACTGCTGATGTTGGCACCGTCCGTCCGCGTGCGGATGAAGTAGTAGTCATAGTCCGCCAGAACAGAAATCCGCTTTGCTTTCAGATAGCACTGGGAGATGACCATGCCGTCTTCGAGCCGGACCTTGTCCTCATGGAAGCGAATGCCGTTGCCCAGCAACAGGTCGCGTCTAATCATTTTTTGCGGTGACAGGGACCGAAGGATGGTGCGCAGGTCTGCGTCCACGAGTGTTTCCTGATACAAGGCGCTCTGCACGCGGCGGCCGCCAATGCCAACCATCTTGGGAACCAGTACATCCGTACCGTGCAAATCTGCGAACTCCAGCATCCGGCGCAGTGCCTGCGGACCAAGCTTGTCGTCGGCGTCGCAGAAAAATACATAGTCGGCCGTAGTGGCAGCCATGCCTACATTGCGTGGTTTTCCGGGCCACCCGCTGTTCGCCTGATGAATGACCCGCATGTTGCTGAGCCGGGCAGCATAAACATCGAGAATCTCGCCGCTGTAGTCGGTGGAGCCATCATCGACTGTAATGACCTCGAAGAGGGCCTTGGCCAAGTCCTGTGCTTCCAGCGAATTGAGCAGCTCTGTCAGATACGGCATGGCGTTATAGACGGGAACCACAACTGCCACCCGCGCTGTCGAGGCACTAGCCGATGGTCCTGAATCCATGCGTCGGTGCGCTGACGGTTTCGCACGGTCTGCCACCTTTAGCGCTACGTCTGCCCATCTCTTGCCGAGAACCATGTAACCCTCACTTTGACCGATTCAGCTTAGCGACTACCAGAGTATCCGCCGCTGTGACAGAGGGGAACTTCGATGCCCGAGGGGCTAGGCTGTAAGCCGTTCATTATTTACGACTGGGAGCGCATTGACACTGATCTCCAACTCTCGGACCAGGCAAACGTGGGTCGACCAGGCTCGTTGGGCTGCCATCGTCCTCGTCGTCGTAGGCCACGCGATGGGCCAAATCCGCGGGGACAGCGGCGCGGCGCTCGTCGTTTCCAACTTCGTCTACATGTTTCACATTCCGGTGTTTGTCCTCCTCGCTGGGTGGGGTGCAGCTCGAACGGAAGCAAACGGCGAGAACCTGCGAAAGATCTTCTGGCAGCTTCTCCTTCCGTATATCGTGTTCCAGCTCATCGCCTTTGGCATGAACTACGTCGTGAAGGGCGCGACCCCAAGCTGGTCCTTTACATCCCAAACATTTGGACTCTGGTTTCTGGTTGCACTCGCCGGATGGCGCCTGCTCGCTCCATGGTTCAGGGGGATTCCTTACGCGGTGCCATTGGCGACGTCTCTGGCCCTGGTCGCCGGACTGAGCGAGCACATTGGCGGATTCCTCTCGCTGTCCCGGATCATGTACTTCCTGCCGTTGTTCCTGCTGGGCCCTTGGCTGGTGGAGAGAATCTCGGCGTGGCGTTTGGACCGTCGTTGGCGCTTTGGCGGCGCGTTGATGCTGTTGATGGCGGCAATCACGACCGTTTTCCTCCATGAAGACTTTTGGCGCAGACCGTTCCTAGGCAATGCCGGCTACGAGGCCTTGGGACTCCTCCCAGGTGAAGGGATGCTATGGCGCCTCGGTGCGCTGGTTGTCGGCACCGCCCTTGCCACGTCCTTTATGTTGGTGCTGCCAGGACAACCAGGGACGCCGACCAAGGCGGGGCGTTGGATCGCCGATGCTGGCCGTTCCACCATGTATCCTTACCTACTTCATCTGCCCGTCCTGACGGTTATCGGGGCAACCTCGTTGACCGAAACCGGACAGCCAACAGTGAGGGCAGGTCTGTTCATCTTCGCGGCGGTGCTGTTCTGCGGAGTTGCTGCGTCCAAGCCCGTACAGCGGATCGCTGAACCGGCGGTTGAGCCCCTGACCTTCTTGAAGAGATTCACCTCGCGGCCGAAGGTGACCCAACAGTCCTAGCGGGCGGCCACGCGCTTGGCGACGCGTCGGACCCGCGCCGTCAGGCTCCTTCGGAGCTGTGAACGCCGTAGGCGCTTTCCGAACACGGCGTCGTGAGGGAAGGCATCCCAGAGGCGATCGAGGTCGACCAGTGTTTTCGGCAGCGTCGAATGGCGGGCCGCTGCTCGAAGCGACCCAGCCGATATCTCATCTGGCGTCAACGCCATTCGATGGACAGCGGAGTCATCGAGTGTGGAAAAGAAGTCCTGAAACTTGAATCTGTCACCGGCCAACTCGCTGCCTTCGATTTGCACCCAAGTCCAAGGAACGCCGTAAGCCTGGGCAACGATCAGTCCATGGAGCGAAGTGGCGAGCACATGCGATGCCGACGCGATCTCGTTCACCACCTGTGCCGCCTCCTGCTCGACATCGACGGTGGTGATATCGTCTGATATCTGTTCAGGCAGCAGAGCTTTGTGTTTGTAGTGCGGCAGGAGGATCACGCCGCCAGCAGCCTCTGCAGGCCTAGGTTCAAAAATTCTTGGAAGCAATAGAGCGGGATCGCCCAGTACCTCCGGAACGTCCCAACCAAGGCCCGAGACGATCTCCCTGCGGGTGAGGTGGCCTCGGACAGCCGTGATTTGGGTTGGTTTCCGGGCGCGCAGGCGCCGTACTTTGGGTCCGTCCAGCGGAGACAGCAAACCCGATCCCCAGATGTGGTAGCCCGGCCTCTCCAGCATGTTAATGACCGACCCGACCGACATGATGGCCCCGGGATGAGCCAGCGAGCCGCGGACGTTCACCGGGCGTTTACCGGTCAAAGACGACACCAGCCATGGGCCGATAAGGTCGCCGAAGTTAACCCGTCCGTCCCACCAAAAAGCGGGCACTTCCCCACGGCCGAGCACCTCGGTCCTGGACTCAATGCTGCGCCACGCTGCGCTTTTGATGAAGCTGTCGATCAGCGCGTTCGCTTCTTTGGCGACCAAGCCATGGTCGGCGGCGCTCCAGCTTTTGAGCACATGTTTTTGTCCTTCCCGCTGAAGGCGTGTTCCGCCCGAAGCGATTAAGGATCTGACCAAAGTCCGCGCCGTATGGGTCCGTCCAAAGACCGTCAGGCGTATCTCATTCGCCAGCATCATCAGGTCGAAGGCCACACGGTCACCGTGAATCATTGCATCCAAGGCAACGCAGTCCGGCGAATGCCGCCGGACACGCACACCCTTTGGTACCAACTGCTCGAGCGCACTGGCGATGTCGTCCAGCACAGAAGTTTCGGCACCTACAGTCACAGTCATTCCTCGCACTATCGGTTGTCGGCGATTCTAGGACCCGCGCTCAGACAACCGGTGAGCGACGCGCCGAAGGAAGCCGCAGACGGATCTGCGGCCGGCTTGTTTTCCCTGCAGCTAGGACAGCTCTTTGACGATCTGGCTGATGCTGTCGAGGGTTCGCTTGAGCTCGTCTACGTGGCGCTCATCAAACGCGCTCAGCACACGCTTCATCTCGGTTGTAGAGATGCCGGACGTTCGGGGCAGGTAGACAACTTCCACTTTGTCTTCCAGATCATCGAACTTGCCCCTCCAGTCCTCGCCAATGCCGAAGACGTCGACGCCGTACTTCTCAATGTCAAAGCGCTTCTGTTCCCAGTTCTCTTCCGGGATCGCCTCGTCCACGTACCGGATTGACCGGACTATTTCGATGCGCTGCTCGAAGGGAACCACCGGCTTCTTGCCCTTGATGGCGTTGAATTCATCCGTGGATACGCCGACAATCAACCGGTCGCCCAGACCTTTGAGACGCTTCAAAATGTTCAAGTGACCGATATGGAACAGGTCGAATGTTCCATAGGTCAGCACAGTCTTGCTCACGCGCTTGCCCCTGATTCTTTGCTTGGACGTTGTAGGTCTGCTGGCCAGTGTATCCACCGCCGCTGGGTCGGCTGCGATTAGATGACCGGCCACCGGCCGGCCCGCCCCATCCGCACGATAGTCCGCCAGGCCAGCTTCCGCTGCGATTCACCCGGCCCCCAAGGGTCTTGTTGCCAGCCAGCGAGCCAACCGGCGAACCACGGCTTCAGCTCGGGCCGGTTCCGTCGGGATCGGGCTATCTGGACCAGCGTCCACGTAGCCACATAAGCCCAACTGAACGGCCAGGGCAGGTTTCGCCGTGCCAACCACACCCGGTTGCGGGCGTTGAGGCGGAAGAATTGTTCATGCCGCCGCGGGTCTATGACAGGGTGTCCGGCGCGGAGGTTCCCGGCGTACCACGTTCGAAAGCCGGTGTCCCAAACCCGCCAGGCAAACTCGATGCCCTCATGTGCATACCAGAACGTCGCGGGCCAGCCGCCCGTTAGGTCGAAGACGTCGCGGCGCATCGTGATGGCCATTTCGACGACGGAGAACACGTTTCCGGACTTGTCCGCCGAGCCCTTGCGGAGTCGCGGAATCCAGCGCTGCGGCGCATCCGGATTGCTAGGATCCTCGATGCGGGGCTGGATCATGCCGATGTCCGGTTCGGCCTGGAAGAGCTGAACACAGTTCAGCAGGAAGTCGTCGTCTGGCAACCATGCATCGTCGTCCAGGAAGAAGAGGTATTCTCCGGTCACATGCGGCACACCGGCGTTCCGGCCAGCCGGTATTCCGAGGTTCTCCTCCAGGTACAGCGCTTTGAAGCCAGCCGGCATATCCGCGGGCTGCCAACCGTTGCCCACAACGACCACATCCAACGACACTCCCCGCTGGTTCTGCAGCGATTTCAATCCCCGCGACAGTTCCCTCGGGCGTGTGCCTTGCGTCAGAATAACGACGCCGAACGTCGGCTTCGTGCCCACGTCGTCTGGCGCCGTCAGGCTCTCGGAAGTGTTCTGTCTCCTCGCGTTCATTTCCGCAACCTCGGCGAAGCCATGATTGCGACGAAATGTCCCAGGTTCACGAACAGTGCCCCGGGGACCAGAACGTACAGAAGCCAGCGTTCCCCCACTCCAGGAGCAGAGGCGAGGAGGGACACAATGGCTGCGGCGAGGATCAGTAAACTCATCTCCACGGAGTGCAGGACCCGATGGAAGGGCAGGAACCTGGCGAGGCGTCGCAACTTGCCCACGAGGGTAGCCGACGGAACCGCTTTGGCCTCCGCCGTGTCGGGCAGTTTCTCGAGTCCTGCCAGCGCACGCGAGGCATGGACCATCTCGTTCTGGGCTTTGTTCAGCACGATCAGCAGCGCCAGCGCGGTGCCGAGGAAGAGGTGCATATATGCCTGGCCAGGGTCGGCTTGCAGAAGGCGGAACTCCCCGATGCAGCGCATACCCAGCGCTATGGGGATAAGCCCTTCCGTTGTGTAGTGGCCTATCTTGTCCAGGAAGATTCCCTTGGGGCCCTGTGTGCCGCGCCAGCGGGCCACTTCGCCGTCACTACAGTCGAAGTACAGCTGCAACTGGGAAAAGAACACCGCCAGCAGCGGGCCCCAGATGCCGGGAATCAGCAACGATGCCGAAATCGCCCAACCCGAGAGGATCATCAACCCGGTGACGCCGTTCGCGGAAATCGGCGTGCGCACCAGCACGCTGGTCAGGTAGATGGAGATGTGGCGCAGATACAGCTCGGCCGTCCAGTGCTCGGCGTTCTTGCGGCTGCGTACTTCCGGAGGCTGGGCGACCGCCCTCAATTGCTCCAAGGTTGGGCGGCCGGGACGGGAAGGCGTATTCATCTTTTCCTCCGACCGGTGTCGACGGTCCCGTGGGCGCCAAACAGCCTTCCCTTGATGTAGCCAAGTCCCCAGCTGATGTGAATGGATGGCAGGACCGCTAGAAGCCACAGCCGGTCCCGCATCCGCAGTTGCCCCTTGGCCGTTGCCGCGGCCAGGACCACTCCCAAGGCGTAGAACGGCGGGATCAGTGCAAGCGCCGCTGTCCCGGCAACGAGCCAGATCGGCCAGCTTGACGTTACCCCTGCGAGTGTCAGAACGGCGGCAAGGATCCCTGTCCCCAGGCCTGCGATCAGCAGCGGCGGCAGGAAGTGCCGCGTCGACTTGCCCGACTTGTGCCGGCGGGCGAGTTCAGCGCGCCAAGTCCCCGCGGCGTAGAACTGTCGGACGAGCGTGTTCCAAGTGCTGCGTGGCCAATAGGTAACGCTGAGCTTGGGGTCGAACCAGACAGAATATCCGGCCTCGCGCAGGCGTAGGCAGAGATCCCAGTCTTGGCCGCGCCAAAACGTTTCGTCGTAGTGCCCGACGGCGTCCAACGCTTCGCGACGAAAGATGCCCAAATATGCAGATTCCGCCGGTCCTTCCGGAGCGCCGCTGTGGTAAGCCGCGCCCCCCAGCCCCAAGGGGGAATGGTAGGCCGCGGCGACCGCACGCTGAAAAGGTGTCCGGCCCTGTGCGTCCATCAGCCCGCCCACGTCCGCAGCTCCAGTGCGCAGAAGGGTGGCTACACCTTGGGCGGTGTAGCCGGCGTCGAGTTCGGTATGGGCATCAACTCGGACGACTATTGGATGACGACTGGCTGCGATCGCCAAATTCAGACCAACAGGCGTTCTGCCGGTCGAGGATTCAACGGTTTTTACCCGCGGTTCGCGCTGCTTCAACTGCTCCACGATGGCGCTCGTTCCGTCAGTCGATGGACCTACAGCCAACACGATTTCTTTGGGGCCCTCATAATGCTGTGCGAGGACACTCGCAACAGCGTCAGCCACATGCCCGGCTTCATTAAGGATCGGCATGATGTACGAGACGCCAGGCGTGCCGGCAAGCGCCCTCAGATCGGGACTTCGGCTCACTGATTCCGCAACTCCTGGTATGCCTTGACGACTTCCGCCGGTTCGCCATCCATGCGCAGTTCACCCTTTTCGATCCAGAGCACGCGACTGCAGGTGTCTTTGATGGACTTCATGGAGTGTGAAACCAGGAAGACGGTTCCGGCGTTCTCGCGCATCTCCCTAATGCGTGCTTCACTGCGCTGCCGGAAGCGTTGATCCCCGACGGCGAGGGCTTCGTCCACGATCAGGATGTCGTGTTGTTTGGAAGCAGCGATCGCGAATTTCAAGCGGGCCTGCATTCCGGAGGAATACGTTCCCATCGGCAGATCGATAAACTGCTCGAGTTCGGCGAACGCGATGATTTCGTCTTTGAGTTCCATCATCTCGGCCTTGGTGAAGCCGAGCGCAAGGCCGCCGAGGATGATGTTTTTTTCGCCGGACAGCTTCGGCATCAGGGCCGCACCAACTCCGAGCATGCTGGGCCGGGAGGAGGCATAGATCGCGCCACGCGTCGTCGGAGTCAATCCAACAATGGCACGCATCAAGGTTGACTTGCCGGATCCATTCGAACCGATAATGCCTATCGACTCGTTTTCGTACGCTTTGAAGCTGACCCCCCTCAGCGCATGGACTGTGCGCAAAGCCTTATGCGGAGTCAGGATTTTTCGCGAGCTTTCCTTCAGTCCCCTGCCCGTCGCGTAGGCCTTGTACTCCACGTGGACGGAGTCCGCGATGACTACGGGCTTGCTCCTATGTGCCGTTTCTGTCATTGTTCCGTCGCTCCTCAGTAGATCCTGCCGTAGCGTTCTTCGGCCTTCCAGAAGAAAACCACCCCGACTACCAGCAGTCCAACGCTCCAGATGGTTGCGTAGAACCAGTAGGTGGGGTCGGCCTCGTGATCAGGGAGCATGGCAGAACGCGCCAAGGACAAGAATTCGTACAAGGGGTGGAAGTCAAAGACAGCAACCAGCCAGGGGAATGCGCCGAGGATACGGTCCACTTGGAAAAAGACCCCGGATGTGTAAAACAGGACTCTGGTAATGATCGGGATGATCTCTTTGATGTCCGTCAAGTGCACGGTCAATCGCGCCGAGATCAGCGCGACCCCCGTGTTGAACATGGTCATGAGGACAACCAGAGGGATGATTTGCAGCCAACTCCAGCTCAACGGGTTGCCCGAGATCAAAACGATCAGGGCCATCACCACGAGGATCGGCACGAGGTTCATCAGCTGCTGAATGACCGCTCCCAAGGGGAGGGTGATCCGTGGAAAGGCGAGCGTCTGTACCAAGGCCTTGTTCCGCATGATCGAATCCGCGCCATGAGAAAAGGAACTGGCAAAGAACTCGAAGAGGAACACACCGATGACGATGTAGGCAACGATGTTCTCCGGCCGCCGGTCGCCCTGCAGCAAACCGAAAACGAGACCGTAGATCAGAGCGTTCATGGTCGGTTTGAGCACGACCCAAGCCATACCCAGGCGGTTTTCCTCATTGCCCGCTTGGATCCGGTACTTCGCCATGGATGTCGTCAGTTCTCGGCGACGCCAGACTTCGGCCAGATACTCGCGCAGGGGTGGTCTTTGTCCAACCCGCTCAAGATTGTTCTGCGCCGCTTCCTCGGCAAGGCTCATGCCACATGTCCCTTACAGGTCAGTCAAATAAACGCTAATCGCGACGGGGCCATACCCCGCCGCGCCTCTACTGAGTGTAGTAGATCGAACCGGTCCAGCTTACGAGCAGCCGCGGGGGTCAGCCCTCGACGTCCCGGAAGAACACACGCAGTTCCAGGCTGTGCTGCCCCGCCGTGTCTTGCGAATACGTGGCCTTCCCCACAATCCCGTCGAGGCCGCCCGTGCCGGAGCCGGGGATGATGTGCCCGTCGCTGACAGCGATTTCCCCCTCCGCCAGTCCCCAGTGCTGGATCACCATCGTGCCTTCGCGGCCATCCACGGAGCCACTGAACACTTCGGATGCAACGTATCCGGCACCGGTGCTGTTGCCGGCCATCAGCAGTTCTGCGCGGCTGGTGCCTGTGATCAATCCGTCAAATACTTTGGTCACGCGGACCCGGCTCAGGTCCGAGCTCGTTCCCTCGACCTCATAGGGTTCCGGCACCCAATCGGTGACGTCGAAGTCGGCGGCGATGATGTGTTCGGCCTCGGTCATGATGCCCTGTTTCTCCTAGATCGGTTGCCGAGTGCGTCAGAAGAGTCGCTGGTCGTGTGAGTCGGCATATTTCTTGCGGAAGAGTTTGCGGGTTTTCGGATCCAGAAACACCAGGTACAGCGCGAAGGCGACGGCCACGATGCAGGCGAGAAGCCGCGCCATGTCGAGGTCGAATTCGATGTAGGGGAAGATGTCCAGCTGGTCTGTGATCGCGTAGATCATCAGGAAGGACGTCACCGCGTAGACAGTCTGTACCTGCCAGTCATTCCGGATCCCTGTGGCCGCAAACAGCGGCAGCAGCCAAACGATGTACCAAGGTTGGATCATTGGGCCAAGCAACACCACGGCGGCAAGCGCCAGCGCGAGCCGACGAACAATCCGGTCGTAGCTGCCGCGGAACATGGTGTAGAGAACAATCAGCACGGCCACTACCCTGCCGCCCGTGTAGACGGCGGACTGCACCATCGCGCCGTCGAACCCCAAGCCGCCGGAGACCAGCCCCAGGAAGATCCCCAGCAGCCCGACCGGGGCATACCAGATCATCAGGCCGGCTCCTTGCTGGCTCAAGGCTCCCACCCAGCCGAATCCCAGCCCGTTGATCGCTCCCAAAATTGCCAGCAGCCCGAAGGAAATTCCGGCCGTCATGGCCCAGTAGCCGAATTTGCGCGGCCAACTGGCCCCCTTGCCCGCCCACAACAGGCCGACAAATGGCAGGAAGATCAGGGTGATCGGCTTGATGCCAATAGAAAGCGTCACCAGCAAGATGCCCAGCAGTACCCGTCGGTTCGCCGCATGGTAGAGGCCGGCAAGGGCCAATCCCAGCATCAGGGCATCGTTGTGAATGCTGGCGATGAAGGTGGTCAGGAACAACGGATTTGCACAGGCCAGCCACAACGCCCGGTTGGGGTTGATGCCGTGCAGTTCGGCAAGTTTCGGCCCATAGTAGACGCACAGCGCGGCACCGCCGATCGCGAGGATCCGGAACATGATGATGGAGTATTCCGGATGGCCGCCGGTGAGCCAGACGATGAACTCCTCCATCCAGAGAAAGATCGGCCCATAAGGCGTTGGGCTGCGTGCCCAGAGGTCGTCGGCGCCGGTCTGCAGATAGTTCTGCAACTGGTCGTACCCATCCACGTAGGGATTGAGGTTGTTGACCATGACTTTGCCTTGGGCGATGTAGGCGTAGACGTCGCGGCTGAACAGTGGGATACACAGTGCCAGCGGGGTGCCCCAGGCGACGATAGCGGTCAGCGTTGCCCGCCGTGCGGACTCGCCCCAAACCGTGAACTGTTGACCGAGCCGCAGCCAGGCCCGCACCAGGATCATGCCCCCGAGGGCAAGCAGGACCACCGAGAGGATCACACCGACCAGTTCCACCCGCAGGAAGATCAGCAGGGGCCAGCGCCGCAGTTCGGACACCGAGGCCAGCCACCCGACCCCCAGCGACCCAAGGAACATCATGAACGAGCCAATGGCGCCCTCGAGGATGCTCCGGGTAGACCGTTCCTTGACGACGCTTCCGCTGCGGGAGCTGGAAGGTTCAGTCGCGGGTCTTGGGGCAGTCATCTTCTCGGCGGTCCAATCACTCCGGGGTCAGTACACCTGGTCCGGTGCGGCGCGTGCCGCTGGGGTGGTCTGCACGCCTCGGAACGGTCAGTCGAAGGCAGCGTGGGAGGCACGCCTGCTTGAGGTGCTCTCTGCATGTTAGCACCGGGGCCTCGGCATTCCCTGCCGCCTGTCCCGCGCGCCAGCACCCTGACGCGATACATTTGTCCAGTGCCAATCTCTAACGAACATATTGTCTGGATCGACTGCGAAATGACCGGACTGGACCTTGAAGCCGACGCGCTCATCGAGGTCGCCGTCCTGGTGACCGACTCGGAACTCAACATCCTTGGGGAGGGAGTCGACGTCGTCATTAAGCCCACTGCGGAGGCCCTCGCCCAGATGAACGACTTCGTCCGCACCATGCACACCACGTCCAAACTGCTGGACGAGCTCCCGCACGGCATGACGATGGCCGAGGCCGAAGACAAAGTGATGGAATACATCACGGCGTGGGTTCCCGAACCCCGCAAGGCGCAGTTGGCAGGCAATTCCGTTGGCACGGACCGCACCTTCCTGGCCCGCGACATGCCCCGCGTCATTGATCACCTGCACTACCGGATCATCGACGTTTCCACGATCAAGGAGCTCTCGCGCCGCTGGTTCACCCGGGCCTATTTTCAAGCGCCGGCCAAGAGCGGCGGACACCGGGCACTAGGCGACATCAAGGACTCAATCAATGAGCTGCGTTACTACCGGCAGGCCGTCTTCGTCCCCTCCCCCGGCCCGGATTCAGCCACCGCCAAGAAGATCGCCGCAAGCATCGGCGCCAGTTCCGGGGCCTAAGATGTTAGCTGTGCCACTTTACCTGCGGGAATGGCCTAAAGTGGCAAAAGCCAGATGAAAAGCATGTAAACTAGTCTGCGTTGCCTTACTGGTTGGAGACCGGCAGGAACCGCTGGAGCGGGGTCTGTCGGGAGGAACAAGAGGGCACTTGGTGGGTATAGCTCAGCTGGCAGAGCGCCTGGTTGTGGTCCAGGAGGTCGCGGGTTCAATCCCCGTTACTCACCCCGAAGGTCCGGCAGCAGCCGGCAGGCAGAGCCGTCCCGAAGCCGGGGCGGCTCTTCGCATGTCCGGCCCGACGGCGACGCCTCGCGCTGATGGTTAAACAGCGCACGCCCAGGCGAATCATCCTGAGTGAAGGAGAGAAATGACCGTCCGCCCCGTCACTATCACCGGCGAGCCGGTGCTGCACCGCCGTGCAGCCGAGGTTGAGAATTTCGACGACGAGCTCCGCGCGATCATCGATGACATGTTCGAGACGATGGACGAGGCACACGGCGTAGGGCTCGCTGCGCCGCAGATCGGGGTGGGACTGCGAATCTTCACCTATGAATTCGCCAACGACGACGACGTCCCGCCGCGGGGCGTACTGGTCAATCCGACCCTGGTACTCGGCAAGGTCTCGGGCGCGGAACCCGACCCCGACGA
The DNA here is from genome assembly GCF_059090885.1 of Arthrobacter sp. Y3223065. Classification (NCBI taxonomy): domain Bacteria; kingdom Bacillati; phylum Actinomycetota; class Actinomycetes; order Micrococcales; family Micrococcaceae; genus Arthrobacter; species Arthrobacter sp. Y3223065. The sequence continues at coordinate 409,610 of NZ_JBNHGC010000001.1, read as the reverse complement.
GGAAAACGAGGGCTGCCTGTCCGTGCCAGGACACAGCTACCCCCTGAAGCGGGCCGAGTGGGCCCGCGTCCGAGGGTTCGACGCGGACGGCAGCCCGGTGGATTTCGAGGCGACCGGCTGGTTCGCCCGCGTGATGCAGCACGAGTACGACCATTTGGACGGCAAGCTCTACATCGACCGGCTCAATGACCGGTGGGGCAAGCGGGCGCGGAAGAACATCAAGAGGGAAGGCTGGGGCGTTCCCGGCAACACGTGGCTGCCCGGGGTCGATCCGGACCCGTTCGGCCACTAGCCGTCCGCAGCCCTCTGCGCACTGAGGTCCCCAATCCCAGAGGGCGGATCCGGGTCAGCTGTCCGTGAGACTGGACCTATGGTCCTTTTCGCAACGGTGCAGATCTTCCAGCGCGATGTCCCGCAGCCGTTTGAGTTCGTCAACGCGCTTCTCCGTCACATAGCCGCGGGCGTAGGCGTCCTGCGCCGCATCCAGCAGCCGCTGGGCCTCCTTATGATTGACCTGCGCCCGTTCCCAACGCGTCATCTCTACCATGCGGCCATTGTAGGAACGGCGCCGCCGCAAAGCCATAGCGTCAGTGGTTCCGTGGACCGCTTCAACCTTCAGGGCCGTCTGGATCGCGACGAACCGGCCATTAAGCAAGAGTCCCCCAATGCCACCGGCCTCTAAACGGCAGAAGCCGGCGGCATTCGCATGCCGCCGGCTCCGCCGTCGTTATTGCCGAGTAAGGGCGATCAGACCGTCTCGGCCACCGGTTCCAGCACGGCCGGGAAGATCTTCGGGTTGACGCCGGCAATCTCCTCGAGCACGCGGACCACCTGGCAGCTGTAGCCGAATTCGTTGTCGTACCAGACGTAGAGCACGGCGTTCTTGCCGCTGGCAATCGTGGCCAGGCCGTCCACGATCCCCGCACGGCGGGAACCGACGAAATCGGTGGAGACGACCTCGGGAGAGTCGATGTAGTCGATCTGCTTGCGCAGGTCCGAGTTCAGCGACATGCCGCGCAGGTACTCGTTCAGGCTTTCCTTGGTGGCGTCGTGTTCCAGGTTCAGGTTCAGGATGGCCATGGAAACGTCCGGGGTGGGGACGCGGATGGCGTTGCCGGTGAGCTTGCCTTCCAGCTCCGGCAGGGCCTTGGCCACTGCCTTGGCTGCACCGGTCTCGGTCAGCACCATGTTCAGCGCGGCGGAGCGGCCGCGGCGGGAACCCTTGTGGAAGTTGTCGATCAGGTTCTGGTCATTGGTGTAGGAGTGCACCGTTTCCACGTGGCCGTGGGCAATGCCGAACTTATCGTTCAGAGCCTTGAGGACCGGGGTGATGGCGTTGGTGGTGCAGGAGGCGGCGGAGACGATCTTGTCCTCGTCGGTAATGTCCGAGTGGTTCACGCCGTGGACGATGTTCTTCAGGCTGCCCTTGCCCGGAGCGGTGAGGAGCACGCGGGAGACGCCGGGGCACTGCAGGTGCTGGGACAGCCCGGCCTCGTCGCGCCACTTGCCCGTGTTGTCCACGACAATGGCGTCCTTGATGCCGTACTGGGTGTAGTCGACGGACGCCGGGTCGTTGGAGTAGATGAACTGGATCAGGGTGCCGTTGGCCTGGATGGTGTTGTTGTCTTTATCCACGGAGATCGTGCCCTCAAAGGGGCCGTGCACCGAGTCGCGGCGCAGCAGGCTGGCGCGCTTGACCAGGTCGTCGTCGCTGCCCTTGCGGACTACGACGGCGCGCAGGCGCAGGCCGTGGCCGCCGCCGGAGTGGCCCACCAGGATCCGGGCCAGCAGACGGCCGATGCGGCCGAAGCCGTAGAGCACAACGTCGGTGCTGGTGCGCTCGTCGGCGCCGCGCTTGCCGACGATATCGGCCAGCTCGGTGCGCACGAAGTCCTTCAGCTCGGCGCCGTCACCCTCGTTCTTGAACTTCACCAGCAGGCGGGCCAAATCCACGGAACCTGCGCCGAGGTCCAGCTCGCTCATCGCCTGCAGCACGGGGAAGGTCTCTTCCAGCGGCAGTTCGGTGTCATCAATCTGGCGGGCAAAGCGGTGCGCCTTCAGGATGCCCACCACGGACTGGTTGATCAGGCTGCGCCCGTGGATGGAGGTGACTACGTTGTTTTCGCGGTACAAGCGCCCGATCATCGGGATCATCGCTTCGGCAAGTGCCTCGCGGTTGGTCCACGTATCCAGGGCCGACTCTGACATCTGGTTCACAGAATTACCTTCCTACATCAGCCGGGCTCTCCCTCGAGCCCGGTTGTCACCGCCGTGGATTTTCACGACGACGCCGGTTGGCCCGACAGTCTGTCCGGCCACGCGGCACGCCACCGCCAAGTGCCGGCGGGAAGCTTTGTGGATCTGCCCGTTCCCGTCGCCGACTTTCGATCGGCGGCGGCTCACGCCTATCCGTTATCCATTCTAGAGACTACGCGGAGCACGTACGCACCGTTACACGTGAACTGCCTCACAGGGTTGGGGATTGCCGGCCGGCTGGGTCCGCCGCCTCACGCCGACGGCGGTGCTCCCCGCTCAGGGACGCGCCGCCGTCGGCCGTTCGAAGGATCAGGCTTTGAAGATGTCCTGCCGGACGCCCATGATGATTCTGTCCCCGGGGTCCGCGGTCTTGAGGTACCGGACCACGTTCTTGAGGTCCAGTGCGATGCAACCCGCCGTCGGAACGGGGTTGGCGTGCAGGAAAATGGCGAATCCCGCTCCCTGCCTGATAGTTTGCCCCGGCCCGCGGTTGTAGTCGATCACAGCGCCTTGGCGGTAGTCCCCGGTCGGCAGGCGCATGAAAAACCACATGTTCTCGTCCGGCCACCGTTCATAACCCACAGAACCGGCTTCGTAGTACTTGTTGTAGGAGGAGCCGAGCGTACCGGACCATCTGGACCGCTTGTTCAGCTTCTTGTACTTGAGGTCCGTGCCGGGGTTACCCTCACCGAATGCTTCATGGACAGTGAAACTGCCCTGCGGGGACCAGCGGTACTGGGTGTGCCCGGATGCCACTCCCGGGCGTTTGAACCCCTTGAGTCCCACGGTCGCCTTGCCCGTTTTCCATTCCTGCTTGTAGACGGAGCCAACCCGCACGCAGTTGATGAAGCTGGCCTTGGAGGTTCCGTACTTCTCCGCGATGGTGAAGGAAATGCGGTTGGCCCAGCCATGCGCGTAGCGGGTCTTGTTCGCGCCGATCGCCCAGCACTCATTCTTCGGGTACATCACGGCGCCCACCCGAGCCGCCACCAGGGAGCCGCCCTGGAAAACCTGCGTGGTCTTGCCGCTGCGCTTCACGGCGTCCTGCAAGGGGTAGCCCAACGTGCCGTTCTGGCTACCGCGGGCCTTCCAGCTGTAATTCATCTGTGCAGTGAGAATCCTGGCGCCCGTAGAGGGCGAGTACGCGATCGTCCCCTTTTGGAAGAGCTGGACACATCCCTTGGACTTGAGGCCGCACTTCATGTCGGCCGTCGGGTAGCCCAAGGTCCCGCGTTCATATCCTGAAGTCTTGAACTTCTTAAAGATTTGGTGCTGAAGGTCCATGCTTCGAGCACCGGTTTTCGCACTCCAGTAGATGCCGATCCGCTTGGCACTCTTCGAGGACGGCTTGTAGGTACGGACGCACCCGTTGTCCACCAGGCGGCAGTTGAGATCGTTGACCGCAATCAGCTTGAGTAATTTTGCTTTGGCTTCGATGGCCTTTTTGCCGGCGACAATGTGCGGAGGCGTGTAGCTGATGGTGCCTCCCTGGAATCGCTGCGAGGCGCTCTTGTCGGAGGCGACCTTCATGTCTGCGATGGGATAGCCGTACTTGCCGTTTTCGTACTTGGCAGCTTGGAAAGTCTTGTAGATCGCATGTTTGAGATCCACGGCGAAAGCGCCCGTAGCCGCCGACCAGTAGATACCAATCCGCGCCGTCCCGCCGCTGTCCGTGTAGGTGCGGACACAGCCGTTGTCCTTGAGCGTGCAACGGAAGTCATTGACCGGGCTGAGCTTTAAGGCCATGGCCTTCGCGGCGATTGTCTTCTGCCCTGCCGCTACATGCGGTGGCTCTGCCAGCGTCTCATCTGTCTCGGGAGCTTCCTGGGGGGCGCTCTGCTGCACGAGCGCATTAGAACGCTCCCCTGGTGCCTTCTCCGGTTCTGTGGGCAGCACCGACGGTGTCGGGGTTGCGGGAACGTTTGGCTCCTCCGACGCGCCGCTGGATGGGACCGCGGGAGTCGAAGGTGGAGAAGCAATGGTCGTTGGTGTCGGCTCGGGTTCCGGGGTCGTTTCGGCGGGCGGGGCCTCGGTCGGGACGGGGCTTTCGCCATTGTTCGGCATGCTGTCCGGTGTTGGATCAGCGGGAGCGGGCGCTTGGGAAGATTGACTGACCGGTGCCGCCTCGCTGGAAGCGAAGGCGGGCAGGGTCGAGGCGAGCAGCGTCGTGAGGACTGCTGTTGTCAGGCCAACGCGCAACATGGAGCGCAGCGAAGTAGGCGAGAGCGAAGGGCGGTTCATAGTTCCCCCGGCGAGAGATGCAGGCTGGCGATGGAACCAGCTGAGACTGTATCGACCACTGTCGTCTAAGGCCCGCGGAATGTTAGGCGGCATGAATGGACTCGCCATTCCCCCGCGGCGAGGCTGTTTCATTCATGGGCATAGTCGGACGCACCTTAGACTCAACGGGTGAAACGAATGATCGCATGTCTCGCAGGTTTGTTGTTGGCTCTGACCGCCTGCGCTGCTCCCGAAAGACCTACGATGGTGGCCCATCGGGGCGGGGCTCTGGTATACCCCGAATCCTCATCCGAAGCATTCAAAGCCGTGGCGGAGTCCGACTTTCCCATCGAGATGGACTTGCGGGTTCTCGGTGATGGAACTCTGGTCCCCCTCCACGATGAAACGGTGGACAGGACCATGAGCGGCATTGCGGGAGAACCGCGGAGCATCAGGCTCGCTGAGTGGCGCCAGGCTGCGATCCGTCATCCGGCAGGGGGTGCGCCCGGCACACCCACCACTTGGGAGCAAATTGCGGATGAGTACGGCGAGAACCACGTTCTTGTACCGGAAATCAAGGAGTCGGGCATTGATGTGGACGGCTTTGTCGAGTCGATAACCCGCCGCGGCATAGAACAGAACGTCATCGTTCAATCTTTCGACTACGGCCTCGCGACGCGCTTGGCAAACGAAGGACTGAACGTTCTATTTCTCGTTGGCGCGAACGCCGAGATCGATCCGGCGACGGTGAGGGAAGACGGAATCTCACACATCGGTCCGCATAAGGACGTCGACAGCACGAGCATCGCTGCCATGAAGGAAGCCGGATTAACAGTGTGGCCGTGGACTGTGAACGATCCGAAACAAGCAGCTTCGCTGCTGGAGGCAGGGGCCGACGGCGTCTTTACGGACGATCCGTGGATGCTGTCTGAGGCACTCGCAGCCGAGTGATTCCGCAGATGGCGCCAGATGAGAAAGGGACGGGTTGGCCTATGAGCCGGGTTCTGTCACCTGCGGCAGTTGCCCGCCGCCGGGTGGCGATCATCCATCTAGGAGCACCGTTGCCGGTACCCTCAAGCGGCCTACCCGGACACTCGGGCGAGCAGCCCTCGATCGTGCCCTGTCTGACCTTGCTCCGGGTGGGGTTTACCTAGCCGTCCCGGTCGCCCGGGGCGCTGGTGGTCTCTTACACCGCCGTTTCACCCTTACCAGGTCCTGCCGAAGCAGTCCTGGCGGTCTGTTTTCTGTGGCACTTGCCTGCGGGTTTCCCCGAGTGGGCGTTACCCACCACCCTGCCCTGTGGAGCCCGGACTTTCCTCGGCGGACTCATCCTCGCGGACCAGCCCGACGCGATCGCCCAGCCAACCCGTCCCGCCTTCAGGATACGGCCTGCTCCCCCGTCACCCGTAATTCCCGCTTCTGCCGCTTCCCTTCAGGGACGACGGCGGCGGGCAGCCTTTCGTTCGGCCGCGACGCCCGACGGTAGGCTCTTACGGTGCTGATTCTTCTTCCGCCTTCCGAAGGGAAGACCGCTGCCGTCAAGGGACACCCGTTCGACCTGCAGGAACTGCAGTTTCCGGAGCTGAACCCGGCCCGCGAGGAAGTGCTGACCGCCTTGGCCCGCGTCAGCCGGAGCCCGGAGGCTCTCGCCCGTCTGGGCGTGGGAGCCTCGCTGGCTGCGGAGGTGGAACGCAACACCCGGCTGCACGACGAACCCTCCGCCCCGGCGCACACTGTCTACTCCGGTGTGCTCTACGACGCCCTCGGCTACCAATCCATGACCGCGGCACAGAAGCGCAAGGCGGACACCGCCGTCGTCGTCATCTCAGCGTTGTGGGGCGCGATCGGTTTCGCAGACAGCATCCCGGCCTACCGGCTGTCCATGTCCGTGGGCCTGCCGGAAACCGGGAAGCTTGCCTCCTATTGGAAGAAGCGCCTCCCCCAGGCGCTCGACACCCATGCGGAGGGCCACCTGGTGGTGGACTGCCGCTCAAGCACCTACGCCGCCGCTTGGACTCCTGACCCTGCCCGGACGGTAGTGGTCAACGTTTTCCAAGAGCGGAACGGCAAACGCACCGTGGTCTCGCACTTCGCCAAGCACACCCGTGGCGAACTCGCCCGCCACTTGGTGACCAGGCGCGGCAAGGCGCCCGCGACGCCGGCTGCACTGGTGAAGGCAGCACAGGAAGTCTGGGAGGCTGAACTTGTCGAAGGCACGGCCCGCAAGGCGCACGCGCTGAACGTCATCTTGGCCGCCTAGGAATGCGGACCCGGCCTGGCCCTGAAGTACTGGCCCCACCGCCGGGGTTCGATGCCGGTGTCGCCGATAGTTTGCCCCACGTTCACCCAGGCCACGTAGATTCGGTCAGTCCGAGAACGTGAAGCATTGATGGAGGCGTTGGGGTCGCATGTCCGAACGGGAACTAGATTTTGTCCACGGCGGCGTGCTGGTCCAGTACAAGCGGCGCGCGGCGAAGCTGGACCGGCGCCACCTGATCGTCATGTTCGCCGGGGTGGGGGCGCTCGACAGCTACGAGTTTGACGGCCGGGCCTCACAGGACAGTCAGGCACACTGGCTGTGGATCAAGGACAAGTTCGATGGGCAGCACGCATACTACCTGTGCCGGAATATGGACTTTTCCATTGAGCAGGCAGTGGTCGCGTTGATCGATGCAGAGCTGGAGCGGCTGGGGCTGAGCCGGAATGAATGCACGCTGGCGGGTTTTTCCAAGGGCGGGTTCGCTGCGCTGTATCTGGGAATCAAATACGACTTCGGCAATATCCTCGCGAGCGCGCCCCAGATGTACGTCGGCACCCATACGCGCGCCAACCGGCCAAAGATCTTCGCGCACCTGACCGGGGGCGGCGGGCAGGCCGAGATGCAGAAGCTGGACCGGCTGCTGCCCGACGCGGTGGCTGCCGATGTACAGACGGAGAGGAACATCTATGTGCTCAGCTCCCCGCAGGACCAGTTCCACCTGGCGCAGATTGTGCCCGCGCTGCCGCTGTTCGCCAAGTACGCGAACTTCAACTTCATCGAGACAGATTCGGATCTGGTGAACGAGCACACGGATGTGACGCGCTATAACGTACCGCTGATCCTGGCCACGCTCTATGCACTCGCAGAAAACGCGCCGCCGCGCTACGGCACGGTGCGCAACGGGAACCGGCTGGAACCGCAGCTGCGTGCGGACCTGCTGTTGCGGCAGCGGGAGGCGGGCGACGTCGTCGCCAACTTCAGCGGCGCGCGGCTGGCCGGATCGGTGTTCTTTCCGGAGGGGGTGGGGTTCCTGCGCGGGCATGCCACCGGTCAGTGGACGGATCTGGCCAGCACGCTGGTGCTCGCGGGGGAAGACTCCCGACACGAGTTCGCCCTGGGTGGGAACGAGGATGCGGGCATCTCCTTCAGCTACTTCCAACGGGCCTATTGCGATTACCGACTGGCTAGGTTTTCCTCGCGCAAGCACCGGGGCATTGATCTGGGTGGGCTGCCGTCGGGGACGTACGAGGTGTGGCTGCGGCTGGCGGTCCCTGGCCGTGAGGCGGAGCTGCCGCTGGCCTCGGGCACACCGCTGGCGGCCGAATCGCAACTGGACGGGCGGCTGTACCGCTTCCGGACGCGGCCCGGCGGCGCCGTGCTGGATGTACGGCCCGTGCTCGGTACCGCCCCGGCACAGGCGTACTTCCGGCTGCGCACCAGCTGGGCGCGCGGGCCTAGGGTGCATCTGGACGGGGACTACGCCGTGCGCGGTGTGGAAATCCCCCACAGTGAAACCGCCCGCTACTACCTGGTGCTGCACGGGCCCGCCGGCACCCACGCCTTCCCCCTGGCCGCCGGGGGCTTCCGCGGGAACGCGGACGTCTTCGGCGACGCGCTCAGCGATTACTCCGGGGCCCACTTCGGCACCCCCAAGGGCACCGGCGTCGACATCTCGGCGCTGCTGCCGGGAACGTACGAAGTCGCCGTCAGCCTCAGCAGCGCCGGCGGGCTTTACACCCTCCCGGCCGGCAAAACCGTACAGATCCGGGCCGCCGACGCCGCCGGCACCACCGCCACGATGCACGACACCGTACCCGGACCGGCGTCGTTCCGGAGCGGGATTGTCCGCCTCGCGCCGCCGGCGCTCAGGCGGAAGATCAAGCGGAGGCTGTCCCGCCTGATCGTGCGCTGACTAGCCCGTCCCACGCCTTTACCCGCAGCGCCTTGATCGCTACATTGGGCGTTTGCTCGAACGCGTGCGATCCATCGGTGACATGGGGCAAAGGCACTGCTGGCGACAGTACTGGAGGCACCGTGTCCTCGCTTCAGCACCCCATCCGGCGCCCTGCAATAGGGTGATGCAACCCTAAACAAAAAGTGCCCGACCGTCCCTGAGTCGTGCGGGACCGCCGTCAGCTTTCTTGCGAAGGACGTCCCGGCCTGCGCATCGTTTACCCTCAGGATTTCCCCGCCGGAACCGCTCTGTGCTGTGGGAGCTGGCCTCTGGAACGAGTGGAGCGTTGCCAGTGGCTAGCTGCCCCACTCCTCCGAGCGGATCAGGATGCAGCCGGAGTCGGGGCAGAAGACGATGTCGTCCGGTGCGGCCTTGCGGATGTCGGCCAGGTCGCCGGGGCTGAGCTGCATGCCGGAGCCCTCCGACTTGCCGTGGAACAGCCGGGCGGCGCCGATGCCCCGATGCGCAAGGGTCTTTTCGTAGACGGCCAGCAGGGACGCCTCGAAGCTGCCCGCCACCTCCTGGCGTTCCGCGGCGGCAGCGGCACGGTCGCTTTCGATGCCGGCGAGCTCTTCGTCGCGGGCACGCTCCAGGCCGGACAGCTCTTCGCGCAGCTGGTCGTTGGCCTGCTGGTGTTCGGCCTGCCGGGTGCGGAGCCCCTCGAGTCGCTCCATCACTTCCAGCTCCACGTCTTCCAGATCGCTGCGGCGCTTATTCAGCGACACCAGTTCGTGCTGCAGCGCGGTCAGGTCCTTGGGCGAACCCGCTCCGCTGTCCAGGCGTTTCTGGTCGCGTTCGATCCGCGACTGGACGGTTTCGACGTCGCCTTCGGCGCGCTTCAGTTCGCGTTCGGTGTCCGCTATCTCCGTGTTGAGGGCGACTAGCGACGAGTCGGCGGCGGCCAGCTTCTCCACCAGCGCGTCGATGTCGGCGTTCTTGGCGGTGGCTGCAGCGCGGCGGCTCAGTTGCGTGAGCTTGCCGTCCAGTGCCTGCAGGTCGAGCAGCCTCAGTTGCTCGGAAGCCGGTGCCTTCGCCATGTACGTCCTTTCAAAACGCTGCGGAACCGCTGCGGTTCAGCCTCGTCCTAGCCTACAGTCCGGACGGAGGGCTGCTACCCCGGCGTCAGGACGAAATCCCAGGGATCGGTGTTGGTGACGCTGACCTTGACCTCCACCGTGTAGCCCTGGTCCGCCAGGACATTGTCCAGCGCCACGGATGCGGGCGTCAGCCACAGCCATTCGCTGCCGAAATGCGAGACGTCGATGAGGTATGGCCGGCCGTCCACGGCTCCTTCGCGTGCTTCGGACGCCGGGTGGTGGCGCAGGTCGGCCGTGACATAAACGTCCGCCCGCGAGGCCCGGACCTGGTCGAACAGCGAGTCCCCTGCACCGCCGCACACGGCCACGCTGCGGATGATCCCGTTGCGGTCGCCGGCCACCTTCACTCCCCCGGCGACGGCGGGCAGGATGCTGAACACCTGTTCGGCGAACTCGCCCAGTGTTTTGGCTTCGGCCAGCTCCCCCACCCGTCCGATGCCTTCTTCCGGCAAACCGTTGTCCGCGGGTGACAGCGGCCGCACGTCCTGCAGCCCGAGCGCATCGGCCAGCACGTCCGAGACGCCGCCGACGGCGCTGTCCGCGTTGGTGTGAACCGTGACCAAGGCGCAGCCGCTTTCGATCAGCCGGTGCACGGCGTCTCCCTTGAAGCTGGTGGTTGCGACCGAATTGACCGGCTTCAGCAGCAGCGGGTGGTGCGTGAGCAGCAGGTCGGCACCCCACTCGATGGCCTCGGCGATCACGTCGGTTGTCGGGTCCACGGCGAACATGATCTTCTGCACTTCGGCCGAGGGCCTGCCGACGACGGGGCCCACAGCGTCCCATGGCTCGGCCAGCGATTCGGGCCAGAGCTCCTCGATGGCCAGCAGCACATCGCCCAGGACCGGCGTCTTCGGCCGCGCTTCGTCCTGCACGGAGGTTTCGGTTCCCTCGGAGGCTTCGGTTCCTGCGGGGACTTGGGTTTTTTCGCCTTCGGTTCCCGCGGGGGCTTTGGTGCCTTCGGGGGCTTCGGCATCCCCGGTGCGGAGCTGTTCGTCGTCGACCATGAATCCTTTTCTACCCCATCCGCGGTGGTCCGCCCACCAGCCACCGCCCACGTTCGCCGCCCGGGAACATTCGAGGGGTCCGTGACATTGTTAAGCCATGAAGACTTTTGTGCTTGGCGGTGGGTGCTTTTGGTGCCTGGACGCGGTCTACAACAGGACGCGCGGTGTCACGGAGGTGGTTTCCGGCTACACCGGCGGCCACCTGAAGAATCCCTCCTACGAGGCGGTCTGTTCCGGAACGACCGGGCACGCAGAGGTGGTCGCCGTGACGTTCGACGAAACGGTGGTGCCCGAAGACGTCATCCTGGGAATGTTCTTCGCCTCACACAACCCCACCACCCTGAACCGCCAGGGCTACGACGTCGGGACGCAGTACCGCTCGTCGATGTTCTACGTCGACGACGAACAGAAGCAGACTTTCGAAGCCGCCATCGAGCGCGCGCAGGCGGACTGGGAGGACCCCATCGTGACCGAGGTTGTGCGGCTGCCCGAGTTCTACCCGGCGGAGGACTATCACCAGAACTTCTACGCCAAGCATCCCGACGCCGGCTACTGCCAGGTGATCATCAATCCCAAGCTGGCCAAGGCCCGAAAATATTACGCCGAATGGCTCTCCGCTTAGCTCACGGCTCGCCGCGCTGACTAGTGTGGAAGAAGTTTTGTTACTCCCATCTGTAACGGCCCGACGGCCAGAAGGCAGGAAAACATGGCCCCGATTTACGACGACGTTACCCAGGTTGTGGGGCGCACCCCGCTGGTGCGCCTGAACCGGCTCACCGAGGGCCTGGAGGCCCAAATCGCCGTGAAGCTGGAGTTCTACAACCCGGCCAACTCGGTCAAGGACAGGATTGGCGTGGCCATCGTCGACGCCGCCGAAAAGGCCGGTGCGCTGAAGCCGGGCGGGACCATCGTGGAGGGCACCTCCGGCAACACCGGCATCGCGCTGGCCATGGTCGGTGCGGCCCGCGGCTACAAGGTGATCCTGACCATGCCGGAGACCATGTCCACCGAGCGGCGCGTCATGCTGCGCGCCTTCGGTGCCGAAATCGTGCTGACCCCCGGTTCCGAGGGCATGCGCGGCGCGGTCGAAAAGGCCAAGGAGATCGTGGCCAACACCGAGAACTCCATCTGGGCCCAGCAGTTCGCCAATGAGGCCAACCCGCTGATCCACCGCACCACCACCGGCGAGGAAATCTGGGCCGACACCGATGGCCAGGTCGACATCCTGGTGGCCGGCATCGGCACCGGCGGCACCATCACCGGCGCCGGCGGCCTGCTGAAGGAGCGCAAGCCCGGCGTCCAGATCATCGCCGTCGAGCCGGAAGACTCCCCCATCCTCACCGGCGGCAATCCTGGCCCACACAAGATCCAGGGCCTGGGCGCCAACTTCGTGCCGGAGGTACTGAACACCAGCGTTTACGACGAGGTGCTGGACGCGCCGACGTCGGCGTCCGTCGCCGTTGCCCGCGATCTGGGCATCAAGGAAGGCATCCTCGGCGGCATCTCCTCGGGCGCGGCCGTGTGGGCGGCGCTGGAAGTGGCGAAGCGTCCGGAGAACGCCGGTAAGCTGATCGTGGCCGTGGTGCCCGACTTCGGTGAGCGCTACATTTCCACGATCCTGTACGACGACATCCGCGGCTAACCAGCTTCCTTGCCGCCGAGCGGCGATGTCCGATCAGAAAGAGCACATGGGTTTCCTAGCGCGACTGCGTGAAGACCTCGAGGCCGCCCGGTCGCACGACCCGGCGGCCCGGGGCCGCGTGGAGAATTTCCTGGCCTACTCCGGGCTGCACGCCATCTGGATCCACCGGCTGACACACAGGATGTGGGCCAACCCGTCGCTGCGGCTGCCGGCCCGGCTGATCTCGCAGGCGGGACGCTTCCTGACCGGCATCGAGATCCATCCCGGCGCGACCATCGGCCGCCGGTTCTTCATTGACCACGGCATGGGCGTGGTGATCGGCGAGACCGCCGAAATCGGCGAAGACGTGATGCTCTACCACGGCGTCACGCTCGGCGGCCGCTCGCTGGACAAGGTCAAGCGCCACCCCACCATCGGCGATCGGGTGGTCATCGGTGCCGGCGCCAAAGTGCTCGGTCCCGTGGTCATCGGTGCTGACAGCGCCGTGGGCGCCAACGCCGTTGTGGTCAAGGACGCTCCGCCAGAATCGATCATCACGGGCATCCCTGCCACCTTCCGGCACCGCGATCCACAGCGCGAAACCAAACCCGCCGTAGACCCGGCCGAATACATCGACCCGGCGATGTGGATCTAACGTCCACTGCTGCCTGATAAACGTTGAACCTGACGAGAGGACAAGCCGTGGGCGAATCGATCCGCATCGGCATAGCCGGCTACGGAAACCTGGGCCGCGGCGTGGAGGCCGCGGTGGCCAAAAACCCCGACATGGAACTGGCCGGGGTCTTCACCCGCCGGTCCCCCGCAGACCTTGCCACCCTGCGCAAGGAGACTGCCGTGTTTGCCATGGACGAGCTCCCCGCCCACGAAGACAGCATCGACGTGCTGATCCTGTGCGGCGGTTCCAAGGAGGACCTCCCGCAGCAGGGACCGGTCATGGCGGCCCGCTTCAACACGGTGGACAGTTTCGACACGCACGCCCGCATCCCGGAATACTTCGACGCCGTTGACGCGCCGGCGCGTGCCTCCAGCAAGACGGCGCTGATATCCGCCGGGTGGGACCCCGGCATGTTTTCCATCAACCGGGTTTATGGCGAAGCCCTCCTGCCCGACGGCGACACCTACACCTTCTGGGGCCGCGGACTGAGCCAGGGGCACTCCGACGCCGTCCGCCGGGTACCCGGTGTCGCAGCCGGCGTGCAGTACACCTCCCCATCGGAAGCCGCCATCGAGCAGGTGCGCGACGGCAGCCGTCCGCAACTGGAGACGCGGCAGAAGCACACCCGTGAATGCTTCGTCGTGCTTGCCGACGGCGCCGACGCCGACGCAGTCCGCGAGGCCATCGTGACCATGCCGCACTACTTTGACCAGTACGATACCGAGGTCCATTTCATCTCGGCCGAAGAACTGGCCCGCGACCACAGCGCCATGCCGCACGGCGGGATGACCATCCGCAGCGGCAACACCAGCGCCGAACACGCTCAGGTCATCGAATACGGACTCACGCTGGAGAGCAACCCGGAGTTCACGGCCAGCGTCCTGGTGGCCTACGCCCGGGCCGTGCACCGCCTGCACCAGCAGGGCCGGTTCGGCGCCGTGACCGTCTTCGACGTTCCACCCGGACTGCTCTCGCCCAAATCGGCGGCCGAACTGCGAGCCGAACTGCTGTAGAACTCGTCGCGGTCGGCCGGTTTGCTCGACCACCCCTAAGAGGCCTCTCTGCATGGCGCAGAGGGGCCTCTCGCCATCTGTCTGGGTTTCTCGCGCCCCGATGACGCCGTTGACTGCTTATGCCTAATGATTAGGTATTATTCGGATAACTCCTCAACTTGACGAGGAGCTTTCTCTTCCGTCTGCTCTGTTTTCATTCCTGTTGGGGGAAATTCTTGAAAAGGCTACTTCAGCGCGCCGTTACAGTTTCAATGGCCGCTCTTTTATTCACTGCACCGATAGCACTCGCTCCAGCTCAGGCGAACCCAGTCACCGTTACCGTCACTTCAACGACAGCGGTCTCCACGGCAGTCGCGAAGGCAACGATCACGGGTTCTCCAAAGTCCTCAACCGTGGCCAGCGGCAAAACCCATAGCTTCAAAGTCAAGGCCGTCGGCAGCAAACTCAGGTATCAATGGCAGGTCAAGAAACCTAAGTCCAATAACTGGGTCAAAGCCACCGGCTCTTCTGCAAAAACCCACACTCTCAAGGTCAAGGCCACGACTAGCCTTAATGGCGCACAGTACCGCGTCCTCGTCTCCAACTCTCGCTCGACAATCACTTCGAGGAGCGCCACGCTCACCGTTGTCACCTCACCTAGGATCACGACTCAGCCCAAGAATGTGACCACTCCTGCCCAATCGAAGGTAACCCTTTCGGTCATAGCGAGCGGCGGAGCCATGTCATACCAGTGGCAGCGTAAGGCAGGATCTAAATGGGCGAACATTTCCACGGGCACCAAGTCAACCCACTCCTTCACAGCTCCCTCCGGGCAGTCAGTAAATGAGTACCGGGCCATAGCGGGCAACAAGGCCGGAAAAGCGACTTCCAACAGCGTGAAGGTCACGACCGTCGTCAAACCGACGGTGAAGATCCCGCGTTCAATTCAGACCACCACGGGGAAATCCGTCACTATCAAGAGCCAAGCCACGGGTGGGTCCCTGTCCTACGCATGGGAACGTGAGGTCGAAGGAACCGACGGCAGGGTCTCTTGGAAGAGGATTTTGGGAGCAACAAGCGCGAACTACACATTTACCGCACGGTCGAAGAACGAACTGGATACCTACCGAGTCGTAGTCACGAACAAAGCCGGGAAAGCCACGTCAGCTGAAACGGTGCTGTTTGTGCGATCAACGAGGCAAGACCCCTTCGCTATCGACAAGATATTCACCTTGCCTGACTGGACGGTGCTGTTCTTCGAACCACGTCAATACCCGAGCAACACAGAGTCTGGAAAAGTGGACCTCTATGTAGAACTGCTCCTGGGTAACAGCAGCGATTCCATCTTGGACCCCGCCGACTGGATCGTCGTGGAATACATCGGGGGCGACGGGAACATCTACAACGACTCCGGGTACACGGTAGAAGATTCCTACCTCGATATGGGGCCACTGCTTCCCGCGGAAGTAGACGTTGAATCCTCCATCGGTTACGGAGTCGTGTTTGCCGATGTCCCGGCCGCTGCAGTCAAGGGCGGAGTCTGGCGCATCACGGATTCGTACGACGGGTCCGTTGAGTACGTCAAGGGATTCTAGAGAAATATCAATCACTATCCCCGTGATGAAGAATCCATAACCAGAACCCTTCAGGAACGGTATTCCTCAAACACGGCTCATTCGAGATGGGTTGTTGCGATTCTGCAACAACCCATCTCTCCTTCTCCCCGCCGCAGAGCGTCCAGATCCCATGCAATCGGCTGCAGGACAGCGTCTGGTGGGCGACGACGCTGGGCAATATTGGCCGATGCCTGAGCATTTTGCTCGTACGATTAACCTGTAATCATTTTGGTTCCGGCTCCGTCCGGGAAAGTTGGGGAAATTGAAACTCGCACCTTATGTGCGTGGCGCCGCTGTGTTCGCAGCCGCTGCCTCGCTCCTTCTAAGCTCCGTCACTGCCGCAACCGCGGCTCCGGTCCAGGCCGTTACAGCGGTGACTGGTACCGCCGTTCAGGCGACGGTCTCGACGCCTGCGCCCGAGACGAGCGTGGCGATCAAAAATATCGGCAGCCCGGTTGCCCCGGTCAACGGCACTGCCACGGTGAAGCCCACAGTTGCTGCCACCGGCTGGGTCGCCGTTACAGCCAAGACCATCACGGTCAAGCAAAGCAACAAGACTGTGCTCAAGAACAAGAAGAGCGCGAAGCTCAAGGCCGGAACCTACTCGGTGGCCACAACCGTGAAGTACAAGACGTACACAGAAGTGGACGGCCAGCGCGTCTACTCGAAGCTCAAGACGACGTCGAAGACACAAAAGCTCGTGGTCCGCACTGCAGTGGCGCTGAAGACCATTGCGGGCAAGAAGGCTCCTTATAACGGCACGGCGACCATCAAGCCGAATGTTTCGTCTGCCAAGGGCGTGAAAGTCGTGTCCAAGACGCTGACGGTGAAAGCCGGCAGTAAGACCGTAGCCAAGAACAAGAAGTCGGTATCCTTGCGGGCCGGCAAGTATAAAGTCACCACGACGGTGAAGTACCGGTTGCCGTCGTCGACCTACACGCGCACTGCGACGAAGGGCCAGTGGCTGACGATCAAGGCCGGCACGAAGCCCAGCAGTGTTGCCGCCTCCGGACAGAACTGCCCCGCTGGCTACCCGATCAAGGGCAACCATAGTTCTTCCGGGGAATGGATCTACCATGTACCGGGCGGTGGCTACTACTCGCGCACTAGCCCCGAAGAGTGCTTCGCCACCGAGGGTGCAGCTCGGGCTGCCGGCTACCGCGCTTCAAAGCGATAGCAGGACGGAAACCTGAAAAATCGGCCCCTCCTCAAGTATCCGAGGAGGGGCCGATTTCCGCTTAACCACGCGGATTTCGCCCGTCGATTATGCGGTTCCACGAGCGTCCCGCCCTGTTGCGAGGCCCGGGGCATCGATAAACTCGCCCCAGGCACCAGACCGGGAAGGCAAGCAACACATGTATCAGGAAAACGCTCAGAGATTACGGGCCCTGCTGCGGCGCGAGAAGGATGAATACACCCACGGAGAGCACCGGCCGCTGGGCTCATTCCTGTTGCTGATGGGCGTCCACGGCGCAGGACTGGCCTTGGGGACAGCCGCCGTTCGCCGCTCCCGCCGTACCCTGCCGGACGCACCCCGGTGGAGCGACCTGGCGCTGATCGCCATTGCCACGCACAAGCTCTCCCGGCTGCTGACCAAGGCCCCGGTCACCAGCCCGCTGCGGGCCCCCTTCACTACCTTCGAAGGGCAAAGCGGAGCAGCCGAACTGGCCGAAGACGTACGCGGCACCGGGCCACGGAAAGCCATCGGCGAACTACTCACGTGCCCGTTCTGCCTGGGCCAATGGGTGGCCAGCGGCTTCATCTTCGGCCTGCTACTGGCTCCGAAACCAACCCGCTGGACCGCCGCCCTGTTCAGCGCCGAATTCGGGGCCGACCTCCTCCAGTTCTTCTACTCGAAGGTGCAGAAGTCGGCGGCATGATCTCCGACGAATCGCTCCCGGCCTCCTGAGTCCCGAACGAAAGCGGGATAAGCCGCAGGAGCCCCCAACCTCAAAAATCGGTTGGGGGCTCCGGGAATTCCTCAAGCGGCTGTCCGCCGTCCGGATCAGTGCGTGTCGACGGCGGAGACCTCGGACTTGTCTCCGCTCCACAGGGTGTGGAAGGTGCCTTCGGCGTCCGTCCGGCCGTAGGTGTGGGCGCCGAAGAGGTCGCGCAGGCCCTGGGTCAGGGCGGCGGGCAGGCGCTTGCGGCGCAGCCCGTCGTAGTAGGCCAGCGAGGATGCGAACACCGGTACCGGAATGCCCAGTTGGACGGCGGTGGCCACCACGCGGCGCCAGGCGGGGACTGCCGCGCCGATCGCTTCGGCGAAGGCCGGGGCGAAGAGCAGGTTTTCCGGCTTTGAGTCGCCGGCGTAGGCCTTCATGATGTCGTCCAGCAGTTCTGCGCGGATGATGCAGCCGGCGCGCCATAGCGAGGCGATCTCGTCCAGCTTCAGGTCCCAGCCGTACTCGCCCGCTGCGGAACCGAGCATGTCGATGCCCTGCGCGTAGCTGACCAGCTTGGAGGCGAAGAGCGCCTGGCGGACGTCCTCGACGAAGCTCTGCGGGACCTTGACGTCCTCTTCGTGCCCTGACAGCACGTCCTGGGCGATCGCCCGCTGGCCGCGCTGCGAGGAAAGACCGCGCGCGAAGACGGACTCGGCGATGCCGGAGACCGGCGATCCCAGTTCCAGCGCGGAGACAACGGTCCAGCGGCCGGTGCCCTTCTGTCCGGCCGAGTCCACCACGACGTCGACGAACGGCTTGCCGGTCTTGGCGTCGGTGTGGGCGAGCACCTCGGCGGTGATCTCGATGAGGAAGGACGACAGTTCGGTCTTGTTCCACGCGGTGAAGATCTCGGCCTGTTGCTGCGGTTCCAGGCCGGCACCGGTGCGCAGCAGGTCGTAGGCCTCGCCGATTACCTGCATGTCCGCGTATTCGATGCCGTTGTGCACCATCTTTACGAAGTGGCCCGCGCCATCGGTGCCCACCCAGCTGCAGCAGGGTTCGCCGTCGTACTTGGCGGAGATCTTTTCCAGCATCGGGCCGAGTGAATCGTAGGACTGCCGGGAACCGCCGGGCATGATGGACGGGCCCAGGAGTGCGCCTTCCTCGCCGCCGGAGACGCCGATGCCCACGAAGTGCAGTCCCTTCTCCGCCAGGGCGGCCTCGCGGCGCCGGGTGTCCTCGTAGTGCGAGTTGCCGGCGTCGATCACGATGTCGCCCTCTTCCAGCAACGGCACCAACTGCTCGATGACCGAGTCGACCGGCTTGCCGGCCTTGACCATGATGAGCACGCGGCGGGGCTTCTGCAGGTTGTCCACCAACTCCTGCAGCGACTCGGTGCGGATGAAATCCCCCTCGTCGCCGTGGGCGGACAGCAGTGCGTCCGTCTTTTCCACCGAGCGGTTGTGCAGGGCGACCGTGTAGCCGTTGCGGGCGAAGTTCCGTGCCAGGTTGGCGCCCATGACGGCCAGACCTGTCACACCGATGTGTGCGCTCATTGAGTCTCCATGTGTGCGGTCCCCGCGGTCAGGGACGTCAGCGTACAGCCCGAGGGCCGAGGTTCCTCATCAAGCCTAATCCCGACCGGCGGCACCGGCTAAGCGCGCGGACGTTAGCTATGACTCATTCACCGGTGGCAGCCGAGGGGCGGAAGCGCAGCCAGGCGTCGATTGCGGCATCGTCCGCGTCGTCCTCGCCGGGAAAACCCACGCCGGGGGTGGCGTCCCCGCCGGGATCCGGGCGGGGAGTCAAGACACGAGGCGTTGCCGCGATCAGGTCGATTTCATCCAGGTCCCGCCGGGGCATCCAGCCAGCGTCCTGTGCCGACCACGGCCGGCGGTGCGTGCCGCAGCAGGCACAACGCTGCGCCGAGACGGTGCGCACAGGGATGAAACTGCGGCCTGCACTCCGGCAGAACTTCTCCATTGTTGCCCCTAACGCAAACCAGCATGATCGGTACAGCGTTGCAGACCGGAGGCCGGTTGTGGAGGGTATGCAAGCGCAGTTGCTTAACCGTTATTGCATGACGCAGCGGCTGCTTTGTCTTGGCATAAGATCGGCGCAATTGGGGCCCGACAGCACCGTTCGAAGGGGCGTGGATGGTAGGGCTGTGCGCCGCATTTTGGTCCGGATTAGCTGATAATGAGAGACACGTTTAACAGATCAATCATGGTGGTTGAGAAATGCCCACGGGTCATGGCAGACTGTGGCTTGGCGGTGGCATTGAACGCCCGGGAGCCCCCATCTCCTGGTTGCTGCACCGCTTATCCCCTGGCAGTTCCGTTGATCCCCCATCTAACGGCTGCCCCGAAAGGCACTGTCCCTCACGGGACAGTGCCTTTCCCTTTTGGAGCTGTGAACCGCCTGCAACAGCAACTCCGGGTACGAGGATCTGCGCGACCGACCGCTGGCTGGCGGTTCTTTCCCGCTATGCCGGGGAGACCTCATGGAAGCGGGACAGGACAACCTGCCTAATGCGGGGCGCGCGTGGAAAACACGCCTATTTGGTCTCGCCTGGAGTCGCGGGAACGGGGTCCGACGCCGGCGGGTGCTGCACGCGGACGGATACTTCATCGGGCATCCCATGGTTCTGAGGAACAGCCCCGCCCATCCCCCAACAGCGGGCGGGGCCGTTTACCTCATCCATCCGGCTCTGCCTGCCCCCATGCAGCGGTCACCGGGAGCCCCACGTTACACCGGCAGTCCCCTGCTAAACCCCAAGATTCGCTCAGGAATCGGAGGCTGCGGGTCGGCGCATCCGGGGTGGCCTGGGAACGAAAAACCCCGCGCTTTCAGACGAATTGCCTGACAGTGCGGGGTTGGCCCGTGGGTCCTACCGGGATCGAACCGATGACATCCACGGTGTAAACGTGGCGCTCTACCAGCTGAGCTAAAGACCCGTTGTAATGTCGAAAGCGGGACCGCGGAGCGTTATCCGCCGCAACATCACGAGGATTTACTCTACCGGATAACCCGGCGTGAACGCCAACCAAATTGGCGTGCGGATAAACACGATGCAACCTGTAACCTGGGACTCCCCTCAGGCGGAACGGTCGGCGCCGGGAAGGGCACACTGCAGTCCCTTTGGCCGCGTCTCAGGCCGGCTTAGGGAGGCGGCCCGGCAACTCCGCCGCCAGGTGGCCGAGAGCTTCGGAGACGCCCGTTTCCAGCTTCAGGTCGGCCAATGCGTCGCCGCGGGTGGCGCCGCGGTTGATGATCACCACGGGTTTGCCCTGTCTGGAGGCGTGCCGGACGAACCGCAGGCCGCTCATCACGCTCAACGAGGACCCGGCGACCAGCAGCGCCTCGCCGTCGTCCACCATGGCGTAGGCCGCCGCCACCCGGTCCTTGGGGACATTCTCGCCGAAGTAGACGAAGTCCGGCTTGAGCATGCCGCCGCATACCAGGCAGTCGGCCACGACGAAGCGGGTGGTGTCGGCGACCTCGGCGTCGGCGTCGGGAGCGACGTCGCCGGCATCTCCGGTGGCGGCGTAGGCGGGGTTGAGTTCCTCGAGCCGCACCGCCAGCAAGGAGCGGCTGGTCACGTCCCCGCAGTTCAGGCAAATCACCCGGTCGAAACGCCCATGCAGGTCGATGACGTTCACGCTGCCGGCGTCCTCATGCAGCCTGTCCACGTTTTGCGTGATCAGGCCGCTGAGCAGGCCGTTCTCCTCCATCGCTGCCAGCGCGTAGTGGCCGGGATTGGGCGCGGCATGGTGCATGTGCCGCCAGCCGATGTGGTTGCGCGCCCAGTAGCGGCGGCGCAGGTCCTCGTCGCCCACGAACTGCTGGTACGTCATCGGAGTGCGCGGAACGGATGTGGGGCCACGGTAGTCCGGGATGCCGGAATCGGTGCTGAGTCCCGCGCCGGTCAACACGGCCAGACGGCGTCCAGCCAGGATCTCGAGCGCCGGCCGCAGCAACTCCATGGCAGGTTAGAGCTCTTTCAGCACGCGGTGGTATTCCTGGATGTCGCGTGCCTGGCTGCGCGGATTGCGGATCACGTGCCGCAGGATGCCTTCGGCGTCGATGATGAAGGTGCCGCGCAGTGCCATGCCGGAGTCGTCGTCGAACACGCCGTAGGCCTTGGCGACGTCGCCGTGCGGCCAGAAGTCGGCCAGCAGGTCGAACTCGTAGCCCTCCTGCTCCGCGAACGCCCGCAGGGCGAACTTATGGTCAACCGAGACGGCCAGGACGCGGGCGTTCTCGCTGCGGAAAAGGCCCAGGTCGTCGCGCAGCTCGCACAGCTCGCCGGTGCAGATGCCGGAGAACGCGAACGGGTAGAATACCAGCACGACGTTCTCACCGCGCAGGGCGGAGAGCCGGATGGGTTCGCCGAACTGGTTGGCCAGCTCGAAATCGGGTGCGGGCAGCCCTGTCCGGGGTGCGTCCGCGGTCACTTGTTGGTCCGCTTGCTGACCAGCCGGGTAGCAGCCCAATCGCCGGATACGCCGGCGGAAGTGGTCACATGCAGGCCGGCAGTCGGCGCCGCTTCCTGGACGTCGGCCGGCGGCACGTAGCCATCCCGGCCTGACTTCGGCGTCAGCACCCAGACCACTCCGCCCGGCCCGAGGGTTGTCTGCGTGTCGACCAGCGCGTCTACCAGATCGCCGTCGCCGTCGCGCCACCACAGGATCACCGCGTCAACCACGTCGTGGTCGTCCTCGGTGAGCAGTTCGGAGCCGGTGAGGTCCTCGATGTCGTCACGCAGATCGAAGTCCACGTCCTCGTCATAGCCGAATTCCTGGATCAGGTCCCCGTCTTTGAAACCCAAATTGCCTGCCACATTCTCTACCGCGGCGGCTTCGGCCTCGCCCACTGTGCTCCTCCTGTATGGAACGTATTTGATTCGCCCCACCGATGAGGATGGGCGTGTTGCTAGTTACAAGCCAACACCCTAATCGCCGTCGCTTCAAGCCACCCGCAAGACGCTGCGGTTTTTTGCCGCGCCGCGCCGCCTCTTGCGCCTCTTCTTAAGGGACGACGGCGTGCGCCTGCCGGGAACGACGGCGGTGGGGCTTTCCGGGGTGACGGCGGCGCGGCCTCCGCCGTCGTCGTAACAACTGGCACGGGCGGCTCCGGCTGCGTTGTAATGCCCTGAACAGTTAGAGTGGCACTGAAGAATATCTCCCGGCCGGACCATGCGCCGGGTCGCTATGCCACGTAAGGCGCAGACACAATCTGCACGTATGAGAGGTTGGACGTGAGCGCAGGAGAAGATACCTCGCACATCCTGAGCGGGCTGACAAGCCAGCTGTCGGATCGCGATCCCGAAGAAACCGCCGAATGGATTGAGTCCTTCGACGGTCTGGTGGAGAGCCAGGGCACCGAACGGGCCCAGTTTATTGTCCGCTCCATCCTGCAGCGTGCGGGTGCGCAGAGCGTCGGCGTGCCGATGGTGACCACCACGGACTACGTGAACACCATTCCGGTCGACCAGGAGCCGGAGTTCCCGGGCGACGAGGAGATCGAGCGCCGCTACCGCGCATGGATGCGCTGGAACGCCGCCATGTTGGTGCACCGGGCACAGCGCCCGGACATCGGCGTGGGCGGACACATCTCCACGTACGCCGGCGCAGCAACCCTCTATGAAGTGGGCTTCAACCATTTCTTCCGCGGCAAGGACCACCCCGGCGGCGGCGACCAGGTCTTCTTCCAGGGCCACGCCTCCCCCGGCATGTATGCGCGCGCCTTCCTCGAAGGCCGGCTGACCGAGGAGGACCTGGACGGTTTCCGGCAGGAGAAGTCCCGCGAAGGCCACGCCCTGCCCTCCTACCCGCACCCGCGCTCCATGCCCGAGTTCTGGGAATTCCCGACCGTTTCCATGGGCATCGGCCCGGCCAACGCCATCTACCAGGCGCAGCTGAACCGCTACCTGCAGAACCGCGGGATCAAGGACACCTCCGACCAGCATGTCTGGGCGTTCCTGGGCGACGGCGAGATGGACGAACCGGAGTCGCGCGGCTTCCTGCAGTTGGCAGCCAACGAGAAGCTGGACAACCTCACCTTCGTGATCAACTGCAACCTGCAGCGACTCGACGGCCCAGTGCGCGGCAACGGCAAGATCATGCAGGAGCTCGAGGCCTTCTTCCGCGGCGCCGGCTGGCATGTCATCAAGGTGACCTGGGGCCGTGAGTGGGACGAACTGCTCGCCAAGGACCAGGACGGCGCGCTGGTGGACATCATGAACTCCACCCTCGACGGCGACTACCAGACCTACAAGGCCGAATCCGGCGGGTTCGTCCGCGAGCACTTCTTCGGCAAGACCCCGCAGACCAAGGAAATGGTCGCGGACATGACCGACGAGCAGATCTGGAACCTCAAGCGCGGCGGCCACGACTACCACAAGGTCTACGCCGCCTACCGCGCCGCGACCGAATTCAAGGGCAAGCCCACGGTGGTCCTCGCCCAGACGGTCAAGGGCTACGGTCTGGGCACGCACTTCGAGGGCCGCAACGCGACCCACCAGATGAAGAAGCTGACCCTGCAGGACCTGAAGGACTTCCGCGACCACCTGCGCATCCCGATCTCGGACGAGCAGCTCGAAGCCGATCCGTACCGGCCGCCGTACTACAGGCCGGGACCGGACACTCCGGAAATCAAGTACATGATGGAGCGCCGGGCAGCGCTCGGCGGCGCCGTGCCTGAACGCCGGACCGGGCACCAGCAGCTCCACCTGCCCGAGGACAAGGCCTACGAGGTCGCCAAGCGCGGCTCCGGGAAACAGCAGGCGGCCACCACCATGGCGTTCGTGCGCCTGCTGAAGGACCTGATGCGGGACAAGGAATTCGGCGCCCGCGTGGTCCCGATCATTCCGGACGAGGCGCGGACCTTCGGCATGGACTCGTTCTTCCCGACGGCGAAGATCTACAACCCCAAGGGCCAGAACTACCTCTCCGTGGACCGCGACCTGGTCCTGGCGTACAAGGAGTCCCCGCAGGGGCAGATCCTGCACACTGGCATCAACGAGTCCGGCTCCACCGCCGCCTTCACCGCCGTCGGCACCTCCTACGCCACCCATGGCGAGCCGTTGGTGCCGATCTACATCTTCTACTCGATGTTCGGCTTCCAGCGCACCGGCGACTTCTTCTGGGCCGCCGCCGACCAGATGGCCCGCGGCTTCGTGATCGGCGCGACCGCGGGACGGACCACCCTGACCGGCGAGGGCCTGCAGCACGCGGACGGACACTCCCCGATCCTGGCTTCCACCAACCCGGCAGTCGTCACCTACGATCCGGCCTACGGGTACGAGATCGGGCACATCATCCGCGCCGGCCTGGACCGCATGTACGGCGGGAACCATCCGGATCCCAACGTGATGTACTACCTGACCGTGTACAACGAGCCGATCCTCCAGCCCGCCGAACCGGAGGAACTGGACGTCGAGGGCCTGGTGAAGGGCATCTACCTGCTGGCTCCGGCCAAGGTCGACGGGCCGCGCACCCAGCTGCTGGCCTCCGGCGTGGCCGTGCCCTGGGCGCTGGAAGCCCAGCAGCTGCTGGCCGATGACTGGGGCGTCTCCGCCGATGTCTGGTCGGTGACCAGCTGGAACGAGCTGCGCCGCGACGGCCTGGCCGCCGAGGAGGAGGCGTTCCTGAACCCCGGCTCCGAGCCGCGCAAGCCCTTTGTGGCCCAGCAGCTCGAAGGCGCGACCGGCCCGATCGTGGCGGTCAGCGACTACATGGCCGCCGTGCCGGACCAGATCCGGCAGTACCTGCCCAACGAGTTCGCGACCCTGGGCGCCGACGGCTTCGGGTTCTCCGACACCCGGGCCGCGGCCCGGCGCTTCTTCAAGATCGACTCTCACTCAATCGTGGTCCGGGCCCTGCAGATGCTGGCCCGCCGCGGCGAGATCGACCAGAATGTGCCCCGGGATGCGTTCGAGAAGTACCGCCTGATGGACGTCAACGCGGGCACCTCGGGCAACGCCGGCGGCGACTCCTAACCGCGGCAACCGCGCCACCAGACAGGCGGCGGACCTGGCCTTTTCCGGCCGGGTCCGCCGCCTGTTTTAGTAGGAACCACACAAAAGACGGAATGGAGCTTGCCCGGGCAAGTGCGTATGCTCGTTGCATGCCCCACGCCCGGACCGAACCCGCCAAGACGGCTGCCCCACCGGGCACGACGGCCGCCAAGAAAACCACGGCACGGCAGGCGCCGTCGTCGACATCAGCCGCCGGCGGGGGCCGCTCCGGCGCCGGGCGGAAGGGCGACCGGGCGGCCACCGGCAACCCGGCAACGTTGGAACGGCTGCGGACCAAGATCGGCGCGCTGGCGACAGTGACCCTGAAGCGGCTGGATTCCGACCTGCCCTGGTACCGCGGCTTGCGGCCGGACGAACGCTCCGCGCTTGGCCTGGTGGCGCAGAAAGGCATCGCGTCCTTCGTGACGTGGTACGAACGCCCCACGTCCCCGGCCTGGGTGATGAACGACGTCTTCGGCACCGCCCCCACCGAGTTGACCCGTTCCATCAGCCTGCAACGCGCACTACAGCTGATCCGCGTGGTGGTCGAAGCCGTGGAAGACGAAGTACCGGACCTTGCCGGCGAAGGCGACGAGGCCCAGCTGCGCGAAGCGGTGCTGCGCTATTCGCGCGAGGTCGCCTTCGCTGCCGCGGACGTGTACGCCCGCGCCGCCGAGACCCGTGGCTCGTGGGACACCCGGCTCGAGGCGCTCGTCGTCGACGCGATCCTGCGCGGCGAAAGCTCCGACGCGCTGCGCTCCCGGATCGCCGCGGTCGGCTGGAAGACCACCGGCCCAATCACGGTGATGGTGGGCGGCTCCCCCGGTGAACCGGGCCCCAGCTTCGTGACCGAGCTGCGCCGCGCCAGTTCCCGCTACGCCGCGGACACGCTGGTGGGCATCCAGGGCGAGCGGCTGATCCTGGTGCTGGGCGGCCTGTCGGACCAGGACACCGCCTTCGTGCGGCTGGCCGAGCTCTTCGGGCCCGGGCCGGTGGTCTACGGCCCCGAAGCCCGCTCGCTGGTGGATGCCAGCACCTCGGCCCAGGCCGCCTTCGCCGGGCTCAACGCGGCCAGGGCCTGGCCGGCCGCGCCGCGGCCCGTGGCCGCCAACGACCTGTGGCCCGAACGGGTGATGTCCGGCGACGACGCCGCGCGCCGCGACCTCTACAAGTACATCTATGTGCCGCTGCTCAATGCCGGCAACGGGCTGGTCGAAACGCTTTCCAGCTACCTGTCCCTGGGTCATTCGCTGGAAGCCACGGCACGGGAACTGTTCGTCCACGCCAACACGGTGCGCTACCGGCTGCGCCGGGTGTGCGACGTGACCGGCTGGGATCCGCTGCTGCCGCGGGAGGCCTTCGTGCTCCAGACCGCCCTCGGCGTCGGCCGCCTGGTGGCTCCCGCCCGGAACCCGAAGGACCGCGCGCCGGCTCGGCAGTAGTTGCGCCACCTTGTAGACTTCCTACAAAGCGGTTCGGCGAGCTTCGTGTGCCGAAACACCGTGGAAACCGACTCCTCTTTGGAAAGCTTGAATACGTGCTTGCAATCGTCTGCCCGGGCCAGGGTTCCCAAACGCCCGGATTCCTCAATCCCTGGCTCGAGGTCCCCGGTGTGCCCGAACACCTCGGACTGCTCAGCGACATCGCCCAGCTGGACCTTCTCACGCACGGCACCGTGTCGGATGAAGAGACCATCAAGGACACCGCGGTCGCCCAGCCGCTGATCGTGGCCGCGGGCCTGCTGGCCGCCCGCGCCCTGACCGCCGATGAGCCCCTCGACCTGTCCACCGTCGTCGCCGGCCACTCGGTGGGTGAGATTACCGCGTCCGCCATTGCCGGCGCGCTGACCGAGAACGATGCGATGAACTTCGTGCGCGAGCGGGCCAACGCCATGGCGCGCGCCGCCGCGCAGACCCCGACCGGCATGAGTGCCGTGCTCGGCGGCGACCCGGACGAAGTGCTCGCCGCGATCGAAGCGGCCGGACTCACCCCGGCCAACGCCAACGGCGGCGGCCAGACGGTGGCCGCCGGCACGCTCGAGCAGCTGCAGGCGTTCGCCGCGAATCCGCCGGCCAAGGCACGGGTGATCCCGCTGAAGGTCGCCGGAGCCTTCCACACCGAACACATGGCTCCCGCGGTCAGCGCCCTGGAGACCCTGCGTCCCCAGTTGAAGCCGGCCCTGCCGGCGCTGACCCTGCTCTCCAACTACGACGGCGAACCTGTCTTCGGCGGCGATGAGAACCTGGACAGCCTGATCGCCCAGGTGTCGCGTCCGGTGCGCTGGGACAAGTGCATGGAGAAGCTGGTGTCCGTCGGTGTCACCGGGCTGCTGGAACTGCCTCCGGCCGGCACCCTGGCCGGGCTGGCCAAACGCGGCATGAAGGGCGTGGCGACCATGGCCCTGAAGTCGCCGGAATACCTGGAAGCAGCCCGGGCCTTCATCGCCGAGCACACCGAACAGACCCCCGTCATGAACAGCACGTCTGGAGAATCCGAGCAGTGAGCACACCCGTCATCCAGCAGACCCCGCTACGCGACTTCACACGCATCCTCGGAATCGGAGCGTACCGTCCCGACGTCATCGTCACCAACGACGACGTCTGCCAGTGGATCGATTCCTCCGACGAATGGATCCGCCAGCGGACCGGGATCATCACCCGCCACCGGGCGGACGCCAAGACGTCCGTGCTGGACATGGCCGAAGGCGCCGCCAAGGAAGCGATGGCACAGGCAGGCATCACCGGCGACCAGCTCGGAGCCGTCCTCGTCTCCACCGTCTCCCACCCCTACGCCACGCCGTCGGCCGCCGCCGCCCTGGCCGATCGGATAGGCGCCACCCCGGCTCCCGCCTTCGACATTTCCGCTGCCTGTGCCGGCTACTGCTACGGCATCGCCCAGGCCGACGCCCTGGTGCGCTCGGGCACCGCCGACTACGTACTGGTGGTCGGGGCGGAAAAGCTCTCCGACGTCATCGACAACACCGAGCGGACCATGTCCTTCCTGCTGGGCGACGGCGCCGGCGCGGTCATCGTGGGCCCGTCCGATACGCCGGGCATCAGCAAGCCGGTCTGGGGCTCCGACGGCAGCAAGTGGGACACCATCAGCATGACCCACTCCCTCAACGACGTCCGCGAGCTCTCGCTGGCCGCGGAGGCCGCCGGCTCGCTGTCGGCCGTCTCGGACACGTTCGACGAGAAAGACAGCAAGCTCTGGCCGACGCTGCGCCAGGACGGTCCGTCCGTATTCCGCTGGGCGGTTTGGGAGATGGCCAAGGTAGCCAAGCAGGCGCTGGAGGCGGCCGGGCTGCAGCCGGAAGACCTCGCCGCGTTCGTGCCGCACCAGGCGAACATGCGCATCATCGACGAGATGGTCAAGCAGCTGAAGCTGCCCGAGAGCGTGGTCGTGGCCCGGGACATCGCCGAAGCCGGCAACACCTCGGCGGCGTCCATCCCCCTGGCCACGCACCGGCTGCTGCAGGAGAACCCCGCGCTCTCCGGCGGATTCGCCCTGCAGATCGGCTTCGGCGCCGGACTGGTGTTCGGCGCGCAGGTCATCGTCCTGCCGTAGACTGCCTTGCGGTAGTCGGGCCTCCCCCACATTCCAACCAGAACCAGGCCGCAGACCGCGGTTTGACACCCCGTCCGGACACCGTCCGGCAGCACAAGAAAAGGAGCCACCATGGCTAGCAACGAAGAAATCCTGGCCGGTCTGGCCGAGATCGTCAACGAAGAGACCGGTCTGGCCCCGGAGGCTGTCGAGCTGGACAAGTCCTTCACCGATGACCTGGACATTGATTCCATCTCGATGATGACCATCGTGGTCAACGCCGAGGAGAAGTTCGGCGTGCGCATCCCGGACGAAGAGGTCAAGAACCTCAAGACCGTCGGTGACGCCGTCAACTTCATCGTCAACGCCCAGGCTTAGTTCCGCGTCGCCCGGGCCTCCCGGGATCGGCGGCCGGCGGGTGACCCCCGGTCCGGCCGCCGCACTGGATTTATTGCCCAATCACTATTGAGAGAATGAATCAATGGCACGCAAAGTAGTCATCACCGGCCTCGGCGCCACCACCCCGATCGGCGGCGACGTCCCCACGATGTGGCGGAATGCCCTCAAGGGCGTTTCCGGGGCCCGTACCCTCGAAGATGATTGGGTGGCCCAGTACGAGCTGCCGGTGACGTTCGCCGCCCAGGCCAGCAACCGGCCGGACGAAGTACTGACCCGGGTCGAGGCCAAGCGGATGGACCCCTCCACCCAGTTCGCGGTGGTGGCGGCCCGTGAGGCCTGGAAAGACTCCGGCATCGAAGAGGTGGACCACGACCGCCTGGCCGTAGCTTTCGCCACCGGTATCGGCGGCGTGTGGACGCTGCTGGACGCGTGGGACACCCTGCGCGACCGCGGGCCGCGGCGAGTGCTGCCGATGACCGTACCGATGCTGATGCCGAACGGCCCAGCCGCGGCCGTGAGCATGGACCTGGGTGCCCGCGCCGGCGCCCACACCCCGGTCTCCGCCTGCGCTTCCGGCACCGAAGCCATGGCCTTGGGCATCGACCTGATCCGCGCCGGCAAGGCCGACGTGGTCATGACCGGCGGCGCCGAGGCCGCGATCCACCCCATGCCCATCGCGGCGTTCAGCGCGATGCAGGCCCTGTCCAGGCGCAACGACGACCCCGAGCGTGCCTCGCGTCCGTACGACCTGGACCGGGACGGCTTCGTGATGGGGGAAGGCGCCGGTGCGCTGGTGCTCGAGGCCGAGGAACACGCCCTGGCCCGCGGTGCCCGCATCTATGCCGAACTTGCCGGCTCCGGCGTCACCGCCGATGCGTACCACATCACCGCCCCGGATCCCGAAGGCCTTGGCGCCACCCGTGCGCTGAAGGCCGCGCTGTTCGATGCCCGGGCACAGGCGACGGACGTGGTGCACGTGAACGCCCACGCGACCTCCACCCCGGTGGGCGACAAGCCGGAATACACCGCGTTGAAGGCGGCGCTCGGAGACCACGTGGACAACGTGGCCGTCTCCGCGACGAAGTCGCAGACCGGACACCTGCTCGGTGCATCCGGCGCCGTCGAATCCGTCATGACGGTGATGGCTGTCTACGAACGCCGCGCTCCGGCCACGATCAACCTGGAAAACCAGGATCCGGAGATCCCGCTGGACGTGGTCACCTCCGCCCGCGACCTGCCGCAGGGCGACATCGTCGCATTGAACAACTCCTTCGGGTTCGGCGGCCACAACGCGGTCGTCGTGTTCCGCAACGTCTAGCAGTTCACCGTTCACCATGTGCTTGCCTCCGGGCAGCACGAAAGGGAGGGCGGCCGGTTTTATTCCTGTCGCCCTCCCTTCTTGCGTGATGGAGGATGCGGTGTTGCGGGGACGTTGCGGGGCTTTAGCCGACCTGGTGCAGCCAGCGCACCGGTGCGCCTTCGGCGGCGTGGCGGAAGGGCTCGAGCTCTTCGTCCCAGGCCTCGCCCAGGGCGAGGGACAGTTCGTGATAGACCGCTGCTGGATCGCCGGCCCCGGCTTCGTAGGCGTAGCGGATGCGGTCCTCGCTCACCATGATATTTCCGTGGACGTCGGTCATCGCGTGGAAAATACCGAGTTCGGGCGTGTGCGACCAGCGGCCGCCGTCCACACCGGCGCTCGGCTCTTCGGCGACTTCATAGCGCAGGTGGGCCCAGCCGCGCAGGGCGGAAGCCAGCATGGCGCCGGTCCCCTGGGCCCCGACCCACGACAGCTCAGCCCGGTACATTCCGGGCGCGGCCGGCTGAGGGGTCCACTCAAGATCCGTTCGCTTGTCCACGACGGATCCGACGGCCCACTCGATATGAGGGCACAGCGCCGAAGGTGCTGAATGCACAAACAGCACTCCACGCGTCATCACAACAGACATCCCATCCTCCATTTGCTGTAGGTACGTCTTCCCCAACGACCTTCAGCCTGTCAACGGATGGAACTTGTCAGTACTGCTGTTTCCGACGCTTCGTTCCTCATTGTGCCGTACGGCAAGGAATTGCGCCAGTGTAACTACCAATGTGTTATGGCGTGTCGCCGATTGCGCCAGTACAGGGCGCTTCGGGGCCCTCGCATGCCGCGTTCCGGGTGGATGGCTGGTCCGGCCCGCCGCTGCCGTTTTCGCGATCAGGCCCGCGGGTGCGCCTGCTGGTAGCTGCGGCGCAGCCGGTCCACGGAGACGTGGGTGTAGAGCTGGGTGGTCGCCAAAGTGCTGTGGCCCAGGATCTCCTGGACGGCCCGCAGGTCCGCTCCCCCATCCAACAGGTGGGTGGCGGCGCTGTGCCGGAGGGCGTGCGGCCCGGTGGCCGAGGTGTCGCCCAGCAGGCCGAAGAGCCTCGCGGCGACCGAACGCACCTGGCGCGGGTCCACCCGCCTGCCGCGTTGGCCCAGGAACAAGGCCGGACCGCTTTCCGCGATGGCGAGCTTGGGGCGGCCGCGGCGCAGCCAGTCGTCCATGGCGACGGCGGCCGGCAGGCCGAACGGGACGGTGCGCTCCTTGTTGCCCTTGCCGAGCACGCGGATGGTCCGGCGTTCGTTGTCCACTTCGTCGATGTCCAGGCCAGCGAGCTCGCTGACGCGGACGCCAGTGGCATAGAGGAGCTCGATCATCGCCCGGTCCCGCAGCGGCATCGGCGCCCCCTCCGCCGCTTCCTCGGCGAGCGTCCGGAACAGCTCGTCGACCTGGGCCGGGCGCAGCACGGTGGGCAGCGAGCTGTTGCGTTTGGGCGCCCTCAGTCTGAGCGACGGGTCGGTGCGGACGAGCTCCTCCCGCAGCGCCCAGCCCATGAAGGTGCGGGCGGTGGCCGTGCGCCGCGCCAGCGTGGATCTGGCCATGCCGGCTCCGTTCATCGCGCCCAGCCAGGACCGCAGGGTCCCGAGGGTGATCTCGGGCAGCTCCCTGGCGCCGGTTTCCGCTGCGTATCCGAGCAGGTGCCGGACGTCGGTCACGTAGGCGCGGATGGTGTGTTCCGAGCGCGCGCGCTCCGCCTTCAGATAGCGGGCGAAGCCATCCAGGGCCACGTCGAACGCCCGCGGGAGCGACTCGGTGCCCTGCGGTTCGGGTTGGTCTGCAGAGCTCATCCCCTCACTTTGCTGGCCCGGCCCACCGAACTCAAGGAGGCGCACGGGAGCGGGGCTGAATTGCCGTGGCCTCCTTTCCCTTGTCCGCCTCAGTCCTTGCGCCGCCGGCGCCAGCCGGAGCCATCTTGGACGGCCAATCCCGCCGCCTCCAGACGTCCGAGCCCCGCGAGGACGGTGCCGACCGGGATCCCCGCGACGGTGGCGAGCTTGTCTACGGTGCTTCCCCGGCGAACCGGCAGGGCGTCGAGCAGCAACAGGTCGTCCACGCCAAGTCCGTCGTGGTCCGCGAGCACCTCTTGGGCCCCGGGCTCCACTATTCCCAGCGGGCCCGCGAGTTCGGCCGCTTCTGCGGCGTCCGTGACGGCCGTTGCGCTCCCGTCGCGCAGCAGCCGGTGGGTGCCGGCGGAGTTCGCGCTGTAGACGGATCCGGGTACTGCGCCCACGCTGCGGCCAAGACCCGCGGCGTGATGGGCGGTGTTCAGTGCCCCGGAGCGCCAGCGGGCTTCCACGACGATGGTCGCGGCGGCCAAGGCCGCGATGAGCCTGTTTCTTTGCAGGAATCGCCATCGGGTTGGTGCTGCGCCGGGCGGCACTTCCGCCAGCAGGATCCCCCGGCTGGCGATGGCGCGGAGCAGTTCTTCATTTCCGGCCGGGTAGTACCGGTCCAAGCCGCCGGCCATGACCGCCATGGTGGCGACATGTTCCGTTTCCGCCGCCAGGGCCGACCGATGCGCCTGCGCGTCGATCCCGTAGGCCCCGCCGGAAATCACGCAATAGCCGCGCTGGGCAAGCCCGCTGCTGATGTCGCCGGTCACCTGGTTGCCGTAGTTCGTGCTGTCGCGGGAGCCGACTACGGCCACGGTCGACCGTAGCTCCGGTATGCCGTCCGTAAACCTTCCCCGCGCCCAGAGGCAGATGGGTTCGCCCAGTCCCAGATCCGCCAACGCCGCCGGCCACACAGCGTCTCCCGGAATGAGCACGGTGCCGCCGAGCCTGCCTATGACGGCAAGGTCGCGTTCCGGCGCAAGGTCCTTTATCCGCGGCGCCCATCGGTCGAGGGCGTCGTTTAGCGGCTGGGGGTTGCCGGCAGAGGGCTCGCGGTCAAGGGCGCGCAGCAATTCGGCCTGTAAACCATGCCCGGCGTTTATCTGGCCGGTGGCGATTCTCAGGGCGTCGTGCGCGCCGGCCGTAGCGACCAGTGCCTGGCCGATCCAGTCAGATGGTTCCATCAGCCGGGACAACGCCGCCCTCGCAAGGCGTTCATTGGTGGACGGCAGGTGCGTCATCCTGGTCATCTCCTCCTGGCCGGCGGCCGCAGATGGGGAAGGCATGGTCACGCCGCCTTGACCTGTTGGCGGAAGGCCAGGGCTGTGCTGACGCAGTCCCGGTCCGGTCGGTCCAGGCCGTACAGGTCGGAGAGCGTCCACGCCACGCGCAGGACACGCGAGTAGCCGCGGCCGGTCAGCGCTCCGCTCTCCATGGCCCGGTCCAAATCCCTGGTGATAGTGGCCGGAAGCCGCAGCTTCCCGTTCAACAATTCGCCGCTGACCTCCGAGTTCAACCCGATGCCCCAGGGCTTCAGCCGCGCACGCTGTGCCGCCCGAGCCACCGCCACCCGGGCGGCGACAGCCGCGCTGTCCTCCCGCCGCGCGCCCGTGGCCATCATCCCCACCGTCAGCCGTGGCAGAGTCAACTGGAGATCGATGCGGTCGGTCAACGGGTTGGAGAGCTTGCCAAAGTAGCGGCGCCTTTGGTCGGGCGTGCAGGTGCATTCCAAACCTTTGCCACCGGAGAGCCCGCACGGGCAGGGGTTCGCTGCCATGACGAGCTGGAAGCGTGCCGGGTAGGCCGCGCTGCCCGCCGCCCGGTGCACCACCAGCCGTCCGCTCTCCAGCGGCTGGCGCAACGCATCGAGAACCTGCCGGTCATATTCGGGCGCCTCGTCCATGAAGAGCACTCCACGGTGTGCCCGCGAGGCCGCTCCAGGGCGCGGCATGCCTGAGCCGCCCCCGATGATGGAGACGGCCGTTGCCGTGTGGTGCGGGCTCTCGTAGGGTGGCCGACGAACCAGCTCGGTCAGCGGGGCCGCCGTGGCGCTCAGGGAGTGGATGGCGGTGACCTCCATGGCATGGTGGTCGGGAAGATCGGGCAGGATGCCCGGCAGCCGTTCGGCGAGCATCGTCTTGCCTGCACCGGGCGGACCGACGAGCAGCAAATGATGGCCGCCCGCGGCTGCGACTTCCAGCGCGGTCCGGGCTTCATGTTGCCCGGCCACGTCCGCCAGGTCGGGGGCGGGCGCCGGAGGAGCCGTGGCCGGGACGGACGGGGCAGGCTTCTCCGGCGGGCCGATATTGAGCCGGTCCGCGTCGGCACCGAAGGCCATCAACACCTCAACGAGGTTGCTGAAGCTGCGCACCTGGGCGCCGGGCACCAACGCGGCCTCGGCGGCGTTGGCTTTGGCTACGACAACATGCGGATATCCGGCCTCGACTGCCGCAATAACCGCCGGCAGTACACCCCTGACCGGCCGGAGCCTCCCATCGAGTCCCATTTCGGCCAGGAAGACGGTACGACCGCTGGGCCGGACGTCTCCCGCCGCCTGGAGCGAGGCCATCAGGATGGCCAGGTCGAAGCCGGAGCCCTTCTTCGGCAGCGAAGCCGGGACAAGGTTAACTGTAATCTTCCGCCTGCTAAGCGGAACCCCCGCGTTCTTCGCCGCGGCCTTGATCCGTTCCTTGGCCTCGGTCAGGGCAGCGTCCGGCAGTCCCAGAAGAATGAAGGCCGGGAGAGTTTGGCCGATGTCCGCTTCGACTTCCACGATGTGTCCGTTGAGGCCCACCAGCGCTACCGAGAACGTCCGTCCGAGCCCCATTAGCCGACGTCCTTCATGTACTCGATCACGGGCCACCGCCCCTGTCCGTAGAGCACCGCGACGGCGTCCACCCTCATCGCCGTACCGGTCATGCCGTGGTCGCGCAGCCACTGGTGCCCCAGGAAGTGGAGACGGCGGACCTTGGCGTCGGTGATGGCTTCGAAGGGGTGGCCGTAGTCGGTGCTGCGCCGGGTCTTGACCTCGGAGACCACGATGGTCGCCCCGTCCACCGCTACGATGTCCAGTTCGCCGTCGGGGCTGCGCCAGTTTCGGTCGATGACACGGTGGCCGGCGCCGGAAAGATAGGCCGCGGCCATTTCCTCGCCGCGTCGGCCCAGTTCGTCTTTCGCTCTCATGCCCTCCAGCCTGATGGAGAACCGGTGCATGAAAGCGGGGTGAAATGTTGGCTGTGGACAGCTGCAGGAAAACTAACTCGTGTAGGAGAAGTGAGAAGTCAGGCTTTATTGAATGGAGCCCGGAGAATGCACAAGCAGTTGAAGGGACCCTGGACGACTGACTAGCATGTCTGGGCATGCTGCCTGAGCTGGTTAACTGCTCCTTGCTCGCTTACCCGTTGTGCAACGCGGACGCCTGGACATCCCGCTTCGTCTTGGACCTTTCTTGCCGTCCCGAGACCAACTAATAGAGCATTTCAAGGCACTCCCGTAGCTAACTATGAATATTCAGGCAAGAGTACCGATTGACGAGGCAACTTCGTCGGAAAGAAACACTTGTCGCCCGGACTCATAGCGCCAAATGACGTGGTCTAGTCGCCGAGGTTCGGTGGGATACCGGAGCGCTGCTTCTTTAATCAGCTCTGCCGCTTGCATAGGCGCAAGGCTCTTCTCAGCCAGTCCTGCATGTTCCTCTACGAAGCGGATGATCATCCGGTCAGGTTTGACGGACTGGAATCCTGAGAGGATGAGTAAGTAGTTAAACGTGATACCGGACGACTGGCTCGGAAGCCTTAGCCAGGCCTTCTTTACACGTTCAAGAGAGTCGTTCTTAGCTGCCTCTTGGTGAAGCGTCGCTCTAGTTGTGATGCCAAGGGACTTCATCATCTCGGCTGCTCGGCGAATGACCTCCGCCTTCAGGAGCGCGTTTTCCTTCGTATGCGCCGGCTTGTTGTTGCCCACCATAGCCGCCCAGCCACTGCTGCCGCCAAGTTCCTCGAAGGTCTGCAGTAGCTCATGGACGCCGTCATGATAAGCGTTGGCTCCCTGAGCTTCCCGATAGGCCCTGTACTTGTTCACCACGTTTATGACGCTCTGGTAATGCGAACCTGTTGAGTAGATCGAATCGATGATGGCGAGAGCCAGGCTATTCGAGTAGCCGTCGGCAGTGATCCAGCGGGCCTGATCGTCGAAAAGCTCGCGGCACTTTTCGGCCAGAATGTCAGCTTCAGCGCTGAGGGCGTAGGTCATAGGCGCACTTTAGCAGTGCCCTTCCATTTTGTTTACCTATAAGCACCGATCCGCATCTAACGAAAGGATCGACGTGAGCTACTTAGGAACAATGGGCCGTCGTTGTGGCATCAAAAAGGTCGTAATGTTTCGCAACCCGGGAACGGCAGATGAAGAGCGCGCGTAGGTAAAGGCCATGCTCCAAAGCGAGTTTGGTTTCTTTGAAGTCAGCACACCGATTCATGATGGCTTCCTTGTGGAGATCCCTGATCCCAGTGGCG
Source organism: Arthrobacter sp. Y3223065 (assembly GCF_059090885.1). Classification (NCBI taxonomy): domain Bacteria; kingdom Bacillati; phylum Actinomycetota; class Actinomycetes; order Micrococcales; family Micrococcaceae; genus Arthrobacter; species Arthrobacter sp. Y3223065. Next base: position 372,359 of record NZ_JBNHGC010000001.1, on the reverse strand, counting down.
GCACCGGCGTTATCTGGCTCAATAGGTCAAGCTTATTGACTTTGGATCCAGAAACTGCATCGCCGAATCGACCTAGCAGATCCAGCCAGCTAGACCACCCCCGGTTTGCCCGCCCCGGACGGCAGCCTGTGCAGGACACGGCGGCATCGAGGCCATGGCCTCCGGCCAGGTCCGCCTTGGACACGCGGTCAAGGGCGCCCGCCGGGGTTCGCGCGAGCATCGGTGGGGGCGCGCATCGTCTGCGGCATGCACAGGCAGGGCGGCAGCCTCCGTTACGCTGAAGAAGTGACGCGCAGCACACCCTGGCCTGCGCTCTATCTCGGCCTCGGGGCGCCGGCATGCGCGTCGTCCGGACGCGGTCCGCCGACATGCTTGGAGGTACTGACAGCAACGGTTCAGGGAACAGGAAGGACTCGTAGTGCGGATAACTGTCGTCGGAGCCGGTGCGTGGGGATTGCCGGCAGCGGCCGAGTTGGCGGGTCGCGGTCATCACGTCACCCTGATTGAGCGCTTCGGCGTATCGAACCCGCTGTCGTCCTCTTATGGACCGACCCGCATGTGGCGCATTGCCGACCCGGACCCCGGTCGGGTTCGGCTGTCCAGGCTGGGGCTGGAAGCCATGAAGCGGCTATCGAGCAGGGCCGGGACGCCGGTCTACCTCCAAAAGGGCCTGCTGTGGCGAGACACGATGTCGCTGCCGCGCCTGCGGTCAACCCTTCTCGCCGAAGACGTGCCCTTCGAGGAGGTCGACTCGAGTGAAGTTGCACAGTTTCTGCCCGGCTTGAGGCCGGATGGCCGGGATGCCATCTGGCAGCGGGACGCCGGCGTCGTCCTGGCCGATGTGAGCCTGCAGGCCCAGTTTCGGCTGTTTTCCGCGGCGGGCGGCACGTTTCTGCAAGGAGCCACGGTGGCCGAGGTTTCGGCAACTACAGGGACTGTCAGGGCTTCCCTCTCCGATAGCAGGCGCGTCGATGCGGACGTGTTGGTGATTGCGGCCGGTCCGGGGAGCGGCGCCTTGCTCTCACAGCTTGGTTTGCCCGCGCCGCTTCGGCCGTACCTGGAGCAGGTGGTCCACTTCGGTGATGCTCGTCGCCGGGGCGCCGCCGACGACTATCCCTGCTTCTTTGACGGCCCCACGGACGAAGCTCCGGGCATCTACGCGATGAGCAGCCCCGGCGTAGGCTACAAGGTCGGCCTGGACAGTCCGCTGCGACACTACGCCGAGGGAGATGCCGACAGGTCCCCGGATGAGGTGCGCACCGGCATCATCCGGGAACGGGTGCGCCGCAATTTGTTGTCGCTGCAGCCTGATGTGCTCGACGCACAGGTCTGCGTGTGGACCGATACCCCCGACGGCAGGTTCGTCATCGATTCGCCGGTCCCCGGCGTCGTTGTTGCCTGCGGGGATGCCGGCGAGGGCTTCAAGTACTCGGCGCTGATGGGCATCATTGTCGCCGACCTGGCCGAGGACAAGCAGCCCGAGGCTGACATCAGCCCCTACCGGCTGGGTCGCTTCGAGGTCGCGGAAAGCGCCGACTGGGGTGTTCCGACCGCGCTGGGCCGCTGACTAAGCGGCGGAGACCCCGGCAGCTAACCGCGCAGCCGCTCACCTTTCGGATCGTAGAACGGGCGTCGGGAGACCGTGGCCGCGACGAGCTTGCCCTTGCATTCGACCGTGAATCTTCCGGAGAGGTCCGCATCCCCGGCGACCGAGGCAAGCCCAACAGCGCGTCCCAGCGTGTAGCCGTAGCTGCCGCTGGTCATGCGACCCACCGGCACGCCGTCGCAGAAAACGGTCTCGTCGTGCACGAACAGTGGCTCCGGGTCGTCCAGCGCCACGTACACGGTCCGGTACGGGGGCGCCGCCCGATCCAGCTTCGCCACCGCGTCCCGGCCTACGAAGCCGCCCGGCTTGGCCAGCGCCACGGTGAAGCCGAGTCCGGCGGAGTACGGGTCGTCGGCGGGGCCGATGTCGTGCCCCAGGTGGCAGAAACCCTTCTCGCTGCGCAACGAGTCGAGGGCGTGGTAGCCGGCCAGCCGCACGCCGAGGTCTTGACCGGCCTCCCACAACGCGTCGAACACATTGACGGCCGTGTCCGCGCCCGGGTACAGCTCGTAGCCGAGTTCGCCGACAAAGCTCACCCGCAGGGCGTAGGCGAAACCGTCTGCAACCTCCACCGTCCGTCCTTCGGTGTAGGACTGGGCGGCGTCCGACCAGTCCTCGGGCGAGACGCGGCCGAGCAGTTCCCGGCTCTTGGGCCCCATGACCCCGATCGTCGCCAGGCCGGCCGTCGCATCGAAGACCGCGGCCGCCTTGCCTTGCGCCAGCCGCCGCAGGTACCCCAGGGTCTTGTCCTGGCTGAAGGCGGGCGTCACCACGAGGAACCGGTCTTCCCCGAGCCTGGTCACGGTGCCGTCCAGTTCGATCCCCCCGGCCTCGTTGAGCATCAGGGTGTAGACGGCCTTGTCGACGCGGACGTCGACGTCCGCGGTACAGGCCCGCTGGCAGACTTCCAGCGCCTCCGGACCTGCCACCTCGATCTTCGCGAAGGAGCTCAGGTCGAACAGCACCACCCCTTCCCGTGCGCCACGGTGCTCGTCGCCGACGCGGTCGAACCAGTTCTGCCGGCCGTAGCTGTAGTCATAGCCCGGCGCGGTCCCGGGGTCGCCATACCAGTTGGCCCGCTCCCAGCCGTTGAGTTCCCCGAAGCAGGCGCCGAGCCCGGCGAGCCGGGAGTGCAGCGGCGAGCGCCGGACGTTGCGGGCGGTGGCCGGCTGCAGCTGCGGCCAGTGCATGGCGTAGAGGCGTCCCAACCCCTCCCGGGTCCGTGCATGGAGGTAGCGCCGGTTGCTCTGGTGCCGCGAGAACCGCCGGACGTCCACCGCGGCTGCGTCGAAGCCGGGCGATCCGGAGATCACCCACTCGGCCAGTTCCCGGCCGGCGCCGGGGGCGAAAATGATGCCCTGGGAGTTGAAGCCGGCCGCAACAAAGAGGTTGCGCACCTCGGACGTCTCCCCTAGGACAAAGTTGGAATCCGGAGTGAAGCTTTCCGGGGCGTTGAGGAAGCGGTCGTAACGGCTCTGCGCCAGTACCGGCACCGCCGCCTCGGCCTTGCTGCGGATCGCCGCGAAATGCTCCCAGTCGGCCTCGAACTCCGCGAAACCGCCCCTGCCGATCTCGCTCACCGGCCGCGGCAACCCGTCCGGCTCGAACGCGCCGACCAGCAGCCGCCCCAACTCATGCCGGATGTAGTAGCTGTTGTCCAGGTCCCGGAAGACAGGCAGCTCGGGCACGGCTCCGTCGATCTCCTCGGTCCTCACGTGCACGTGCTCGGCGGCGTAGAGCGGCACATGGCCTCCGGCCGTCGCGGCCAGGTCGCGCGTCCACAGCCCGCAGGCGAGGATCACCTGTTCGCTCTCTATGGTCCCCTGATCCGTGACAACCCCCGTCACCCGGCCCTGAACTTGACGAATGCCGGTGACGGACACGTTTTCGCGGAGGTCGGCGCCGAGCTCGTGGGCGAGTTTGGCGAAGGACAGCGCCGCGTAGCCGGGGTTGATGTGCCCGTCGCCCGGCAGGTAGAGCGCGCCGAGCACGCCGTCGGTCCGAGCCAGCGGCCACAGCATGCCCAGGCCGGCGGCGTCCAGGATCTCCGCCTCGGTGCCGTTCTGCCGGGCCACGTCGCAGGCGTAGTGCATTTCATCCACCCGGCCGGGTGTCCGCGCCACCATCACCGAGCCGGATTGCTGGAACGAGACGTCGAGCCCGGAGCGTTGTTCGAGCGTGCCGTAGGTTTCGAGGCCGTACTTGGCCAGCTTGGTCATCGCCGTCGTGGTCCTCCCGCCGGTTACCAGGCCCGCCGCGTGCCAGGTGGTGCCGCTGCCCAGGACGTTGCCTTCCAGCAAGATGACGTCCGTCTCCCCCGCCGCCGCCAGGTGATAGGCGATGCTTGCCCCTACGATTCCCCCGCCGACGACGACGGTGCGCGCCCGGGCGGGCAGCGGCTGGCGGGCTTCTTCGGTGAAAGCGGACGCGCTGATGGTGCGGTCTACGAGCCGGTCCATGGATTTCCTCGCTTCTGTTCGTCGCAGGTCATTTGGGCGCGCGCCCCGCTGTCCTATACGTTAATAATGAATTATTGTGAACCGTATCACAGCACTTGGAAGGTAAACCATGGCCCCCCTTGCCGGCCCCGACGCTGCCCCGTCCACCGAGGATCAGCCGCGGCGCCAGCTCATCCTCGAAGCGGCGGAACGCCTGCTGGCGGCCCGCGGATTCGACGGGATCCGCCTGCGGGACATCTCCACGGAAGCCGGGATCTCCATCGGAATGATCCAGCACTACTTCCCCAGCCGGGACGCCGTGGTCCGCGAAATGCTGGTGGCCGCGTGTGAGCGCAGGGCGACGGAATGGCAGCTGCCCGCGCGGCGGCAGGAGGACCCCGTCGCGAAGGTCCGGGCGCTCCTCGCCGGTGCGGTCACGGATCCGGAGCACTGCACCGTCTGGCTGGAATCCTGCGCGGCCGCCAGCCGGCACCGGGAGGTGCAGCCCGTGGTGCTGCACACCAACAACATCTGGCGGCAGGCGCTGGCCGAAGCCATTGCCGAAGGCACGGACGCCGGCCGCTTCACCCCCGCCGCCCCCGTGGATCAGATCGTGGACATCCTGGTCGCGCTCATCGACGGCCTGATCATGGCCGTGGCCACGAAGGACCCCAAGATCACGCCGGACTACACCAACTCGCTGCTGCTCTCGGCGGCACACCTACTGCTTGGAGCCGACCTGGACGGATGACCGGAGGGGCGACATCGGCGGTTGTTCGAAACGGGCCAAATATCCCGATCACGAAAAACCGGCAAACCCCTTGTCTCCAGCCGGTTCCCGGGCTAGGGTCTGACTAAACAAAGCGATTAGTGATACAAATCACGCCGTTCAGTATGACTTAGGGAGGTGTTTGGTGAACGATGCAGCCGACAACGAGCAGTCCATCGGCCATCGCATTCGCGCCGCCCGGGAACTGCGGGGTATCTCGCTGCGCAGCCTGGCTCAACTGACTGGCGTCAGCTCGGGTTTCCTGAGCCAGTTGGAAAACGCGCACTCGAACGCCAGCGTCGCCACGCTCAAAAAAATCGCGGAAGCCCTCGGAACAACGACGGCGGAACTGATCGACGGCACCAGGCCCGAGGGCCGGGTACTGCGCAAGGCCAACCGGCCCGTTTTCCACTCCGGCGACGGCCTCAACAAATACCTGCTCACCGGCTCGCCGCAGCGGAATCTGGAGGTCTACGTCGGCGAGCTCGAGATTCACGGCGGGACCGGCGAGGAGCTGTACGCGCACGGCAATGCGCAGGAGGTCCTCGTTTGCTTGAAGGGGCGGGTGGAGGTTCGCCTCGCCGGCGAGTCCCATGTCCTGGAAGGCGGGGACAGCGTCGAATACCTCTCCTCCACGCCGCACGGTCTTCGGAACCTGGCCCACGGCGAATCCGAAGTCATGTGGATCATCAGCCCGCCAACTACCTAAAACCTTCCAGTCAGCACACTTCGACAGTCAGCGTTTCACACGAAAGAGGAGAAACAATGTCAGCAGTTACCACACCCCGCCGCAAGCGGGCCTTGCCGGTCGGCATGGCGGCAGCGGTTGCCCTGCTCCTGTCGGCCTGCGGCGGCGGGGGCAGTGCCGCCTCCGCCGAGATCGACCTGGGCACCGGCCCTGCGGAGGCCGGCACGGTCAAACCCGGCGCCTTGGACGGCCTAAACATGACCTTTGCCTCGTACGGCGGGCTGTACCAGGACGGACAGATGGCGGCGGCAGTGACGCCGTTCGCCGAGGAGTCCGGGGCGAACATCCTGTCCGATGGGCCGATGGAGTACGCAAAAATCCAGGCACAGGTGGAGTCGAACAACGTCACGTGGGACGTCGTTGACACCGATTCGAACTGGGCGGCCGGGCAATGCGGGAAGCTCCTGCAGAAGCTGGACTACTCGATCATCGATAAGTCCAATATTCCGGAGGGATTGGCGAGCGACTGCTACGTTCCGGCCATGCAGTACGCCACGGTGATGGTGTACAACACCGAGAAGTTCAGCGACGCGCCTCAGAGCTGGGCTGATTTCTTCGATACCGAGAAGTTTCCTGGCAAGCGGGCCGTCCAGGGCGCCGACGTCGGAGGCGGCCTCCTGGAGGGCGCCCTGATCGCCGATGGGGTGGCCGAGGAGGACCTGTACCCGCTCGACGTCGAGCGGGCGCTGAAAAAAGTGGACACGATCAAGGACAGCCTCGTGTATTGGACCACGGGCGCCCAGTCGCAGCAGATGCTGGAGGCCGAGGAAGTGGACATGGCCCTGATCTGGTCCGGCCGCGCCTTTGGAGCCGTGGAAAACGGTGCCCCGTTCGAGCCGGTCTGGGAGACCGGCGTCGTGGTCATGGATGTCCTGGCCGTTCCCACGAACGCCAAGAACCCGAAGGCTTCGATGGCCCTGATCAACTACGCGCTGGGCAGGGAACAGCAGGAAAAGCTCACGGAGGAAACGTCGTATTCCCCGGTCCACGTGGACGCCAAGCCGGCGGTGAATGAGAACGGCAAGAAGTTCCTCATCACCGAGCCGGAGATCGCCGACAAGGTCCTGGTCTCTGACTTCGCCTGGTGGGGCGAGAACTACGCCTCGACCCTGGAACGCTGGACGGCCTGGGTCTCCTAATGAGCAATGCAGTCAAAGACCCCGTCCGGCCGGCAGCCTCGGCTGGCCGGACGGGGAATGGCGAGGGTGCGGCGCCGGTGGCCGGCAGGCGCACACGGCTGAGTCCGTTGTTGTTGTTGCTGCCGGCGCTGGCGCTGATGGTCGGCGTGTTCGCCTATCCGCTGGCAGAGGCAATGTGGCGCAGCGTGGCGGATCCCGTTCCCGGCCCGCAGAACTACGAGTGGTTTGCCTCCAACGCCGGGAACTGGGCCGTCCTCGGCCGCACGCTGTGGGTGGCGCTGCTGTCCGCAGCCATCTGCCTGGTGCTGGCCTACCCGTATGCGTACTTCATGGTGATTTCCGGCCCGAAGGTGCGCGCCGCACTGGTCGTCATCGTCCTCATACCGTTCTGGACGTCGCTGATGATCCGCAGCTTCGCGTGGATCATCCTGCTGCAGGACAACGGCCTGATCAACGGCATGCTCGGGTTCCTGGGGCTGGGGCCATTCGAAATGATCCGCAACACCACCGGCGTCCTGATCGGCATGGTCCAGGTGCTGCTGCCTTTCATGGTGCTGCCGCTGTACGCGTCGATGCGGAACGTGGACCTGCGGCTGCTGCAGGCCTCCAGCAGCCTGGGCGCCGTTCCCTTCGTCTCCTTCACCCGCATCTTCATGCCGCTGGCCATGCCCGGCGTGGTGTCCGGCTCCTTGCTGGTCTTCATCCAGGCGCTCGGCTTCTACATCACGCCGGCGCTGCTCGGCTCGCCGTCCGAGATGCTGATCTCGCAATACATCTACGTGCAGGTCAATGGCCAGCTCCAGTGGGGGCGCGGCAGCGTACTGGGCGTCATCCTGCTTGTTGCCACCCTGCTGCTGCTGGGCCTGCTGGCGCTGCTGCTGCGCAAGAGCAAACGTGCCGCCGGCGACGAAGGAGGCCTGCTGTGAAACATTCCGTGCTGACCCGGTCCCTGCTGATGGTCTATGCGGGACTGGTGGCCGTCATATTGATCGCGCCGACCGCGATCGTCATTCCGCTGAGCTTTACGGACAAGGCCTCGCTGACTTTCCCGCCGTCGGGCTGGTCACTGCGCTGGTATGAGAATTTCTTCAGCGACCGGGCGTGGATGTCGGCCCTCGGCAATTCGATCTTGATCGGCGTCATCGTTGCCGTCGTGGCGACGGTCATCGGCACCGCGGCGTCGATGGGCCTGCAGAAGTTTGTGCGCCGCCGGACTGCCAAGACGCTGCAGGCGCTGCTGCTGGCCCCGATCGTGGTGCCGGCGATCATCCTCGCCATTGGCATCTACGCGATCTTCCTGCGGCTGCAGATGCTGGGCACCTTGAGCGGTTTCGTGCTGGCCCATACGGTCCTGGCCGTGCCGTTCGTGGTCGTCTCCGTTACGGCGGCCCTCAGCGGTTTCGATCAGCGGCTGGCGACGGCGGCCGCAAGCCTGGGCGCGAACCGGTGGGCCACCTTCCTGAGGGTCATTTTGCCGGCCATTCTGCCCGGAGTCGTTTCGGGGGCACTCTTCGCCTTCGTGACCTCGTTCGACGAGGTCGTGTTGTCCATCTTCATTAAAAGTCCGTACTTGGAAACGCTGCCCGTCAAGATGTATTCGTCCGTCACCAGGGACACGGACCCGACCATCGCGGCCGCGGCAACCATGATCATGCTCTTGACGACAATCATCATTGCCGTCGGGCTGCTCAGTATGCGTAGGAGGAAACGTGTCCAGTAAGCTCACCGGGGCCGGCACCCGGATCGAGATCCAGAATGTCACCAAGCGCTATGCCAAATCCACCGCCGTGGACGACGTGTCGCTGACCATCGAGCCGGGTGAATTCATCACGCTGCTGGGCCCGTCCGGCAGCGGCAAGACGACCACGCTGAATCTCGTGGCCGGCTTCACCGACCTGACCAGCGGCTCGATCGAAATCGACGGCCAGCGCGTGGACAACGTGCCGGCGCACAAGCGCGGGCTCGGCGTCGTTTTCCAGCACTACGCACTGTTCCCGCACATGAGCGTCGCCGAGAACATCGCGTTTCCGCTGCAGCAGCGCAAGACTCCCAAGTCAAAGCAGAAAACGCTGATTGCCGAGGCGTTGAAGACCGTCGGCCTGTCCGGCTATGAGGACCGCTACCCGCGCGAACTCTCCGGCGGCCAACAGCAGCGCGTCGCCTTCGCCCGCGCCATGGTCTTCGATCCCCGGGCGCTGCTCATGGATGAGCCGCTGGGCGCCCTGGACAAGAACCTGCGCGAGAAGCTGCAGCTGGAGATCAAGCGGATCCACCAGGAAGTCGGCCGCACCTTCGTCTTCGTCACCCATGACCAGGAAGAAGCCCTGATCCTCAGCGACCGCATCGCCATCTTTAACAACGGCAGGATCGAGCAGGTCGGTACCAGCGCGGAGCTCTACGAGCGCCCCGTCAGCCTGTTCGTGGCCCAGTTCATGGGCGAGTCCACCATTTTCCGTGCCGATGTCGATACGTCCGGCCGGGAGTGGTCCATGGACTTCCACGGGGCCAGGCTCCGCGGCCCCGCCGGCCGGAGCGTCTCCGGCAAGGGCGCCCTGGTCCTGCGGCCCGAACAGCTGCGCGTCGCCCCGAAGGCGGAGGAAGCTCCCGGCGGGGCCGTCACCGTCCCGGTCAAGGTGGTCCAGAACATCTACCTGGGCTCCGGCCACAAATACGAGCTCCAGCTGGCCGACGGTTCCACCGGCATCGTCCGCACCCCGCTGTCCGAAAGCAACGGCCTGAAGCCCGGAGACGATGCCTTCGTCTACTGGTCCGCCCACGACGGCGTGCTGCTCGAAGACTCCGATCTCGTCTCCACGACCTAGGAACCACACCATGAGCAAAAAACTGATCAACGAGACGGCCTCGACGGTCAACGGCAACGTCTCCTTCTGGTTCGCCGAGGGCGGGCTGCCCGCACCCCGGCCGGCCTTGGCCCGGGACACGACGGCGGATGTCGCCATCGTCGGCGCCGGCTACACCGGGCTGTGGACGGCGTACTACCTCAAGAAGGCCCGGCCGGAACTCGACGTCGTCGTGCTCGAGAGCCGCTTCGCCGGCTTCGGTGCCTCGGGCCGCAACGGCGGCTGGTTAACCAACAGCATCACCGGCGGCCGCGGCCAGTACGTCAAGGCGCACGGCCGTGCGCTGGTGGGCCGGTTCCAGACGCTGCTGAACGAGACCGTGGATGAGGTCATCGCCGTCGCCGGCGCGGAGGGCATCGACGCCGGTGTCCGCAAGGGTGGGGAGTTGAATGTGGCCCGCAACCCGGCCCAATTGGCACGGCTCAAGGCTCTGGCCGCAGCCGAAGCCGAGTGGCCCGAGTCCGGAGTCCGCCGGCTGAGCGCGGCGGAAAGCAACGAGCGGGTCCGGATCGCCGGCACGCTCGGCGCCATCCACCAGCCGCACTGCGCCCGGATCCATCCGTCCAAGCTGGTACGCGGCCTGGCGGAGAGGGTGGAAGCACTCGGGGTGCGGATCTACGAGGACACCACCGTCACCGAGATCAGCCCCCGTCTGGCGCGGACGGAAAACGGTGACGTCCAGGCCGAGTACGTCCTGCGGGCGACGGAGGGCTTCACCGCGAACCTGAAGGGGTCGCACCGCGAATGGCTGCCGATGAATTCGTCGATGATCGCCACCGAACCCCTGGGCGACGACGTCTGGGCGGCGATCGGGTGGAATGACTTCGACACCGTGGGCGACATGGCGCATGCCTACATGTACGCCCAGCGCACGGCCGATAACAGGATTGCGCTCGGCGGACGCGGTGTCCCCTACCGGTTTGGCTCCAAGACCGACACGGACGGGGCCACCCAGCCCGAAACCATCCAGAACCTGACCGCGATCCTGCATGACATGTTCCCGGCGGCCCGCGGTGCACGCATCGACCATGCCTGGGCCGGCGTGCTGGGCGTCCCGCGCGACTGGAAGGCCACCGTCGGACTGGAACGGGAAACCGGCATCGGCTGGGCCGGCGGGTACGTCGGCACCGGCGTGACCGCGACGAACCTGGCCGGCCGGACGCTGCGGGACCTGGTCCTGGGCTCGGAGAGCGAACTGACCACCATGCCGTGGGTGAACCGCCGGGTGCGCAAATGGGAAGTGGAACCGCTGCGCTGGATTGCCGTCCAAGCCCTGTACGCGGCGTACTACGCCGCAGACAAGTCGGAAAACTCCGGCCGCACGTCCACATCCCCCATCGCCAAGGCCGCAGACCTTATCTCCGGCCGCGCCTGAAGTACTTCGCGCTGGTCGAGCAGCGCAAGCACGGCCCTGCTCGACCAGCGCGGATCACCCCTGAGAAAGGATCAACCATGTCCATTGACACCATCCACCTCCCCTCGGCACCCCACGCCGTGCTCGGAGCGCCCGCGCCCAAGCCCACGGCGGTCACCGAAGACCAGCACGAGGCATCCCTGGAGGTCTGGAGCGCGGACAGCCTGAACGTGGGCATCTGGGAGTGCTCCCCCGGTTTGTTCACCGCGGTGCGGGACGGCTACCACGAGGTCTGCCAGATCCTGGCCGGGCGGGTAACGATCACCGCCGAGGGGCAGAAACCGGTGGAAGTGGGCGCCGGCGACACCGTTGTCATGCCCGCCGGTTGGAAGGGCACGTGGGAGGTCCACGACACCGTCCGGAAAACCTACATCACCCTGGACGGGGTCGGCGGCCAGTAGCCGGTCAGCTGCCGTAGCCGGTCGGCGGCCGGTAGCCGGTCAGCTGCCGAGCCCGTCCTTGGGCAGGGTGAGGTCGTCGTTCTTGGCAAGTTCCTCGACGTTGACGTCCTTGAACGTGATCACGCGGACGGATTTTACGAACCGGGCGGAACGGTAGACGTCCCAGACCCACGCGTCCTGCAGGGTCAGGTCGAAGTAGATCTCGCCGTCGGCAGAGCGCGCCTGCAGGTCCACGTGGTTGGCCAGGTAGAAGCGGCGCTCGGTTTCCACGACGTAGCTGAACAGGCCGGCGACATCGCGGTACTCCCGGTAGAGCTGCAGCTCCATGTCGGTCTCGTAGTTCTCAAGGTCTTCGGCGCTCATGTATCCATCCTGCCCCAGATTGCGCGGCGGCGTTTACTCCGCAAGTTCGACGGCGGGCATCAGCGGTTGCTCGGGGGTGAGCCGCCAGCTTCTGCGGTGCAGCTCCGAGGGGCCGATGCCCTGCAGGGCGGCTCGGTGCGCGGGAGTGGCGTAGCCCTTGTTGATGTCCCAGGCGTAGTCCGGGTAGTCGGAGGCGTAGCCGGTCATCATGGCGTCGCGCTCCACCTTGGCCAGCACGCTGGCGGCCGCCACGCTGAGGCACTGCAGGTCCGCCTTGATCCTGGTCCGGACCGGCGCGTCGCAGCCGGGCTGCGCGACGTCGTCGAAGAGCGACGGTTCCCCGGCCGACAGCCAGTCGTGGTTGCCGTCCAGGATCACGATGTCCGGGCGCGCGGTGGCCAGCACCTGGCCCCAGGCGCGCGCACCGGCCAGCCGCAGGGCCGCCATCAGGCCCAGCGCATCGATTTCCGCCGCGCTGGCGTGTCCCACCCCGTAGGCTGTCGCCCACTTGTGGATCTTGGGCACCAGGGCCACCCGGTCCGCCGGGCTGAGCAGTTTGCTGTCGCGGACGCCGCGGATCTGTTTGGCCGAGGTCGCGTCGATGGCCACCATCCCTACGCTGACCGGTCCGGCCAGGGCTCCGCGGCCCACTTCGTCCGCACCTGCGACCAGCCGATGCCCGGCCTCGACGAAGGAACGCTCAAAGCGCAGCGTGGGGGCCCTGCCGGTCACTGTGACTCGTCCTGCCGGGCCAAGGCCGGCTGCCCCGTGCCGGAAGCCTCGGACGGTTCCGGGACGCCGTCGAACACTTCCGGATAATTGCCCAGGAAGCCCAGCCGGTCCAACGGCCAGGCGATGACGCTGGCCTTGCCTTCGACGGACTCGAGGTCCACGAAGCCCTGCGACGCCTCGTCCTGATGCTCGCGCGAGTCCGCGGAATGGTTCCGGTTATCGCCCATGACCCAGATTTTACCCTCGGGCACAGTCACATCGAAGGGAATCCGGGTGTTGTCCGAGCCCGGCGCGAGGTAGGGATCCTCGTCCAGCGGCTCCCCGTTGACCGAGATGCGGCCATCGGCGTCGCAACAGACCACCTGGTCGCCGCCGAGGCCAATGACGCGCTTCACCAGGTGCTGCTGGGATGCATCAGGCATCAGCCCGACGAAGGTGAGGATCTGCTGAAACCAGTTGCCGGCGTCGTCCATGCCGTTCGGAGGCAGCCAACTGAGCTTGTCCTGGAAAACCACCACGTCGCCGCGGCTGAGCTCGAACGGCTGCGGGACCAGCAGGTTCACGAAGATCCGGTCGTCCACCTCCAGCGTTTCCTCCATGGAGGTCGACGGAATGAAGAAGGCGCGGAAGAGGAACGTCTTGATCAGGAAAGAGAGGACGACGGCGACCGCGACGATCGTGGCGATCTCCTTGAGCCACGACACCAGGGAGTTCCGCCCGGCGCTCTTGCGTTCGCTTTTGCGTTCGCGCTTCCGCGGCCCGGAGGCATCCGGCTGGTACCCGCCAGTGTCCTTCGGGTCCTGGTCCATACTCACTATCCTCGATTCTCCGCTGGCTGGGCATCCAACTGTATCCGGTCCAGCCCGGCCATCCGGTCGAGCGGCCAGATGATGCTCAGCGGGCGGCCAATGACGCGCTCCACAGGGACCATGCCGCCGCCGGGCGCGCCGAGGAGGGCCCGCGAATCGGCCGAGGCCGACCGGTGGTCCCCCATTAACCACAATCTATCCTTGGGCACCTGGACGGAGAACTCCATCTCGCTGGGCGCGTCGCCGGGAAAGAGGTAATCCTCCTGGACCGGTTCGCCGTTGACCAGCAGGCGCCCGTCCGGGCCGCAGCATTCGACGGAGTCGCCCGGCAGGCCGATCACGCGTTTCACGTAGATGGTGTCGCTGCCGGCAATTCCGAGCCACTGGCCGGCCTGCTGGAGGGCATCCACGAACGGGGAATTGCCGCTGTTGAAGGGCGCGAACGAGCCCCGCCCGTCGAAGACCACCAGGTCACCCCGCCGGATCGCGCCGAAGTGGTAGTCGGTGCGGGAAACCAGCACACGGTCGCCGGTCTCCAGCAGCGGCTCCATCGACCCGGAGGGGATGTAGTACACGTCCAGCAGCGTGGCGCGCACGACGGCGCTGAGCACCACGGCGCAGGCCACGACGGCCAACACAAAACGCCAGCCCGGAAGTCCGGGCCGGCGTCTTGGTTGTTCCCCCGAAGCTTCGGGGGAACCAGAGAGGTGCTGCACTGCCTAGGTCAAGAAGTTGCCGGTGGGCAACTTTACTTGGCGGTGCCGAAGTCGCGCTTCTCCTTGATGCGGGCTGCCTTGCCGTGGCGCTTGCGCATGTAGTACAGCTTGGCGCGGCGCACGTCGCCCTTGGTCACGACCTCGATGTGGTCGATGATCGGGGAGTGTACCGGGAAGGTACGCTCCACGCCCACGCCGAAGGAAACCTTACGGACCGTGAAGGTCTCACGGACACCATGGCCCTGGCGGCCCATGACGAAACCCTGGAAAACCTGGATACGGGCGGTCTTGCCTTCGATGATGTTCACGTGCACCTTGACGGTGTCGCCGGCGCGGAACTCGGGAACGTCGCTGCGCAGGGATGCTGCGTCAACAGAGTCGAGGATATGCATTGCTCACTCCTGGTGAACGCCACAGGTCATTCACTTTGGTCACGGCGCGACGGTCAGGCAGATGCCTGCAACAGTCGCTGCCGAAATTCAAGAACCGGCCATCCGGGAATCGGCGGCCGGAGAGTCCGGCTGTTGGCAACGCTCCCCCTGTGGCAGGAACGTGCCCAGCGGACACAATCCTTTATTTTGCCACACGGCACGGCCCAAGCTCTAATTCCGGCGCGGCTGAAGCTCCGGGTGCGCCGGAACCGGAACGACCTGATCGGGCGTGACGGTGTAGCCGAGTTCTGCCAGGGTGGCGCGGTCCTGCTTGTCCAGGGTCTCCGGATCCAGTGCCAGGATCAGGTCCGGGCGGCGCTCGGCGGTGCGGCGCAGCTGTTCGTCGCGGCGGTGCCGGGCGATCTTGGCGTGGTTGCCGCTGAGCAGCACGTCCGGGATGCCGCGGCCGCGCCACTCGGAGGGTTTGGTGTAGACCGGATACTCCAGCAGCCCGTCGGAATGGGACTCCTCCACCAGCGAGTCGGGGTTTCCGACGACGCCGGGAATGAGCCGGCCCACGGCCTCGACCATCGCCAGCACGGCGACCTCTCCCCCGTTGAGCACGTAATCGCCGAGGCTGACCGGGCGGACCCGGAAATGCCCGTCCGCCCAGTCGAGGACGCGCTCGTCGATGCCTTCGTAGCGGCCGCAGGCGAAGACCAGGTGGTCCTCCGCGGCGAGCTCGTAGGCGAGGGCCTGGTTGAAGACCTCGCCGGCCGGGGACGGGACGATCAGGACGGGTCGCGCGGCGGCCGGTTCGGGGACCCTGTCCGCGGCGGGATCCGGGCGGGTCGGCAGGTCTGGGCCGGAGCCCGCGGCAATGACCACCGACTCGAGCGCCTGCGCCCAGGGTTCGGGCTTCATGACCATGCCGGCGCCGCCGCCGTACGGGGTGTCATCGACGGTGCGGTGGCGGTCGGTGGTGAAGTCGCGCAGGTCGTGGACCTGCAGCTGCAGCAGCCCGTCCTGGCGCGCCTTTCCGATCAGCGACAGATCGAGCGCGGCCAGGTACTCCGGAAAGATGCTGACGACGTCGATGCGCACCTAGCGCTCCCCCTCGCCGTCGTCGGGGGTCTCCTGCGCGTCAGGTGAGTTCAGCTCGAACAGCCCGGCCGGCGGGGTGAGCCGGACGAAGCCCGCTTCCACGTCCACCTCCGGCACGATCTCCTCGACGAACGGCACCAGGACTTCCCCGCCGTTCAGGTCCTCCACGATCAGCAGGTCCTGGGCGGGCATGGTGTTCAGGCCGGAGACCTTGCCGACCACGTCTTCCCCGACGCGCACGTCGAGGCCGACGAGCTCGTGTTCGTACCAGGCGTCGTCGTCGTCCTCGACGTCCTCGGTGTCCACGAAGAGCCTGGCGCCACGGAGTTCTTCGGCGCCGTTGCGGTCGGCGACTTCATGGAAACCCAGCAGCAGGATGTCTTTGTTCCAGCGGGCACTGCGCACCGTCAGCGGCCCCAGGCCGGCCGGCTCCACGGTCAGCTCGACGTCGGGAACGAAGCGATCGGCCGGAGCGTCGGTCAGCACCTGGACCGTAACCTCGCCCCGAATGCCGTGCGGCTTGCCGATCCGGGCAACTTGTACCTGCATGCAGACTCCTTTGGAAGAAAAACGTCCGGCCCCTGGACCATTATCTGGTACAGGGGCCGGAGGTTATGGAATGGGTGCCCGGCTCGGTGCCGGGCAGGCGCCGATCCGGATCAGCGGCGGCGGTCGGTGTCGACCACATCCACGCGGACCTGGTCATCGGCCAAGGCGTTCACTACCGTGCGCAGTGCGCGGGCGGTGCGGCCCTGGCGGCCGATGACGCGGCCCAGATCCTCCGGATGAACACGCACCTCGATGATGTCACCGCGGCGGTTGCTCTTCTGCGTTACTTTGACGTCGTCAGGACTGTCAACGATCCCGCGGACCAGATGATCGAGCGCTTCGGCCAGCATTACTCAGCCTTTTCGGCTTCGTCTGCGGCTGCTTCCTCGGCCGGAGCCTCGGCAGCTTCTTCCTTCTTGGCCTTCGGGGTGATGGCCTCGGGGACGATCACGGAATCCTTTTCGGGAGCCACGAAGGCTTCCTTGGCAGCCTTGGTCTTGAGGGTGCCTTCCTGGCCCTCAATGCCCTTGAACTTCTGCCAGTCGCCCGTGATCTTGAGCAGAACTTCGGCCTGCTCGGTCGGCTGGGCGCCGACGCCGAGCCAGTACTGGGCACGCTCGGAGTTGATCTCGATGAACGAGGGCTCTTCGGTCGGGTGGTACTGCCCGATCTCTTCGATGGCACGGCCGTCGCGCTTGGCGCGGGCATCCATGACAACGACGCGGTAGTGGGCAGAGAACTTCTTACCGAAGCGCTTAAGGCGAATCTTTACGGCCACTGTTGTGGTCACTCCTGGTTCTGAAAATGGGCGAACCCGTATGTCTGCTCCCGTGGGGCGGGCCATGGTTGGGGTTCAAAGGACAAGATACACACGCGGAGAGAGGGGCCGCGCAGATCGAGTACCTGTCTATTGTGCCAGATAGGAACCAATCCGCGCGACTTGGCGACGGCGGCGCGTTGCCGCCGGTTCGGCGGCGGGCACCCGAGGCCGTTGGGCCCGGGAACGTCAGGCTTCGGCGGTCGTGGACCAGACGTAGAGCTGCTGGCGTTCGGCCTGCTCCGCCTGCGACGCCAGCTGCGCAATCCGGCGCACGTTGTCTTCGGCGATGGCGCCGCTGAACGGCATGTCCTCTTCGGCGGCCCACCGCGAGGCGACCTCCGGGATCAAGGAGGCACCGTCGTCGTCGGTGTAGGTCAGCAGTTCCGCCAGCGACTGGACCATGGCATCCGGGGCGACCATCAGGTAGTCGCTGGAGACGTCGGCCATGTCCAGGGCCTCGCCGCCGGCGGCGCCGACGGCCTTGGCAGCCAGGCCGCCGAGGATTTCGACCTCCAGGTCGGTGACCCCATTGAGGCGAAGGCTGGGCGCATCCTCGACCTGGGCCATTGGCCCGTCGGTTTCCCCACGGGAGTCGACGCTGGCCTCGAGCTCGGCGGCGCGCCGGACGGCGACATCGTGGGTGGCGACGAAGATTTCGGTGGTTCCGGACATCTGCAGGTCCTTCCGCGGCTAGACCGAGTGGTTCCTCTTCAGCCTAGCCGCACCGGGCGGGATTCCGCCTCAGCCGACGGCGACGCGCAACTGGTTGCGCCACGGATCCTCGAAGCGCAGCTCGGCCCCGGTGTGGTGGTTGGCGATGCCGGCGCTGGTGAGGCGTTCGGTCAGGGCGCCGACCTCGTCCTCAGTCGGCACGTGGATCAGCACCTCGCCCAGGCCCAGGGTGTCCTTGCGCGGCCCGGCGCCGCGGCTGTTCCAGACGTTCATGGCCATGTGGTGGTGGTAGCCGCCGGCGGCGACGAACAGTGCCTGGCCATGCCAGCCGGCGGTGCGTTCGAAACCGAGGGTCTTCACGTAGAACTCCTCGGCGACGTTTGTGTCGCCGACCTGCAGGTGCACGTGGCCGATTCCGGCGCCGGCCCCGCGCTGGCTGGCGAGGGACTCCTCGGTGAGGTGGCTCTGCAGGTAGGTCTGGGGGTTGAGGGCCAGGCTGTCCATGTGGACCTCCTTGCCGTCGGCGGTCTCATTCCAGGACCACTGGTCGCGCGGGCGGTCCCAGTAGAGCTCGATGCCGTTGCCCTCCGGGTCGGTGAAGTAGAACGCCTCGCTGACCAGGTGGTCGGCGCTGCCGGCGAACCGGGAGGGATCGGTCTGCGCCGCGGTGGCCACGGTGGCGGCCAGGTCCGACTGGTTCTCGAACAGGAAGGCGGTGTGGAACAGCCCGGCCTCGCCACGGGACGGCAGCTGCAGCCCGTTGGCCGGAGCCAGGTGGAGCAGCGGCGTGGTGCCGCGGCCCAGGAAAACCCCGCCCAGTCCCTCCGAGACAGGATCCAGCCCCAGCGCCTGCTGGTAGTAGTTGGTCATGTTCTTCATGTCGCCGACCTTGAGCATCACGGTGCCCATGCTGAGGTCGCCGGAGAGCAGGTCCTGGGGATTTACTTGAATGTTCATGCAATTAACAATACTTGAAGCTTCACGTTTATTCCAGTCCGGGGCTCCCGCGGGCGTATCCGTGGTTCAGCGGCGGCGCCGGTACGCCAGGTAGCTGCCCAGCGCCACGTCTCCGGCCGCCTGCAGCACCAGCCCCAGGGCGCCGGCGCGCAAGAACCGGGAGCCGGCGGGCCGGCGTCCGGCGGCGCGGAACAGCAGGGCGGCGCCGGTGGCAGCCGCGGCGGCGCTGCCGGCCAGCAGGCCGGGGCGCGCGACGACGGCGCGCTGCCACGCCGCCAACGGTCCCCTGCCTTCCGCCGGGGTGCTGGCCAGTTCCAGCAGTGCCCTGCCGATCGACTGGACCGGGATCGATTCCATCCCGGGCACCCGGTCGGGCTGCAGCGACCCTTCGGCGAGCCGGGCGGCGACCGGGGGCAGTTGCAGCAGTTGGCCCGCGCGGGCCAGGATCCCGGGCTCGTCCGGGGAGGCCATCAGCTCCTGCAGCCCCTCAACGGCGCCCGGTGCCAGGCCGAGCACATCGCTGAGCCGCTGCGTGTCGGGTCCTTCCGGATGCACAATCCGGCCGAGCAGCCGCAGCGCCTCGGCGTCGGCCCGGGACGCCGAAGGGAACGGCTTGGCCGGTGCCTCCCAGGCATGCCAGAAGCTGGTGTCCGGGTCGCTCCGCGTGCCGGGCAGCCATGCCTCGACCGCGCGGAAGCCGTCCAGATCCATCAGCGCCACAATCGGTTTGGCCGAGGCCGGCCAGTTGTAGAGCCCGGGTGCCGCCTCCCCGTAGACCAGCACGATCCGCTGGCCGGGCGCGGCCCCGTCCGGCCTGCCCGCGTCGGGCTCCAGGACATGGAGTTCTACACCGTTGAGGGCGCCGAACATCATCAGGTCCTCGCGCCGGAACTTGCCCACCAGCACGGTGCGCAGCTCGGCCGCGTCCGGCACTGCGGGCTCCTCGGCCTCGTCCGGTTCCGGCACGGCATCCACTTCCAGCGCAGCATCGGGTGCGGGTGCCTCGTATTCGACGCCGTCAATCTCCACGGCCGCCCCCAGGTCGGCGGAGAGCCCGCGGACCAAGGCCGCGACGTCGGGCCCCGGCACTGCCTGGCCGGCCGGATCCAGGACGGCGGCGCGTTGCTCCCCGTTCACGGCCAGCAGCACAGAGACCACGCTGTCGCCTGCCTGCGGGGCGCCGCCGGCAAAGGCGCCGAGCAGCGAGCGGTCGGTGAGTTGCTGCTGCAGGGCCGCGACGCCGGCCTCGTCCAGCGGCCACGGCCACCACAGCTGTCCTGACGCTGGTTCCCAGCCTGATTCATTCATAGCTCAACGCTAGCAACCAATGATCAGTCCGGCAGTGCTGCCCCGGCCAGGAAGGCCGTCAGCAGGGCATGGCCCCGGTCCGTGTCCTGCGGGCGGTGGTGTCCGCCGGCGTGGCGGTGGACGGCGCCTGTCCCGGCCAGGTATTCGGCCACTTCCTCGTACAGCGGTTCCCAGCCGCCGGTGACCACCAGGGTGGGCAAGCCGGGGACGATGTGCAGCGGCGCCTGCCAGGGCGGAGACTGCAGGCGGACCCGCATCGCCTGTGCCCGGTCGGCCGCGGTGGCCAGCGGCAGCGCCTCGGCGCCGACCACCAGCCGGACGAAGGCGCGCTGGTATTCCTCGTCGGTCAGCTCCCGCCGCGCGTCGAACAACGGCTCCAGCCGTTCGCGGTAGGCACGGGTGGCCGGCAAGTCCGCGGTCAGGGACAGGCAAGCGGGTTCGAACAGCGTGAGCGAGTGCACCCTGGTTGGGTGCTCGACCGCGGCCATCATCGCCGCGACGGCGCCCTGCGCGTGGGCTACGACGTGGGCCCCCGGGCCCAGATGTCGGCCGACGATCCGGGCGTCCTCGTCGAAGTCCGTCGGGCGGGGTTCTGTTTGGGGGTCAAACCCGTGGCGGCGCAGGAACAGGCAGTCGTAGCGTCCGGCCAGACGGTGCTGGTGCGGCCAGGCCGCGGCTCCGAAGCTGTCGGTGCCGTGGACAAAGACCACCCGCTCTCCGCTGCCTCTGACTGCCATGGGAGAAATACTAGACGCCGGAACCCACGGTTCCCTTCGAGTCGCCCGCGGCCTCCAGCGCCCAGACGTGGGGCACCAATTCGCGTTCCGGGACGCGCCGCTGCCCGGTCCGCAGCACCTGCCCGTGGCGCAGTTCAACCACGGTGAGCAGTTCGTGGGCCCGGAGCCCCGCGGCCAGCTGGGCGGATTGCGCCGGGTCCAGGACGGCTTCGGCCTGCTCGACCGGCAGGAAGACCGCCTGTCCCCCGGCACCGGCGGCGAGTTCACCGCCGTCGTACGTTCCGCCGTCGTACACAAAGGTGATGGCTTCCGCGGCCTCGCCGTCCATCGGCTGGTAATCCAGCGCGAGGATGCGTCCGGGTGGTACGAGCAGTAAGGACTCGGCGAGCACCCGGGCGGCTGCCGCCCGCGGGTCCTCGCCGGGCAGGACCGGCGCAGCCGGCAGCCTGGGGCCGCCGGGATTGTCCACCAGCACCACGGAACCGCCGACACTGCGGACGATCACAGCGACGGTGTCCCGCCGCGTTCCGGGCCGGCCGCCGTCGGCGCCGCGTGCCTGCTCTGCCACAAAACTCCTTCGCTGCGCTGCCGCGGGTGGGACCGCTTTCGCCGGGGCGAAGAAAGCCGCCCGGCCAACGATCCGCGTGATGCCGGTACGTGTCCGCGTTGAAACGATTCGACACCCAGCTTACCTTCCGGCGCATGGAAAGTGCCCCGCCGGATAAACGACGGGGCACTTACGTGCAACGGTACAGTCTTCGCGGCTACTTGCCGAGGAACTTCTCGAAGCCCTTGGGAAGGTTCAGCGCCGACGGGTCGAAGTCCTGCCCGTCCTGCGGGGCGCCGAAGGCACTTCCCGCGGGAACGGATGCCTTGTTCTTGCGGCGTTCCTCGGCCTCGCGCAGCTCCTGTGCCGCCTTGGCCGGGTTGCCGGAGCGGGCCTTCTTCTTGCCCTTGGCGGTTTGCTGCTTCTTCCGTGCGCCGCCGAAGCCGCCCGGCCCGGCCACGCCGGGCATGCCCGGGATGCCGCCGCCCTGGGCCATCTTCTTCATCATCTTCTGCGCCTGGCCGAAGCGCTCCAGCAGGCCGTTGACCTCGGAGACGTGCACGCCGGAGCCCTTAGCGATGCGGGCGCGGCGGGAGCCGTTGATGATCTTCGGGGCAACGCGCTCGTGCGGGGTCATCGACCGGACGATCGCCTCCACGCGGTCGATTTCGCGTTCATCGAAGTTCTCCAGCTGCTGGCGCATGTTGGCGGCACCCGGCATCATCATGAGCATCTTCTTCATCGAGCCCATTTTGCGGATCTGCTGCATCTGGGCGAGGAAGTCGTCGAGGGTGAAGTCTTCCTGGTCGGCGAACTTCTGCGCCATCCGTTCGGCTTCGCCCTTGTCCCAGGACTTCTCCGCCTGCTCGATCAGGGTGAGCATGTCGCCCATGTCCAGGATGCGGTTGGCCATCCGGTCCGGGTGGAAGATCTCGAAGTCGTCCAGGTTTTCACCGGTGGAAGCGAACATCACCGGCTTGCCGGTGACCGACGCAACGGAGAGCGCCGCGCCGCCGCGGGCATCGCCGTCGAGCTTGGAGAGGACCACGCCGGTGAAGTTGACGCCTTCGTTGAAGGCCTGCGCGGTGTTGACTGCGTCCTGGCCGATCATCGCGTCAATCACGAAGAGCACTTCGTCCGGGTTGACGGCGGCGCGGATGTCAGCCGCCTGCTGCATCATCTCGGCGTCGACGCCCAACCGGCCGGCGGTGTCCACGATGACGACGTCGTAGAGCTTTTGCCGCGCCTCGGCCACGCCGTCGCGTGCCACGGCCACCGGATCGCCGGTGACGGCGTCGAACTCGGACTGCACGCCCGGGTGCGGGGCGTAGACCGGCACGCCGGCGCGCTGGCCGTTGACCTGGAGCTGGGTCACGGCATTGGGGCGCTGCAGGTCGGCGGCCACCAGCAGCGGGCTGTGGCCCTGGCCCTTGAGCCACTTGGACAGCTTGCCCGCCAAGGTGGTCTTGCCGGCGCCCTGCAGGCCGGCGAGCATGATCACCGTCGGCGGGGTCTTGGCCAGTTTGATGCGCCGGGTCTCGCCGCCGAGGATGTTGACCAGCTCGTCGTTGACGATCTTGACGACCTGCTGGGCGGGGTTCAGCGCCGCGGCGACTTCTTCGCTGAGCGCGCGTTCCTTCACGTGGGCCGTGAACTCGCGCACCACGGGCACGGCGACGTCGGCGTCGAGCAGGGCACGCCGGATTTCGCGTACGGTGGCGTCGACGTCGGCCTCGGACAGCCGTCCCTTGCCGCGCAGATTCTTGAAGGTTGAGGCCAACCGGTCAGAGAGTGAATTGAACACGCGCCGTGTCTACTTTCGTCGATCTGGTTCACAGTCCCCGGGCCGCGCCGGAGTTCAGCACTTAAGGGTATCAACTGGCGGTGGCAGCAGTCGCGCCGGCCACCCCGGTTGACTCCCGTGCGGACCGAGTGCCCTTGGGCGGCCGGGGTAAGGAGTACGCAGGGCGGCCGGGCGCTCATGCTGCCGACGGACCGTTCCCCCTAACTGTAGTGCCGTGGCAAGGTGGGAAACGTGAGCGTTGAACAGACCCAGACACAGGAACAGACCCAAACCGAGGCCGTGTCCTCCCCCGCTGCCGACGGACCGCTGCAGATCCGCACGTTGCTGATTCTGGGAGCTTCCGGCGACCTGACCGGCCGGCTGCTGCTGCCCGGGCTGGGCAAATTGATCGCGCAAGGCAGGACCAGCGGACTGAAAGTGGTGGGCGCTGGCTCGGACGACTGGGACGAGGGCAGGTGGCAGGAACGCGTCCGAGGCGCCTTCGAAGCCTGCGCAGGTGCCGCGAACGACGACGGACGGCGGCAACTGATCGACGTCCAGGAGAACACCCGGTACCACTCGGTGGACGTGACGGCGGAAGGCGCACTGGCGGAATTGCTGGCCGCACTGGATGGTCCGGTTGCCGTGTTCTTTGCCCTGCCGCCCGCGGTCAGCCAGAAAGCCTGCGAGATACTCCGGCCCGAGGACGTGCCGGAGG
Organism: Arthrobacter sp. Y3223065; assembly: GCF_059090885.1. Classification (NCBI taxonomy): domain Bacteria; kingdom Bacillati; phylum Actinomycetota; class Actinomycetes; order Micrococcales; family Micrococcaceae; genus Arthrobacter; species Arthrobacter sp. Y3223065. Next base: position 348,797 of record NZ_JBNHGC010000001.1, on the reverse strand, counting down.
GAACCCGGTTGGTGTTGGAAAAGCCGTTCGGCTCCAGCCGTGGATCGGCCGCATCGCTGAACAAGACGCTGTTGAAGCTGGTGCCGGAGGACCATATCCACCGGGTGGACCACTTCCTGGGCAAGGCGACGGTCTTCAACATCCTCGGCCTGCGCTTTGCCAACCGCCTGCTGGAGCCGCTGCTCAGCAATGAACATGTGGCCAAAGTCGAAATCTTTTACGATGAGTCGCTGGCTTTGGAGGGCCGCGCACGCTACTACGACGGCGCCGGCGCGCTGCGTGACATGATCCAGAGCCACCTGCTGCAGGTGATGGCGCTGACCGCCCTGAACGCCCCGGCCACCATCAAGGAACGGGACCTGCGCGACCATATCGGCAGCGTCCTCCGTGCCAGTAGCGTCAACCCGGATTTCGCCAGGAGCACGCGGCGTGCCCGCTACACGGCCGGGCGGATCGGCGACCGCGACATTCCGGACTACGCCGCCGAACAGGGCGTGGACCCGGCCAAGAAGACGGAGACCCTGGCCGAGGTTGAAGTTTCGATCAACAACTCCCGGTGGTCCGGCGTGCCGTTCATCCTGCGCTCGGGAAAGGCTTTGGGCAAACCGCAGAAGGAAGTGATCATCACCTTCAAGCCGGTCAACCACCTGCCAACGGGCTTCAAGGGCATCGACGCCCCGACGCGGCTGCGGATTGGCCTCGGACCGGAAACCCTTCAACTGGAGATCGACGTGAACGGCCCCGGCGACATCTTCACGCTGGACCGGGCGGTCATGAGCGCCGACCTGCACTCGGCCGACCTGCTGCCCTACGGCGAAGTGTTGGAAGGCGTGCTGCGCGGCGACCCGCTCCTGTCCGTCCGCGGAGATATCGCTGAGGACTGCTGGCGGATAGTCGAGCCCGTGCTGAAGGCCTGGGAGAAGGACGAAGTTCCGCTGGAAGAATACGAAGCGGGCAGCAACGGGCCCGCCGGCTGGGAAACTTCCCGGAGCGACAGGCCGCTCCCCTGACGGAGATCTAGAACGGTGAATATCTAGAACGGTGGCGGGGTACCGTCCCGTGGGCCGTCCGCGTCCGCGGCTCCGTGGCCACCAGTCTCGTCTCGGGGACTGTTTGCCCGGTCGTCCGGGCTTCCAGTGGCATCTCCCTCGCCGCCGGTGTCGCTATGGGAACTGTTGGCTCCGTCGTCCGGGCTTTCCGTGGCATTTCCTTTGCTGGGGGTCGAGGGGAGCGTGAGTGTCCAGCCGTCGTCGGGGGTGGTGGTGTGGGTGTGGCCGGAGCGGGTGGTGAAGTGGAGGGCGCCGTCGGGGTCCTGGGTGACGGTGGTGCCGGCATGGTGTTTGGTTTTGTGGTCGGGTTTGCATCTGGCGCTGAGGTTTTCGAGGACGGTTTTGCCGCCGTCTTCCCAGGCGATCGTGTGGTCGATGTCGCAGTGGTCGGCGGGGACGGTGCAGCCGTAGTCGCGGCAGTGGCGGTCGCGCAGCCGGACGAGGCGTTTGAGCCATTCGGGCGGGTGGCGCAGGTCTTTGGCGGCGGCGATGGCTTGGCCGTGGTCGTCGGTGAGCACGGGCAGCCAGGATTTGGCCAGGGCTGCGAGATCGCGGGTCATACCCGGCGGGACGGGCCCGTAGCCGGTGAGGTCGCCAGGTTCTTCGGTAAGCCGCAGCAAGGTGGCAAGGGGCGCAGTCACGGCGACAGACGCGGTCACGTTCCCGCCCCCGCAGGTGCAGGGTCCCTGTTTTGCCGTTCCGGTGGCTGCTGCTGCGGCTCCCGTCCCGGACCCGGCCGCCGTTCCGGAGTCGGTCGCCAATCCCGGGCCGGTTGCCGCCTGGTTGGTGGCCGTTTCGCGGGCGGCAGTTCCGGTGGTTGTGGCGGGTTGGTAGGCGCGGTCGGGGTAGCGGAGAAGCATGTCGGTGAACACATCGGCGCGGAGTTGGCCCAGGGTGCGGGTTTCGTCGGCGGTCTGCAGTTTGCGGGCGTAGGCCTGTATCAGGTTGTAGGCGAGCAGGGCTTTGTCCGCGCTGGTGCGGATGTAGAGCTCGGCCATCCCGTCGTCCTGGGGCTGGTACTGGACTGTGCGGCGTTCCATCGCTGCTTTGTGCCGGGTTTCGAGGGGTTCGGGGTGCAGCCGGTCGCGGGCGGTGCGGGCCCGGGCCTGGACGGATTCCAGGGTGATGGTCCCGGCGCCGGGAACAACCTTGGCTTCGTACCCTGCCAAGACCTCGGACGGCAGGCCGGCGCCTTTGCGGGCGATGGCGGTGGCGCGGTCCAGGTCGAGGTCGCCGTGGTCGAGGGCGGCGAGGGTGGCGGGCAGGCAGGTGGCGATCTGGTGGGCGTCGGCCAGTTCCGCTGCCGCGCGCTGGCGGGGCACGGCCAGGATGGGCGCGAGCTCGTGGGCGGCGTGCCGGCAGATCCCGTCCGGTGCCCCGGCGTCGGCGCCGGTGGCCGGGCGGAGCACCGCCATACGGTGCACGGCCCGCAGCCGGCGGGACTGGGTCCAGGCCTCGTGTTTGCGCACCGCCTGGAGGTAGTCGAGGGTCGACCAGTCGTCCAAGGTAGCCGGGTCGGTGCCCGCGAGCAGGCCGGCCAGTTCCGCCGGCCCCAGTTCCTGCCAATCCTCCGCCCAAACCTGCCGGTCCGGTACCGAAACCGCAGCGGCACCGTCGTCGGGCACGGCAGGGGTGCCGGAGAATTCCTCCGGATCCTGTGCCTCGTCCAACGGTTCGGCTGCCATACTTCAACGCTACGCAGCACGAGCCTCGACTAGAACGAAAGTTCGATGTATGGGGATGACCGCCGGCCGTCGTGGGCTTGTGGAGGACGAGTCGTAGGGCAGGCTGTACCAGCCGGGCCGTTAGGAACCTCGCCATGACATTGGCGGGCTTCCTACCCGGACCTCGGCCTTCCAATCACCACCGGGCCTCTGAGCAGACCGAGGAAGAACAGCACTGCGCCGAGCACTAAATGGAACCAGTTGTCACTAGCCCCCGCCGGAACCCACGTCTCCGATTCGTAGCGGGCGTTGATCAGGCCGTACAGGGCGGCCAACAGGTTAAACAGCCCCAGTGCCATGAAGGTGACTTTGGCAGCACCGGCCCGCTTTGCCGCGACCAGGAGCAAGGCCGCGAAAAGCAGCAGCAACACGTTGTGTAAAACCGAGATGGCCAACAGCCCGAAGAGCTGGGCGTCCGGCCCGTTTCCTGTGATACCGAGCTGGTCATAGTCAGCTGTTATGCCGGGGATGAAGCCAAGGACTGCCAGGACGGCTAGAACGATGGCTGAGATCCGTGCGGCTTTCTGGACTGGTGTGGACTGCATAGGTTCCCTCCCACATGGTGCCTGCCGTGGCGCCATCCTAGTGGCGCAGCCGAACTCCGACTAGGCCGCCCCTGCCGCCCCGGTGCCGCCCTGTGCAGTCCCGACGCCGTTCCCCCGGTGCCGAGGGGCGCCGCTGAGGACGGAGGCGAGCGGAGGACAGAACCGAGCGCCGCCGTCGTTATCAGCAGGACAACGGAACCCTTACGGCACCGCCAGGAGATGACGGTGCCGGAAGGGTTCATCATGGTGGGTTCGAAGTCTCAGATGGCTGCCTCGCCGCGTTCGCCGGTGCGGACGCGGACCGCTTCCTGCACATCCACCAGCCAGACCTTGCCGTCGCCCGCGCGGCCGGTGTTGGCCGTGGCCACGAGGACGTCGACGATGTCTTCGGCCAGGTCGTCCGCCACGAGGACCTCGACGCGGACCTTGGGCAGCAGGTCCACGGTGTATTCGGCGCCGCGGTAGACCTCGGTGTGACCGCGTTGGCGCCCGTACCCGCTGGCCTGGCTGACGGTCAGCCCTTGGACTCCGTAGCTTTCCAAGCTGTTGCGGACTGCGTCCAGCTTTTCCGGCCGGATGATGGCGGTGACGAGTTTCATGCGCTGACCTCTTCCTTGATCGTGCTGCGGGCGCTGGGGTCGGTTGCCGGGTGCGGGATGAAGGTTCCGCCGGTGCCCAGGCCGCCAAATTCGTAGGCGGATTCGGCGTGCTGGGCGAGGTCCACGCCGGCGACCTCATCCTCTTCGGTCACCCGGAAGCCAAGGGTTTTGTGGATCGCCAAGCCGATGATCACTGTCATCACGCCACAGAACAGCATGGAGACCGCCGCCGCCACGGACTGCGCCCCCAGTTGGGCGGCACCGCCGCCGTAGAAGAGGCCGCCGCCTGCACCCTCGACCGGCAGGGCGATGAAGCCCAGGGCCAGCGTTCCGACCAGCCCGGCGACCAGGTGGACGCCCACCACATCCAGCGAGTCGTCGTAGCCCAGCCTGTACTTCAGCCCGACCGCCAGCGCGGCCAGCACTCCGGCCACCAGGCCCAGGCCCACCGCCCCCACGGGGGAAACATTGGCGCAGGCCGGCGTGATCGCCACCAGCCCCGCGACAACGCCCGAAGCCGCCCCGAGGGAGGTGGGACGGCCGTCGCGGAGGCGCTCGGTCACCAGCCAGCCCGCGATGGCCGCCGCCGGGGCGACCATGGTGTTGACCCAGATCAGGCCGGCTTCCTCCGCCGTGCCCGCCGCTCCCCCGTTGAACCCGAACCAGCCGAACCACAGCAGGGCGGCACCGATCATCACCAGCGGAATGTTGTGCGGGCGCTGTGCCGGGTCCTTGCCGAAGCCCTTGCGCTTGCCCAGGATCAGGGCCAGGACCAGGCCGGCGACACCGGCGTTGATATGCACCACCGTGCCGCCGGCGAAATCGATCGCCTCGCCCGCCCAGGCACCGATGACCCCCTCGGCGCCAAGCAATCCGCCGCCCCAGACCATGAAGGCCAGCGGGCAGTAAACCAAAGTGACCCAGACCGGTACGAAGACCGCCCAGGCACTGAACTTGGCGCGATCGGCGATGGCACCGGAGATCAGCGCCACCGTGATGATGGCGAACGTGGCACCATAGCCGGCACTGATCAGGTCCCCGGTGTTGAGCAACCCCTCCAAGCCGAACGCGGCGAACGGATTGCCGAAGAGTTGCGCCACACCCTCGCCGCCGCTCATCGAGTAACCCCACAGCACCCAGACCACCGCCACCAGCGCGACGGCGGAAAAGCTCATCATCATCATGTTCAGGGCCGATTTGGCCCGCGTCATTCCGCCGTAGAAAAATGCCAGTCCCGGCGTCATGAGCAGCACCATGGCCGCCGAAATCATCACCCAGACGTGGCCCGCTGACAGATCCATTTTCACGTCCCCTCGTTCGTTGGCGGGCAACTTCCCGCCGATGAACCAAGACTGTCGACGGCGTGTTTCGGCCAACCGGATGCTTCATTGCGGCCGCGTTACAAGAAACCCGCGCAAGTAAAACCCGTGCAACCGACGTGTTTCGGCATTGTTTCGGGCGGCACAGAGGACGACGTCGGCGGCCCGAGTCCGGCACAGAGGACGACGGCGGCGGCAGAGTCCCGCACCGAGTCCGGCACAGAGGACGACGGCGGCGCGCGGCCCGGGGCCGGCACCGAGTCCGGCAGAGGACGACGGCGGCACAGAGCGCGTCACCGAGCCCGGCACAGAGGACGACGACGGCGCGCGGCCCGGGGCCGGCACCGAGCCGGCGCGCGGGTCGGGCTACGCTGGTTGACATGCCAGTTTTCCGCCGCACGGCGCGTCAGTTCAGCCTGTCCGGCCACCAGCGTCCGGGCAAGCCGGCGCCTACTCCGATTCCTCGCGACATCAAGGTGCTGGTTGCCGCCGCCTTCGTCATCGCCCTGGGCTACGGACTGGTGGCTCCGGTCCTGCCGCAGTTTGCCGCAAGTTTCGACGTCGGCGTCGCGGCTGCCAGCATCATCGTCAGCGTGTTTGCCCTCGCCCGGCTGGTCTTCGCGCCCGCGGGCGGCGCCCTGGTGGGCCGCTGGGGTGAACGGAGGGTGTACCTGACCGGCCTGCTGATCGTCGCGGCTTCGACCGGCGCCTGCGCGCTGGCACAGGACTACTGGCAGTTGCTGATTTTCCGCGGCTTGGGCGGCCTCGGCTCCACCATGTTTACGGTCTCGGCCATGGCGCTGATCCTGCGGCTGGCCCCGCCGGACGGCCGCGGCCGGGTTTCCAGCCTCTACGCCGGCACGTTCCTGATGGGCGGCATCCTCGGCCCGGTGGCCGGCGGCCTGCTGGCCGGGTTCGGCCTGCGCATGCCGTTCGTGGTCTATGCCATCGCCCTGCTCGTGGCGGCAGCCGTCGTCGCCGTCATGCTCAAGAAACCCGCTGCCCGGACCGGCAACGACGCCCCGGCTCCCGAAACGATGGATCTGCGCGAGGCGCTCTCGGACCCGGGGTACCGCGCCGCCGTCGTGTCCGCTTTCGCCAATGGCTGGGCCACGTTCGGGGTCCGGATGGCGCTGATTCCGCTCTTTGCCGCGGCCGTGCTGGGTGCGGGCCCGGAGACTGCCGGGCTGGCCTTGGCCGTCTTCGCCGTCGGCAACGCGCTGGCGCTGACCTTCTCCGGCCGTCTCTCGGACACCGCCGGCCGCCGTCCCCTGGTGATTGCCGGGCTGACCATTGCCGGGCTGGCGATCGCAGCCATCGGGTTCACCGAGTCCGTCCCGGTGTTCGTGGCAGCCTCGGTCATCGCGGGTTTCGGATCCGGGCTGCTCGGGCCGGCGCAGCAGGCTGCCATTGCTGACATCATCGGCAACGACCGCAGCGGCGGGAAGGTGCTGGCCGTCTTCCAGATGGGCACCGACGCCGGTGCGATCATCGGCCCGGTCCTGGCCGGAGCGCTGGCCGACCGGCTCAATTATGCGTGGGCCTTCGGTGCCACCGGCGCGATCATGCTGGGCGCCGCCCTCCTCTGGCTGCTCTTCGGCCGCGAGACGCTGGTGAAGCCCCTCGAGGAGCCGGCCAGGGGCTGACTTCGGACAGCGGGTGATGCGTTCCCGGCAGTTCCCGCGGCTGCCGCGGGAACCGCCAAGCGGATTGGCCCGGCTGACGCTAGTTCAGCAGCGCGTCCACGAAGTCCTCGGTCTCGAACGGCGCCAGGTCGTCGGCGCCTTCGCCCAGGCCCACCAGTTTCACCGGTACGCCGAGGCTGCGCTGGATGGCGACGACGATGCCGCCCTTGGCGGTGCCGTCCAGCTTGGTCAGCACGATGCCGGTGATGTTGACGACGTCGGCGAACACCTTGGCCTGGTTCAGGCCGTTCTGGCCGGTGGTCGCGTCGAGCACCAGCAGCACCTCGTCCACGGTGGCCTGCTTCTCGATCACTCGCTTGACCTTGCCGAGTTCGTCCATCAGGCCCACCTTGTTCTGCAGGCGCCCGGCGGTATCGACCATGACCACATCGACTTCCTGCTCGATGCCGGCCTTCACCGCCTCGAAGGCGACGGACGCAGGGTCCGCGCCATCGACGTCGGACTTCACGGTGGGCACGCCCACACGCGACCCCCAGGTGGCCAGCTGCTCGGCCGCGGCCGCACGGAACGTATCCGCGGCGCCGAGGATCACGTCCTTGTCCTCGGCCACCAGCACGCGGGCCAGCTTGCCCACCGTGGTGGTCTTGCCCACGCCGTTGACGCCTACCACCATCATCACCGCGGGGCGGTCGGCATGGCGCATCACGGCCAGCGAGCGGTCCATGGACGGGTCCACCAGCTTGATCAGTTCCTCGCGCAACATGGCCTTGACCTGCTCGGGGCTGCGGCTGCCCTCCACCTTCACCCGGTCCTTGAGCGCGTCCACGAGTTCCATCGTGGGCTCGGTGCCCAGGTCGGCCAGCAGGAGGGTCTCTTCGATTTCGTCCCAGACGTCGTCGTCGATCTTGTCGCTGGCGAGCAGCGCCAGGAGCCCCTTGCCCAGCGCGTTGTTGGACTTGACCAGCCGGGCGCGCAGCCGGGACAGCCGGCCCTGTACCGGTGCCGGCGTCTCGACCGGGATGGTCTCCAGCGCGGCGGCGTCCTCCGGGATTTCGACGTCGGCCGGCGGCAGTTCCTCCTCGGTCGGTGCGCCGAGGGGCGGCGCCGGGGCCGTCGGTCCGCGGGGCGCTTCCAGGGTGCCGGTCCCGCCACCGGTAGGCGGCATGGCCGGGTCATTGGCGTCCCGGGTGGTGGTGTACGTGCCGGGCGGGGTCCTGCGTCCCCGCAGCAGCAGCGTTGCCACCAATCCGATGACGGCAATGGCGATGACTACGTAAATGATGATCATGGTTGCGTCCACGGTTCCTAGCCTAGCTGCTGGGCGTCCCGCGTCACGGGTCGGACGGCGACGGCGGCGACGTTAGCTGGAACGCGGTGGCCGAGGCGGACGGGAACGGCGACTGCGGGCGCAGCAACGGCAACAGCGGCGGCCGAGCCGGGCGACGGCGGCCAGCGCACGTTCCACGGCCTGCCGCAGCGACTGTACGATCGACGCATGAAGCCGTTCCTGCTGCTGGCCACACGCGCCGAAGACACCGCAGCCGATGAAGAGTATGCGGCCTTCGCCCGTTTCGGCGGCCTGGAACCGGGCCAGTTGCAGCGCGTGCGGCTGGAGGCCGGCCCGATGCCGGCCATCGATCTGGACGATTACAGCGGGATCATCCTCGGCGGCAGCCCGTACACCTCCAGCGACGACGACGCGTTCAAGTCCGCCGCCCAGCTGCGCGTCGAAGCCGAGTTGGAGCAGCTGCTGGACACCGTCATCGCACACGATTTCCCGTTCCTGGGCGCCTGCTACGGCGTCGGCACGCTGGGCCGGTACGGCGGCGGCGTGGTGGACCGGCAATACGGCGAGCCGATCGGTGAAGCGCAGATCGTGCTGACCGACGCCGGCGGCGCCGATCCCCTGCTCGCCGGCCTGCCCCGGGAGTTCGGTGCCTTCGTCGGGCACAAGGAGGCCTGCTCGGTGCTGCCCGCGGGCGCGGTCCGCCTGGCCGGGTCCGCGCACTGCCCCAACCAGATGTTCCGGCTGCGGGAGAACCTCTACGCCACGCAGTTCCATGCCGAACTGGATGTTGACGGCCTGCTGACCCGGATCTGGATCTACCGCGATGCCGGCTATTTCCCGCCGGACCAGGCCGATGCCGTCATGGAACGGGTGCGCGGGCGCACGGTGACGATCCCGCAGCGGATACTCCGCAACTTCGTCACCCGCTACGCCACCGACTGACACAGCACACCACCGAAACGAGGAACCCGCATGAGTTTGAAAGAGCAGCTGCAGGCCGACGTCGTCGCCCACATGAAGGCGGGCAACAAGACGGCCCTGACCACCGTCCGCAACGTACTGGGCGAAATCGCGACCAAGGAAAAGTCCGGCAAGACGCCGGTGGAGCTGGACGACGCCCAGACCACCGCGCTGCTGCAGAAGGAAGCGGCCAAGCGCCGCGACACTGCGCGCATCTACACGGAAGCCGGGGAGCCGGAGCGGGCCGCCGCGGAAACCGCGGAAGCCGAGGTCATCGAGGCGTACCTGCCCAAACCGCTCACCGAGGCCGAGGTGGCGGAGATCGTCGATGAAACCATCGCCGGGCTCAAAGCCGAAGGCGTGGAGCTGTCCATGCGGCAGATGGGAGCGGTGATGAAGCCGGTCACCGAGAAGGTCGCCGGCCGCTTCGACGGCAAGGCCGTCAGCGAGATGGTCCGCGGGCGCCTGGCCCGGCAGTAACCGAGGAGGTCACCGACGGAATCTAGGCCGGATGGCCGGCGTCGAGGTCCTGGACGTCGCTGAAGGCCAGGAGTTCGGCGGCATCCTCCCCGTAGGTCTCGAGCGGGGACAGCAGGAACCCGGTGTGATCGCCGAGATCGACCTTTTTCACGACGCGTCCGACCAGCACGCGCGCGGCGTCCGCCAGCAGCGGAACATCCCCCGGCCCGGGCACCCAGTCGCAGTGCGAGAACTTGTCCACGTCGTCGCCGGTCGTGCTGCCGAACAGTTCCGCGAGCGCCCGCTGGCCGCGCTCCAGCACGTGGACCGCCAGGACGCCGGCCCCCAACGCCACGGGATGGGTGCGGTTCTGCTGCGAGATGCACACCAGGAACAGGGCGGGCTTCAGGCTGCATTGCGTGGCGAAGCCGATCAGGCAGCCGGACCGCTCGCCCCCGGCCCCGGCGGCCGTGACGATGTACATCGGATAGTCGAAGCCATGCACGAAGCCGCTCATGAGCTCCTCGGACGTTGCCTGTTTCTGCGCCATTCCCACATCATGCCGTACTTCACGCCGATGCTGCGCCGGCCGCCCCGGCGACGGCGAAGGTCCCGGGAACCCCTTAGGCCGCGGTCGGCGCTCGGAGGGCCGGCGCCGCATCAAAAGGGGAGGCCAGGGTCCGCGGGACCCTGGCCTCCCTTCAAGGGGCTTTCCCGATTACCACTGCAACCTGGCCATGGTGGCCGAAAGCTCCGGCAGCTCGCTCTCGGTGACCGGCTGGATTCCGGTGACCGTGGCGAAACCGGCGGCCAGCAGCGCGAAGTCGCTCTCCGGCGGGGCTTCCTCCTGGCTGTCCGCGATCGCCAGCCGCAGGTCCTCGTCTCCGCGCTCGGCCAACGTGGTCTGCACGATGCCGAATTCCGCCAGTGTCGCGGACCGGTATTCGGGCAGCCGGGCGCCGTCCACATTGGGCACATTGAGGTTCAGCACGGTGCCGGCCTGCTGGTCCATCAGGTACGGCAACAGCCCGGTGGCCAGCCGGGCCGCGGTGTCCCAGTTCAGCTGCGCCGGCTCCAGCCCGGTGTCCAGGGACACCGCCATCCCGCGTCCGCCGTTCACGCCGGCGGTCAGCGCCGCGCCGACCGTGCCGGAGTGCAGGATCACCCGGCCCACATTCGCGCCGCGGTTCACGCCGGAGAGCACCAGGTCCGGGGCATCCCCGAAGGCACCGTGCGGCGCAATCATGGCAATGAAACCCGGGGTGCCGTGCACGGCAAACGCCGGCACGGACTCGAGGCCCGCCAGCGTGCGCCGCTCGATCCGGATGCGGCCATCGTCCTCCCGGGCCGTGATGGACGCGCTGCTGCCGCTTGCCTCGGCAACCGGGGCCGCGATCGTCACGTTCAGCCCGGCCTCCAGGACCCCCGCAGCCAGGGCGTGCAGGCCCGGGGAGTCGATGCCGTCGTCGTTGGTGATCAGGACCATCTTCGGCTTGCTCATTGTTCTTGAACCTTCCGCGCCAGCTCGTCCGGGCTGATTTTCCGGCCTGTTGCCTTCCCGCCGCCGTCGTAGGGCGAGACCGTCACCAGCTTGGTCAGGTTCCGGATGGCGCCCGCTTCCCCGGTGCCCAGGCCGTGGCGGGTCACGTTCAGCGCGCCGGCAGCCGTGCCCAGCACCACCGCCTCGTGGATGGTGCCGCCGTCGGCCAGGGTCGCCGCCACCCCGGCGGTCAGCGAATCCCCCGCCCCGTGGGTGTCCACGCTCTGCATCTCGGGGACCCGGATCTCGCTGAGGGCGCCTTCATGCAGCATCAGGGACGGCAGGTGCGCGCGGGTGACAATCACCGTGCCGGCCCCTTCAGCGTGCAGGCCGCGCATTGCCTCGATGATCGCCTCGGGTTCGTCCGAGGCGGCCCGCCCGCTCTCGGTCAGTTCGTCGTCGGCGATCTTGGCCACGGTTACGCCGCCGGCGAGCGCGGCGGTGAGCCGGTCGCCGGTGAGGTCGGTGATCACCCGGCAGCCGGCGGTGCGCAGGTCGGCGGCAAGCCGGCGGTAGACGTCGTGCGGCACGGCGTCTTCGCGGACCGCGCCGCTGAGGATCGCCGTGCCCGCCTCGATCCCGGCCTGCAGGGTCAGGCCGTAGAGTTCGTCGAGCTCATGGCGGGTCAGTTTTTCCCCGGGGCTCTCGGCGATGACCTCCCGGTCGCCGCCCCGCCGGTCATGGACGTACGCCGCGCTGCTGCCCTCGCCCTTTACCGGGAGGACCTTGACGCCCTCGTCGGCGATCAGATGCCGGATCACGCCGCCGGCTTCGCCCGAGAACGCGGCGCACATCGTGACGGATGCGCCGAGGGCGGTCAGCATCCGCGCCTGCCAGACGCCTTGGCCGCCGGCGTGCAGGTGGATATCGGCGGTGCCCTCGACGTCCTCCACGGTCACCGTGAGAACGGGCGAGGGAGCAAAAATTACTACGGAGCCCATCGCGAACCTCCATCGGACCGGTGTCCGGCCATGCCTGCCTCCTTGTGTTGCCCCGGGCCGCCGTCACGGCTGCGCGGCTGCCCGGTTTCCTCTGAAGTGGTCCTCGGTTTCGACACTAACGCCCCGTTGCTGGCCGGACAATGGCCCCCTCCGGCGCGCAAGTGCTCACCGCCCGGTGGGAAACGGGGACCGGGCCGGTCATTCCGGCGTCGCGCCGTCCAGCACCCGGTCGATGATTTCCCGGACGCGGTCCTCGGCGATGATCTTGAAGTGCCCGCTGGTCTCGAGCCGGATGTTGATGGCGCCGTCGAGCCGGCAGCCGCCGGGAATGTGCGGGTCGAACGCGCTGTAGACGGACACGATCCGGTGGTTGACCTCCAGGTTGGCCAGCAGCCGGCGCAGGACGCGGTTGTTCGGCGCAAACGCCCGGACCATCGGCGTCACCGCGAAGGACGCGTAGCGGGAACCGGAAAAAGGCGTTCCGATCGCCACCATGCGCTTCACCCGCGCCCCGGACTCCGCACCCGTCATCACGTATTTGCCGATCAGCCCGCCCTTGCTGTGCGCGATGATGGTCACGTTGTCCAGGTCCTGCCCGCGCAGGTAGTCGGCCACAAGCCCGGCCATCCGCTCGACGCTGCCCACGTTGTAGCCCAGCGGTTCGATCACGTGCACCGGATGCCCGCGGCCGTGGACGTGCTCGATCAGCGGGCGCATGAACTTCCAGGACTCGTAGATACCCGGAAGCACGACGACGGGGTCCGCCCGGCGGGTTCCGGCCTCCCGATACCGGGCCGGGCCGGTCCGGTCGAAGAGACCGCGGACCTGCTGGTAGCCGATGTAGGCGTAGTCCAGCAGCCAGGCCCGGCCCAGCCGCAGTCCCGGGGGCAGGTGGTTCACGACCGGTCTACGAGGGCAGCATCGTCGAATCCGGCCGTGGCCAGGCACAGCCGGGCCACCGGGCCGGGTGAACGGAACATCATCACGTGTGCCTCGCCCGGGATGCTGTCCACCGTCGCGTCCGGGCAGGCATCGGCCAGTTCGCGGCACCAGTACAGCGGCACGATCGGGTCCCGGTCGCCGCGGACGATGCGCACCGGCACCTGCACGCCGGCGATCCGGTGCTCCAGCTTTTGGTCGAGCATGGCCGGCAGTGTCTTCAGGTACCAGCGCAGCCCACAGCGCACATAGTCGGTGACCTCGATCATGTCCACGGTCAGCGGTTCCCGGAACCCGTCCTGGAACAGCCGGAGGCCGTGTTGCCAGGCCGTGCGCTCGCGGCGGTTCGCCGTGGGCGCCAGCAGCACCAGTGCGGTGGCGGTATCCGGGTGATGCAGCGCCATTTCCACGACGACCTGGCAGCCCATGGAGTGGCCCACCAGCACCGCGGGGCCGATGCCCAGCCGGCCCATGGCCCCGTCGACCAGCCCGGCGAAGTCCACCAGCCCGAGTGCGCGTTCCGGTTTGGCGGTTCCGCCGTGGCCCGGCAGATCGACCAGGTGTACCGTGCCGTGCCGGGCCAGTTCGGCCGCGAGCGGTTCAAAGTAGCGTCCGGAGACGCCGATGCCGTGTACCAGCACGAAGTCCGTGGGCCCCGAGCCGACGGTCCGGATGCGGACCTCGCATCCGTCGATGGTCAGCATCTGGGCTGTCTCGCCCGGTATTCCCGCCAATTCGCCTGCCTTCCTGCCTCAGTCGACCAGTGCCTTTGCATGTTCCAGCCGCTGCGAGATGACGGTGGTTACGCCGTCGCCGCGCATCGTTACACCGTACAGCGCGTCGGCCACTTCCATGGTGCGCTTCTGGTGGGTGATGACGATCAGCTGGCTGGATTCGCGCAGCTCCTCGAAAATGGTGATCAGCCGGCCCAGGTTGGTGTCGTCCAGCGCAGCTTCCACCTCGTCCATCACGTAGAACGGGGACGGCCGGGCCTTGAAGATCGCCACCAGCAGGGCCACCGCGGTCAGCGAGCGCTCGCCGCCGGAGAGCAGGGACAGGCGCTTGATCTTCTTGCCGGCCGGCCTGGCTTCCACGTCGATGCCCGTGGTGAGCATGTCCTCCGGGTCGGTGAGCACCAGCCGGCCCTCGCCGCCCGGGAAGAGCCGGCCGAACACCCGCTCGAACTGCACGGCCGTGTCCCGGTAGGCCTCCGTGAAGACCTGTTCCACCCGCTCGTCGACTTCCTTGATGATCTCCAGCAAGTCCTTGCGGGTGGCCTTGAGGTCTTCCAGCTGGGTGCTCAGGAACTGGTGGCGTTCCTCCAGCGCGGCGAACTCCTCCAGCGCCAGCGGGTTGACCTTGCCCAGCGCGGCCAGGTCGCGTTCGGCCTTTTTGAGCCGCTTCTGCTGCTCCTCCCGCACGAACGGAACACCCTCGACGACGGCGTTGCCTTCCTCGTCCACCGGGGCCCGCAGTGCGGCCCACTTGTCGTTCGACGCCGCGGTGGCCACCGGCACCGGCTGGTCCGGCCCGTACCCGGCAATCAGATGGTCGGGGGTCAGGCCCAGCTCTTCGATGGAGCGGGTCTGCAGGGCCTCGATCTTCAACTGCTGCTGGGCCCGTGCCAGCTCGTCGCGGTGGACCGTATCCGTCAGCTCGCGCAGTTCGGCGGCGAGCGCGTCGGTCGACGAGCGCACCGTGGACAGCTCCGCCTCCCACGCCGCACGCACCTCTTCGGCCTCGTCCCGTTCCCGTTCGGCGAGGTCCACCGAGACGTCCAGCCAGGCCAACGCCTGCTGGGCACCCTGCGCGACGGCTGCGGCCTTGGCGGCCTGGAGCCGCCGCTTGCGGGCCCGCTCGGCGGCCTGCGCCCGGGCGTGCCGTTCCGTGGCGGCGGCCCGTTCCAGCGAGGCCGCCCGGTTGCCGATGGCCGTCAGCTGTTCCTCGCCCGATCGCAGCGCCAGCCGGGCCTCCATTTCCACCTGGCGTGCCCGGGCGGCCGCCGCGGCGAGCGCGTCCCGCTGTTCGGTGGACGGTTCGGCGTCGGCCGGAGCATCCTCGGCGGCCTGTGCCGCGGCCAGCCGCCCGGTGATGTCGGCCAGCTTCTGCTGTTCGGTGACGATGTTCGCCTCGGCGGCCTCCACCAGCTTGGCCAGCCGTTCGCTCTCCCCCGTGGCCGAGCGCAGCGCCGAGCCCAGCTGCCCCAGGCGTTCGGCGACGGCGGCCAGCCGGGCGTCGGATTCGTGCAGCTGCTCGAGGGCGGCGTCCGCCCGCAGCTTGGCCTCGTCGCGGCGCGAGGTTGCGCCGGCGATCGCGAACTTGGCCCGTTCGGCCCGGGCCGTGGCGGCTTCGAGCCGGTGCATGGTTTCGTCCACGGCCGCCTGGACCTCCAACAGGCTGGGACCGCCGGCGGATCCGCCGCGCGCCGCGCAAGCGGTGAAAATGTCCCCCTCCCGGGTGACGGCGGACAGCGCCGCGTCGATCGCGATAACCCCTGCAGCCATCCGGAGGTCTGCCACGACGACGACGGAGCCCAGCAGTGTGCGTACCGTTCCTTCGACGCCCCGCTTGGCCTGGACCAGGCCGGCCGCGGGGACGGCCCCTTCCGGGAGCCCCGTGTGATCGCCGGCGCTTCCGCCCTCCGCCCCCGGCGCGCCGGCGATGAGGAGGTCCACCTGGCCGGCGTCGTCGGCCTTCATCAGTTCCAGCGCCCGGACGGCGGCGTCGCGGTCGGCGACGGCGACGGCCTCGGCCAGCGGCCCCAAGGCTGCCGCAATCGCCGCTTCGTAACCGGGTTCCACGGTGATCAGGTCCGCCAGCGGGGCCAGCACGCCCTCGGTGCCCGAGGCCAGCAGCGTCTCGCTGCCGTCCCGCCGGTTCAGCCCGACTTCCAGTGCCTCCTTGCGCGCGGCGAGGGCGTCGCGTTCGCGTTCGGCCTCGCGTTCGTCGGCCCGCAACTGCTCCAGCTCCGCCTCAATGGCGGCGAGTTCGTCGCTGGCGTCCTCGTACGCGGCGTCCAGACCCTCTTCGCCCTGTTCCACCCCGGCCACCTGGGACTCCAGCGCGGTGAATTCGGCCTGCGCCTGGCGTCGGCGTTCTTCTCCCTCGCCGATCGACGCCCGGAGCCGGCCCAGCTCGGCCTCGGCGGACTCCACCCGGGACCTGGCTGCGCCCACCTGGCCGGCCAGCCTGGCCAGTCCTTCGCGCCGGTCGGCGGCGGCACGCAGGATCCCGGTCAGCCGCTTCTCTTCGTCCTCGGCAGCCCGCTCGGCGGCGGCACGCTCTTCGATCGCGTCGTCAAGTGCGGCCCGGCGGTCCTCCAGCTCGAACTCCAGCTCGGCCTGCTCCTCGCGGACCTCGGCTGCCTGCTGTTCCAGAATCTCCGGGTCCCGCCCGCCCTCCGGTTCATGCTCCGCCGAGCCGAGCAGCCGGCGTCGTTCATTGGCCACGCTGGCGAGGGCACGGAAACGTTCGCGGGTGGACGAGAGCCGGTACCAACTGTCGCGCGCCGCGTTCAGCTTCGGCGTGGCTTCGGCCGCCAGCCGCTCCAGCTCGGCCAGGCGCCGGCGCCCGGATTCCAGGGTCTTCTCCACCTCGGCCTGCCGGGTCTTCAGCGCCGCCTCGTCCGCCACTTCCTGCGCCAGGGAGGTGCTCAGCTCCACCAGCTCGTCGGCGAGCAGCCGGGCACGGGCATCGCGGACCTCGAACTGGACCTGCTGGGCCCGGCGGGCCACCTCTGCCTGCTTTCCCAGCGGCGTCAACTGGCGGCGGATCTCGCCGGTGAGGTCGGTCAGCCGCTGCAGGTTGGCCTGCATGGACTCCAGCTTCCGCACCGTTTTTTCCTTGCGGCGGCGGTGCTTGAGGATGCCGGCTGCTTCCTCCACGAACCCCCGGCGGTCCTCAGGCGTCGCGTGCAGGACCTTGTCCAGCTGGCCCTGGCCGACGATCACGTGCATCTCCCGGCCCAGCCCGGAGTCGGAGAGCAGTTCCTGGATGTCCAGCAGCCGGCAGCTGCTGCCGTTGATGGCGTATTCGGACCCGCCCGTGCGGAACAGGGTGCGGGAAATGGTGACCTCGGAGTATTCGATCGGCAGGGCGCCGTCGGAATTGTCGATGGTCAGCGACACGTGCGCGCGGCCCAGCGGCGGGCGGCCCGCCGTCCCGGCAAAGATGACGTCCTCCATCTTGCCGCCGCGCAGCGTTTTGGCGCCCTGCTCCCCCATCACCCAGGCGAGGGCGTCCACCACGTTGGACTTGCCCGACCCGTTGGGACCGACCACGGCGGTGACGCCGGGCTCGAAGTCGAAGGTCGTCGCCGACGCAAAAGACTTAAAGCCCCGCACAGTCAGAGATTTAAGATGCACGTTGTGTCTCCCGCGGCGGACGTTTTCCTTGCATCAATCTACCGTGCCCTCCGCGAATTCCCGGGCAGGACGGGCTTGTCTTGGTGGGCAAGCCCGTGTAGAGGCCAGCCTGTGGAGGCCCGGTCATCCTGTCCAGGACGTACATTGCCGACGCGCGGACGAGGCGTTCGCGATGTTTTGCTACCCAACCTCGAAATCAATGACCCCGGACGGTGGGGGTGGCAACCTTGTGTATTGGCCACGGCGAACTACCCTGAAGGCCAGTCCACCTCCGGTTAGGAGTACTTTTGCCCGTGTCAGATCCAGCTGGTTTTCCGGGACAGCGTATTGCCGCCATTGTCCCGTGTCACAACGAAGAACAGACAGTTGCCACCGTGGTCCGGGACCTGAGACTCGCAGTCCCGGGGATAACGGTCTACGTCTATGACAACAGCAGTTCCGACCGCACCGCCGAGCTGGCGCGCGCAGCCGGCGCCGTCGTCCGGTACGAGACGCGCAAGGGCAAGGGCAACGTTATCCGGCGGGCGTTTGCCGATATCGACGCCGATATCTATGTCACGATCGACGGCGACGACACGTACGAGGCGGCGGACTTGCCCCGCATGATCGAAGCCCTGTTGGACGGCCCGTACGATCAGGTGCTCGGTGTTCGTGCCGATACGGCAGAAACCGGATCGTACCGCCCGGGGCATGAGATGGGCAACCGGATGTTTAACCGGGTTGTCAGCCTTCTCTTCCGATCCCAGGTTTCGGACATGTTGTCGGGGTATCGCGTGTTTTCCCGCCGCTTCGCCAAGTCATTCCCCGCCGTGTCCAAGGAATTCGAAATCGAGACCGAATTCACGGTGCACCTGACGTCCCTGCGCCTGCCGCAGACCGAGGTCGAGGTCGGATTCCGCGAACGGCCCGAGGGAAGCGAAAGCAAGCTCAAAACCTACACGGATGGCTTCAAAATCCTGTCCCTCATCTTTCAGCTCGTCCGCCAGGAACGGCCGACGCTCTTCCACGGCACCATCGCCGCAGCGCTGGCGCTGGCTTCCCTTGGGTTGGGGGTGCCCGTGGTCATCGAGTTCTTCGAAACCGGCCTGGTTCCCCGGTTCCCGACGGCGATTCTGGCTGCTGCCTTGATGGGGCTGGCGGTTCTGGTGGGTTGCATCGGCATCATCCTCGACGGCTTGAAGCGAGGACGGCGTGAAGCAGCCCGCTTGGCCTACCTGCGGCTGGAGCCGCCGCAGCAGCAGCAGGATGGACATGCGGTTTCGGCGGACGCGGCACAGGTGCGTCCCGAGTGGGCGAACACGTGAGCGGTTCATCCGCCCGCACGGCCCGCAGCCAGACCGGCGGCCCGACCGACGTACGGCCGGCATGGACTGCGTCTGACTACTGGTGGCTTTCAGTCTTGGGCGTCGCCGCTTTTCTGGCCACCGTTTTTCTGTGGGTGGCGAACCGGCCGGGACGCATGACGAATGATTCTGCCCATCAGCTCAAGCAGGTCCTCGGCCTGATTCCGCTGGACGACTGGCACCCTGCCATCATGACGGCCAGCTGGACAGGTTTGTACAGGCTGACCGGCGAAGTCAGCTCAATGGTGCTGGTGCAGATCTGCTTGACGTTCGTTGCCGCGCTGCTGCTGGCGATCTACATTCACGACCTCACCCGCAGCCGGCTCATGTCCTCGCTCGCCCTCGCGATTCCGCTGCTGCCGTTCACCATCACGTTCCTGGGTGTGATGTGGAAGGACGTGCTCATGATGATCGCGTTCTTTAGCGGCACCGTCCTCATACTGCTGGCCGAGCGCTTCCCAAGATTCCGATATCCGCTGCTCGCCCTGTCGCTGGTATTCCTGCTGTACGGAGCGATGGTCCGAAAAAATGCGTTCTTTGCGATCCTCCCCCTTGTCTTCCTCCTCTACCGGGCGTGGCGCAACGCGTCACCGCAGCGGCGCAGACGGCTGACGGCCGACCGGAAACACTTTGTGGGCGGATATGCGATAGCCGCCGTGACGTTCCTGGTGTTGTTGCTGGGCGCGGGTGCAGCGTTCAACGCCGCATTCCAGCCCAAGGCCACCGGCCAGCTGTCCCAGGTCTTCCTGGACGACATCATCTTCACCGTGCCTGCCGATGAGATAAGGGATGCGGATATCCCCCCGGAGTTGGAAGACAAGCTGCTGCAAGCCCGCGAAGAATGTCAGGCTGAAGACGCGATTTGGGATGCTTATTGGAAGTGCTATGGCCGCGGGGCAACCGGCAAATCCTTCGAACCGATCGCTTATCAGTCGGAGGTCCGGGACCTCTGGCTGAGCGAAGTCGTCACCCACCCTGTCCGGTATGCCTACTACCGGGCGCAGACCTACGCGCGCTTCCTGTTTGTTGGCAAGAGCGAGTACGTGGGAATCACGGCGGGCCGCTATGCAGTCCCCGCCGAGTACCACGTTGAGCCCACCAAGGCCGACAACATCCTGTTCGATTATGTAGTGGAACTGGGTGCGAAAACGTTCCCTTGGTTCTTCAGGGCCTGGTTCTGGCTTGCTGGCGCGGTGACCATCATCTTGTTACTCCCGAAGGCAAGATATATGCGGCCCTACATCGCGGCGCTCAGCTGGTCGTCTTTTCTTTACCTTGCCGGTTACATTCCGATCGTCCCGGCTTCTGATTTCCGGTATAGCTATTGGCCCGCTGTCGCCTGCTCACTTGCCGGATTGCTCTTTCTGGCGGACCGCCGTTTGAACAACAGATTCCGCAAAGCTTCCGCCGCACCAGCCGAATCCGGACCGCCCCTGGGATGACACTTTGTGGTCCCCGGATAACGTCAATAGGGCTATCCGCCGCACACGGAGGAGCAGCGGGCGAGACAATGACCACAGTCCCATCCCATTCTCGGCACGTGCGGAACGCTGCTTCGAGGTGCATAGTTAAGAGTTCGGGTACCCATGCGGGATTCTCCGCATACAGGTGACCGTCCCGGAAGACGAATAAAGGCTGGATATTGATCGGTAACGCGACGTTTCGACATGACAACACGGCACTGCTGGCCGTCTCGAGCGTGGAGGCCCCGGTAGCCGTCAGTTCCGCCGACTTCGACGACCGGCTGGCACCCAGCCTCAAGCGCCTGAAGCTCTCCCGGAAGCTGCTGGAACGTGTTGCCGGCGTGACCGAACGCCGCTGGTGGTCGCCCGGATCATCATTCGACGACGCCGCCATCGAAGCCGGGGCCAAGGCCCTTGCCGAAGCCGGCGTGGAGCCGGGCCAGATCGGCCTGCTGATCAACACCTCCGTCACGCGCAAGAACCTGGAGCCGTCCGTCGCGGTGAAGATCCACCACGGGCTGGGCCTGCCGTCGTCGGCCATGAACTTTGACCTGACGAACGCCTGCCTGGGCTTCGTCAACGGAATCACGCTGGCCGCCAACATGATTGATTCCGGGCAGATCAAGTACGCGCTGATCGTCGCCGGCGAGGACGCGCAGCCGACCCAGGAAACCACCTTCGAGCGGCTGAACCACCCGGATTCCACCCGCGCCGACTACCTGCGCGAATTCGCCACGCTGACGTTGGGGTCGGGGGCCGCCGCGGCCGTGATCGGCCCCGCCGACGCCCACCCCGGCTCGCACCGGATCCTCGGCGGCGTCTCCCGCGCCGGCACCGAGCACCACAAGTTGTGCGTCGGCGGGCCCGCGGGCATGTTTACGGACACCAAGGGCCTGTTGGAGAACGGGCTGGAACTGGTGGTCAATGCCTGGCACGAGGCCCACCGCGACGGGTGGAACTGGACCGCCATGGACCGGTACGTCACGCATCAGGTCTCCACCTCGTATACCAACGCGATCATCAAGGCCGTCAATCTGGTCCGCGAACGCGTGCCGATCACCTTCCCGAAGTGGGGCAACGTGGGGCCGGCCTCGCTGCCGATGACCCTGGCCCAGGAATCCCAGACCCTGGGCAGCGGCGACCGGGTGCTCTGCATGGGCGTGGGCTCCGGCCTGAACACCACCATGATGGAGATTGCGTGGTAGACGCCCCCCTCTGGCCCGGAGTCGACCCGGCCTGGTCCCGCCGCGTCCGCGTCCGCTCCACCGCCGCCGTGGACCCGGCCGGCAGCGCGCACACCTGGCACCTTCTGGACAACGGGCCGCAACTGGCCGAACGCGGCATCGAGCCGGCCGGCACCCTGCTGTGCGTGCACGGCAACCCCACCTGGTCCTACCTGTGGCGCAGCCTGCTGGCCGCCGCCGGTGACGCCGCGGCGCCGTGGCGCGTGGTCGCCGTCGACCAACTGGACATGGGTTTCTCCGAACGCACCGGCAGCTTCCGCCGGCTCGAAGACCGGATCACCGATCTGGGCGACCTGACCGCCGAACTGGGCATCACCGGACCCGTCGTCACCGTCGGACACGACTGGGGCGGCGTGATCTCGCTGGGCTGGGCCACCCGGCACCCCGACCAGCTCGCCGGCGTCGTCCTGACCAACACCGCCGTGCACCCCGCCGGCTTCGGGCTGCCCGCCCCGCTGAAACTGGCGCTGCACCCCGCCGTGCACCAGTGGGGCACGACGACGTCGGCCGCGTTCCTGCGCGTCACGCACGCTTTGGCGCGTCCTCCGTTGGCGAAGGACGTCAGGGACGCGTTCATGGCCCCGTACCGGCACGCGGCCCGCCGCACCGGAGTGGGCAACTTCGTGGCCGACATCCCCGCCGACGAGGGCACGCCCAGCTGGGACGCGCTGAACGGGGTGGCCGAGGGCATCCGCACCCTGGACGTTCCGGCGCTGATCCTGTGGGGCCCAAAGGACCCGGTGTTCTCCGACCGCTACCTGCGCGACCTGATGGACCGGCTGCCGCAGGCGGACGTGCACCGCTTCGAGGGCGCCGGACATCTCCTCCCCGAGGACCGCGACATCGCCGCCCCCGTGTTCACCTGGCTCGACGCCGCCGTGGCCGGCGGCGGGCGCGCGGCGGCCGCAGAAGAGCCCCGGGCTGCGGCTCCCTTCCGCTCCATGCTCGCCGAACTGGACGAACGCCAGAACGACAACTCCCCCGCCGTCGTCGACATGGCCCCGCTGGGCGCCGCGGCGGGAGGAAAGCGGACGCTGTCCTGGGCCGAGCTTGCCGGCCGGGTGGACCTGCTCGCCGACGGCCTCGCCCGGATCGGCGTGAGCGCAGGCGACCGCGTCAACCTGCTGGTTCCGCCCGGCATTGAACTGACCAGCCTGATTTACGCCTGCCTGAAGCTCGGCGCCGTCATCGTGGTGGCCGACGCCGGCTTGGGGCCCGCCGGCCTGAGCCGCGCGATCAAGGGCGCCGGCCCCCGGTTCATCATCGGCGTCGAACGTGCCTTCGCCGCCGCCCGGCTGTTCAGCTGGCCGGGACAGCGGATCAGCGTGACCGGGATGGGCGGGGCCAAGCGCACGCTCTACGGGGTCGCCCACTCCGTGCCCGAACTGCTCGAATCCGCCGCCTCTGCGGCTGCCCCGGCGGGCAGCCGTGCCGAGCATGCAGGCCCCGATCCCGACGACGACGCCGCCATCCTCTTCACCTCCGGCTCCACCGGCCCGGCCAAGGGCGTTGTCTATACGCACCGCCGGCTGGCCGCCATGCGGGACACCCTCAAGGACACCTACGGGCTGGAAGCCGGCACCTCGCTGGTGGCCGGCTTCGCGCCGTTCGCCCTGCTGGGCCCGGCGCTGGGGGCCACGTCGGTGACCCCGGACATGGACGTCACCGCGCCCAAGACGCTCACCGCAGCGGCCTTGGCCGATGCTGCCGCGGCAGTCAGCGCCACCGCCGTGTTCGCTTCGCCGGCCGCCCTCGCCAACGTGCTCGCCACCGCCGACGGACTCACGGACGAACACCGGGTGGCACTGGCCGACGTGAAGCTGCTGCTTTCGGCGGGCGCCCCGATCCCCGAACCTTTGCTGGCAAGGGTGCAGTCGTTGATGCCGTCCGCGGGGCTGCACACCCCCTACGGCATGACCGAGGCGCTGCCGGTTACGGACATCAGCCTGGCGGAGATCCGCGCGGCCGGTTTTGGGAACGGCGTCTGCGTCGGCACCCCGGTGGCGGGGGCCACGGTGGCCATCGCGGCGGTGGCCCAGGACGGCAGCGTGGCGGACCTGCCCACTTCCGACCCCGGCGTCACCGGGGAGATCCTCGTCAGCGCCCCGCACGTCAAGGACCGGTACGACCGGCTCTGGATCACGCAGCGGCACAGCGCGTCCGTGCCCGGCTGGCACCGCACCGGCGATGTGGGCCATCTCGACGCCCACGGCCACCTGTGGGTCGAAGGCCGGCTGGCGCACATCATGACCACGGCGAACGGGGTCGCCACCCCGGTGGCCGCCGAGCAGGCGGCGGAAACGCACGACGGCGTCCGGCTGGCCGCCGTCGTCGGCGTCGGTCCCGCGGGGGCGCAGGTGCCGGTCGCGGTGCTGGAGACCGTGCCGCCCTCGTCCAAGCCGGGCACCGCGCCCTACGCCCTCGCCGAAGAGGTGCGCACCGCCGTCGCCCGCGCCACGGGCTTGGACCTGGCCGCCGTCCTGATGCTGCCCGAGCTGCCCACCGACATCCGGCATAACTCCAAGATCGACCGCGCCAAGCTGGCGGCGTGGGCCGGCAAGGCGCTGGCCGGCGGACGGATCACCAAACCGTGAGCGCCGCGGAAACCCGGACCGTCCTCGTCACGGGCGCCAGCGGGATGCTGGGCGCAGCCGTGGCCGGGCTGCTGCTGGTGGAGGGCCACGGCGTCCGCACGTTCCAGCGCCGCCCCGCGGCCGGCGTCGGATCCGGTGTCGGGACCGTCCTCGGCTCGCTGACAGACGCCGCCGCCGTCGCCCGGGCGGTCGAAGGAGCCGACGCCGTCATCCACCTGGCGGCGAAAGTTTCCTTCACCGGCGAGTGGAGCGAGTTCGTCGCCACCAACATCGACGGCACGCGGACGCTGCTGGACGCGGCGAAGTCTGCCGGCGTGCGCGATGTGGTGTTTGTGTCCTCCCCCTCGGTCGCGCATTTCGGCGAGGCGATTGCCGGCGCCGGCGCGGGGACGGCCGACCCGGACCGGGCCCGCGGCAACTACGCCCGGTCCAAGGCCGCCGCCGAACTGCTCGCTTTGGCCCAGGACTCCCCCGGATTCCGGGTTGCCGCCGTCCGCCCGCACATTGTCTGGGGGCCCGGCGACACCCAGTTGGTGGAACGTGTGGTTGCGCGGGCCAGGGCCGGCCGGCTGCCGCTGCTGGACAACGGCGCCGCCCTGATCGACACCACCTACATCGACAACGCCGCGGCGGCGATTGTCCGTGCGCTCGAACGGATGGACCAGGCACACGGGCAGGCCCTGGTGGTCACCAACGGACAGCCCCGGCCGGTCGGCGAACTGATCGCCGGCATCTGCGCGGCCGCCGGCGTGGCGGCGCCCGGATGGTCGGTCCCCGGCTGGCTGGCCCGCGGCGCCGGCGCGGTCATCGAACGGGCCTGGACGGCTGCCGGAGCCCGCGGGCTGGTCCACGACGAACCGCCCATGACGCGCTTCCTCGCCGAGCAGCTGTCCACGGCTCACTGGTTCGACCAGCGCCGCACCCACGAGGTGCTGGACTGGGTGCCCGAGGTCAGCATCGAAGAAGGGCTGCGGCGGTTGGCTGCCCACTACGGCGGAACGACGAGGTAGGAGCAAGCATGGAAAGCGTGAAGCTGATCGAATCCTGGCCGGTGGACAACGCGGCCACCGCCGTCGTTGCCGCCGACGGCGCCGTTGTGGCCGCCCATGGCGACCAGCAGCGCAGCTTCCCGCTCGCCTCGGTGACCAAGCTGCTCAGCGCCTACGCGGTGCTGCTGGCCGTCGAAGAAGGCGCGCTGGAACTGGACCAGGCGGCGGGCCCCGAGGGTGCCACCGTCCGCCACCTGCTGGCCCACAGCGCCGGCTACGACTTCGGCGACCGCACCGTCAGGTTCTCCCCCGGCGACAGGCGGCTCTACTCCAACGCCGGTTTCGAGGTGCTCGGGGAGACGCTCGAGGCCGCCACGGGCATCGCCTTCGCGGACTACCTGCGCGAAGGCGTGCTGGTTCCCCTCGGCATGAAGGACACCAGCCTGGACGGCTCCCCCGCAGCCGGGGCAACCTCCACGTCCGCTGACCTGTCCCGCTTCGCCGCCGAACTCCAGCGGCCGTCGCTGCTGGCCCCCGCCACGGTGGAGGAAGCAACGCAGGTCACCTACCCGGGGCTGGCGGGGGTGCTGCCGGGGTTCGGCCGCCAGCAGAACAACGACTGGGGCCTGGGCTTCGAAATCCGCGGCCACAAGGAGCCGCACTGGACCGGCAGCACGAGCTCACCGAAGACGTTCGGCCACTTTGGCCAGTCCGGCACCTTCCTCTGGGTGGACCCCGATGCCGGCGCCGCCTGCATCGCGCTCACCGACCGCGACTTCGGGTCCTGGTCAGCCGACGCGTGGCCCGCCTACACGGACGCGGTGCTGGCGGAACTGCGGCGGTAGATCCCGGTTACCAGCGGCGTGTTGCGCGGGCTTGGCTAGTCCCACCGGACGAGGTTGACCAGGCCCCATTTGCCGGCATCGGCGTCGTACTGGAAGGTCAGCAGGCTCGTGGCGTTCGGTGCCTCGGCCAGTGTCAGAGCGACTGAGGACTTTCGGAATCCAGGGGCCAGCGCCAGGCGGCGTTTCCCTGCACCGTCCTGCTTCACCCGCAGCGTCAGATCCTGCCCGTCATAAGGCAGGCCGGAGGGCAGCGCGAGTGACCGGTTACCGGACAGGGTCACCCGGTAGAGATCCCCGTGCTCACAGGACCATCGGATGGTGCCCGCGTCAGGCGTACTCCGCACACGTTTCCGGAGCACCTTGTCGACGTTCGGGCTGGGATAGGTGCCGCGGGCAATCTTCAGGTCCGTGATCTCGAACCAGCCGGCTTGGGAGTTGGTGCCGTACCGGAAGAAGGGGAAACGCCACGCCCCCTGGTCGTCGGAAGTATTGGCGAACTGGACGATGTGAGTCTGCCAAACCGTGCCGAGCAGCAGCGAACGGTCGCCGGAGAAGAGGGCATCGCCGTCGGGCTGGCGCATGCCTGCGCTGAGGCGGAAGCCGTCGAAGGAGGCGCGGGCCTTGAAGGTGAACACGTGCGGCTTGCCGAGCTCGAAATCAAGTTCGCCGGACCGGGCGTCGCGATAGACCGCATAGTCATTCTCGGATGAACCGTTGGACTTCGGCTTCGTCACCCGCAGGCTGGTGGTTCCACGGTCCATGACGGACGGAGCGTTGGTTGTGATCTCGAATGTGGAACCGTCCCCGGCGAGGGACCAGGTGGCTGTGGACTCGGGTACCGAAACGGACGGCGGCAACAGGTTACGGTTGAAATCCGAGGGCTCTCCGAAGCGGGTCACCCGGCCGGCGTCGTTAATTGCCTGACCCACCAACCGCCTCTGCTCCGCATTTTCCAACCGCATGTCCGTCGAGTCCGCGTCGATGAGGAACAGGATCGCCGCCTCGATCCGCGGCAGCTCCGGGGAGGCCACCAAACGGATCAGATCCGCATACCACTGACCCTTGTCCTCTCCTTGGTTGCTGGCCGCACAGCCGGACTCGCAGATCCAGACCTTGCGGGCGGACATTGCCTCGACCCGGCCGACGAACCGGCGCAGCTCTGCTCCGGCGGGCAGCCAGGTCTCGCTGTAGCCCTTCGCGTTGGAGCGGTTGTAATAGGAAACCCCGACCAGGTCCACCCATTCGTCCCCGGCATACCCTTCCGCTAGATTCTGCGAATCGCCGTCACCGCCGTTGCTGGTCAGATACCACTGGATGAATTTGCACTCCACGCCCATGGAGCGGGCCAACTTCACGACCCGCTGGAACGCCTGCTTGAACTTCTCAGGACTGTTGGCGTCGGTGTCCCGGTACATCTGCCACGGGTAGCTGTCCGCTCCGTTGCCCTCGTGGAAGGGTGCCAGGTAGACGCGCTCCATGTTTCCGCCGTCGATGATGGCCTGGAACAGCCTGACCAGATCGCGATAGATCCCGCTCTTCGCGTCGAATTCCTTGCTGAAGGCGTCGTTCTCCTTCCAGATTTCGAGCGCGTACATGAGCTTCCGCGTCCTGTCGCGCGCCAGTTCCGGCACTACCTCTGCGGTGTAAGTCTCTGCAGTGTCAGCCCCGACGGCCCGGTAATAGGACACGACGTCGAAGCTTGCGTTGAGCTCGGACTCAAGCTCCTGCGTCGGCTTGAAGTAGTTGGCGCCGGTGTAGTCCTGTTCGGATTCGCCGCGTACGCGAACGCCAATCCACGGGCGCCTGACGCTGGTGGCAGCGGCCTGCTCTATGCTCGCGTCGACCGGCTTGCCGGCTTCCAGGCTCGGCGCCGCGGGCTGCTCAGGTGTGTAGGTGACCACCCGCGGCAGAGCTACGCCGGCAACGAAGCCCAGGGCTGTGCGTCGTCCTACGGTAAACGGCTTCTCAGACGACAATGCGGCTCTCCTGGCTCCCCTGCGGATATCCGTTTCAGCCTAGTCGAACGACATGGTCAGGAGTTCCTAGCTCGCAATCCAGCACCGGGCATGTAATAAACCATTCTGCAGGCCCGCCCATACCAGACCGCCCCAGCTTCGACTAGTCATTGAAGATTCACTGATGCAGGCCGGAAAGCCTGCGGCATCCAACAACTAAGATCGGTGACCTGAATGGGGAATTGGTACCGTTGAGGGCGGATACTTTCAAGGGCTGTGATGGACTAGTCCATCGCAGCCCTTTATTTGCAGCCCCTTCTACAGCGACGCGTACAACCTGCCAGTCGAGGTCAGCGAACCATTTGTGTGATAAAGCGCCGAGGAGCCCATAATCGGGTCAAAGGCAGCCCGCGTTTTCCAGGAGAAACGCTCAACGAAAGGCATGGCACGCATTCCGGCTACCGTGGCTCTCATGAAATCGTTGGTCTCGGCCCTGCTGTAGCGGCTCGGATTTGATTTCGTAGCCGACCAGTCCGCTACGGCGTATTCAGTCACCCAGACGGGCTTCCCGTATTTCTCATACAGCGCCTTAACCTTGCCCAAGAAACTATCGGCGTTAGGCCACGCATAGCAGTGCATGGTCATAAAGTCCACGCGCAGCCCGGCCTTCTTCGCCTTGGACATGAATTCGGAGAGCCAGGGACTCGTTGGATTGACCGTCGCTGGAGATCCCAGTCTCAGACCTGTCTTCTGGAGTCTTGGCCATAGCCGAATGGCCTCATCGACGGACATGTTAGCCTGGGCCCGGTGGTCTGGTTCGTTGAAGCCCAAGAGGTGCTTGGCTTTCGTCACCGGCAATTGTTTCATCACATTTCCGATGGCATTTTGCTCCAAGAGCCGTCTAGCGTCCTTGACCATCGGCACAAACCGCGGATTAGTGGTGACGGTGTAAGTCGACCCCCAAGTGTAGTACCAATCAACCTTTAGACTCTGGATCTGCTTCAGCGCGAGTGCGTCCTTACCGCCATGAGCTATGCCTTTAAGCGCCCTGGTTGCGGCTTGTCCGGGAGCGGCAGTAGAAGCGAGGACAGCTCCCGGCGCCGCCATAGCCGCCAACGGCACGGTCAGAAACTTTCGACGGTCCACGATTTCCTCTCCTCAATCGGTAAAAGGGTTAACTGGAACAACAGAATATTTCCGATGCGGGGCAATGGCGAGGGCCCGTCATCGTTTTCACGCACTTCACGGCACATTCCGCCGGGGAAATCGCGGGCAACATGGTGTCTGCCTGCTCAGATCAGGCTAAGGGCCATGCCTGGACTTCCCATCCAGGGAGCGGCGGGCGCCGGCCCAGGGTACTTACCAGCGGCCGTTCCGGGGCCTGGGCTGGCAGGCCGGGCAGGTGTAGGAGGACCGGTTCATGAAGGTGTCCCGGCGGATCCTCGTGGACAGCCCCAGTTCGCTGCAGCGGTGGCAGGGCTCGCCCTCCCGCCCGTAGGAGTTCAGCGACCGTTCGAAGTACCCGGATGCGCCATTGACGTTCACGTAGAGGGAATCGAAGCTGGTGCCGCCGGCGTCGAGCGCCCTGGTCATGACGTCCCTGCAAGCGTTCAGCAGCCGCTCGGCTTCCTTGCGGCGCAAGGTGTCGGTCGGGCGGGCGTAGTGCAGCTTGGCGGCCCACAGCGCTTCATCGGCGTAGATGTTGCCGATGCCGGAGACCAGGGCCTGGTCCAGGATGGCGCGCTTGATGCCGGTCCTGCGGGCACGCAGGCGCTGGTAGAACGCCTCGAAGGAGAACGCCGGGTCGAGGGGGTCGCGGGCGATGTGCGAGGCCTCGACCGGGATCAGCGGCAGGCCGGTCTCGGACATGCCGCCAGCGTGGCCGTCAGGAGTGGGCATCAGGTCCGCCAGGAACATGCCGCCGAAAATCCGCTGGTCCACGAACCGCAGCTCGGCCGGCATCGGCGGGCCATCGGTCCCTTCTGCCGGACTGAGCGTCAACCGGACCTTCAGGTGCTTCTCGTCTGGCTGCGCGCTGTCTTCGACCAACAGTTGCCCGCTCATGCCGAGGTGTGCCATCAAGGCGAGTTTGGGCTCGCCCGGCACGGCATCTCCGGCGGCCGGGGGCGGCGAAGTGTCCGGCGTGGTCTCCAGCAGCGGCATCCAGAGGAATTTTCCCCGCCGGGCGACGTCGGCCACGTGGGCGCCAATCAGGTTGCCGCGCAGGTCGTCGACTCCGAGGGCGTGGCGCCGGATGGATCGCTCGTCGAGGACGTCTACTCCGGTGATGGTCCGTCCGCGGACCCACTGGGCGAGCCCGCGGCGGACAACCTCCACCTCAGGCAGTTCAGGCATCGGAGTCGGCGGTCTCCGTCACCGACACAGGCAGCGAGGCACGCAGCGCCCGCCATGTGGTGGCCGCAGCTTCCTGCTCGGCTTCCTTCTTGGAGTGTCCGGTGCCGCGGCCGTATTCGGTGGTGCCGATCAGCAGCGTGGCCACGAAGGTCCGGGCGTGGTCCGGGCCCGATCCCTCCACCTGGTAGGTCACGTTGCCCATCTTCCGGGCGGCGGCCAGCTCCTGGATGCTGGTCTTCCAGTCCGTGCCCGCGCCCAGGGCGTCGGCGTCCGCGAGGAGCGGCCCGACGAGGCGCATCACCAGCTGACGTGCCGCTTCGATGCCCTGGCACAGGTAGGCGGCGCCGAAGAGGGCCTCCATCGTGTCGGCCAGGATGGACGACTTGTCGGCCCCGTTGGTGAGCTTTTCGCCCTGGCCGAGCAGCACATGCTGGCCGACCTCCAGGCTGCGCGCGATGCCGGCCAGCGCGCGGGTGGAGACGACGGCGGAACGCCGCTTGGCCAGTTCGCCCTCGGGCAGGTCCGGGTTGTCCCGGTACAGCGCGTCGGTCACGGAAAAGCCCAGGATCGAGTCGCCGAGGAATTCCAGGCGCTCGTTGGTCGGCAGTCCGCCATGCTCGTAGGCGTAGGAACGGTGGGTTAAAGCAAGACGGAGCGTCTCGGCGTCGATATCAACGCCGAGACGCTCCAAAAGCTCTTCAGTTGAAGGCATGCCGTACGTTGTTACGCGTCGGCTACCTTGCGGCCCTTGTACTCAAGGAACAGCGCGGTGCCTGCCGAGTCGGTGACAACCTTGGCCTGGTGCGGCAGGCTGTAGGTGACACGGCCGTTCTCAACGGTCTTGACCAGGTTGGGCGCAGTGGCCTTCCACTGGGACCGGCGTGCGCGCGTATTCGAGCGGGACATCTTCCGCTTGGGAACAGCCACGGCTAACTCTCTTCTCTCTCGTCTGACTCTTTACTTTTGGGCGCCTCGTCGGCGGCCGTACCGGCCAGCCCGGCAAGGGCTGCCCAGCGAGGATCCACGACCTCATGGTGGTGACCCGGATCCTCTTCAAGGCGCATCCCGCATTCCGGGCACAAGCCTTGGCAGTCTTCCCGGCACACCGGCTGGAACGGCAGGGCGGTCACCACTGCGTCCCGCAGCGCCGGCTCGAGATCGATCAGATCGCGCTCAACCCGCCGCTGTTCGTCCTGTTCTTCTTCCTCGAGGAGTTCAGCTTCCTCGTAGTAGAAGAGTTCCTGCACATTGACGTCGAGGTCGTACGCGATGGGATCCAGGCAGCGCCCGCACTCGCCCGTGACAGCCACGGAAACGGTGCCGGAAACCAGGATTCCCTCGTGCACGGCCTCAAGCTTCAGGTCCAACTCCATGTCGGAGCCTTCCTGAACGCCAATGAGTGCTGCCCCGAAATCCTTCGGCGCAGCGATACGTTCTTCAAGAGTCCGCATGGTGCCCGGGCTGCGCCCGAGGTCCTTGACCGCAAGGGTCAAGGCCGAACTTTGATCATGGTTCAAGACCACAGTACTGAGAACTCCTAAGGAACATACGACCGACGTATCATCTTAGCCCGGATCTCCCGCCTGCCCAAACCAAGGGGCGGTGTTGGGAATCACGACGGCGGAAGCCGGGTCGTCGAAGGCGATTGCCATGAGCAAAGATAGCGTGAAGATGTGGCAGGCACTCGTCCTTCGTGGAAGACCCGTCATCTCATGATGACTATGCTCGCGCTGCTTGCACCGGCCGTGACCCTGGGGACGGTATGGCTCACAGCGTGCTATGCACTGTTCTACAACCCGCAGGCCCAACCTCTACGCGAGGCCGATGCTGTCGTGGTCCTCGCAGGGGCCAGCGGCGAAAGGCTGCCCTTGGGGCTTGAAATCATGGAGCAGGGAACTGCTCCCGTGTTGGTGCTCTCATCCACGGACACTCCCGGCAACATCCATGCTGACCGGGCCTGCCAGGATCCGTCGCTTATCCCGTATGAGTTGATCTGCTTCACCCCAGAGGTTGGTACCACGCGTGGTGAAGCGCGCAGCATCGCCCGTTTGGCCCAAACCAATGGCTGGGACAACGTGGTAGTAGTGACTTCCCGCTATCACGTCGCCCGGGCGTCGACTTACATTCGGCAATGTTCAGACGAGCACATCATGGTGGCGGCCTCATCCCCGGACGCCGGACCGGCCGAATGGCTGCGACGGTTCACCGAAGAATCCGTCGCACTGGCTTCCGCCTGGATCCGGCCGGTCTGTGCCAGCCAGATCTAGGCGTCGGCGGTTACAGGGACGTGATCCCGCGCCTGGATTTGCGATGCCAGATCGACAATCCAGGAGCTCAACTCGGGTCCCAGGTCTTCGCGTTCCGTCGCCAGCGAGACCACCGCCTTGAGGTAGCTGAGCTTGTCGCCGGTGTCGTACCGGCGACCCTTGAAGACCACTGCATAAACCCCGCCGCCGTCCTCCTCGGACCCGGCCAGCGCCTGCAGCGCGTCCGTCAGCTGTATTTCTCCGCCGCGGCCGGGCGGGGTCTGCTCCAGCACGTCGAACACGGCCGGATGCAAGACGTAGCGGCCGATCACGGCGAGGTTCGACGGCGCCTCGGCGGCGGCGGGCTTCTCCACCAAGCCGTTCACCTTCACGTGCGTCGCGCCGTCGATGCGGCTGATGTCGGCGCAACCGTAGGCGCTGATCGCTTCCGGATCGACTTCCATCAGGGCGATGACGGAACCGCCGGTCGCCTGCTGGACCGCGATCATCTCCGTGAGCAGTTCGTCGCGCTCATCAATCAGGTCATCGCCCAGCAAGACGGCGAAGGGCTCGTTGCCCACATGCTGCCTGGCGCAGAGAACCGCGTGGCCGAGACCCTTGGGGTCTCCTTGACGCAGGTAGTGAATGTCGGCCAGCTGGGAAGATTCCCGGACCGCGGCCAGTTTGGCGTCGTCGCCCTTGTCCTCCAGAGTTTGCTCGATAAACGGGACGCGGTCGAAGTGGTCCTCCAGGGAACGCTTGTTGCGCCCGGTGATCATCAGGACGTCGTCCAGGCCGGCGCGTGTCGCTTCTTCGACGACATACTGGATGGCCGGCTTGTCGACGACAGGCAACATTTCCTTCGGCATGGCCTTCGTGGCCGGCAGGAACCTGGTCCCCAACCCGGCGGCAGGCAGAACGGCTTTTCGTACTGATTGAGCTTGAGGCATGCGTCAAACGTTAGCTGAAGCAACGGCTCCGCCGTAATCGCCTACCCAGTCCCGGCAGGGCTAGCGGACCTGCTCCCCCGCGCGGAAACGGGCGAGCACGGCCTTCGGCACGAACTCCGAAATATCCCCGCCCAGCGAGGCAATCTCCTTGATCAAGGTGGACGACAGGTGCGTGTAGCTGCTCTCCGCGGCGAGGAAAACCGTCTCGATGCCGGCCAGGTGCCGGTTCATGTGCGCCATGGGCAGCTCGTAGTGGTAGTCCTGCGACGAGCGCAGGCCCTTGACGATGACGCCGGCACCATGGCTGCGGCAGTATTCGGCCAGCAGGCCTTCGCCCATGGCTTCAACGCTCACGCCGCGGAGGTAGGACAGCGTCTCGCGGGCCATGGTGAGCCGCTCGTCGAGACTAAAGCGGTACTTCTTGGCGTAGTTGGTCGAGACGGCGACGATGACCTCGTCGTACATGCTGGCGGCACGGGCAATGATTTCCACGTGGCCTTTGTGGAGCGGGTCATAGGATCCTGGGCAAACGGCACGGCGCATAGAGTCGAATCTAGTCGATCCGGCGGACGGTGCACCACGCTTCGGTGGTAATACTGGGAGTCATGAGCACAGCAATGAGGCAACTCGTCCACGGAAGGCGGGCCGATGTTCCGGCACCGTGGCAGCGGACCGCGGCCGGATCGAACCTCCTCGCCGACGACGGCGGCCTCGGCGTCACCATCTTCGAGGAAATGACGACCCTCGCCGCGCGGACCGGCGCCATTAATCTGGGGCAGGGGTTTCCCGACGAGGATGGTCCGGCGGAGATCGCTGCCGCCGCCATCGACGCCATACGGGGCGGAAAAAACCAATATGCTCCGGGCAAGGGATCACCCACCCTGCGGGGCGCTATTGCCGCCCACCAACAGCGGTTCTACGGCCTGTCGCCGGACCCGGAAACCGAAATCATCGTCACGACCGGAGCCACCGAGGCGCTGGCCGCGACGCTGCTGGCGCTGACCGGACCGGGCGACGAAGTCCTGACGTTCGAGCCATTCTATGACGCGTACGGTGCGCTCATCGGGCTGACCGGGGCCCGGCACACCACGGCTGCCCTCCTCGCCCCAGATTTCCAGCCGGACCTCGACGCACTCGAAGCGGCCTTCTCGGAGCGCACCCGCATGGTCCTGGTGAACAACCCGCACAATCCGATGGGCAGCGTTTTTTCCCGCGAGGCGTTGGCGCGCATCGTCGAGCTGGCCGAGCGCTACGACGCGCTGATCGTCACCGACGAGGTCTACGAGCACCTGACGTTCGATGTACCGCACATCCCCATCGCCACCCTGCCGGGAGCCGCCGAGCGGACACTCACCATCTCGTCGGCAGGCAAGACGTTTTCGTTCACCGGTTGGAAGGTCGGCTGGCTCTCCGGGCCGGCGGACCTCGTTGCAGCGGTGCGAACCGTCAAGCAATTCCTCACGTACAGCTCAGGCGCACCGTTCCAAGACGCGGTGGCGGTGGGACTGGAACTGCCGGACCCGTTCTACAGCGAAATTGCCGCCGGGTTAAAGGCCAAGCGCGACCTGCTCAGCGCAGGCTTGCGGCAGGCAGGCTTCGATGTCTTCACGCCGCAGGGCACGTACTTCGTTAACGTGGACACGGCGCCGCTGGGCTTTACCGACTCGCTGGAACTCGCCCGCCGGATGCCCGAGCAGATTGGTGTCGCCGCCATCCCGGTGCCGGTCTTCTGCCACCCCGACGGCGCCGAGCGTACCCGTTCGTTGCTGCGCTTCGCATTCTGCAAGAAGACCGAGGTTCTGCAGGAAGCCGCACACCGTCTCGCCTCGCTGCCGAACAGGGTCTGAGCAGTGGCCGAACGTTACCTTCGAGGCAGCGGCCTCCATGCCACCATCGACAGGGACCACCGTGTGCCGGGATCCTTCGTCCTGGGCATTGGCGGCGCCGAGCAATCACACGTCAATCTGAGGCATCCCGACGACGTCTTCTACGAATACCTGCGCAGGATCGCCAACGTTGTCGATTTGGCGGGCCCGCCAGGGGTCCCGCTGCGTTGCCTCCATCTGGGCGCGGGGGCGCTGACGTTGGCCCGGTATGTGCAGGCCACCCGGCCCGGTTCCCGGCAGGTCGCCGTCGAGCTGGAGCGGGAGCTGTTGGACTTCGTACTCGAGCACCTTCCCATGCCGGACGGAACCGACCTCGCGGTCCACTTCGGCGATGCGCGGCATGAACTGGCCTTCGGGGACATCGAGGGAACCTTCGATGTGATTGTGCTGGATGTCTTCGCCGGCGACGATGCCCCGGAACACCTGACCACGGCGGACTTTTACGAGGAGTTGCTGGAGGTACTGGAACCGGACGGCGTGGTGCTGGTCAATGTGGGAGACGATCCGCCGCTGGCGTTCGCCAAGCGGCAGATCACAGAGTTGGCGTCGGTCGCCGGTTCAGTGGCGGCACTGGGCGAGGCCAGCATGTTCGGCGGTCGAAGGGCCGGAAACATTGTCCTCGCCGCCCGCGATGGCTCCTGGCCGGCGGAATGGTCGGCCGCCCTGCTGGCGGCGGGCCCGCACCCGGCGGCCGTCCTCACCGGCCCCGAGCTCGATTCATTCGCCGGCGGCTGACGGATCCTTGGCAGGTTCGGCGAACCAGAGCTGGGTCTCGCCGTACTTCCGGACGGCGAACCGCTCGAGGCCTTCAGGCCATCCGGGTTCGGGAGACCGCGAAGAGCGTTCAACAACGACGACGGAACCGTCGGCGAGGTATCCGGACAGGGATCTGAGGATGCCGCCCAGCGCGTCCTCGCCCAGCGGGTACGGCGGGTCCATCAGCACCAGGTCCCAGTGGTGTCCCGCCGGCTGGTCCTCAAGGAACCGTTCCGCCTTCATGCGGTGTACCTTGACCGTCCTCCGGCCCAGCTTGTCGTTGACCAGTTCGGCATTGCGGCGGCAGACCCCCGCGGCTTTGTCGGCCGCTTCGACCAGGTCCACTGTTGCGGCACCGCGGCTGGCGGTCTCGACTCCCAGTGCCCCGGAGCCGGCGAAAAGGTCGAGCACCCGCGCGCCGGCCACCACCTCATAGGATTCCAGCCGGGAGAACAGCGCTTCCTTGACCCGGTCCGTCGTGGGCCTCGTGTTCTCCCCCGGCACGCTCGCCAGGGTCAGGCCCCCGGCCACGCCGGCGACGATGCGACTCAACGGCTACCCGCGCTCAAGGAAGGCCTCCCGCTCGGGATTCAGGTACAACTCGATGGCGTCCGCCAGCTCCGGATACTGGGCGAGGGTGGAGTCACGCTGCAGGATCGCCGTCGCGTCTTCCCGGGCTTGGGCGATAACCGCCTCGTCCTTGATCACGCGCAGCAGCCTCAGGGTCGATTTGCCGCCGGATTGGGACGCCCCGAGGATGTCACCTTCGCGACGCAGCTGGAGGTCTGCCTGGGAGAGTTCAAACCCGTCGGTGGTCGCGGCGACCGCCTGCAGCCGCTCCCGGCTGGGGTGCCCCGGCTCCAGCTGTGTGACCAACAGGCAGGTACCCGGGTGACCGCCCCGGCCCACCCGTCCGCGGAGCTGGTGGAGCTGCGAAATGCCGAAGCGGTCGGCGTCCAGGATCACCATCATGGTGGCGTTGTGCACGTCGACGCCAACCTCGATGACCGTGGTGGATACCAGGATGTCCAGCGTGGCGTCGTTGAACGCCGCCATGGCAGCAGCCTTCTGCTCCGGGTCCATCCGGCCGTGCAGCATGCCGATCCGGACTCCGTCCAGGACCGGCAGCCCGCCCAGGTGTTCGACGAGGGCGGCCACCGACGCCATGGGCCGCTGCTGCTCCTGCTGCTCGGACAGCTCGTCCGGCGGATCGGCTTCTTCGAGCTCGTCATCGCCGATCTTGGGACACACAACGTAGACCTGCCGGCCGGCGGCGACCTCCTCGCGGGCGCGTTCCCAGATCCGGCCCTCCCAGGCGGGGTGTTCCTGCAAAGTCACCATGTGGGTGGTGATCGGCGCGCGGCCCGCGGGCAGCTCGGTCAGCAGGGACGTTTCCAGGTCACCGAAGACGGTCATCGCCACCGTCCGGGGGATGGGAGTGGCGGTCATGACCAGCAGGTGCGGAGGCGTGGCCGAACGGCTCCGGAGGCGGTCGCGCTGCTCCACGCCGAACCGGTGCTGTTCGTCCACCACCACGAGGCCAAGGTCCAGGAACTGAACCGTGTCGGACAGCAGGGCATGGGTGCCGACGACGATGCCCGCCTCTCCGGTCGCCACATCGAGCAAGGCCCTGCGCTTGGCCGTTCCGGTCATCGACCCGGTCAACAGCACAACCTTGGTGCCGTCGGGGTCGCCGCCCAGCATGCCGCCCTGCGCCAGGGGTCCAAGCGTCCGGGTGATCGAGGCGAAATGCTGGCCCGCCAGGACCTCGGTCGGCGCGAGCAGGACGGCCTGCCCGCCCGAGTCGACCACCTGCAGCATGGCCCGAAGGGCAACCAGGGTCTTCCCCGAACCGACCTCGCCCTGCAGCAACCGGTTCATGGGTGAATCGCCGGACAGCTCGGCCGCGATGGTTGTGCCGACCTCTCGCTGCCCTGAGGTCAGGTCGAACGGCAGGCGGGCGTCAAACTTGTCGGCAATACCGCCCTTCCGTCCTGGGCGCGCAGTCGCCTGTTCCGCCGCGGCGATGGCCCGCTTCCGCCCGAGGGCCGCCTGCAAGACCAGCGCTTCCTGATACCGGAAGCGGTCCCGGGCCGCGTTGGCGGCCTCCATCGTTGGGGGCCGGTGGATCTGTTCGTAGGCTTCGGCCAGCGAGAGCATCCCGTCCCGGACTGCGATGTCGGTCGGGATGGGGTCGCCCAGGCGGCTGAAGTCCACGGCGTCGAGCAATAGGTCTACGGCTGCCTTGATCCGCCAGCTGCCCAGCTTTGCCGTTGCCGAATACATGGGCACCGGGCGCAGAGCCTCCTCTGCGTCGAATTCGAAGGCGTCTTCGAGCAACTGGTAGTCGGGGTTGGTCAAGGTCAGGTTTCCGCGGTAGGAGGTCACCTTGCCCGAAAACATGGCGATGGTTCCCGGCCGCAGCTCCCGTTCGGCCTGATAACCGTTGAAGAAGGTGAGGCTGATGTCCGAGGAATTGTCGGTCACGACAACCTCGGTCAGCGAACCGCGGCGGGCCCGCATCTTGCGGGAACTGGTGCCGAGCACCCGGGCCACCAAGGTTGCGTCCTGGTCGATCGGCAGCTCGGCGATCATGGTCAGCTCCCCGCGCTTCATGTATCGCCGCGGGAAGTAATTGAGCAGTTCCCCGGTCACCGTCATGCCCAGGTGTTTTTCGAGTGCCGAGGCCGAGCGCTTGCCGAGCCGCCGCTCCAGCGGGACGCTCAGCTCATCGGGCAGGTCAGCCGCCATGGGACTGCTCCGGCGGGCCGGCCAGCTCCGTCATGCTGACGTTCATCGGTTCACCCAGCTCACGGATGACGTCCAGGGCCGCTTCGCCGTCCGGCACGTGGGCGTGGACGCGCCAACGGTACCCGCCCTCAATTTCGGTCACCGCGCTCATGATGACCGAGTCGCCCAACTCGTCCAGCTTCAAGCGCAGCGTTGCGGCGTCCAGGGGGCTGAGGTTGACGGTGCACATCACTTCGACGCCTTCATCCACGTGGTCCAGATGCAGGTGGGGATCCTGCACGTTGTATCCGTGCAGGCCGTCCAGCAGTTCCGGCTGCAGTTCCACGCCCAGGGCGCTGGCACGCAAGGTGTCCATGATCAGCAGGAACCCGACGGCGCCCGCGTCGACGATGTGCGCCGACTCCAGTGCGCCGAGCTGCGTCTCGGTCCTGACGACCGCGACGACGGCCTCCTCCACGACCGATTCCAACGTTGCCGCAAGCCCGTGGTTGCTGTCGTCGCCGTTCTTCGCCGCATGTACCGCCGACGCCGCCCGCGAGACTGCGGCGATGACGGAGAGCATGGTTCCCTCAACGGGCTCGCTCAACGCTGACCAGCACCGGATTTCGGCACGCTGGAGGGCCGCGGCCAGCAGCGGCCCGGTCAACCGGGTCGTGCCCCGCAAAGGTTCGGCCAGGGCCGCCAGGAAAACGGACAACAAGGTGCCCGAGTTGCCGCGCGCTTCTTCCATCGCGGCCTGGCCGGCTCCGGCCAGGAGTTCGCCGATGTCCGCCGTCCGGTATTCAGCGGCCGACTTCGCCGCCGCCCGGATAGTCAGATAAAGGTTGGTCCCCGTGTCTCCGTCGGCGACCGGGAAGATATTGATCGCATTCAGACGGTCGCTGTGGTTGCCGAGGACGACTTCGGCCTTGGACAGCCAGCGGCGCAGCGCTTCGGCATTGGCAGCAATCTTCGTCTGCAAACTGTTCCCATCTGCATGCGCCGGCGATGCCCGCCAACGATCGTCCTTAGTTCTCCGGCGTTAATCGAGCCTACCGCAGTTGTCCCTCCGGGCGTGGCAGTTCCGCAAAGGCGGGACGATCAAGACTGCGCTGAACTCAGGGTCCGCTAGGACTGCCGGTCGGGCGTGCCAAGGCTTGGACGAATTCTGGCCATCTATAGTGTTAGGGAAGATTTACTAATACGCGCGGAGGCCCTTCCATGACTTACTCACCTGCGGAGCTGCCGGCAGCCCGTCATATGAGCAGCCCTGCGAGCTCCAACACCATGCGTTCAGGGGATGCACGTGCCAAGAATAACGTTATCCCCCGTAATTCAGAACGCGCATATCGTAGAAAACGACGGATTGCCGCGCTGCTGGCTGTGGCTGTCATAGTCACTATTCCTCTTTTGATCGCGGCACTCATTATGCTCTAAGAGGCCCAACGTTTCCTGTAACGGGAGCGGGAAGCCTGACAACCAGTTCTGCCCATGTTTCAGGGCTGCATCACCGCTACCACTGGGGGATCCTTGCACACCGTCATGCCTATATACGGCACCCGCCCCGAGGCGATCAAGATGGCGCCAATCATTAAGGCGCTGGAGGCTGACCCCCGCTTCCAGTGCGTGGTCACAGTCACTGGGCAGCACCGCGAAATGTTGGATCAGGTCAATACCTTTTTTGGCATCACCCCCGACCACGATCTGGACATCATCCAGCCGGGCCAGTCACTAAACGGAATCCTCACGCGTACCGTTTCAGGTTTGGACACGCTGTTTACCAATGTCACGCCTGCGGCCGTCCTAGTCCAAGGCGACACTACGACGTCGACCGCCGCGGCTATAGCCGCCTTCAACCGAGGCATTGCTGTGATCCACGTCGAAGCCGGATTGCGCAGCGGCAACGTGTTCTCTCCGTTTCCAGAGGAAGCGAACCGCAAGATCACCTCCCAAATTGCCAGCCTTCACTTGGCCCCAACTGTCGCCAGCAAAGCCAACTTGATAGCTGAAAATGTGACTGACCGCGACATCGTTGTCACCGGAAACACCGTGATCGACGCCCTATTGAGGGCTGTCGCTACCGAAACGCCCTTCACGGATCCGCGACTGGAGCAACTAACCGCCGAAGACCGAAGGGTCCTGTTGGTGACCACCCATCGGCGGGAGAACCAGGGAGAGGCAATGCGAGGGGTAGGGCGTGCCCTGTCCCGCATTGCGTCCAGGCATCCCGACATTGTAATTGTCCTCCCCATCCATAAGAACCCGGTAGTGCGCAAAGCAGTGCTGCCCGCACTAGATGGGGCTGCAAACATCGTGGTCACCGAACCTTTGGACTACCCGGAATTCACTCGCCTGCTGTCGCTTGCCCACATTGTGCTAACCGACTCCGGCGGTGTTCAGGAGGAAGCCCCTAGCTTGGGGAAACCAGTGTTGGTCATGCGGGAAAACACCGAACGGCCCGAGGCCGTTGACGCGGGCACGGTCATGCTGATCGGCACCGATGAAGACAGGATAGTAGCGGAGGTCACCAAATTGCTCGATGACAGGGACCACTATGACGCCATGGCAGCAGCGGTGAACCCTTATGGCGACGGCAGAGCCGCCGCCCGGACCGTCGCTGCTGTCCGTGCCCTGCTTGGCCTAGGCGAGCGGCTGCCGGACTTCGCGGGCTAAACCGTGCTTCCCACTGAAATCTTTGACGGACCGAGGCCGGGAGTCAATAATTGTCACTTCGCAAATTACTTGCGGCCGGCGACGCGCGATTCATGGGTTCCAACCTATTCCATTATGAGCTCGATGAAACCTACTGCATCCCCCAGGACAAGGTAACGTGCGCCGCCAACGAGACCTCCTTGTCTGGCCCCCAACTCGTTATGGGGCCTCCAAGTGAAGGCCAGACAGATGGACATGGACGCACCAACGGTAACCGCCTTTCAACTCAGCCAGCACATCAAATCACGGAATTACCCAATGTGCCGCCCAGCTTTCAAGCGCGTCGAAGCACCCAACAGACAGCGATTTATGCTGCACATCGCCCAACCTTCACCGTGCGGCCCAAGTGCGTATATGGATCCTTAACCTACGTCATCGCAAGCTGCCCAGCAATCAGGGCAATTACTCCTCGCGCTCGGTGCAAGGGGCCAGCAATAAATACAGACCAGCACGAATTACCACTAAAAGTAGTTAATCCCTGAAATGGATCGATGGATTCTACCTGGCGACTTAAATGAACGCTTGAAGTCATCTCTCCAACTTTACGAAAGGCTATAATGGGCACCTACGATGCGGAAGTTACTCGAGCCATTGATGAATACGCAAACGGGCTGCAGCAGCTTTGGAGAACCATAAACCGAGTACGAGGACAGCAGGACATGCCGCAGGCTGACCGTGAGAGGCTTCTGACAGCACTGTATTCGCCATTGAGCACGAAAGATATGAAGCAAAGCTTTGTCACCGATGGCGACATTTATGGAATCGGCGTATCCTTTCGT
The DNA here is from genome assembly GCF_059090885.1 of Arthrobacter sp. Y3223065. Lineage (NCBI taxonomy): Bacteria > Bacillati > Actinomycetota > Actinomycetes > Micrococcales > Micrococcaceae > Arthrobacter > Arthrobacter sp. Y3223065. The sequence goes on along the minus strand of NZ_JBNHGC010000001.1, from coordinate 306,577 downwards.
TCATGCGTTACCAATATGATGCGATTCAAGTCCAAACTTGCGCAAATGGGATGCCCCCTTGCACCCAGTCTGAACTCTAAAGAGGCTGACCAAGAGTTTGCAAAAACTCTCGGCGTGCCTATCCCAAATATATACGCGAGAAACGCGTCACTCGACACCCTACAACTGCGTCCGCTTACTGTCATCAAGCCTACTTGGGGAGACTCTTCACGAGGAGTATTCTTTGTCGACCAAAATCTGCATTTACAGTCACTTCGAACACAGAAGGTATACGAGGACTTCCCCAGCGCCCTGCTTGAACTCCGAGGGCACGAATCTCGCGTCTCTATGGATGCTTGGATTATCGAAGAAGCTGTTCTCAATACCGCAGGGGAATTGGCGAGCGACCTGAAGTTTTATTCATTCTATGGCCACATTGGCGCCGTACTCGAAATTGCCCGTGGCCGTGGAGAAGATGGACAGAATTTATACTGCTCTTATCGACCCAACGGTGAGTCTTTTAAGTTTTTGAAAAATATATCGAGTTTTGAGGGATCTGGGATCCCCAGCGGGTTGCTTGAGCGCGCAAAACGTATATCTCTCGCTTCGCCTGTTCCCTTTTTGAGAATCGATTTTCTTCGCGGGGCGAAGGAATGCTACCTCGGAGAGATAACTCCACATCCGGGCGGAATTTATGCTGGCCGCCTATACGATAATATCGATAAGGAGTTCGGGCATCTTTTCCTGGAAGCAGAAGCAAGACTGCTAATTGATTTGTTCAACGGGAAGTCTTTTTCCAAATATTTCTCAACCTATAAGGTCTCAACTGCTTCCCCCGACCTGGCAGAATAGATCTGATTGTCGTCCGCGGGCGTTACGTCTACCTGACGCTGGAAACGTTGGTCAGCATGACAGTTACTGATGAGAAGCAGCCAGCAGTGGACCCCTACATCTTCGCGACCGAATCCGTTCGGGCCCACGAGGGTTCGCCGGTTCAGTGGCCCACGAGCGTGCAGATGGTGGCTCAGTGAGGTGAGCCGGGTTCTTCCACTCGAGTTTCTTGGGTATGCCCTTGGTGCCGACCGCAGCAACGGTGCGAGGCTAGAGGTTTGCATCTACGCCTGATCAGCTGAGTAATTCGTAAAATCACGCAGCGGGCCAGTACAGTTGACTCTTGTGCAGGACGAATATTATAAAATCCCTATCTACGAACATGACAGCGTGGAAAAGTTCACTCCGACGGAGGAAGTAGCTACCCACCGCATTAAGTGGGAAGGCGGTGTTATCGAATGCGTTGCCGCGATCCGCAGCCACCCGGTCCTAACCGTTGGTTACCATGGAGCTGTGGACAAGCAGCGGTTACCGCTGTTTGAGCGTCTAACCTCTCGGATGCGGAGTCCGGAATCATTTATCTTGTTCGCTGATCCGACGTTACTACTGTCGGAAGAAATGAAGATCGGCTGGTTCGTCGGTGCCGCCGACGACGATCCTACAGATATGTTCTTGGCAATAGTTAGGAAGGTTGCGGACGTCTGCGGGTCAAACGATGTCCAGTTCACTGGATCATCGGCAGGCGGTTTCGCTGCCCTTCAGCACTCCATCCGGTGGCCTGGCTCGACTGCGATTGTCTTCGCTCCGCAAACTGACGTGTCGAAATACTATTCGGGTCACTACAACCGGCTCGTGGAGCATGCCTTCCCAGGGCTGAGCGGCAAGGAGGCGCACGAAAAGTACATCGAGCGACTCTCGGCTGTACACACTTACGCCAACATGGCGCGGCAAAACAAGGTGCGCTATGTGATGAACCAGGGCGACGACCACCATGTGCGGGTTCATTGCGCCGCTTTCGCTGAGTTGTTCGGCTTGTCGACGAGCGGTGGAGTGAGTGAGGACGGAACAATTGAGATCGTCCCAATCGACCTTGGTAATGGTCACATTACTCCGCGGGCAGATGTTTTCGAACCGCAATTGAACGCCGTGACCAAACGCTGACCGGACGCTGTTGCAGGTTCGGGCCATCGTCTCTGCAGGCCGGCCATCGAAGCAATGTGGTAGGTGGCAGAGCCGGGATGATGTCTCCCGTGAATGTCCAGGAGCAGGGTCACCCGCTCCCAATCGGCGCCCGTGCCCGTACTGAAATGTACGCGAACTATTATTCGTGTCCTCCAGTGCCGAGGAACCGCACCGGGTAGGGACTACTGGCCCTCCGCCAGGAAGAACACATGCAGGTTTCCCATGGCCTCAGCCGCGCCAATGCCGCCCCACCGGTAGTCGTGATCCCGGGTTCTCCCGTTAGGGGTTACTTCACGTGCCACTTGCGGCGCGCCCTTGCACTCTGACCCCCTCGCTGGTGGCGATGCCCAGCCCGCCGCTGGCGGCCCTCTCTCGGGTAGAAAATGGCGGAGGCAATCCCTCAGCGGCGTTAGGCGCCATTAGGAACGTACTGCGGGTATGGTCGCCCGAGCTGCTATCAGCGTTGTACCACTCCCATGAGTGGAAATGGCGACCAGCATACGGACGCTGATCCGCCACCAAATGATTAAGGAGACCAGGGGTAGGCGCGGTTGACCGATGGAATTCGTCCCGGCGAAGCACCTGCTGTTATTGCCATCGGATGAGATGCCGCATGCGCTACTTACTTGGAGTGTCCTGAATAAGCATGAATCTGGGTTGCTGGCCCTTAGGCCTCGGTGTGCTGTGCCCTACTGTGAGGCCTGCGATGAAACGCAGTTGCGTCTCATCCTCGGGCGGGCCTTATCCAGCAGTTTCTTGCGGCTGACGCCGCCTGGACCATGCCGCACGCGCTGTGTTGATGATGATGCGCTCCAGCCTGAAGTGGGTCAAAAAATCCTCAGCAATTGGCTAGCCGACGTACGAAGACCAACTCTTCAGGCTGGAATCGTCGCTCAAAGCTCGGATTCCATAAGCCTCCAATTGCTCCAAGAAGTATTCTCTTAGATGCACGGGAACATGACGAATCGACTCACCATACCAAGCGTCTACCCATGAAATGTCGCGAGTGAGATCGTTTATCCTTTCATGACGGAGTCCATAAATATCCCTTGCCCAGAGCAGTGTTCCTAGTACTGGCACCCATGCTCTTGCTAGTACCTTTTCAACCTCTGGATTCGACGGTATTGGGTTGCCGATGAGTGCACACTTTCGGTAGCACTTCATGCAGTTCAGACACGGCCTCCCATTAGAACCTCTCATGCATCCCATGGCGTATTGGAACCCTCTAGCGATCTTGGTTGTACTCACCTCTGTCAGACCAGCACATGGACAAAAGTAGTAGAAGCCCAGCTTTGTGAATGCGGTTTCCAAGTCACTGATCCGAGGTTCAACATATTTCGTCCCATGTCCATGCTGAGACCGGAGGTAAATAAACTCGATTATGTTACCGTCGGCAAAAGTTGTGATATTCAAATGTTCTGCAAGCAACAGGCTGGTAACTGTCCATCCCGCCGCGCCGTAGAAGCCACGCGGTTTGCCATAGGCTTTGGCTAGATAATCCTGGTTTGTGGTTATGGAGATACCACCTACTTCTTTGACTGCTAAGAGCGCATTCTCCAGCTTGTGCAATTTGCTTGGCACCGCCACGCGCGTATATATCGGTATTGGGTTTTCAATTAACCTGAGTGCAGCTGCTGAATCCACCCCGCCCGAAAAGGCAACGGCAGTGCGCCCGTGCCGAGCATTGCCGAACCCCACGTCTCTTGGAATCACATCAACTTTCTCACCGTGCGGCGTGAGCATTACGTATTCGACCAGTGACAACAACTCGCGACTTGGCATACCGTAACCGTGAGGCATATCCCAGAAGATATCACCGCCCTGGTGATGGAATACCAACTTAGGCCCGTCAAGAGACCACTTCATTCTTGTACCTTTCCTACAGCGAGTAAAGACTCAAACCTATTATCCACCCGCTACCGGATGCGGACTGGCATAGCATGCAAAGCAACACGCCAAGTCCAGCTCCCTTAACCATTCCACTCTCGAAGCACATTTGAGTGGCCGAATTACGGAAGCCGCGCAGCCGCGCTCCCTGCGACAACAACTCGCAGTACGGACATATAGCGATCTTTTACGTTAAGGCGAAATAACATAGTTCGGCGGTCAGAAGGACGGTTTCAGTTGCTCATTGATCCAAGCAGCTAATGCATGTGGTTCTTGCCAAAAGTCCCGATGCACAGGTTTGGCCAAAAGCTCCGCCGGCACTCCAGAAGCTAATTCTTCGGCAACGTCATTTCTCGACGGCACCCACACAAGGTCTTGGCCAAGGACATTCCGGGAGTTTTCAATGCAATCTTCTACGCTGTACTTTAGTAGTCTACTCTCTGAATCCAAAGGTGGTTCATTGACAAGTAGCAAACCCTTCGCGCCCTGGACAGCCCACGGTTCATCTCCCACGAATTGCAATAATATTGGATCATCCACCACAATGAGACGCGCAGTGGCATTGTCGTCCGTCGCCACGAGCGACGCCTTTCCCGAGTTAACAAGATTCGATATATCTTTGCGCACTAATCGATTCTGTATCTTAGTGTTAGAAATCGACCTAGCGATGCTAAGGAAAGGTTGCATGTCAATTAATCCAACCCGCAATTTGCAGGAGGAGAGGGCCTCTGTAACTTTGATTAGGCGTGCGCCAACCGTCTCGGAATAGCGCAAATCTGCGCAGATAAGCACATCATATTCTGTCTCCTTGTCTTTTGACTGCAAAAAACGATTGGGGGCAGAAAATTTCCGCTCCGAGATCACGTGATCGACAAAGAGGCTCCGGTTTTCCCTGACAGCCTTCTCGTGCCACGCTTTATAGAGCGATGGATAATAAACACGCGCCTGATGTCTCCAACGTGGTTGGAACTCTGCTCTTGACAACGATCCTTTACTAAGACGTACGAACGCAAGGGGGAAGTTCCCAACAACAGGAATGCGTTGTCTGAATGCTATCTCTATGCGCTCCTGGAATTCGCTGTCGCCGCCTTTTCTGACGGTATCGAAGTATCCTATTCTTCTCATTACTGGCCATAGCCTAAAAAGTAACGATGAGCTATTCAATCTGAGAGGATTCTGATACCCGGGATCATCGAAAACCAACTGCTCGTCCAAACGAATACAGCGACTATGACTAGCCATGATGCGATCATCTTGCAAGAGGGGCTGCATCTGGGTCGTGATGCGCTCTGGTCGCGACCAGTCGTCAGAGTCCTGAAAAGTAACGAATTCGCCCTGCGCAAGAACCATTGCCTTCGTGCGGGCTATATAGGTGCCTCCGTTACGTATTTGACGGATTAGCCGTACGCGAGGATCGAGTTGAAGGGCTTGCTCTAAGATACCGTCATATTCTGCACCAGACGCATCATCAACGACAAGAATCTCGAGATTTTGCCAGGTTTGTGCGACAAGCGAACGTACCGCCGTCAGGAGACCCAAGTCGGGTTTGTAGGTAGTAACAACCGCTGTGACCAGTGGTTCTTCAGAGGGCTTTAAGGATGTCTCGGTGACCGTTGGCACCGTGGTCAGGCGGTCAAACGGCATTCCTCCATCCTGATCTCGAAGTGCAACTCGTCTGAGCCCAGGGGCCGCCACCATGGCATTGAGCGACTCGATCCATCGTTCTTCACTGTCAGATTCCGCAGCGGACACGAAAGGATTTGACATGTTCAAAGACAGCGATGCCCGCCTCCTTGGGTGCCAGTCAAAGCACTGTATCAACCGGGATGCACGGCCAAGGTCCCTGTCTCGAAGCGCCGTATCGACGGAAATCTTCCTTAAGGCCGGCGAGAACGATGCCCCGCCGCCCTCAGCCAAAACTGTGTCAACGATGAGGCTTCCCAACTGAGTATCGATCCGCTCATTCTGAAGCATGAGGAATTCAGCCAAACCCAACAGCCAGTCTCTATCAAACATAGTTATGTCCGTTGAGGCGGCTGACATAAACCACGACCGGATCTCGTTAAAGTCGAAACGCTCATTCGATGCTAGGCGAGCCAAAACGTTTCGCGCAGCAGAAGATCGAATCCGTAGGGCGGCGTGGAGAACGTTTTCTCTTTCATATGCGCTGACTTGACGCGAGTAATAAACTTGGCATTCACGGCTGGACTTACCCACACAGTCAAACTTAGTCATGGGCACTACCAGTCTCCGAAATGTAAGATTCTCGCAAGTCGGATGCGGGAGTCTCGCAGTTGGTGGCGGACCCCGATACGTGCGCACGTGGGTGCAGTGCCGATTCCACTTTTGCAAGAAGTTCTGATTTCAAGTCCTCCAAGTAAATGCGCGTTTCAACGCGACCTATCTTGCTCAGATTGAAAGCTTCGGTGGAATCGCCACGGATAGTCTCCACAGCTTCGATCAAATGCGCCTGGTCCGCTAGTAGCTTGACGACTTCGCCGCGGAGAGCTTTGATGTGATCGATCGTCTTATCGCGTCCGCGGTCAATCTTTCCTTTGAGGATAACAATTTGTTGCTGATCCTCTTTCATCATCCGCAACAATTCCGACTGATGGGCATGCGTCTGCCGGATCTCGATTTCCAAGCGTGCAACATCTGCAGCCAGCTTGACGGATGCTTTTCGAGTTTGGATAACTTTTGTTCTGATATCTGCAACGAACCAAGCGGCGGTCGCCGCCATAATCCCAACCATAGACACACTTGCAAAGACAGCGTTTCCATATACGGCAATGACGGTACATGCAGCAGCCGCCGCAGTCGCGAGGATTATGGCCATTCTGCGGGGAGGCATCGGGAAATTACTCTCTCTTGAACTTAGATTTGCTACTGTTACAGACGGTTCGCCGATGAAGTGGTAGTCGCTCCTCTAGTATCGAAGAAGATGCGTGAGTTTTTACTCATCGCGTCCGGGTCATAAGCAGAGTGATTCTGGAGTAAAAGCACGATGTCCGCATCGGAAATCGCGTCGTCCAGTTCGATGGCAAAAGGAATCTCTAAGCCATTGACGTACCATTCCGGGACGCTCGGATCATGATACGAAATCTCTGCGCCCTTAGCCAGCAATATCTCTGCTATCGGGAGGGCCGGAGATTCGCGCTGGTCCGCAATATTTGCCTTATAAGTCACGCCAAGCAGCAGGACTTTTGCCCCGTTCAGTGCCTTGCCAATTTGGTTCAGCATGTCCTGCACACGATCTACAATGTATCGGGGCATGGAATTATTGATCTCTTCCGCGAGTTCAACAAAGCGGAAGGGATATCCCAGTGAACGTTGAACCTGGAAGCTAAGATAATTGGGATCGATGGGAATGCAATGTCCTCCAACACCAGGTCCCGGATAGAACGCCTCATAGCCGAATGGTTTAGTCTTCGCGGCGTCGATGACATCCCATAGATCGATGTCTAACTCATGGCAGAATTTGGCCATTTCGTTGACCAACGCAATGTTGATATGTCGATAAGTGTTCTCGAGAAGTTTGGCGGTTTCCGCCTCTTTCGCACCTTTCACGGGCACCACGACGTCGATAAACCGTTCATAAAACGATTGGGCGCGTTCAGTTGAACGGGGACTGACGCCCCCGACTACCTTCGGTGTATTTGTCAAGCCCCAGATAGGGTTCCCCGGATCAATTCGTTCGGGTGAGAAGGCAAGAAAAAAATCTTCATCGAGGATGAGGCCGCTCTTCTCAAGGATCGGCAGGACAAGATCGTTCGTTGTACCTGGATATGTTGTTGATTCCAATATAACGAGGGTGCCCTCGCGTATGTGCGACGACACCGAACGCATTGCGCCTTCCACGGCGCGAAGATCAGGGCTGCCTCCTTCCCCCAATGGTGTGGGGACACAAACGACTACGACGTCGGCATCCGCGATCACGGCGGCGTCCGTAGTTGCTTCATATCCTTCCTCGATCATCTTCATGACATCTTGGTCGCTTAAATCGTCTATGTGCGACCGTCCGGCGTTTAGATTGCGCACGGTAACTTCGTTCAGATCGAGTCCGGTTACCTTGACACCCGATGCCGAGGCTCCCTGAGCCAAGGGGAGGCCAACGTACCCCTGTCCTATTACGACTAGTTTCATTCTTTTCTCCGGTTCATGGACTGATCTTCCAGCACCGTACCGTAGCTGAGAATCGCACTCACACCTATTCACGGAGCCGCATGCCTACCGTCATTATCTGGCACAACCGTTATAATCGCACTGTATGTGACATCTGATGAGCTGAAAACCAAAAGGGCATGTTAGTTTGTTTCCTAATATCAGGGCTCACGATAAATAATCCGTGTGGCTACTATATTATAAAGGTTTCACCAGACGAGAGTCCAGCGGACAGCGTGAGGACACCTGGATGGAGTTAGGCGTGGTTGCGGCCCGTTCCCGACTCCCTGATACCCAGGTTCACGATCAAGCTCGGAGGCGACCATCACCTCAAAGAATTAACCGGCTGGGGACAGGTTTCGGGAGGTATACGCACCCCGAGTTCACCGGTGGTTACTGGGCGAAAGGTTTTAGACCTCTTTGGTTGGGCGTCCCCGCTACTGCCGACTGAAGAGGGCTTCATTGTCCACAGACCCAAATGACTGGTTGCCGGGTCATTCCTGCTCTCCCCTTGCCGAAGTGGCGGTCTGCGGGCCTGACGCAAGCCTACTGAAAATGCTGGACAGGCTGGCGTGGCGACCGGGCGGATAGTAGCGGATATCCTCGGCGTCGATCTGCGGCGGCAGGACGAACCCGTCCCACTGCTCTCGGGAATTCTGCAGGAAGGTCTCCGTCTCCGGCGCCCAGGTGTGCCCACCGTGCCCCGGGGCGTCACTGTACCGATGCATCACGTAGTTCTGGCCGTGGCTGCGGTAAATACTGCCGCCCGCGGCCTCCACTGCCTGCAACAGGCAGCGGTCCACGGCGCGGTGCACCGGCCGCCAGCCGCCGACGTCCGCCAGGTCCGACTTAGAAATCAGCATGGTGCCGCCAGCCACATGGTCCGAGTAGCGCTCTCCCTCGGAGGGGCGCCTGGTCAGGATGTCAAGATCCTCGAGGTAAACGAACTCGACCTGGCTTCCGGTGAGCATCGCGCCGGAGTAGCGGCGGGCGTAGATCAAGTCGCGCAGATGATGCCGCCCATACCAGTCGTCGTCGTCCATCTTGGCAATGAGCCCGCCTCCGGCGGCTCGAACGCCGAGGTTCAACACCTCTCCCAGGACCTTCTCAGGTCCGGCTTTTCGAACCACCAGGTCACGCGAGCAATCTTTACGCAGCTGCTCCAGCTCGGCATCGGGCACTTCGATGCCGTGCAGCACCAGCACGATTTCCACGGCCGGCCAGTCCTGCCGCTCGATTTGCCGGACGGCTTCCCGGATCCTGTCGGCACGGCGGGTGGCCAGCACCACGCTGACCGCCTCCGGTTCCAGGGGCGTCATTCCGGCGCCGGCTGCCCAGTGGTTCCAGCGGGCGGCCGGTTCGAAGAGACCCAGGGCCAGCCGGCGCATGTCAATGGACTTGGATTCGCGCAGCAACGCCGTGTCCTGTGCGTCGAAGGCCGAAATGGCGGCAGCAAGGTCCGGTCCGAGCATGCGCACAGCAGCCGTGTCGCCCGCTCTCAAGAGCGGGACGCCGGCCGTAGCCAGGCCGGAAAGCACAACGGCGGTGGCACGGTGGTCGGCTGCGCCAACCAACGTGGAAACGTCCACATAACTGCGGGAGCGCAGCGCGGCAATGCAGTACTCGCCGAGCGGCTCCCCTGGAGCCAGCGAAGCAACCGGCTGGTCGGCATCCGCAGCTTCGGCATCCCTGAAGACCAGGCCGCCCCCGGGGGCGAAGTTGGCGCGGACGGTGCCGTGGTCCGGGTAGGGGTTGAAGCCGCGCGGCGACACACAGCGCACATCCACGGGCGGCAGGGCCATTGACCAGCCGCTGTTATCCGCCAGCCCATCAGTGGGCCGGACAAAACCGGCAGGCCTCCGGACCGAGGCGATTTCGGGTTCGGTGTCCGCCACTACCAAGTCCACCGGGAAGATATCCTCGTCGGCCGGTTCTAGCAGGGCCGGGCAAAGCGACCGGGCCAATGGATCGCCTGCGGCCCAGGCCGCGTGAGCGGGATCCGTGATCCCCACCCGCAAACCACCAAGCACCGATCCGGGCCGGCCGGTTTCCAGATGCATCAGCCCCGCGGCGATCGCGCGGTGGACATCTACCCACTTGCCCGCCGCAACGGTGACGGCTGCATATCCTTCCGGCGCTGCCGACGCCGAGATCATCAGCCCTGCGCGCATCTGCGCGACCGTGGGCCGTGCCGGCGGCGGGTGCTTTTCGCCGTCGTTCTGCAGCACCAAGTGGACCCGGTGTGCCTTGCCGGACAGCGTCAGCAGGGGCAGCCACTGCCGTGCCTGTGCCACCGACCGGACGGCAAGCACAAAGTTGTCATGCCACCGTTGCTGCGCTTTGGAGGCAGACGCGATGCTTTGAGGCTCGTTCAGATCCTCAAACGTCCATTCGAAGGCCTTCGGTCCGAAATTGAGTGCATTGGCCAACCGCAGAAGCGAAATGTTGCTACTGCCGGCCAAGGTATTGGCAAGGACCACCGCTATTTCAACCCCGCGTTGCGGCGTCGTAAGCGGGCAGCGGCTCGAGAAGCGATGTACCGCGGACCCCTCCGAAGGGCGGCGCCGAAGGGCAGTAAGGCCGTGGGAGGAGAGGCTTTGCTCACGGCGTCCTGCCACTGATGGCGCTTGGCGCGGGCCAGTTCCAATTCGAGCCGGCGCACTTGGTGCTCATAATCCCGCCTCGTCGCAGGATCCTTGAGGTCCTTGACAACGACGTGCAGATCAAACTTACCGGCCCTGCCTTTGCGGAGGAATTGCTTGGGCGCGGGGCGGCCAAGAGCGTGGGCGCCGAGACTGGCCCCCGATACCCACCTCTCGCTGCCCTGATTCCGGATGGCTTGCTCTGCGCCGTTCATTGCAGCGGGAGAGCCTAACCTGTCAGTCTTCCAAAGTTCCATTGTGCCTGGGGCGCCGTCTACGAGTACCCGCAGCAGGTCGGCGCCCGTTTCCGCTGCCGCTTCAATGGCGGCCTCAATGGAATATGTGCCGAGCATTACGCCCGCTGGGCAAACCAGCAAATACTGCTCCCCCGCGACTGCGTCTTCCACACTGCGGATGAATTGGACGCCGACTTCTGATGCCAACCACCGCTCCAGGTTTGCCGAGTCCGCAGATTCCGGCATCAGCACCTGGAGGAAGGAGCGCTGCACGCTGCCCGAGAAGATAGAAGAGATGGTCAACGCTGCAGTGCGTGCATCCGCGGCTCGGGCGTCCACCATGATGGTCAAAGTACCAATTTGGGTTTGGCGGGGCTGCTGGACGCCTGCGGTTGGCACGTCAGCCTCGGCCTGCCATTGCAAGACCTGCTCGTGGATGCTGGAGCCTATGCCGGTGCGTGTCATCGACAGGTCCTACTTGGCGAAGGCAGCCGCGGACATGGTGGCCAGTTCTGCCTCCAAAGCATCGGGCTGCCGCCAGGCACCGCGGGTGTCAATGACACGCTTACCAATCAACAGCTCCTGATCCAGGTACTTGAATTCATCATGATCAACCAGCAGGACCACTAGGTCGGCCGCATTCAGCGCTACGTCAAGCTCCTCCAAGCGAAGGTTGCCCAGGCCGGCGAGACTGTGGGGAAGTGTCGTTACATGCGGATCCACAGCGATCAAATCGGCGGCAGGAGCTGCCGCGGAAAGCAGGCGCGCTACGTCCACGGCCGGAGATTCCCGAGTGTCGTCGACGTTGGCCTTGAAGGCAAGGCCCAGGACAACGATCGTTGGCTCCTCCAACTCTGCGACAGCTGCCAGTGCCTTTTCCGCCACATGGCGGGGCATGGAATCGTTCAGGTCGCGCGCCGCACGCGTCAGGCCCGAGTGCTCCGGGAAAGCACCGACGAGGAACCACGGATCAACAGCAATGCAATGGCCCCCGACTCCGGGACCCGGATTCAGGATATCGACGCGGGGATGACGATTGGCCAGTTCTATCAAGCGCCAGACGTCCACGCCCATGCTGCCGCACATCAAGGCCAGTTCGTTGGCGAAGGCTATATTCAAATCGCGGAACGAGTTCTCCGCGAGCTTAGTCATCTCGGCCGTCTTGGCATCGGTGAGGTGGATTTCGCCCTGGCAAATCACGCTGTACAGCTCCCTTGCCATGGAGGATGCCTCCGGTGTCAGGCCGCCGACTACGCGATCATTGGTCACAATTTCGACCATGATGCGGCCGGGCAGCACACGTTCGGGTGAGTGTGCCAAGTGGATCTGCCGTTTGCCGGGCTCCGGAGCGAGACTCAGGTCCGGCCGGGCGCTGACCAGAAACTCACCAATGCGCTCGGTGGTACCGGGCGGCGAGGTGGACTCCAGAATGACCAGTTCTCCTCCACGTAACACCGGCGCGAGCTTTTCCGCTGCGCTGCGCAAGTATGAGAGGTCCACATCTTTGTCGACCCGTACCGGCGTAGGAACACAGACGATGAAAGCGTCAGCCGGAGGCACTTCGGTGAATGCTTTAAGGTTGCCGAGGCTCACCGCGCCGGATACCACCACACCCAGGTCCGGTTCAACGAACGGAACCTCCCCCCGGTTTACGGCATCAACAGTGGCATGGTTCACATCGACACCGGCCACGTGCTTTCCCTGGCTGGCGAAAGTCGCCGCCGTGGGCAGTCCGATGTAGCCCAAACCGATAACGGCGAGGTCATACCTGACCTTCTCCATAATCGACTCCCTATATAAAGATCTGTTCCACGGGATTTCCGAAAAACTTTATGGCAGACGTAGCAAGCAACTCGTGGGCCGTTGCTTGCCAAGTGTGCTGTGTGTGGTCTGCGCCGCGCACTTGGCAATAATTGAAACGGTCTGAGGCGTAAATCTTCCCACCCGATTCTAGAACACTTCTCAGGAACGAAGTGTCCTCGCCCCTACTGACGGCAGGAAAAGGGTTCTCACGGAATATCGCAAGCCGCCCGAAAAGCGTCGGCCCGGCGACGAAGTGGGAGTATCGGTGTTCGAATTGGGAATTTCGTAACACTGTGACGTCCGGTCCCTGTAGGTGCATGTAGTGGGCCCGTTTTCCGACGACAGCGGCACTTGCGTAGGCAAGCGCCTGCACTTGGTCGAACAAGTACCAGGGGCCGTAGAGATCATCATCATCCCACTTGGCCGCGAACTCCCCGGATGCCTGCTCGACGAGAGCGTTCAAACACTCCCCCAACGTCACCTCTGCCGGAAATTCCAGCGCGAGGGCATCTGTGATCCCCGCCGCAAGGCATTTCCGCTTGAACTCATCCTTGTCCAGACGAAAGCCGTGGGCACCATAGAGCAATTGAACGGTGACACCGCGCTGGCTGGCGACACCGTCAATCACATGGTCCAGTTGCCCCGGTCGAATGCTCGAAGCCAGGATGGAAACTACAGGTTTATCCGTACCAGCCGCCAATTCCGGGCGAACTGCTTGGAGAATCTGCTCCGCACGGTTGCGGTAGGTGTGTCCGGACCAGATGCGTCGCTGCGCTCGGTGGACCAGGCGTTCTGCATACTCCCGATTTTTTAGCAGCGCTCGAATGGTGTGGGCTGCCTCCACACGGTTTTGGACTACAGGCAGCTCTCCCTCAGGAAAGAAGTAGTCCACGGCCGGACTTGGCGTAGTCACTACCGTCGAGCCTGCGGCCGTCATCTCGAAGATCCGCCGCGAGCACATTGTGGCTGAATCAACCACAGAATTCACGTTGAGGAAGATCTTGTACGCCTTGTAGGCGGTGAGCATCTGCCGGTAGGAAAGGGATCCAACGACGAACTTGTCCAACGGCTCCGGGAACTGGTACTCGGACTTCTTGCCAAGCTGGCGGGAGAAGATCTCGAACTTAAATTCCCGTCCGCTGCAGGCTTCGGCTGCACCGGGGAGGATGATGTCCATCTGCTTGCGCCGTTCGGGGTACTTATGCGCAAAGTACATGCCGGCGAAGGCCACGTCCCTGTCTTGCCAACCGCGCTTCGGCCGCACCGGGTTGTGGATCTTCGGCTGAGCGGCGAACGGCAAACAGGCCACGTTGGCGTGCCCCAGATCCTTGCGGTATAGCGCCAACATGTTCTCGTCGGTAGTGAAAACGTAATCGCAGAGCTTGGCCAGCGGCAAGAAGTCCTCGTAATGCGGTGGGTCTTCCTTGTTCCAGAGCACGACCGGGAGATGCAAAGCCTTTGCATGGGCAATCAGCTCCCGAATCTGCGGGGACGGTCCTGTGCTACCCAACAGCTTGTAGCGCCACGCACCGTCGTTTCCCGCCCAGGCCGACTCGATCAGCACCAGGTCCAGTCCAAGTTCAGCTACTTCGGCCTGGCTCAGTCCGGGACGCAAAGGCGTGCAGCGCCATTCCCACTCGAATCCCGCCAGCGAAAATTCGTCCAAGATGACACCGGCGTGCACTCGGGCATTCGCTGGAACGGCCGCCGTGGGCTCCGTGGGTTCAATCCGGGGACGATTCCGGTGCTTCGGGCTAAGCGCGATCTTTGAGAAGACGGGCAGAAGCCGAGGACCGGCCCCCGCGGGGTCTTGGCGCAGCAGATGCTCCCGTAAAGCCGCCATTCCGCCGTGGCGCACATGCCATAGCGCGCGCCTAAAGGATGCGGCGTCCAATAAAGCTGTCATTTTCTGCCGGCCTTGGCGCTCCGCCAGCCGCTCTCGAGCAGTTCGACCTGCAGATGAGGACGGCTGGACATGATTTCATTGCGAATTCGCATACCGTGGTCCTTGTTGCCCTCAGTCATGCGCCAGACAAAGTCTCGATATTGCTTAGTGACTTCGTCCGGGGTCCCATCCATGATGAAGTCACCTTTGTCGAGCCAGATGCAGCGGTTGCAGTTCTCCTTGATCGTGCCTGCGCTGTGGCTGACCAGGAATACAGTGCCCGCCTGATCGCGGATGATATCCATGCGTTGCTTGGACCGCTGCCTGAATTGGGCGTCACCGGTATTCAGGGCTTCGTCGATTAGCAGAATTTCCGGATCCACTGCACAGGCGATGGCAAAGCGGAGCCGAGCGCCCATGCCCGAGGAATAGGTGTTCATCGGATGATTGATCTCGTCCTCGAGCCCCGACATCTCGACGATGCTCGCAAACTTGCTGTCCACTTCATCGTCAGTCATGCCCATTGCCAAGCATCCGAGACGGATGTTCTGGGCACCGGAGAGGGAGGAGATCAGCGCTGCGTTCACGCCCAAGAGGACGGGCTGGCTTTGGGCATATACGGCGCCACCCGTGGGTAACGTCAAGCCGGCCAAGACTCGCATCAAGGTACTCTTACCGGAGCCGTTGCGGCCGATGATTCCGATGGAATCGCCTTTGTACCCCACGAAACTGACCTGGTGCAACGCGCGCTTGACAGCTTTGCCCGAAGGGTTGATCCGACGTCGGATGACACCTGAAAGTCCCGTGGCCGAGCCGCCGTCCGGCGAGGCATCCTGTTTAGTGCGGTAGTGAACATCCACTTGGTCGACAACGACCGACGGCTCGACGTCCCACCGGACCCCGCTAGCTGACACGGCCATAAGATTCCTCCTGACGCCAGAAAACGAAGAAGCCGACGGCCAACAGCCCCAAGGCCCACGCAGTCAAGGCCGCCCAGCTCTGCCAGCTCGGCGTGGTGGCATAAAGGACGGAGTCCCGGATGATGTCGATGACTATATACAAGGGGTTCGCCTCAAGAACCTTAACCAAAGTTGGGTAGTCCTTAAAGCGGTCCAGACTGTAGAAGACGGCTGAACTGTACATCCACAAACGAGTCAGGAAGGACAGTAGGTTTCCAATGTCGTGGACTTTGTACAGGAACGGGGCCAGCAGCATGCCGATGCCGAGGTTGAAAAGGTGCTGGAGGAGAATGGCCGGGATGATCAGCAGCCAGCGCCAGGTTATCTCCTCAATTGGCGCAGCTATGAGAACGATCAGCAGCATAACGATGGTGGACGGAATCGAGGAGAGCAACTCGCGCAGGTTCACCGCGATCGGCAAAGCAGCACGGGGAAATGTGAACGCCTTGATGACGGATTCATTGGCCACCAGGCTGCGGGCGCCCTGTAACAGAGCACCGGCGGAGACCTGGAAGGTGAAAATACCGATCACAAGATACCCCACGAAATTATCGATGCCCCGGCCCGTCCCCAGCAGCATGCCGAAGATAAAGTAGTACGTCAGGCCGTTGAACAGCGGGGTGAGGATCAGCCACAGGCTGCCCAGCTTGTCCTTGTCATTAGCGGACTGCACGCGGGCTTGGGCATCGAAGATGATGAACTGCCGCCGGTCCCAGAGCTGGACCAGATAATCCGTAAAGTCCGGGCGTGCACCGATCCTGTGCAGTTTTTTCAGGCTGACCGGGACCGTCACCGTCTGCTGAACCGGAGCGGGATTCGCTGCCTGTGGCCGGGTTTCAGTCACGGTCAGCGATCACCTTCAAGGTCGGTATACAGCCGGGCCAGCGCCGCTGCATTCGCCGCCCAAGTCCGTTCTGCCAAAGCGGATGTCCGTCCCATCTTCCCCAGCTCCATGCGCAGTTCCGCATCTGCCACAAGTTTCCCGACCGCTCCAGCCTGGTCCGCGGGGTCGCCCGCCTTGAACAGTAGTCCGGTTCTGCCTTCCAGGACGATCTCGCGCAGGGCCGGCAGATCGCTGGCAGCGACCGGCCGGGCAGAGGCCATCGCCTCCACCGGCTTGAGCGGAGTGACGCTACGAGTCACCTTGAGATCCTTTCGTGGCACAACAAAAACATCCAATGCTTGGTGGTACACATGCGCTTCGTTCCTGGGCACCCGCCCGGGGAACAGGACCCGCGGCGAAACGCCGAGCTCCGCGGCCAGGTTCTTGAGCCTGGGCGCAGCGACACCATCCCCGACAATCAGGCACTTGAGATCTGGATGCTCACCGGCCAGCAGGGCGAAGGCCCTGAGCAGATCATCCAGGCCTTCGTAATCAACGAGGCTGCTGACTGTCCCGATGAACGTCCCGTCCTGGGGTAGACCCAGTCGACGCCTGGCTTCGCGTGGCGTGTAAGGCTCGGTGAGGAAGCCGTCTCCGACCGCGTTGGGCAGAAGCAGCACCTTTTCCGGGCTTAATCCTTCGCTTAGGATATCCCCTTTCATCGTCACCCCGAGGGTGGCCACTGCGTTTGCCCGGTGCATGACAGCAGTTTCGCGCTCACGGAACAGTTTGTACCGCTGACTGCTCCGGGCGTCTGGCCCCCGGGTGGAGGCCCAAGTATCCGCCAATTGTCCACGGACCTCGTAAATCCAGGGGATTCCGAGCGCACCCGCCACTGCCGCTGCCACCAAACCGTTGACGAAGTGGGTGGTCGTGTGAAGAACGGCGGGCCGGATCTCCAACGCGAGCGCCAGCAGGCGCTCCGCCTGCTGCTGGAGGCGCTCGTCGAAACCACGCGCCAAATTGGCGGGCAAGTCCCGGTGGTAGACCACGCCGTCGAGCACGTCCTGTTCCTGCGCGAAAAGGCGCCCCACCTGCACTGGATAGCCCGTTCGCGTAACGGCATGGACCCTCCACCCGAGCTCGCGCTGGGCTTTAAGCAGAGAATGCGAACGCTGTGCATAACCGCTTCCCGTATGCGGCAGGGAATTGGTCAGCAGATGCAGCACCGTCTGGGATTCTGGTACGTAGCCATCCACCGATGGCAACCGGGGTGTCCACCCGGTGAAGACCTTCAGCTCACCGGCCAACTGGTGCCGCTGGCGTCGCTCCCGGCGCGTGCCGGCGCCCAGCACGGCTACCGCCCCGGCCATATCGCCGTCGTACCAGCGGCGCCTGGCCACGGTACCGCGGCGACCGGCTGTACCGGAAGCCACATTCTGCAGGAGCTTGTCCGCTACCTCCGGCATGGCGGCCGCGACGGCTACGTCCGCCAGCCGCCGTGCCAGACCGCCGGACGCCCCGGCTTGGGCAGCCGACTCGAGCAGTTCGCGGGCAAGGTCAAGGTCACCAGCGATATAGGCGCCCAGTGGCTGAAGCACGCCCCTGCCACGTGTACGGGCGGCCAGTCGGGCCAGCGGCTGCACCAGCCGGGCCGGCAGCCGCCGCGAAACCTGAAGTGCGAGGACCATCGGGTCGTCACCCACATGCTGGCGGAGGGTGGCCGCAGCCAACCGGGCATTGCCCGGCAACTGCCAAAAGCTCATTGGGCGGCCACTGTGGTGGTCGTTGTACCCACGGCTGGCGCGGCTACGCTCTCGAGCAGTTCCATGTAGGAGGCGGCAAGCGTCGGAACATTGGCGTTGTTCCTCAACCATTCCCGGCCAGAACCACCAGTAGCCAAACGGGAGCGGTCGTCGATCAGGTCCCGCCACAGTTGCGCCACGGCCTCCGGCTGCGCAGGAACGACGTCGCCAGTGCCGGAGTCCTCAAGGATCTTCTTGGCCTCGCCGAGGACGATACCAGTAACGTGGCGGCCGAGAGCCAACACTTCAAAGGTCTTGGAGGGGATGGTGGTTTCAAAAGACTTCCAGTCATCGCGGAGAGACACTACGCAAGTGTCCGCGCGGCGGTAGTACTCCATCACCGCAGTCCGGTTGGCTGGCGGATGGAACTCCACCGGGGCATCCAGCTCGGTGGCTAGATTAATCAAGTGGTTGCGCTCGACGCCGTGGCCCACCATGGTGAGTTGAACCTTGTCCCCCACCAAAGCCGCCGCTTTGACCACGACTTCCAGCATCTGGCTCTCCCCGTGGTTGCCAAGATAAACCACTTCCAGCCGGGACGGGTCGGTAGGCCGCGGGGGCAGCTCCTCGATGAAGTCCAGGTCCACACCGTTGGTGACCGTGGCCACGTTCTTCAGTCCGCGTTCACGCAACGTGTCCGCGAAGCCATAAGTAACAGTGACGACAAGATCCGCACGGTCTTGAATGGCAATGATCGCCTTCTCGGCCAAGCTCTTTGCCCCGCCCTGGACCAGCCGGGCATCGTGGGCGATGTCCGGCCAGGCGTCGCGCATATCCACGACCAGCGGGACCTTGAGTAATTTGGCGACGACGAACCCCGCCCCGAGAATTGGCAAGCTCGGCACGGTCACGATGAGCACATCAGGTCGACGCCCCATCATGGCAGCAGGAATAGTGCACGCTGCCGAAAACGCGTGATTGGCAAGCCTGCCCAGACGGGTTGTCCGATGCGGCAGGTAGGGCACTCTACGGATTCGTTCACCGTGGGTACCGGCATGCCGGCGGAAGGCCCGGCCTGCCTGGTCCTTGGGAAGAGTGCGGCGGCCTTCGGGAAGGTGGGCGATGGGAGCCACGACCTCCACCTCCCAGCCGCGCTGACGGAAATGTGTGATGAATTGGGACCAACGACGTTGCGGCGGGCTCACTTCCGGTGTGTATGAATGGGTCAAGAGCATGATCCGCACGTAGAGCTCCCCCTAAAACTTGAGACTGGTGCGCAGTGGCGGGACTAGGCGCCCGGATGGACGCCGTGTTGCAGAGTTGGTTTGCGGCCGCCACGCAACCGCAGGTAGTAGAGAATGCCGATGGCGATCAGGCCCGCCGCCACGCTCGCGCGCAGCAAGGGGGATGAACCTACGCTAGAGGCCCTTTCCTCCGGTCCGGCCAAGGGCGGTCCGTCCCCGGAAGCCGCTGCTTCTGCCGTGGAAGACGGACTTGGCTCCGACGTCGGCGCAGGGCTGGCAGCTGACTCAGACTCCTTGTCTTTTTTGCGCTGCTCAGATTTCTCAGGGTTGGGTTCGGCGGTCTTTGTACCTTCCACTGGGAGAAGGGTGTACCGGTCAAAGTAATCCCCCGTTACGGGGTCCATCAGGTAATCCGTGTTGGGCACGAACAACAGCCCGGTGGCCGGGTGCATCAAATATCCAGTGGAGGGGTGGATAGGCAGGCCGTACACCGGATCCAAGTAGTAGCCCGTAACGGGATCGACCGCGGGCCCGGTCCCGGGATCTAACTCCTGTTCGGCATCGGCGCCTTGTTCGGCCGGCGAAGGTTCAACTGGATCCTGTTCTTGATTGCCCGGTTCCGGTGCCGGTTCCGGCTCCGGCTGTGCGGGCGCCGGACTCGGCGGCGCTGCAGGATTTTGAATCCCAGGCGCTGCCGGTTCGGGCACGACGGACTCATTTGTTTCCGGTTGGATGAGGACGACGGGCGGCCTCACGGTGAACTCCGATGCAACGGCCGCCGATGCGGCTCCCCCGGTCAGCAAGACGGCGACAAGCGATACTGTCGCCGATGTCCTCGCGAGTTTCACATCGGATCCTATCCAGCGGCTTCGGAGGTCGCCCAGTAATCGTCCATCGAGCCAGATTTCAACGCTTTAGTGACCTCCGCGATTGCTACTTCATCCTTGACCACGATTGATTGCCCATCCGCCGACGTTCCGGTACCCAGGGTCGGCAACGTGAACATGTGGACGTCCGACGTGCGGATATTCCTGAGGCCGAAGCCCAGGGAACCGGCGGTAACCGCGTCGAACCCTGAATCGACGCTGATGTACGGCGAGAAGTCGGAGACTACGTCAGCAATTCGGCCGGGATTAGTCAGGGTATCCGCTGTCAGGAAGCGCGACATGATGGCTTTGACGAAAAGCTGCTGGTTTTTAACACGCTGATAATCGCCGTCGCTGAAGGCCTTACGTTCCCGGACGAACTTCAGGGCCGACTCACCATCCAGGGTTTGTGCCCCTTGGGGAAAAAACTCTCCCATTGAACCGCTGGATTGGAACGCCATGGGATTGTTAATTTGGACTCCGCCCAAGGCGTCCGTCAAAGCCTGGAAACCGGCAAAGTCGATGATGGCTACATGGTCGATGCGGGTGTCGAGAAGTCCCTCAAACGTTTCAACTGTGAGCGGCACTCCTCCGAAGGCTGCAGCGGCGTTAATCTTATGCTCGCCGTAACCGGGGATCTCCGTCCAGGTGTCCCGCATGACGGACATGACGTAGACGGCCTCTTTGTTGCCAGGGATGTGCATGAGCATCATGGTGTCCGAGCGACCGCCATCCGAAATTCCAGACAGGTTCTCCCCGTCGTGGGCGTTGCGGCTGTCGGAACCCATCAACAGGATGTTCATCGACCCGTCATCGTTCTTCTCCGGGCGGTTCCCGTCTTCTGGAAAGGCGCTATCGATGGTTTGGGTCTCTTGATTAAAAGTGTTCGCCAAGTTGAAGAGGTAGCCACCGGCTACGATCGCTGCCACCAAAACGAGACCCAACAGGGTCACCATGGTAATCAAGACAGGACGATTCTTTTTCCGCCCCTGACGCAGGCGGCGCCCGGAATCATAGTCCGGATAATGCGATTCTTCAGTCAACGGATCGACCTTCCCAACTTAGGCAACCTGTTCATTTTAGCCTCATTGCCTACGACAACCGTAAACTGGACCTATGCCGCGCATGATTTCGCCACGCCGCTTCTCCCTCGGATTATTGCTGGGAGCGGCAACCGTTGCCCTTACGTCTGCTTGCTCGCCGGTTGTTAATGTCGACGCGGCTCCGGACGCGGCAAACCCCGGATGCGCACCGATGATGGTCATCCTCCCGCAGTACGTCGCCGATTTCCCACGCCGGGAGACGAGCAGCCAGGCTACGGCCGCCTGGGGGGACCCTTCCCAGGTAATCCTGCGGTGCGGGGTGCAGGTTCCGGGCCCTACGACGGACCAATGCGTCTCGGTCGACGACGTCGACTGGGTGCTGCGCGAAGGTGAGAACGGCTACTGGACGGCCACAACCTACGGGCGCACCCCTGCCACGGAACTGATTTTCAGGCCCGACGACGTAGCCGAGAGCAGCGTGTTGATGGACCTCTCGGCGGCTGCGGCTGAAATCCCCCAGGAACGGGAGTGCCTGAGCATTTCCGACGTCCGGTAGCCAGCCTGCCTAACGGAGACCGGTCTTGCGGTTGAGCGCCAGGTACAGCAGCTCGTCGATCAACTCGGTATAAGGCAGCCCGGATTTCGCCCACATCTGCGGATACATGCTGATGGGCGTAAACCCGGGCATGGTGTTGATCTCGTTGATAATGAGCTCGCCGTCCGGCGTGTAGAAGAAGTCAACCCGGGAGAGCCCCTCTCCCCCGAGCGCGTCGAACGCCTGCGCGGCGAGCTCGCGTACCCTCTCCGTGGCGTCAGCGGGCAGATCCGCCGGGCAGCTGAGCGCAGCCGCCGTACCGTCCAGGTATTTCGCCTCGAAATCGTAAAACTGATGCCCGCCGGGCTGGACGGCGATTTCCCCGGGCAGGCTGGTGCGGGTGGGTTCCACTCCCCGGCCCTGCAGCACCGCTACCTCAATTTCGCGGCCGATGATGCCGGCTTCGACAACAACCTTGGGATCGTGTTCCCGGGCAGCTTCCACGGCGGCGCGGAGGCCGCCCGGCTCGGCGACCCTGGTGATGCCCATGGAAGAACCTGCCCGGGCCGGCTTGACGAAGACCGGGAACTGAAGCGTGCCCAGACGTTCGAGCGCCGCTTCCGGGTCCTGCTGCCACTGACGGTCCGTGATGACTTGATAGGGGCCGACGTGGAGGCCGGCCGATTCGAAGACCACTTTCATATAGTGCTTGTCCATGCCGACGGCAGAGGCCAGCACGCCGGCGCCGACGTATCGGACATCGGCCATTTCCAGCAACCCCTGAAGCGTTCCGTCCTCGCCAAACGGCCCGTGCAGGAGCGGCAGCACCACGTCCACGTTCCCCAGGCTCTGCGGTACCTGCGCGGCCGGCGCAACCATGAGTTCCGGCGTGTCCCGCCGGCTGGCCAGCATGACAGGTTCGGCGGACGTACTGATCTCCGGCATTTTTCCCGAGGCGAGCGACCACTGGGCCGGATCATCGGCGACCTGGACCCACTGGCCGTTGCGCGCAATGCCGATGGGAACGACGTCGTACTTGTCCTTGTCGATGGCCCCGAGAACCCCGGCCGCGGTGACGCAGCTCACGGAATGTTCGCTGGACCGCCCGCCGAAAAGGACGGCAACGCGGGGTTTGCGGCGCGGAGCCGGAGCGTTCGCGGTGGGCACGCTTTCGTCGTTCACTGGAGTTCACCTTCGGATTTGAGTTCACGGGTCAGCAAGCGTGGCGCCAGCGCCTCAACGGAAACCTGCCCCTCCAGGACGGCAACCACTGCCTCGGTGATCGGCATGTCCACGCCCACCTTGGTGGCCAGATCCAGTACGGCCCGGCCGGACTTGATGCCTTCGGCTGTTTGGGTCATTCGTTCCGTTACTTGGTCGAGGGTCAGGCCTTCGCCCAAGAGCCGTCCGGCCGTATGGTTGCGCGACAGCGGCGACGCGCAGGTGGCGACCAGGTCGCCGAGCCCCGCCAGCCCGGCCATCGTCTGGACCTCGCCCCCGAGGGCAAGGGTGAGCCTGGTGGTCTCGGCCAGTCCGCGGGTGATGACCGTCGCCTTGGTGTTGTCACCCATGCCCTTGCCGTCACAAATTCCCACGCAGAGGGCAATGATGTTCTTGACGATGCCGCCGATCTCCACCCCCGTCACGTCCGGGTTCGTGTAGGGACGGAAATAGCTGGCCGTGCACAGCCGCGCAATCCACTGCGCGGTGTCGTCGTCCGTGCAGGCCACCACGGACGCGGTCGGCTCCTTGCGCGCAATCTCAAGCGCCAGGTTGGGGCCGGAAATGACGGCTACGTGGTCGTCGGACAGGCCGAGCTCCTCCTTGATGACTTCGCTCATGCGGGCATCGGTACCGCGCTCCAGTCCCTTCATGAGCGAGACGACCACTGCCTCCGGTTCGAGCAGCGGCTTCCAGGAAGCCAGCTGCGGCCGAAGAGTCTGGGCGGGAACCGCCAGTACCACCAGCGGCGCACCATGGAGGACTTTGGCGACGTCCTCCGAAGCGACGATGTTCTCCGGCAGCACGATGTCCTGCAGGTACTTCGCATTCCGGTGCGTGGAATTGATTTCCGCAGCCACTTCCGCACGCCGGGCCCAAAGCCTGACCTCGACCTCGGGATGGGCGTCCGCGACTACCTTGGCAAAGGTGGTGCCCCAGCTTCCTGCTCCGAGAACTGCGATGTTGGCAGGCAGGTCGGGGCGTGCGGTCACAACTTCTCCTCGGGCGGTAGCTCTTCTGTATGCACCGGCTCGCCGGAACCAAAGTCCCTGCCAATGGCGCTTTGACCGTGAGCAGAAGGATCCCAGCGGACGGCAGGCGCTTCCTCGCCGCGTACTTCGGCCAGCAGCGCCGTGATGCTGTCCATAATCCTATTCGTTGCAGCCTCGAGAACGGTCCTGGTGATCGGCAAGCCGCTGAATTCGCTCAGGTCCACCGGAGGTCCGGCCGTGACGTGTGCCGTTTTGCGCGGAAAAAGGCTCGGCTTCTTCGCATAGCGGGGCAACAGTTCGTTGGCACCCCAGTGCGCAACCGGAATGACGGGTGCGCCGGTCTGCAGGGCGAGCCTTGCCGCCCCGGTGCGCCCGCGCATCGGCCACAGATCCGGATCCCGGGTCAGCGTCCCCTCGGGGTAGATGATCACGGCACCGCCTTCATCGAGCACCTCGCGCGAGGCGTCCAGGGAACGGTTTGCGCCCGAGCTGCTTCGCTCCACCGGTATCTGCCGGGCCGCCGTCAACAGTTGCCCGACCACGGGAATCTTGAACAGCGAGGCCTTCGCCAGGAAATGCGGAAGGGCGCCCTGGTTGTAGACGTAATGGCCGACCACCAGTGGATCGATCTCCGTGTTGTGGTTCGGACAGACGATGAATCCCCGGTCCTTGGGGAAATTCTCTGTCCCCGTCCAGTTGCGCCGGAGTGCCAGGTTCAGGAACGGCCGGACTGCGCCGGCGAGGACGCCGATGACCACCCGCTCTTTGGAGTCTGCTCCCATGGCCGCCTACTCGACGTCGAAATCCGCGCCGAGGCCCTCCAGCTTTGACTGGAAGCGTTCGTATCCACGGTTGATGAGTTCGATGCCGGTGACGCGGGAGGTTCCTGCCGCCGCCAAGGCGGCGATCAGGTGGCTGAATCCTCCGCGGAGGTCGGGGATGTCAATTTCTGCGCCGGAAAGCTGGGTGGGTCCAGAGATGACGGCAGAATGGAGGAAATTCCGCTGCCCGAAGCGGCACGGAATGCTGCCGAGGCATTCGCGGTGCACCTGGATGTTCGCGCCCATTCGAATCAAGGCTTCGGTAAATCCAAACCGGTTCTCGTAGACGGTCTCGTGCACGATCGAGACGCCTTCGGCTTGCGTCAGGGCAACGACCAGGGGCTGCTGCCAGTCCGTCATGAAGCCGGGGTGGACGTCGGTCTCGAGCACCAGCGGAGACAAGCTCCCGCCCGGGTGGTAGAAGCGGATGCCGTCGTCGTCGATGTCGAACGCCCCGCCGATCTTGCGGTAGGTATTCAGGAAGGCGGTGAGATCGCCCTGATGGGCCCCCTCGACGTAAATGTCTCCCTGCGTCACCAGGGCGGCGGAAGCCCAGGACGCTGCCTCGTTGCGATCGGGCAACGCGCGATGGTTGAACCCGGCCAGTTCGGTGACGCCCTCGATACGGATGACGCGGTCGGTCTGGACCGAAATGATGGCGCCCATTTTCTGCAGCACGGCGATCAGGTCCATGATCTCCGGCTCGATGGCGGCGCCGCTCAGTTCCGTGATGCCTTCGGCGCGGGTTGCGGTCAGGAGAACCTGTTCGGTGGCGCCCACGCTGGGATACGGCAGCGTGAGCTTCGCGCCCTTCAATCCCCTGGGTGCGGAGATGGCAATGCCACCGGGCCGCTTGTCCACGATCGCGCCGAACTGCCGCAGCACGTCGAGATGGTAGTCGATGGGCCGGTCGCCGATTCGGCAGCCGCCCAGGTCGGGGATGAAGGCTTCGCCGATCGCGTGGATCAGGGGCCCGCAGAAGAGGATCGGAATACGGGAATCACCGGCGTGGGCGTCGATGTCCTTCATGTGGGCTGTCTTGACGTTGGTGGGGTCAAGCGTGAGGTCACCGGTCACCGCGTCCTTGGACACCTCGACGCCGTGCAGCCGGAGCAGGCTGGTGACGATTTCCACGTCCCTGATTTCGGGCACATTCCGCAGGACCGACGCGTCTCCGCCGAGCAAGGACGCGACCATCGCTTTGGGAACCAGGTTCTTGGCACCGCGGACGGACACCTTCCCCGCCAACGGAACGCCACCACGAATGGTCAAAACACTTGCCATGAATACCTGTTTCCTCAAGCTAGTTTAGCGCCGAACTGCGCCAAGGCCTCAGCTAAGCATATTGGCAATCCGTGACCACTCTGAAATAAACGGGGTACGAGCCCGGCGCTTTCCCTGCGGCCGGCCGGTGCCTTGCATGATGCAGTCTCAGGTGCAAATCAGCGCCGCCGACGGAGCCGGAACGGTTCCCTCGACGGCGCCGATTCGGGGCAGGGCGCGTGTCCTCAGACTTTGGCCGGGAGGGTCTTCGGCTTCCAGGATGGCCGGGTCGCTTCGTAGGTGGTGATTTCCGCCTCATGCTTCAGGGTCAACCCGATATCGTCCAGACCTTCGAGCAGTCGCCAGCGGGTGTAGTCGTCGATCTCGAACGGGGCGGTGATGGTTCCGCAGATGGCGGTCTTCGACTCCAGGTCCACCGTGATTTCGGTGCCCGGGTGGTTCTCCAGTTCCTTCCAGATCAGCTCGATGTCATCCTGGGCGACCTCGGCAGCGAGCAGGCCCTGCTTGCCGGAGTTTCCCCGGAAGATGTCGGCGAACCGGGAGGAGAGCACAACACGGAACCCGTAGTCCTTCAGCGCCCAGACAGCGTGTTCGCGCGAGGAACCGGTACCGAAATCCGGGCCGGCCACGAGGACGGACCCGCGGTTGAACGGCTCCTGGTTGAGAATGAAGTCCTCGTGCTTGCGCCAGGCCGCGAAGAGGGCATCTTCGAAGCCTGTCCGGGTGATCCGTTTGAGGTACACCGCCGGGATGATCTGGTCGGTATCCACGTTGGACTGCCGCAGCGGGACGCCGATGCCGGTATGAGTGGTGAACTTCTCCATGATTGTTCAGGCTCCTTAAGCAGCAGGCCGCGATACGGCGTCGTTGTTGACCGGGCCCAGGTCCGAGGGGGAACTCAGCGTGCCCCGGACTGCAGTGGCCGCCGCCACTACCGGCGATACCAGGTGCGTCCGTCCGCCCTTGCCCTGCCGGCCTTCAAAGTTTCGGTTGGACGTGGACGCGCAGCGCTCCCCCGGTGCCAACTGGTCCGGGTTCATGCCCAGGCACATGGAGCAGCCGGCGAACCGCCACTCGGCACCGAACTCCTTGAACACCTTGTCCAGGCCTTCGGCCTCTGCTTCCAGGCGGACGCGGGCGGAGCCGGGGACCACCATCATGCGCACGTTCGGCGCCTTGGCCCGGCCGCGGATGATGTCTGCCGCGATGCGCAGGTCCTCGATCCGGCTGTTGGTGCAGGAGCCCAGGAAAACGGTGTCGACCGGGATGTCCTTCATGCGGGTGCCGGCTTCGAGACCCATGTAGGCCAAAGCACGTTCCGCCGCGGCTTTGGCGTTTTCGTCGGCGAAGTCGTCGGGCGACGGCACGGCTTCCGACAGGGAAACGCCCTGTCCAGGGTTGGTCCCCCACGTGACGAACGGCTCCAGCGTGTCGGCGTCCAGGAAGACCTCGGCGTCGAACGGGGCGTCGTCGTCGGTACGCAGCGTCTGCCAGTTTTCGACGGCGGCGTCCCAGTCGGCTCCCTCCGGGGCGTGGGGACGGCCCTTCAGGTAGTCGAAGGTGATCTGGTCCGGCGCAACCATGCCGGCGCGGGCACCCGCCTCGATGGACATGTTGCAGATGGTCATCCGGGCTTCCATGCTCAGTGCCCGGATGGCGGAGCCACGGTACTCCAGCACATACCCCTGACCCCCGCCGGTGCCGATCTTGGCGATGACCGCCAGGATGATGTCCTTGGCGGTGACGCCGGGGCGCAGTGCGCCCTCAACATTGATGGCCATCGTCTTGAACGGCTTCAGCGACAGCGTCTGCGTCGCCATGACGTGCTCTACTTCGGAGGTCCCGATGCCGAAAGCCAGCGCACCGAACGCGCCGTGGGTGGAGGTATGCGAGTCGCCGCACACCACGGTCATGCCCGGCTGGGTGAGTCCCAGCTGGGGCCCCACCACGTGCACGATTCCCTGCTCGGCGTCCCCGAGCGAGTGCAGGCGGACCCCGAATTCCCGGCAGTTGGTGCGAAGCGTTTCAATCTGGGTGCGGCTGGTGGGATCGGCGATGGGCTTGTCGATATCCAGCGTGGGGGTGTTGTGGTCCTCGGTCGCGATGGTCAGGTCCGGCCGGCGCAGCTTGCGCCCCGCCAGGCGCAGCCCCTCGAAAGCCTGCGGCGACGTGACCTCATGCACCAGGTGAAGGTCGATGAAGAGGAGGTCGGGCTGGCGCGCCGCGCCTTCACCTTCGCCGCGGCGCACGACGTGTGCATCCCAGACTTTTTCGGCGAGCGTCTTGCCCGCAGTGTTACCGGCCATGGCCAGATCTCCTCCATCAATACCAACGCAGGGTTATCCTCCCGCCGGGAGGCCCGCACTAAGTGTGTGCTTTAACTCTTCCAGTGCGGCTGCTCTCCCGCCAGTCAATGGACTTGCATCTCACATATTGAGATGGGAGTATCAGCTTATGGACAATCCAAGCGGTGTCGGCGTCATCGACAAGGCGGCCATGGTGCTGGACACCCTGGAGGCCGGGCCCACTTCCCTCGCGCAATTGGTTGCCGCCACCGGGCTGGCCCGGCCCACCGTCCACCGGCTCGCCCTGGCGCTGGTCCACCACCGGCTGGTCAGCCGGGACATGCAAGGCAGGTTCGTCCTGGGCAGCAGGCTGGTCGAGTTGGCCGCGGCCGCGGGCGAAGACCGGCTCATAGCAGCTGCCGGCCCGGTGCTCATGAACCTCCGCGATGCCACGGGTGAAAGCGCCCAGGTCTTCCGCCGGCAGGGCGATTCGCGGGTATGCGTCGCCTCGGCCGAGCGGCCGATCGGATTGCGGGACACCATTCCCGTTGGGACGCAGCTTTCGATGAAGGCCGGCTCCGCCGCCCAGGTGCTGCTGGCGTGGGAAGACCACGAAAGGCTGCTCGAAGGACTTCATGGGGCGCGTTTCACCCCGACGGTCCTCGCCGGCGTGCGCCGCCGCGGCTGGGGCCAGAGCCTCGGCGAACGCGAACCAGGCGTGGCGTCTGTTTCGGCCCCGGTCCGCGGTCCGTCCGGGCGTGTCATTGCCGCAGTTTCCATCTCCGGGCCGATCGAGCGGCTCACGCGGCAACCCGGCCGGCTGCATGCCGAGGTGGTCTGCAACGCGGCCGCCCAACTGACCGAAGCCTTGAAGAAGACCAACGACTAGCAGGCTTCAGCCCCGGAAGTGGTCCCATCCCCGGACCTGGGCGGGGATGCCGTCGAGGGTCACCGGAGCCGATCCGCTGCCGCGGACCACGCCGATGGCGGCGAATCCCCCCGGCAGGGCTCGTGCGGCGGGGAAGGTACAGAGCAGGCCATGGTCTTCGCCGCCGCCGAGGACCCAGTCCATGGGGTCCGCGCCCAACAGAGCGGCCGCCTCGTCCAGCGGTGCGGAAAAGTGCTGCAACTGTGCCGACGTCAGGTCCACCGCGACACGGCTGGCGCGTGCCAACCGGGAGGCATCGCGGAGCAGGCCATCGGAAATGTCCATCATGGCGGTGGCGCCGGATTCTGCCGCGGCCGGGCCGGCGCTCAGCGGAGGCACGGGCCGGGACTGGGTCGCAGCCAGCGCCTGCAGGGAAGCCGGGGCCTTTTCGCTGAAATGTGTGCTTTCGAGCAGACGTAATCCAGCCGCCGCCCGCCCGAGCGTCCCCGCCACGGCGACGACATCGCCGGGACGCGCACCGCCGCGCAGTACGGGGCGGCGCCCTTCGAGGTCCCCGGTGACGGCAGCCGTGACCACGAGCGCCTCGCCGCGGCCAAGATCACCGCCGACGACAAAGCACCGGTCCGCACCCAGTTTGCGCATGGCATCCGCCACGCCGTCGGCCAGGCTCTCGACCCACGCCACCGGCGTCTCACCGGGCAGGGTCAGGCTGATGACCAGGGACGTTGGCACGGCCCCCATGGCATTGATGTCCGAGAGGTTCTGCGCCACGGATTTCCACCCGACGTCGTAGCCCGTCGTCCGGTACCCGGAGGGCCACTCAAGCCGGAAGTCCTGATCCTGGACCAACGTGTCGATCGAGATGACGGTCCGGGCATCGGGTGCGTCGATAACGGCAGCGTCATCGCCTGGGCCGACCGGGACGTTGGCGGGGCCGAGGCGGGGGAAAATCCTGTCCAGAAGCGACCCTTCGTCCAGATCGTTGACAGTCAGGTCAGCGGCCAATCTTTGCGTTCTCCCTTGTATCTCGTCTGTTGCCGGCTCCATGGCCCCGCGGCTTCCCCGCGGATGTCATTCTCCCGACGCCTTCAGCACTGCCTGCCTGAATTCCCGGTGCCGGGCCACCGCCTCTTCGACAGGCCGTACCACCCGCTCTTCCGCCACCCGCGCAACAGCGTCCCGGAGCCGCCGTCGTGCCTTTGAGGCGCGGGCGCGGGCAACGAAACGTGAGATCAGGCCGGATGCCAGCGCCAGCACCACCCCGGCGAGAATCCCGGCGGTGAGCAACAAGGTCGGCACCGGGAAGCCTTCGACCGTTGGTGTCTCAGGCACCACGAACTGGAGGTACCCCAGGGCCGCGATGCCCAGGAGCCAGAGCGCTCCGGCCAAGGCGGCTGCGAGGGCGAGCCACTGGAGCAGCCCGAAGACCGGCCACCACCACGACGCGCGGTCTGAGCGCAGGTCCGTGCCCACCAGGGCCTGGTCCAAGTCGTCCGGAAGTGTCTCCTCCGCGGACCGTGCTGCCCGCCGGATGGCCGCGCGCCAAGGGGCGCCGGCGCCTTCACCGGCGCGGTCGGCGAACTGCCGGATGGCCTTGTCGGCCTGCGCCCGTTGGGCGGGGCCCGGCGCCGGCATCGACGAGCGGTTAAGCAGCGGATTGACGTCCTTGCGGTCCAGGTTGAGCCGCTTGAGCGGATCGCGGCGCAGCTTCCCGAGCCAGCGGACCACCGGCCATCCGGTCCGGGCGTGGGCCCGCCGCCGGTACGAGGCCCCCACGGCGTCGCTGATCGCATCCACTCCTGCCGCCTGGGCCAACTGCTCGGCCAAGATGCTCCTGGCTGCCTTGCTGACGCCGGCCGGCTCCGCCTCCGGTTCGACGGCCAGCGCCTGGGCTGCCTTTCTGACGTCGGCGAGCAGCCGCTCCGCTGCGGCCTGCCGCTTGTCGGCGAAGCCCGTGATTGCTGCCGTCAGCTCCTCAAGGCCGGTCCCGGTCGTGGCGGAGACCGGATAGACCTCCACCCGGCCGAGCCCGTCTCGCAGCAGAATCTCCCTCAGCGAACCCAAGACCGGCTGCAGCTGTCCCTCGGCCAGCCGGTCCACCTGGTTCAGCACCACCAACGTCACCGCATCGTGGGAGGACAGCGGCCGCAGGAACCCATGGTGCACGGCTGCATCGGCGTACTTCTGCGGGTCCAGCACCCAGACCAGCACGTCGACCTGGCCGACGAACCGTTGCACAATGGCGCGATGCTCGACGGCGGTGGAATCAAAGTCCGGCAGGTCCAGCAGGATCAGGCCGCCGTGCCCGCCGAACGACCCGTCGTCCAAAACGTGCCGGTTGGCCACCTGCAGCCAGTCCAGCAGCGGTTCGCTGCCGGCGGTTCCCCAAATTCCCGCCAAAGCTTCCGACGTGGTGGGACGACGTGCCGCCACAGTGGCGTAATGCGTCCCGGATACGGCGTTGAAGAGCGAGGACTTCCCGCTGCCCGTCGCACCAAATAACCCAACCACGGTGTGCTCGGCAGACAAGGAACGGCGGGTGCTGGCCCGTTCCAGGACTTCGTTGATGGGTGCGAGTTCCGCTTCCGGCAGCACGCCCGCGGCGAGCCCGGCGGCAGTGTTCAAGGCATCCAGCCGTGCCTGCAACAGGGACGTTTCGGGCTGTCCCCGGTGGCGGCTCAATCCGACGCTCCCGTGTCCGTCTTTGCTCCCAAGGCCTGCAGTCGCTCCGCAAGTGCCCGCATGGTCCCTGCCTGCGGCACATCCGGGATCCGGGACAGGAATCGCTCCGCTTCGGCGCGCATGAGCCTGCGCGTGCGCTCCTGCAGCTCGGCACGGGCCTTGCGCGCCAGCCTGCGCACGGCGTCCTCGCCGAAGACCGCTTCCAGCAGCTTCTGGCCCACCACGGCCGTTCCGCCCGCCACGCCGATTTCCAAACCGGTCAGGCCTCCGGTGGCCGCGAAAATCACCACCATCAGCGCTACGCCGAGGCCGTTTACTCCGAAGGAGAGCATGCGTGCGGTGAAGCGCTTGCTTTCGCCCTCGCTGCGGATCAAGTCCAGCAGGTCTGCCTGCCACGCCCGGATTTCACGCGCTACCTCATCCGCAAAGCCCGCGCTGGGCGTCGACAAATCTTCGCGGCCGAGCAGGCCCTGCCCGGCCGGGTCCGTCCGCCAGCGCGTGTCGGCCTCCTCCGCGCCGGCCGCGGCTGCCTCGACGACGACGGCCTGCAGCCCGGACTCGATGGCTTCCTCGACTTCGACGGAGGGAGCGGGTTTGCCGGAAAAGAACGCGCCGATCCGGTCCCGCAGCAGGCCTATGCCGCTCTCGATACCCCGGAAAAATTCTCCGGTGCCGACAAAGTCCTGCCACCGCGCCAACACCTCGCCCCTGAGGAGCGTTCCGTCCTCAGTAGCCGCGAGAGCCCGCGTGGTCGCGGCCTCGTAGGCGTCTTCCACAACCTTGCGCAGTCGCTGGCCGGCGGCATGCTGGTCATCCGCGGCATCGGCGACCGCCCCGACCGTTGCGGCCAGTGAGCGCACTGCCCCGCCGAGGGTACGGCGGGCGATGTCTGCGCGGCCGGAGGCGTCAGCGGCGAGTTCCTGGAGCCAAGCCCGGATGGGATCGACGGCACCGGCCGGCAGCATGCCCTGTTCATCCAGCCTGGACTCGAGGATGACAAACAGCCGGGCCGCTGCAAGACCCTGCCGCTGCAGCAGACCGGCCAGGTCGGCGCGGACTTCACGCTCAACTTCTTCCGGCACCCGGTCCAGGACGACCGCCACTTCGATGTCCCGCTGTGCGGCGTCCAGGAGCAGCGCCCACGGCACGGCGTCGGCGTACCGGTTGGCGGTGGTGACGAAAATCCACAAGTCCGCGGCGGCCAGCAGTTGTCCGGCCAGTCGCCGGTTCTCATCGGCGATCGAATCGATATCCGGTGCATCGAGCAACGCTATGCCCGCAGGGATGCTGCCGTCGGCGAGCAAGACCAGCGAGGTTCCCGCCGGCTTGCCCGCGGGTTCCGGATTGTCGGCTTGCCTGTCGGCAGCGTCCGTCGCCAGTGTTCCGGTGATTCTGCTGAGGCCGGGCAGGATCCGACGTTCCGTGAACCATGCCCCGTCGCTCGGATGGTGCAGCAGGACGGGTTGGCGCGTGGTGGGCCGAGTCGCCCCGGCACGGGTGGCCGGAAAGCCCGCCACCGCGTTCACGAGCGTTGATTTCCCGGCGCCGGTGGATCCCCCCACCACTGCCAGCAGCGGTGCTTCCAGCGTGCGGTAGCGGGGCAGGATGTAGTCGTTCAATTGGGCAATGGCGGCCGCGATTGAGCCGCGGGCTGCAGCGGCACCTGGAACGTCCAGCGGCAACTCCATCGCTTCAAGCGAGCCGCGGCTTTGTTCCAACAGCACGACGGCGTCCGCCGCTCCCCTGTCTTGGCCCTCGGGCAACCTGCTCGTCACGTTTCCTATCATGCCAGCAGGAGCCGCCAAGCATGCCACGGCGGGCCGTAGGCCTGTTTCTTCGGGGCATACAAAAAGCCGGTCCAGGACGGGATGTCCTGGACCGGCTGTTGGTGACCCCAGCGGGATTCGAACCCGCGTTACCGCCGTGAGAGGGCGGCGTACTAGGCCGCTATACGATGGGGCCGCATAGCTTGCACAGTTGGAGGCCTGCACTGCCTTGTCCTTGTCGGACCGTGACCCCAGCGGGATTCGAACCCGCGTTACCGCCGTGAGAGGGCGGCGTACTAGGCCGCTATACGATGGGGCCGTAGGTTTGTGTGGAGTTTTCGCTCCACACAATCCAGTCTCCGCCGGAGCGGAGACTGTAGCGCTGGGATACCAGGACTCGAACCTAGAATGACGGTACCAGAAACCGTTGTGTTGCCAATTACACCATATCCCAATGGCGCTTTCGGAGCCGTTGGAAACGGGCTCTCACCCTTTCCCTAGCGCCTCAGCACGAGTAATTACTTTACCGGATGCCTGCTCGAAAGTGCAAAACGAGCGACGCGCGGCGGCCAGACCGTGCGTGGCTCGGGCCGCGCTCAGCCGCGGAAGGCCTTGATACGCGCCAGGGAGGAGTCCTTGCCCAGGATCACCATGGATTCGAAAAGCGGCGGCGAAATCCGACGGCCGGAGACGGCGGTGCGCACCGGCCCGAAGGCCAGCCGCGGCTTAAGCCCCAGGCCCTCGACCAAGGCCGCCCGCAAGGCTGCCTGAATGTTCTCTGCCGTCCACTCCTCGAGGGGTTCGAGCGCGGCCAGGGCGGCGTCCAGGGCTTCCGTCAGGTTCTCGGGCAGGCCCTTGCGCGCATCGTCTGCGATCTCGATCTCGTTGTCGTTCTTGAAGAGGAACGCCATCATCTCGGGCGCCTCGCCCAGCAAGGTGATGCGCTCTTGGATCAGCGGTGCGGCGTCGGCGAGGATCATCTGCTCGCGTTCCGTCAACGACTCCCCGACCAGGCCGGCGTGCTGCAGGTAGGGGACCAGCCGAAGCTTGAAGTCGCCGGGTTCAAGCAGGCGCACATGGGTCCCGTTGATGGCCTCGGCCTTCTTCAGGTCGAAGCGCGCTGGGTTGGCCAGGACGTCGTGGATGTCGAAGGCTTCCACCATCTGGTCGATGGTGAAGATGTCCTCGTCGGCGGACAGCGACCAGCCCAGCAGGGAGAGATAGTTGAGCAGGCCCTCGCGGATGAAACCGCGTTCCCGGTGCAGGAACAGGTTGGACTCGGGGTCGCGCTTCGAAAGCTTCTTGTTTCCCTGGCCCATCACGTACGGGAGATGGCCGAACAGCGGCATGTAGCGCGCCACCCCGATGTCCACCAGAGCCCGGTAGAGCGCGATCTGGCGGGGAGTCGAGGACAGCAGGTCCTCGCCGCGGAGAACGTGGGTGATGCCCATCAGCGCGTCGTCCACCGGGTTGACCAGCGTATAGAGCGGCTTGCCATTGGCGCGGACGACGGCGAAGTCCGGCACGCTGCCGGCCTTGAAGGTGATCTCCCCGCGCACGAGGTCGGTGAAGGTGATGTCCTCGTCCGGCATCCGGACCCGCAGCACAGGTTCGCGTCCTTCGGCCTTGAACGCGGCGATCTGGTCCCGCGTCAGCTCCCGGTCAAAGTTGTCGTAGCCCAGCTTGACGTCGCGGCCGGCGGCCTTGTGCCGGGCCTCGACTTCTTCCGGGGTGGAATAGGACTCGTAGAGGTGGCCGGCTTCCTTCAGCTTCGCGATGACGTCCTGATAGATATCGCCGCGCTGGGACTGGCGGTACGGTTCATGCGGTCCGCCGACCTCCACGCCCTCGTCCCAGGTAATGCCCAGCCACTTCAGCGCTTCCAACAGCTGCTGGTAGCTTTCCTCGCTGTCGCGGGCGGCATCCGTGTCCTCGATCCGGAACACCATGGTGCCGCCGGTGTGCCGGGCGTAGGCCCAGTTGAACAGGGCAGTCCGGATCAGTCCTACGTGCGGCGTGCCCGTGGGAGACGGGCAGAAGCGCACACGGACAGGAGTTTCGTCGTCGACAGAGGGGATGGCAGCTGCAGTAGTCATGATGTGCTCCAGTTTAGTCTGCTGCGCGCTGCACCGTTGTTTATACGTTTTGGCATCGCGAGAATGAACCCGGGATACTGTCAACAGCTTTTACTCTTTGCATTTTCCATCTCAAAGGATTTCCATGCGTATTTCTGTCATCGGCTGCGGTTATCTCGGTGCCGTGCACGCAGCTTCCATGGCCAAGTTGGGCCACGATGTTGTTGGCATAGACGTCGATGAGCGGAAGGTTGCTGACCTGCAGGCCGGCAGGGCTCCCTTCTTCGAGCCGGGCCTGCCTGAACTCCTTGCTGAAGTTCAGGCGACAGGCCGCTTGACCTTCAGCACCGACATGGCCGCGGCCGAAGGTGCGCAGGTGCATTTTGTCTGCGTCGGCACTCCCCAACGCAAGGGCGAATATGCCGCAGACCTCACCTATGTTGACGCGGCCTTTACCGAACTCATCCCTTATTTGCGTAATGGGGACGTCGCGGTCGGCAAGTCGACCGTCCCCGTCGGAACTGCAGCGCGGCTGGCTGAAACCGTTGCTGCCGGCGCCCCCGGTGCCGTCCTGGCATGGAACCCTGAGTTCCTACGCGAGGGCCACGCAGTCAAGGACACGCTGACTCCCGACCGTTTTGTGTACGGCGTCCCCGAGGGCGCCGCCGGCGAGGCCGCGACCTCAGCCCTTGACGAGGTGTATGCCACTCCGCTGGCCGACAACACGCCCCGGCTGGTCGTCGACTATGCAACGGCGGAGCTTGTGAAGACGGCTGCAAACTCGTTCCTCGCCACGAAGATTTCCTTCATCAACGCGATGGCGGAAATCTGTGCGGCGACGGGCGCCGACGTCACGGCCCTCGCCGACGCCATCGGCATGGACGACCGCATCGGCCGCAAATTCCTCAACGCCGGTGTCGGTTTCGGGGGCGGCTGCCTCCCCAAGGACATCCGCGCGTTCATGGCACGTGCCGGCGAACTCGGCGCAGACCAGGCACTGACCTTCCTACGTGAAGTCGATGACATCAATATGCGTCGGCGCTCGCGCGTGGTGGAGCTGACCCGGGACCTCATCGGAGGGTCACTTATCGGCAAACGCATCACCGTCCTTGGCGCGGCCTTCAAGCCGAACTCCGACGATGTACGCGACTCCCCCGCCCTCTCCGTCGCTGCCCAATTGCAGCTTCAGGGCGCCACGGTCACCGTCACTGACCCTGAAGCGCTGGACAACGCCAAGCACCGCTTCCCGGAACTGAGCTACGAGCCTGACCTGAAGAAGGCCGTCTTCAATGCCCATGCGCTGGTACTGCTAACCGAGTGGGAGCAGTACCAGGACCTGGATCCGGTGGAAGCCGGCAGCTTGGTGGACGAGCAGAACATCCTCGACGGACGCAACGTCCTCGATCCTGTTGCCTGGCGCGCCGCAGGCTGGACTTACCGCGGCATCGGCCGTCCGTAACCTGCGTAGTCGAGCGGGGTCCGAGCCAGCGCTTCGGACCCCGCTTTCGTCGTACTAGGAACGGTCCTTTTCCCGTCGCCATCGGTTGGCGTGACGGTACAGGTAATAAAGCGCCAGCACGATCCCGATCGCTAGGAACGTGCCGGCCAGCCACAGCGGACCGCCCAAATGGTGGGTCACCCGTGCCGCCACTGAGAACGTGGCAATGGAGCCGAGTGCAAAGGCAAGGAAGGAACGACGATGAGATCTGCCGCTACCTCTTCGGGCAGCAGTTCTCATCGCTTCGCCAATCGCGCGTCCGACTGCATGTTGTCCCCTCAGGCCAGTTGCCCGCCGTCGTACTCTGCCTGCCGATGGGAAGTCAACACGATTTTCACCGGCGGGCGGTGTTGGAGAGGGTGCCGATGCCCTCGATCTCGACCTCGAAGCGCTGGCCGGATTCGATGGTGCCGACGCCGGCGGGGGTGCCGGTCATGATGACGTCGCCCGGCAGCAGGGTGAACGCCTGGGAGGCGTACGACACCAGTTCCTTGACACCCCAGATCATCTGCGACGTGTTCCCGTCCTGCTTCAGCTCACCGTCGAGCCGGCCGCGGATGGCCAGGTTTTCGGTGTCCAGTTCGGTCTCGATCCACGGGCCGAGCGGGGCGGAACCGTCGAAGCCCTTGGCGCGTGCCCATTGGTTGTCGGTGCGCTGCGCGTCGCGGGCGGTCAGGTCGTTGCCGCAGGTGTAGCCGAAGATGACCTCGTCCACGCGCTCTACCGGGACGTCCTTGCAGATCCGGCCGATGATCACGCAGAGCTCGGCCTCGTAGGAGACTTCGTCGGAGAATTCGGGCAGGACGAGCGGTTCGTTGGGACCGATGACCGAGGTGTTGGGCTTGAGGAACATCAGCGGGGCGGCCGGCGTCTCGTTGCCCATTTCCTGGATGTGGTCTGCATAGTTCCGGCCGATGCCGATCACCTTGCTGCGCGGAATGATCGGGGCGAGCAGCCGCACGTCCTCGAGCTTGTGTTGGGCACCGGTGGGCTGGATGCCGTTGAAGAACGGGTCGCCGGCGATGACGGTGACCTGCTCGCTCCCCTCCTCGCCTTCGACGATGCCGTACTGGGGGTCGGATTCAAGGACAAAACGGGCTATGCGCATGGGTTTAGCCTACTGGTTTCCGGCCCGTGGATTTCAAACGGGACAAGTCCACGCCTGCACCGCTCAGCCGCGCAGGTAGTCGAGCTGGGCGGCGACGGAGGATTCGGCGGCGAGGCGGACGGCGGGGTCGATGTCGGCGTAGACATGGTCGGTGACAGCATCGATGGACGCGTCGGCGCCGAGGTGCTCCAGGGCGGCGCGGATCTGGTCCAGGCGCAGGTGGCGGTGGCTGGCGTACTCGCGGCAGATGGCAGCCAGGTCCGGGAGCGTGCCGCCGTGCGCCGGCAATACCTTCGTCGGACCGAGGAGTTCCAGTCGGGCCAGCGAATCCAGGTACGGGCCGAGCCTGCCGTCCGGGTAGGCGATGATGGTGGTGCCGCGGCCCAGGATGGTGTCGCCGGTGAGCACCGAGCCGTGTGGTCCGTCGTCGGGAAGATGGAAGCTCACCGAATCCGCCGTGTGGCCCGGAGTGGCCAGCACACGGATCTCGACGCCGCCCGCCCGAATCACCTCGCCGTCCCGCAGCGGTTCGCCGCCATGACAAAGTGCTTCGTCCAGGGCACGCACCGGGGCGCCGGTCAGTTCATGGAAGCGTTCGCTCGCTTCGGTGTGGTCGATGTGGTGGTGGGTGATCAGGACCAGTTCCACCTCTCCCGCCGCCGCCAGCTCGGCCAAATGTTCCTCGTCCAGCGGCCCGGGATCGACAACGACCGCTCCCCTGTTCCCCGGGGCGGCGATCATGTAGGACTGGGTGCCGTCCAAACTCATCGGCCCCGGGTTGGGGGCCAGCCGGTACCAAGTCAGTTCACTGCTGCGGACAAGGGAGGGATTCTGTTCAGCGGTCACAGGATTCATCCTCGCACTCCCCGCCCCGCGCCGCAGGTTGGCAGCGCCGGGCGGCAGGCACCGCCGCCGACCTTTTCGCCACGCAGGAAGGCATCCGTTCACATTTGCCCGCGCGTACCGGTGGTCTGACGTTGTTCGCTAGGCTAGGCACCTGCAGTCCGGCCAACGGCGGCCGGACAAGGGTTGGGCGATGCACACATCTTCCAGCCGGATGGGGGGATCGGTGCTGGAAAAAGTTGATTCGACATACGACGTGCAGCTGGGCGGGGATGGCCTCCTGGTGCTGACTATCCGACGCGGCCTCAGCGTCGGTGCAGAGCTCGCGCAGCACATTGTCGACCACCTCTTCGACGTGGCCGGAGACCGGGAAGTGGCGGTGCTGTTAAAAATGGCCGGCGTGCGCTGGGTGACCCCGGAGGCGCGAATGATCGCCGATACCTTTACGCCGGCCGTCGCCTTGGCAGTGCTCGGCAACGGGGCGGTGGACCGGGTGCTTGCCAGCTTCTTTGTGCGCATCTTCGCCAACGATGATTTCCCGGCCCGCTATTTCGACGACGAGGCTGAGGCGCGGGCGTGGCTGGCGGCGCATGCCGGACGCACTGCCACCGTGCAGATGGAATAAGTCCGAGCGGTCGTGGGGTTGCCCTTGGTGGAACCATTGCAGCTGCACGAAAAGGAAAAACTCCATGGCGGATACCAAGAACACCACGTCCCTGGCCGACTTGCTGGCCGAATACGACGTGGCCGAGCACGACCATGCGGTGGCCGAGCGCAACAGCGGGATGCAGCACATCCACAACCACGCCAACGGGGACATCGTGTGGTTCCCCACCTGGCAGAAAAACCGCGAGACCACCGACTGGGAAACCGCCGTCCAGGAGTTCACCGCGGAGTTTGAGGCTGCCGCCGAGGGCGGTGCAGATGCCGCCGCAGCATCGGCGCTGGCGTCCTCGCGGCTGCAGACCCTGCTGGAACAGGCGGCGGACGCCCCGGACGCCAACGTGTTCATTCGCGAGAACCTGGCCCGCTTCCTGTCGGAGACCTGGGCGCTCGGCGACGCGTACGCGCTGAAGGGCGGGAAGGGCCTCCCGGGGCCGGCGTCGCCGTCCGCGATCTTCGCTTCCTTCCCCTACGAGGTCTACGCGCGCGACGGCGGCAGCTTCGCCACCGCTCTGTGGAACGATCTGGTGGATGCCCGGAAGAACCGGATTGCCGCCGAAGAGGCCGAGCGCAAGGCGCTGAAGCCGGTCTCCAAGAAGGCCCGGAAGGCTGCCGAGCGCAAGGCAGCGGCCCGGAAGCGGTAGCGGCGGCGGGGCGGCCCCGGAAAGGCGGGCCCGCCGTCGTCATCCTGCGTCAAAGGAACAACAGGAGCAGGACCACCAGCGGCAGGACCGACTGGGCCAGCGCACTCTGCCACAGGCGGGGCGCGGAGACCCGGGGCGGGTAAGTGGTCAGGCCAGGCGGGTGAGCCAGCCCCGCGAGTCCTCCACGGCGCCGGTCTGGATGCCGAGCAGCTCCTGGCGGA
This sequence comes from Arthrobacter sp. Y3223065, assembly GCF_059090885.1. Taxonomy (NCBI): domain Bacteria; kingdom Bacillati; phylum Actinomycetota; class Actinomycetes; order Micrococcales; family Micrococcaceae; genus Arthrobacter; species Arthrobacter sp. Y3223065. The sequence goes on along the minus strand of NZ_JBNHGC010000001.1, from coordinate 265,764 downwards.
TGGACATGGACACGTCGCCGGACCCGGCGCTCGGGGAGGCGATGCTCCAGCCGTCGGCCTTCAGCTCGCCGATCGGGGTGATCACGGCTGCCGTGCCGCAGGCGAAGGCCTCGGTGATGTCCCCCGCCGCCACGCCGTCGCGCCATTCATCGATGGTGATCTTGCGTTCCTGCACGTCCAGGCCGCGGTCCTTGGCCAGCTCGATCACCGAGGAACGGGTGACGCCGTGCAGGATGTGGCCGTTCAGTTCCGGAGTGACCAGGCTGCCGTCCTTGAAGACGAAGAACACGTTCATCCCGCCGAGCTCTTCGATGGCGTTGTCGTTGAACTTGTCCAGGAACAGCACCTGCTGGCAGCCGTTGGCTTCGGCTTCCAGCTGCGCGGCCAGGGACGCGGCGTAGTTGCCGCCGCACTTGGCCTCGCCGGTACCGCCTTCGCCGGCGCGGGAGTAGCGGTCGGAGAGCCAGATGGACACCGGCTTGAGCTCGCCGCCGAAGTAGTTGCCGGCCGGCGAGGCGATCACGCGGTAGGAGACCTCGTGGGCGGGGCGCACGCCCAGAAACGCCTCGGTGGCGATCATGAACGGGCGCAGGTACAGTGCTTCGCCGTCGCCGGAGGGAACCCACGCCTTGTCGGTGGTGACCAGCTGGCGCAGGGACTCGATGAAGGTTTCCTCCGGCAGCTCCGGAAGGGCCAGCCGGCGCGCCGACGTGTTCAAGCGGGCGGCGTTGGCCTCGGCCCGGAAGGTCCAGACGGATCCGTCCTCGTGCTTGTAGGCCTTCAGGCCCTCGAAAATCTCCTGGCCGTAGTGCAGCACCGCGGCGGCCGGATCCATCATGATGGGCCCGTACGGCTCAATCCGCGCATTCGACCAGCTGCCCTTGCCGTCGGCGCCGACCTTGTAGTCGACGACGGCCGTGTGGTCCGTGAAGTGCTTGCCGAAGCCCGGGTTCGCCAAGATGGCGGCGCGCTCCTCGGCACTCTTCGGACGGTCCGAGAGCTGCTGGGTGAATTCGAGGGTTTCAGTCATGGTTCCTCCGCGGTGAGGGCACGCCCTTGTGCGTCAAATAATGATTTTGGTTAGTAACCGTTAACTACCCTACTGCCAAAGCGGCGGTGATGGCATCGCCGATTTGGGCAGTGGTGCGGGGGGCACTCCCCCGGGCAGCGACGTCGCGCTCCACCGCCTGTTGCACGCGGGCCGCCGCGACCGCCAGGCCCAGGTGCTCCAGCAGCAGGGCCACGGACAGGATGGCCGCCGTGGGGTCGGCCTTCTGCTGGCCGGCTATGTCCGGGGCCGAGCCGTGGACCGGCTCGAACATGGACGGGGCGGTGCGGTCCATGTTGATATTGCCCGACGCCGCCAGGCCGATGCCGCCGGTGATCGCGGCGGCCAGGTCGGTGATGATGTCGCCGAACAGGTTGTCGGTGACGATCACGTCGAAGCGGGCCGGGTCCGTGACCATGAAGATGGTGGCCGCGTCGATGTGCAGGTAGTCGACGGCGACGTCCGGGAACTCGGCGCCGACCGCCTCCACGGTGCGCCGCCACAGGTGCCCGGCATGGACCAGCACGTTGTGCTTGTGTACCAGGGTGAGTTTCTTGCGGCGTGCCGACGCGCGGCGGAAGGCGTCCCGGACCACGCGCTCCACGCCGTGGGCGGTGTTGACCGAGACCTCGGTGGCGATTTCGTGCGGTGTGCCCACGCGCAGGGCGCCGCCGTTGCCCACGTAGGGCCCTTCGGTTCCTTCGCGGACGACGACGAAGTCCACCTCGCCCGGGTTCGCCAGCGGGCTGGGGACGCCGGGCAGCAGCTTGGCCGGGCGCAGGTTCACGTAGTGGTCGAGGGAGAAGCGCAGCTTGAGCAGCATCTCCCGCTCGATGACGCCGGACGGGATCCGGGTGTCGCCGGGGGCAGCGCCGACGGCGCCGAACAGGATCGCGTCATGCTTGCGGAGCCGCTGCAGTGTTTCCTCGGGCAGGGTCTCGCCGGTGGCCAGCCAGTGCTCGGCGCCCAGCGGGTACTCGGTCAGGTCGAAGGTGGTCCCGCCGTCGGCAGTGGCCGCCTTGAGGACCTTCACCGCCTCCGCCACGACTTCCGGCCCGATGCCGTCGCCGGGAATGACTGCCAGGGAAAATGCCTTCGCTGCTGCGCTCATGGCTTCAAGTTTAGGAAACCGTTCCACATTCTGGGCAAACCGTCCCAAAATGTGAACACAGCGCGCGGGAACCTCAGACCTGGGCATGACGCGGGCCGCCTCGCCCGCAGCATAGAGTTTTCCGTCATGGGCATGCACCACACCGTCTACCGCTGGCTCCAAGCCAACACCGGCAAGGTCGACCTGATCCTGATGCTGGCGGCGTTCGCCGTCCTGCCGCTGTCCTACGTGGCCATGGGCAGCATGGCGCCGTTCATCCTCTCCGCCCTCCTGATCATCCCCCTCGCCTGGCGGCGGACCCGTCCGTGGCAATCGGGCGTGGCCATGGCCGTTGCCGCGCTGCTCAACGTCGCGTTCCTGGCCGAGCCTGTTCCGGCCCATATTTTTGTCCTGGTGACGGTGTACTCGCTGGCAGCCTACGGACCGCGGTGGGCGAGCCTGGGCGGACTGGTGCTGGCGCTGCTCGGCGGTGCCCTGTATGTGGTGCGGTACATGATCACCTCTCCGCTCACCGCAGGCACCGCCCCGTTCTACCTGCTCGCGCTCGTGGCGATCGATGCCGTGGTGCTGGTCTGCTGGACCTTCGGCGACCTGGTGCGGAACCGCCGGCTCACGGTGCAGGCACTCGAGGACCGGGCCCGCCGGCTGGAGGTGGAGCGGCAGCAGGAACGGGACCTGGCCGCCGCCGACGAGCGGAGCCACATTGCCCGCGAAATGCACGATATTGTGGCGCACTCGCTCTCGGTGATCATCACGCAGGCCGACGGCGCCCGGTACGCCAGCGCGCAGAACCCGGCGGTGGCCACGGAAACCCTGGCGACCATTGCGGACACCGGCCGGACCTCGCTGGGGGACATGCGCCGGCTGCTGGGGGTGCTGCGCGGGGATGAGGTCGCGTCGACCCGGCCGCTGCCGACGTTGGCCGATGTGGAGACCCTCGTGGAAACCGTCCGGCGCTCCGGGCTCACCGTGCAACTGGAACAGGCCGGCGGGCCGCGGCGCCCGATGCCGGCCGGCGCCGAGCTGACCGCCTACCGGGTGGTGCAGGAAGGCCTGACCAACGTCCTCAAGCATGCCGGCCCGGAGGCCTCCGCACAGGTCCGTCTGCACTGGACCGCCCGCGGGCTCAGGCTGCAAATTGACGACGACGGACGGGGAACCGCCGCCGATCCTGCCACCGCCTGCAGCCGGCAGGGCCTGACGGGAATGGCCGAACGGCTGGCGCTCTACGATGGAACCGTGGAGGCCGGCCCGCGCACCGGCGGCGGATTCCGCGTCCGCGCCTTCATCCCCTACACCGAAACCTGAGCCCTCGCACGCCCGCCGAGCGACCGCGCTCCCGCAGAAACCGTCTTAGGCCGGCTTGCCGGGCCGCCGGGCCGCCGACCCAGAAAGACCCCGATGACCGACTCCCCTATCCGCGTTGCCCTGGTGGACGACCAGAAGCTGGTCCGCGGCGGCTTCAAAATGCTGATCAACTCCCAACCGGACCTCGACGTGGTGGCCGAGGCAGGCGATGGGCGCGAGGCGGTGAGCGCGCTCGCGAAGGTGCACGCCGACGTCGTACTCATGGATGTACGGATGCCGGGCATGGACGGGATTGAGGCGACCACCAGGCTGCTCGAGACCGCCGCAGCGCAGCCGAACGGTTCGGACCGGGCGGAGCTGAAGGTGGTGGTGCTGACCACGTTCGACCTGGACGAATACGCGTTGGCCGCCATCCAGGCCGGGGCCAGTGGATTTTTGCTCAAGGACGCGCCGCCGGAGGAGCTGCTGGAAGCCATCCGCACCGTCTACCGGGGGGACGCCGTCATAGCCCCGTCGACCACGCGGCGGCTGTTGGACCACGTGGCACCGCTGCTGCGCACTCCCGGTCCGTCCCTCAGCCGCAACCACCAGGCCGTCGAGTCACTCACCGCCCGGGAACGCGAGGTGTTCACGCTGATCGCCCGGGGGCTGTCCAACCCGGAGATCGCCGCCGGACTGTTCCTATCGGAGGCCACGGTGAAGACCCACGTGGGGCACATCCTCGCCAAGCTGAACGCCCGCGACAGGGTGCAGGCCGTGCTGATCGCCTACGAAACCGGGGTAGTGGCGCCATAATCCAGTCAGGCCCGGGCTGGGCCACTGAGGGTGCTTTCATCTAAACGTTTTAATGGACCCGGCGGGAGACGATGATATCGTTCCACCTGCGGACGCGGTCTCATAGTGCACGGATAAGCAGGCCCGTCCGTCTCAGCCAATCAATGAGCGCTATTGGGGAATACGTGGCCACAGTAAGAAGACAAACGCTACTCGTTTGCAGTGCAGCCTTGGTCGGTGTCCTGTCAGTTGCTGGACTCGCCGTAGGGTTCCTCAATACGTGGCTCCCGCTAATCATTGTGTCAGCTGCCCTTACCGCGTTCATCGGCGCCGTAGGTGGAGCAATGGCCTACCGGCGCTTGATTCGAACCGTCCGCCAGACCCGCCTGGCCACACAGCGACTGGAGCGGGACGTATCGAAAATCGTTTCTGGCGTGGAGCAAATACGCAAACCAATTCTCACCTCTGGCCAACTGCACCTCGGCGCAACGGAATGGTGGGCCGCAAGCGGTCCGCTAAATTCTCAGAACTTGGCCGCCCGGCTGGTCAAGATGCGCTCCCTCGATGGCCGGGATATTCTCGCCCGCATGGCAACCCACGGGCGTTGGACCTGGTCCGATGTGGAAAGGGGGCTTGAGAGCTTCCGCTATGGTGGGCGCCCGGCACATGCTATCTCCTCTCATTTCATGGAATCCGATCCGACTCGTCTGGCTCAACTCGCCGACGTATGCTACCGACAGAATCTCCGTCCGCTGGACCTCCTCGACGCCGCTACTCTTTATGAGTTCGTCTTGACCAAATCCGGTGCAGGCGCGTTCATCGGAAAGAAGCGGGCAGAGTTCTTCGTTGATGCCCTCACGGCTACGGGCCAACGGGACAAAGCGCGACGGGCGCTTTACCTGGCGGAGCCAGGTTTGAAGCAGAAGAACGATACCCACCTGTTCCGCGCCAATCTGGACCACCCAGCGAACGGATCCCCCGAGGATGTTTGGCTGGAGCGGATTAACGATGTGTTCCGCAGCGAGGGGCTCGCAGAGATACATTTGCGTCCCGGAGATGAGCCAGCTTTCCTGCGACTGGCAACTTCAGCCATACCACCGGTAGAGCAAGGCCCCTTGGTGTCAATTGTTATGCCCGTCTTCCGCCCGGATGAAGCCACCGATACCGCTATCGCTTCTGCCGTGGCCCAGTCTTATAAGACCATCGAAATCATCATCGTTGATGACGGATCCGGTGAAGAGTTCCACCCAAGGCTGAAGACGTGGGAAAGCCTCGATCCTCGCATCAAGGTGATTTGCAATCCAGTGAACTCCGGAGCGTACACGTCAAGAAACATCGGCTACGACGCCAGCAGCGGTAAGTACCTCACGGTGTTTGACGGGGATGACTGGCAGCATCCGCAGAAAATTGAACGCCTTGTTGAAACGGCAGAGGAATCAGATGGCCAGGCCTTAGTTACTGCCCTGTGGGCCCGGGTAAATGAGGACCTTGTGTTCCAATACCGTGGTTGGCACGGCGCTTACATCACGCCTGCCCATGTTTCCGCGCTCTTCCCAGTTGAAACGATCAAGCAAAAACTGGGCTACTGGGACTCTGTCCGAAAGGCTGCAGACACGGAATTCCTGCTTCGCTACAAAAAGTTTGTCTCAGACGCAGAGGAACTGATAGCTAGTGACGCCCCGCTGACGCTCTCGCTCGTCAACGCCAATAACCTCTCTATCGAAGACTTCAGGCTGGGGTATCGGGCACCCAACCGCGTGAGCTACAGGCAGGCCTATGAGCACTGGCACGACAAAATTCAGGCTGGCGATGCAACGCCCTATATGCCTTTCCCGCAGAAATCGCGTTTGTTCCCGGCGCCAGCCGGCCTCCTTCCTGCTCGGAGTGGCTCCATCGATGTAGATGTTGTCCTGATCGCCGATTTCGCGGCTCCCGGGGCTACACAGATCGACCTTCGGCAACATGTGCAAGCACTCTCCGACGATTACCGCATTGGTGTGATACACATGCCGAATTTGTTCAGCGCACAGGGGCCGGGCACCTCTTACGAGGAAAGCTGGCTGGATGACATCGAACAGGGGCGGCTTCTCCGATTGGAGATTACAGATGCAGTTACCGCAAAGTCAGTCTTCGTTTACGATCCGACAGCCTTCCAGTACACGTCAGCACTCCCCTCCGGCCTTCGCACAGAGAATATGTTCGTGTTTGCACGCACGGCACCGATCGACGCGGAGCTTGGCGAGTACAAGTACGAGGTCGCTACGGTGTCCGAACGCCTAAACGACATGTTTGGAGTACGGCCCATATGGATTCCGGGCAGCAGTCAAGTCCGAAACCAGATTTCACGGAACCTGCCCCCGGGCGACATAGCTACCGTCGACCTTTCGGAACAAGGCGCCCCGTTCAGCACCACGCTTGTCGAAGCCTTTGCCCGTCGCGCTGAAGACAGTCTTGAGGTGCATTCCATTGCAGAGTGATCTACCAAACTCAGGCAGTGGTGTGCTGCCAACGTCCATAGAGCGCCTCTACTTCGACTTGGACGGTGTTGAGCAATTGCCGGAGCCTTTTGAATTCACTATTGACCAGGGCGCCGACAAGTTGCCGATTCGCGGATTGTACGAGGCCAGACCTCACAAGACCTTGATCGTGGTGCTGCACGGCGCACTTCTCCGCTATAAGTACAAGCTCCCGAGATACGAGTGGCGCAGCACCATGAGCGGATTCCAAGCGGGACTTTTGTTCTTCACCGATACCACTCTCATGTTGAACGGCGAGATGGAGCTTGGCTGGTACGTAGGGACAGAGACCCACGACCTGCATAGAGACATCGCGCAAGTAGTACAGTCAGTTGCGGCCTCTGGCGGCTACGAGCATATCCTCGTTGCCGGCGCCAGTGGAGGCGGCTACGCGTCATTGGCTATCTCGCGACTGATTCCGGGCTCGCTTGCGGTTCCGTTCTCCCCGCAGACCAGAATCCGAAAGTATGGGGTGGCACACCAGCAGCGCTTCCGCCGTGCAGCTTTCCCGGGTTACGAAAACATGGAAGCTGTCGAGTGGAAATATCCACGCCGCGTCAGCCAAATCTCTGCCTACCGGTCCGGCACAACCAACTATGTCTACTACGTTCAGAACTGCCGCGACGAATCACATGTAACGAATCACTACAAACCGTTCGCAGAAGCATTGGGCGTTGATTCAGCAGTAGGGGGACCGAACGCCGACGGCAATGTGTACTTTGCCTTGAGAGTGCTGCAACCGGGTCATCATCCGCCGTCCCGAAAGCGGTTCAAGGAAGAAATCGTCAACGCCCACGAGCGGTACTTTGGAGCGACCCTCGGGATCGAGCCTGCGGCCCCGGTGCCCTCACAGGCTGGGCCCCCGTCTACCAAGCCGCCGGCTGTTCGCGGTCCAGCAGCGGACGCCACACCCGTTTCAAAGCTTGTGGAGGAATCCCAGGGCAGAGAATTGCTGCTGCAAACTGGCAGGGCTTGGCACAGGAGTGCAAGTCGGGTCGCGCGTGTCCTTAACCGTCTGACTGGTCACCGGCTCTCTGCCGTTTTCCGGCGCAGGCCCTAGGCTTTTTGCACGTACGGTTATCCCAAAAGTTATTGTCATTCCCCAGACTCGAAGGGCACTCATTTCAATGTTCGTTTCGTCCTCAGACGTACCCGCCGGAGCGTCGGCGCTGCTATATCGCAACGGATTCGTGATCTCGTCCGCTGACTCTGACTCTCACGAATTTCGGATGTGGGCGGCCGAGACGCTTGGCAGTTACAGGGTTCGGCTCCATCCGGACGCCGCATACACAAAGCAAGTGTCCGGCGGCATTACGGGCCTGCTCATCGGTCTGGCTTTCGACCCAGAAGAAGAAGTCTACGAAGAAGACCAGGTACTCAAATCCCTCTTGGATACATACGGCAGGGACGAAGCCTTCGGCGCGGTCTTGAACCGTTTGGCGGGTCGCTTCGTAGTCGCACTATCCGATGGAACCAATACCGATATCTACCACGACGCGATGGGGGCCCGCTCCGTCTTCTACTCCACGCGTGGGGCGACTGTAGTGGCATCGCACGCGGAAATAGTCGCTGAGTACGCTGGGTCCGGCATTGCTGACTTTTTCATTCCCTTCATCACCTCGCGAAATTACATGGTGCGCGATGTCAAGTATCTCCCGGGGTTGGCTACGCCTTATGAGCATGTCCGCCACCTCTCGCCGAACACCCGGCTGCGGATGCAAACCGGAGAGGTCAAGCGCTACTGGCCGATCGCTGAACCCGAAGGCGTAACAACCCACGACGAGGCCGTCGCAGCCTTAGTCCAGCACCTCCAGGGTTTGAACGCATATGTAGTGAAGTCCGGACGCAGACCAGTCGTCGGATTGACCGCTGGGACGGACAGCCGCGGGGTATTTGCAGCGACCCATGATGCCGATCCATTTCTCTTCACCTTCGTGCGCAGCGCCGATGGCACAGCCTCTAACTCAGATGATGTCCGTGGCGCCCGAGCGATAGCAGATGCATACGGACTGGACGCCGCCGTTTGGCCCATCCCCAATAGGCTGGGGCTAAATGCAGCGGCTGACGCATTTTCGTATGCCTTTCGGCGTTCGACCGCGTACTACCGGGGCGTAGGGTCCGCGTGGCTCAGGCTCCTGCTCGGCATGGAGTTTGACTACGGAGAGTCTGTATTCATCCGCGGTTTCGGCGGCGAAATAATGCGCGGCTTCTATCAGAACACTAGGAATCGCATCAGCAAGGTCAATCCTTACCAACTCTCCGACGCGTTCGATGTTAATGCTGGATCGACGGTGACTCGTTCGTGCTTCGCAGAAATGATCGACGTTACAGGCATGGATTCTCCTGCAGTAACTGCCTACGATCCGAACGACATCTTCTACTGGGAACACCGGATGGGAACCTGGGGTGCCATATCGATGGCGGAGGCTGATCTCGCCAATGCCTCCATGGTTGGCTATGACTCACGCAACCTCTATGCGAAGTTCATGAGGCTTCCCCAGGAACAGCGCAATCGACGTACCGCTTTTAACGAGGCAACGCTCAAGCTCGCACCGAAGCTTCCGGCTGCGGCGTAGCCTTCGCACGGATAGCGGGCAGGTATCCCGAGGGTCGACTCCCCTATCCTTTGCCCTGATGGACGACCAGCACCTCGTCAGGGGTGGCTTTGAGATGCTGATCAACTCCCAGCTCGACCATAAAGCGGTGGCCGAGGCAGGCGATAGGCGCGAAGCGGTGAGCACGCTTGCGAAGGAGCGCGCCGACGTCGTGCTCATGGACGTGCAGATGCCGGGCATGGAGACCAGCGGTCCGTCCTTCAGCCGCAACCGCCCGGCCGTCGAGTCACTCACCTCCCGGGAACGCGAGGTGTTCACGCTGGTCGCCGGGCGCTGTCCAACCCGCTGATGGCCGCCCTGCTTCCTGTCGGAGGCCACGGTGAAGACCCACGTGAGGCGTATCCTCGCCAAGAACGTCCGAGACCAGGTGCATGCCGTGCCGCGTCGCCATACCGTGCAAATGGGCGCCTTAGCTGCCGAGTCCCGGCGACGGCGATACGGCGAGCAGCCACAGAAACCAATAATGAGGGTGAACCTCAGCGAGCCACGTCATACCTTGCGACTACACGGCGGGCGTGCTCATAACCGTCCGCCGCCAGTTCGCGCAGAACTGCGAGATGCACCTTACTGCCCGCTGCCACCCGTATTTCAGCGGCGCGGGATGCATGCCAAGGATTCCCCTTGGTACGGGCATCGTGGAAAGCCAACGCAGCCGATTCAAACTCAGTCAACCGCGAGCGGCCAACAATGCACTCAGTGCCCGCGCGCAGTGCTGCTTGAATAGCAAAGTTCCGACTGCCGTCACCGGACATGACGCCAATTAGGTTCGCAGCCAGAGTGAATACCGGCTTCGAAACGCCAGAGGCAAAGTAACCGGTAACAGCCGGCGCGTATCGCTTGTCGCCTTGAACCGCCCCGCCAGACAGCAGAGACAGAATTTCATCTTTCGCCAAGATGGTGGGCTCCTTGGAGAGGGAGGCGCGGAACTTTCCCATGTCAATATCGAAACCGGACAGGGCAGGGACCTCCTCACCCTCCATTGCCCGGTCTAGTGCTGCCAAGGTAGAGCCGCTGTATCGGATCATGCCAATATCGTCTCCGCCAGAAGCAAAAGTGAACTCGCCAAACACGGGGCCATCCGGTCCGTCGTAGCAGTCCACTTTCACGAAACGGGTATCCAAACTCTTTGAGAGCGTGGATGCCATCTCCAAGAGTGCCCCGGCGTACTTTGGAATGACGTGGTGCTCCGGCAGCCATCTGCCCCTGTCAATCGTGTAGTGATTGTCAAGCTCCAGTGGGATGAAGCTGCCGTCAAAAACGGCAACCCGCGGAGGAGAAACGTTTCGGTCAATCTGCGTGATGTGACTGACCTGTCCTCGGAAGGCATAAATCTTGTAGTCGAAAGGCAGCGGCCTCCCCGCGACCAGAGAAGGAACACACTCTTCCGTCAGCCAGTAATCCGGCTCCGGCCCCTCGGGCTTAATGTCCTCGGATGTGAGTTCACGCAAGCTTAGTAATTCAAGATAGCGGCCGTCACCTAGTTTCTGCAGGACATAAACGCCCTTGCTGGAGTGGCGATTAGGCACTTTCACCACAAAGCGCTCTCCAAATGATTCGCCCGCAGCAATTGCCTCGGAGGCGCTTTTCGACCGGGCATACCTTGGCACTTTATAGCCCAGCGATTTCACATATTCATATGCGGTGTGCTTGTCATCCAACTCCCATGGAACGGGATCGATGTCAGCAGAGTTTTTTTGATTGAAACGCTGGCGCATCAGGCTGAGATAAGTCACAGCGCAACCTTAGTGCATCCAGACCGCACACACAGTACGGAGGTCCAGTACGGAGGTCGCGCTGATGTTCTTTCTGACTTTGACGGTCGTTGTTTCCTTCGCCAGCGCCGCGTTGCTCGCTGATGTGGCCCCAATTGTCCCGATGAACAGATCAGCAACCCCGATGAGGTAACAGGCTTGGGTGATCTGGCTAAGCTGAACGCCCGAGACCAGGTGCAGGCCGTGCTGATTGCCCACGAAACCGGAGTGGCCAACCCTCAGCGGGCTCCGCGCCGGCGTCCCTCCCGCTTTGGCGTTTTCCCTCCCCCGGCCGGTGGCCTGAGACGATGAGCGGTGGGCTGGAGCGGCAGTCTTGGCCGAAGCTGCGGGTTGGGGCGGCACAAACCGGCGAACAATAGCTCCCGAAGCGAAAGAACAGGACCGCCGGGCGGACGCACAGACCCATCCGGCCGTGCGGCGGGACCGGCTGCGGCCCATTGCAGAAGCCGGCACCGAAAAGCATCTGCCCCTAGTGCGCCTGCGCTTCCAGGGGCCTTGCCAAGGATTAATAAGCATGCTTAGGTTAAATCGTTAAGGGCTGCGGGGATCGTGCCCGACACGGGCGCCGGACCCTCCAAAGACCCGGACCCGCCTAAGACCCGGACCCTCCAGAGACATCGGAAGAATCCTAAGGAGACACCATGCTCGCCCAAGAACAAATCGATGGCCTGCTCAACCGCGGCGGAAACGTCGTCACGAACGACGGGGACAAAATAGGCTCCATCGGGCAGATCTATGCCGATGACGACAGCGGCCGGCCCACATGGGTCACGGCCAAGACCGGCCTGTTCGGCTCCTCGGAATCATTCGTCCCGCTCGAAGCCGCCCGCATCGAAGGTGACGACATCGTGGTCCCCTACACCAAGGACCAAATTAAGGACGCCCCGCGGGTTGACGTGGACGGCTACCTTGAGCCCGCCGAGGAGGACCGGCTCTACGAGCACTACCAGCTGGGCGGCGGCCGGACTTACACCGACGCCACGACCGGCCGGGACACGGACTACACCACTACCGGCACCGGCACCACTACCGGCACCACCGGACAATACGGCACCGACGATGCTCGCGGCACGTACACCGAGGACGCACCAGGCACGGTCGGCCGGGACACCTCCGGGCCCACTACCGATGACGCCATGACCCGCTCCGAGGAGCGCCTGCATGTCGGCACCGAGCGGCAGGCAACCGGCCGGGCCAGGCTGCGCAAGTACGTCACCACCGAAAATGTCACCACGACCGTTCCGGTCCAGCGCGAGGAAGTGCGCATCGAACGCGAACCGATCACCGACGCCAACCGCGGTGATGCCATGGCCGGCCCCGATCTGAGCGATGAGGAACACGAGGTCACGCTCCACGAGGAACGGCCGGTTGTCGAGAAGGAGACCGTCCCGGTGGAACGGGTCCGGCTCGAGAAGGACACCGTCACCGACGAGGTCAGGGTCGACGAAGAGGTCCGTAAGGAAAACATCGAGACCGACGGCACCGACAACGACACCCGTCGTCGCTAGCCCAGGGCTAACCGACGAAAAAGGCCGGGGCAGGGAGCACTCCCGCCCCGGCCTTTCGCTCGCCCGGGCCGAGCCTGCCGGCGGCGAGCCCGTGCCTTGGCCCCTGCCAGAGTCCCCGGCGAGCGTGAGTGTTCGCGTCCGCCTCAGGACTGTCCGACCGGGAGATAGCTGGGCAGCTGTTACCGTCCGAGGCAAAGTTTGTTCGACGGCGTGCTTGCCAGTCCGACGGCGAGCTTACAAATTGCCGTCGGCGAAGGAACCGAAGATCTTGCGGGTCTTGGCATCCATGGGCAGCATGTACTGGCCGTCGGCGCTGTAGCCGAATCCGGGCTCGGGCACTTCGCGCCCGACCTTGGCCGGATCGGTCTTGTAGACCCAGGCGCCCAGCGTCAGCGCCTGCTCCGCGCTCAGGTTGGTCTCGACCAGCGGATTCGCCGCGGAGAGCAGGTCGACCAGCCCGGCCGGGCCGTTCATTTTGGCCAAGGCTGCGAATCCCAGCAGCAGCACACCCTGGTGCGCGGAGCGGCCGAAGTCGCCGTTTTTCAGGGTTTTCCGCTCCCGGGCATAGTCCAGCGCGGTCTCGCCGTCGAGCTTGCTCTTCCCCGCCTTGACGTCAAGCACCGGGATAGGGGCGTTGACGGTGACGCCGCCTATGTCATCGACCAAACCCTCGAAGCCCTTGAAACCGGTGAGGATGTAGCCCTCCAGCTTCAGGCCGGTCACATCCGACACCACCTTCTGCTGCGCCTTGGGTCCGCCCCGCATCATGGCCGCGTTGATCTTTGCCTGCCCGCCGCCCGGCATGTCCACCCAGAGGTCACGCGGAATGCCCAGGATGCCTCCTCCGCCCTTGCCGTCCACGCCGATCACCTGAAGGGCATCGGCCCGCGCTTCCCGGACCTTCTCGCCCTTGCTCTTCTGGGCGTCGGAGCCGATGATCAGGACGTGGCGCTTGCCGCCCAAAACGGTTTTGTCGACGTCGAGCGACGGCCACCAGCCACCCACCGCCGTCCATGTTCCGTCGTTGTCGACGGCGAGGGTGACGTCGTCGCCGGAGGTCAGGACGGCCATGTCCTGTCCGTTCCATTTGCCGGTCGCGGCCTTGACTGTGGTTTTGGCTTCGACCGGGGCCCGGTCGGCGAGCGCACCGGCAGTCATCTTGTTGGCTGCGACGTCTCCGCCCTCGTAGATGGCGGTCGCCAGTTTGGCCAGGGCTTCGGGCATGTTGCCCGTCTCCACCATGCTGGGGCTGGGAGTTGCCGAATGCAGCGGGCGGGCCACCTCGCCCTTCTGCGCGCAGCCCGTCAGGATGAGCAGGGATACGAGCGGGAGCGCGGCGAGGCGGGCGAGTTTCATGGCTTTATGTTCCCGCTTACGCGGCTGATGCGCAAAGGTTTCACCGGATGACGGCCGTGTCCGGGCCAAGGCAGCCCTTCCCGTCGGGCCGCTCTCCACCCAGGGTATGAGCGGCGGTCGGCGGAGACCAGACCTGCGGCCGATCCGCGGAAGGCGCGGGCTCCATAGCGTAAGGGTATGACTACCAGTATTGAGCAATCACCCGCCGGCGCCGCCCCGGGCGGCGCCACCTCAGCCGCCGCGACCCGTGGCCTGAACAAGACCTACGGCACCGGGGATACCCGCGTGCACGCGCTCAAGGACGTGGACGCCAGCTTCGAGGCCGGCAAGTTCACCGCGATCATGGGCCCGTCGGGCTCGGGCAAGTCCACGCTGATGCACTGCCTGGCCGGGCTGGACACCGCCGATTCCGGCAACATCTGGATCGGCGGGACCGAGGTAACCTCCCTGAACGACTCCCAGTTGACCAAGCTGCGCCGCGAGCGCGTGGGCTTTGTGTTCCAGGCCTTCAACCTGGTGCCCACCCTGACCGCGGAGCAAAACATTACGCTGCCGATCTCCCTGGCCAACGGCTCGGTGGACCGGGAGTGGTTCGGCTATGTCACCTCAACGCTCGGGTTGACGGACCGGCTGGCCCATCGCCCGCACGAGCTCTCCGGCGGTCAGCAGCAGCGGGTCGCCGTGGCGCGGGCGCTCCTGACGCGCCCCGACGTCGTGTTCGGCGACGAGCCCACCGGCAACCTGGACTCGAAGGTGGGCGCGGAGGTGCTCTCGCTGCTGCGCAGGTCCTGCCAGGAGATGGGCCAGTCCATCATCATGGTCACGCACGACCCGGTGGCCGCCTCCTACGCGGACCGGGTGGTGCTGATGAACGACGGCGCGCTGGTTGGCGAACTCGACCGGCCCGACACCGACGCGATCCTGGCCGCCCTGGCCAAGCTGGGGGCCTGAACATGCTGCAGGTAGCGCTTGCACAGGTGCGGCAGCACGCGCGGCGGTTCATCGCCGTCGGGCTGGCCGTGGTGATGGCGGTGGGGTTCCTGACCGCCACGCTGATGGTCAACGCGTCCACCGAAGCCTCGCTGGGCAACAGCATCGGCGCCGGTTTCCGGAACGCCGACCTGGTGGTCTCCGGCCCGCCGGACCGGCCGCTGGATGCGGCAGCCGTTGAGGCCGTCGCCGCCACCGAGGGCATCGGCGAGGTGTACGCGCAGGGGATGGCGCCGGTCGCGTTCGGATCCCCGGCCGACGCCGACTACGGGGTGGTGCAGAACACTGCCCCCGACGGACTGGACAACCTGGAACTGCTCGAAGGCGCCCTGCCGGCGGGCGGCGAGGTCGCGGTGGACGCCGGGACTGCCGAGAAGCAGGGTCTGGCGCTCGGCGACACCCTGGAGCTGGCGCCTGCCGCCGGGATGGTCGCCGCCGAGGACATCGCCGCTGCGGGCACCGGGCTGATTGTTTCGGGAATCGTCAAGCCGTCCAAGGACCCGTTCATGATGGGCCAGCCGCAGTTCTTCGCCGGTGGCCCCCTGGTGCGGCAGCTGGCCGGCGAGGCCGGACCGCAGCTGCACAACATCCAGCTGGATCTGGCCCCGGGCGCCGAGGCGGACGCGGTGCAGGACTCCGTCGCCGCGGCACTCGCGGAGGCCGGCTTCGGCGACGCCACCGTGAACACGGCCGCGGAGCAGACCAAGGCCGTGGTGGCCGGCCTGACCGGCGGCAGCGACCAGCTGACCATCGTGCTGTTGGCGTTCGCGCTGGTGGCCCTGCTGGTTTCGGCGCTGGTGGTAACCAACACCTTCTCGGTCCTCATCGCCCAGCGGACCCGCGAGCTGGCGCTGCTGCGCTGCATCGGTGCCGACCGTGGGCAGATCCGGAACTCGGTGCTGGCGGAGGCGCTGCTGGTCGGCGTCGGAGCCTCCCTGCTGGGCGTGCTGGGTGCGGTGGCCCTGATGGCCGGCGTCATCGCCGTGCTGCAGGGGCAACCTGACACCGAGTTCGCCGCGCTGGCCGTGCCGCCGTCGGCCATCGCCGTCGGCCTCGCGGTGGGCATCTTCATGACCGTGCTGGCCGCCCTCGCTCCGGCCCGTGCCGCCACCCGGGTGGCACCGCTGGCCGCCCTGCGTCCGGCCGACGAGGCCCGCGCCGGCAACCGCAAGGGCAAGGTCCGGCTCGCGATCGGCGCCGCCCTCACGGTGGGCGGCGCCGCCCTGCTGGCCCTCGGAGCGATGACCGCGAACCTGCGGATCGCCCTGCCCGGCGGCATGCTCTCCTTCATCGGGCTGCTGCTGTGCGCCACCCTGTTCGTGCCGCCGCTGGTCACCGCCGTCGGCGCGCTGGCGAGGCCCGCGGGAGTGCCGGGCAAGCTGGCCGCGGTGAACGCGGTGCGCAACCCGGGGCGGACCTCCGCCACGGCCACCGCGCTGCTGATCGGCGTCACGCTGGTGGCGATGATGATGACCGGGGCGCAGACCGCCCGGACCGCGTTCGACACCCAGCTGGGCGCGGAATATCCGGTGGATCTGGCGGTCGGAAACCTCACGCTCGGAGGGGAACCGCTGGACGCCTCCGCCGCGGCCACCGCGGCCGCCTACGACGGCGTTGCTGCCGCCGGCCTGGTCACGAACGGCGGCTTTGCCGACGTGCACGGCCAGCGGACGGGCGTGTACCAGCTGGCGCCGGAGCACATGGGCCTGCTGCAGGACGGCTCGCTGGAGCTGGACGGGAACACCGTATTGATGCCGCAGGGCTCGGGCCTGGAGACGCTGACCGTGACCGGCAGCCGCGGGTCGAAGGAACTGACCGTGGTGGAGGCCGACAGCCGCACGCTGCCGCCGCTGATCTCCGCCGCCGTGGCCGCCGAGATCGGCGTGCCGGAGCCGCCCGCCGCCGACTCCCCGGACTACTACTCCGCGCTGCCGCAGCTGTGGGTGTCCGTGGACCGGGACCTGGACGCCGGGGCGCTCCTGGAACTGCGGACCGAGCTGGCCGCCGGGCTCGACGTGGACGAGTATCAGGTTTCCGGTGCCGCCGTGGAGCGTGCCGCGTTCAACCAGGTGATCGACGTGCTGCTGCTGGTGGTCACCGGGCTGTTGGCGGTGGCGGTGCTGATCGCGCTGGTGGGTGTGGCCAACACGCTCTCGCTCTCCGTGCTGGAGCGCACGCAGGAGTCCTCGCTGCTGCGCGCGCTCGGGC
The DNA here is from genome assembly GCF_059090885.1 of Arthrobacter sp. Y3223065. Classification (NCBI taxonomy): domain Bacteria; kingdom Bacillati; phylum Actinomycetota; class Actinomycetes; order Micrococcales; family Micrococcaceae; genus Arthrobacter; species Arthrobacter sp. Y3223065. The sequence continues at coordinate 248,558 of NZ_JBNHGC010000001.1, read as the reverse complement.
TGACCAAATCGCAGTTGCGCGGGATGCTGGCGCTCGAGGCCGTGCTGATCGCCGGCGTCGCCGCGCTGATCGGATCGGCGCTCGGCGCGGTCTACGGCTGGCTGGGGGCGCAGTCGGCGCTCGGGGCGTTCGCCACCGTGGTGCCGGACGTCCCGTGGCTGCAGCTGCTCGGCGTGCTGGCCGTGGCCGTGGTGGCCGGGCTGCTCGCCTCCTTGATGCCGGCCCGCCGGGCTGCCCGCCTCTCCCCCGTGGAAGGCCTGGCGACGGTCTAGCCGGGACGGCGCGTCTCCCCCTGTGGAAGGTCAGGCGACCGTCTGACCGGGACGCCGCCGTCGTACCCTCGTCGGGGAGTCAGCGGGTGCCCTTCCGCGGTGCAGCACCGCGGAAGGGCACCTGCTGACTGCTATTCGGCCGCGTTCCTCCGGCATGCGCCGGCCGCCGCCTACCTGGCCCATTCGGTCTGCATCTGGGCGACGGGATGAATGTTCACCATCTTCACGCCGTCCGCGGTGGTGGCCGTGAACTCGTGCCAGGCGTACGCCGGGATGACGATCACAGTTTCCGCGCCCGCCTGGCCTGACTGGCCGTCGATCGTGAAGTCGATCTCGCCGTCGAGCAGTACGAAGATCTCCTCGTAGGGATGGCGGTGGCGTTCAGCACCGCGCGAGTTCACGAAGAAGGACGCGTGGGCGCCGTATGCGCTGTCATGGAAGACGGCGGCTCCCGAGGCGGGACGCAGGCTGGCAAGGGACAGGGCCTTGTAGGTCATCGGAGCGGCCTTCCGGTCGGCGGGTAGCGGACACTCTACCGACCGCATGCCTGCAGGCCTAGGGAAGAGCAAATCGGCGGCCCGCTCCCCCGCCGGACACCGCGGCGGAGACATCGGCGGGGCCTGGTGCTACGTTGGCCGGACAGGCCAGCGCAGAGCGCCGCGTGGACGGAGGTCGTCATGAGCGGTTCCACCGCAACCGAAAAGCAGCCGGAGCTGAAACGGGCGATAGGACCCAAACTCCTGCTGCTGTTCATTGTGGGTGACATCCTGGGCACGGGTGTCTACGCGCTGACCGGACAGGTGGCCGGCGAGGTGGGCGGCGCGGCCTGGGCTCCGCTGCTGCTCGCGTTCGTGGTGGCCACCATCACCGCCTTCTCCTACCTGGAGCTGGTCACCAAGTACCCGCAGGCCGCCGGGGCCGCGCTGTACACGCACAAGGCCTTCGGCGTCCATTTCCTCACCTTTTTGGTGACGTTCGCCGTGCTCAGTTCCGGCATCACCTCCGCCTCCACCGCCGCCAAGTTCCTGGGCGAGAACTTCATTGCCGGGTTCAATCTGGACTGGAACCAGACCGGCGTGACCTGGGTGGCGATCATCTTCATGGCCGTCCTGGCGGGGATCAACTTCCGCGGCGTCAGCGAGTCGGTGAAGTTCAACGTGGTGCTGACGGTGGTGGAGTTCACCGGCCTGCTGATCGTGATCTTCATCGGCTTCTGGGCCATGAGCCAGGGCAACGTCGACTTCAGCCGGGTGATGGTGTTCGAGACCTCGGAGGACAAGGGCGTTTTCCTGGCCATCACCGCCGCCACCTCGCTGGCGTTCTTCTCCTTCGTGGGCTTCGAGGATTCGGTGAACATGGCCGAAGAGACCAAGGATCCCGTCACGACCTTCCCCAAGGTCATGCTGACCGGCCTGGGCATCACCGTGGTCGTGTACGTGCTGGTGTCCATCACCGCGGTGGCCATAGTGCCGATCGGGCAGCTGTCGGAAAGCCCGACGCCGCTGCTCGAAGTCGTGTCGGTCGGTGCGCCGGGCTTCCCGGTGGACGTGATCTACCCGTTCCTGTCCATGTTCGCCGTGGCCAATACGGCGCTGATCAACATGCTGATGGCCAGCCGCCTGCTCTACGGCATGGCGCGCCAGGACGTGCTGCCGCGGTTCCTGGGCAAGGTCCACCCGAACCGCCGCTCGCCCTGGGCCTCGATCATCTTCACCACGCTCATTGCGTTCGTCCTGATCTTCGTGGTCACCAACTTCATGGGCACCGACACCGTCGCCGCGCTGGGCGGCACCACCGCCCTGCTGTTGCTGGGTGTCTTCACGATCGTGAACCTGGCGGTGCTGGTCCTGCGCCGGAAACCGGTCGACCGCAAACACTTCCGGACCCCCACCGTGCTGCCCTACTTCGGCATGGCCACCTGTCTCTTCCTGGTGGGCCCGTGGGCGCAGGATCCCGTCGAATACCAGATTGCCGGCCTGCTGATCGGCCTCGGCCTGTTGCTGTGGCTGCTCACGTGGCTCTGGAACCGCGGCGCATACGGCAGGAAGACGAGGTTCCGCAGCCCGGAGGAACTGGGCGGTTGACGGAACCGGGCTGCACCAGCGTTTGACGGAAGCGGCCGATTTGACGGCGCCCAGGCGATTGATCCGGGGCATGGCTGGGTAAGGACAGTGAAACAACGACGGCGGAGGCCGTCCGCGTGATGACGACGCCGGCGGCCCGATGAGAACGGCCCCGGATGTGATGAGAGCCAGCAGGAAGGAAGGCCATGGCCGCTAAAAAACACCGGACAGGGACACTGGACCAGAAGAACCTCGCCGCCTATCTGGACTACCACCTGGTGGGTTCGGCTGCCGGCGTCCAGCTGTTCGACGCCGTCCGCCAGTCGTGGGCGGGAACACCGGAGGAGGCCGAGTTCCGGAAGCTGCGCGACGAGGTGTCCGCAGAGCGCAAGGAACTGAAGGCCCTGCACCGCAGCCTCGGTTACCGGCGCAACAAGCTCAAGCAGCTCGGCTCGATGGCCGGCGCCATCGCCAGCAAGGTGAATCCGCTCAACCCCACGCGCGCTTCGGGCGGGGTGGGCGCCCAGCTGGAGCTGGAGTCGCTGCTGTCCGCCCTGCGCGGCAAGCAGTGCATGTGGCAGGTACTGACCGTCCTGGCGCCCAGGGACCACCGGCTGGACGCCACCCGCTTCCAAGAACTCGAAGCCAAGGCGGCGGACCAGCAGAAGCGGGTGGAGCGCATCATGGCCGCGACTGCGGCCCGGCGCTTCCTGCCGGGCGGGTAGTTACGCGGCACGGCGCTTCCTGCCGGGCGGGTAGGCGTTACGCGGCCGGTTCTTCGTACTTCGGGAAGATCGGTGTGGGTGCCGGCAGCGGGGTGCCCGGCACCAAAGCCGTGCCGATGGCAGCGAAGTCGCGGGCGCCGTCGTCGTCCTGTCCCAGCACGTCCAGCAGTTTGCCCGCCGCGGTAGGCATGACCGGCTGGACCAGGATGGAGACGATGCGCAGCACCTCCAGCGTCACGTAGAGCACGGTGTTCATCCGCTCCACGTCGGTCTTGCGCAGCACCCAGGGAGCCTGCTCCGCGAAGTACGCGTTGGTGTCGCCGAGCACGGTCCAGATGGCCTCGAGCGACCCGTGGAAGTCCTGGACCTCGTAGGCCGCCCGGGACTTCTCGAGGAGGCGCTCGGTGCGGGCCAGCAGTTCGTGGTCCTCGGGGGCGAGCGTCGCGGGCTGCGGGACCTTGCCCTCGCAGTTCTTGGCCACCATGGACAGCGACCGCTGGGCGAGGTTGCCCAGGTTGTTGGCCAAATCCGCGTTCATCCGGCCGACCACGGCGTCATGGTTGTACGAGCCGTCGGCGCCGAAGGGGACCTCGCGCAGCAGGAAGAAGCGCACCTGGTCCAGGCCGTACTGGGCCACCCATTCGGCGGGAGCCACCACGTTGCCCAGCGACTTGGACATCTTCACGCCGTTGTTGTTCAGGAAGCCGTGGATCATGACGCGCTTGGGCAGTTCCAGCCCGGCCGACATCAGGAAGGCGGGCCAGTAGACGGCGTGGAAGCGGGAGATGTCCTTGCCGATCACGTGGACATCGGCCGGCCAGAACTTCTGGAACGACTCCGACTCCGTGTCCGGGTAGCCGACGCCGGTGAGGTAGTTGGTCAGCGCGTCCACCCAGACGTACATGACGTGCTTGTCGTTGCCCGGGACCGGGACGCCCCAGTCGAAGGTGGTCCGGGAGATCGACAAATCCTCCAGGCCGCCCTTGACGAAGCTGATGACTTCGTTGAAGCGGCTGCGCGGGGCACCGAAATCGGGGTGGTCTTCGTAGAGCTTGAGCAGTTTGTCCTGGTAGTTGGAGAGCCGGAAGAAGTAGCTCTCCTCCTCGGTCCAGGTCAGTTCGGTGTCGGTCTGGACGGAGTAGCGCTTGCCGTCTTCGCGGAGCTCGGTCTCGTCCTCGGCGTAGTAGGCCTCGTCGCGAACCGAGTACCAGCCCTCGTACTTGCCCAGGTAGATGTCCCCGGCCTCTTCCATCTTCTTCCAGATGGCCTGCGAAGCGGCGTAGTGGTCGGCATCGGTGGTGCGGATGAACCGGTCGTAGGAAATCTCCAGAACCTGGTGGGCCGACTTGTAGGCCGCCGTGTTCCGGTCCACCAATTCCTTGGGGGTGATGCCCTCCTTGGCGGCGGTCTGGGCAATCTTCATGCCGTGCTCGTCCGTGCCCGTCAGGAACATCACGTCGTAGCCGTCCAAACGCTTGAAACGGGCCATCGCGTCGGTCGCAATGTACTCGTAGGCATGGCCGATATGCGGCACGCCGTTGGGGTACGTGATGGCCGTGGTGATGTAGAACGGGGGCTTGGGCTCGGATGCGGTCACCCTATGAAATTACCCTCTGCGTTCGGCGGTGTCGAAATGCTGCACACGCACGGTTGATGCGTGGGGGCCGGTAGCCCTGGGTGGGGCGCGGGGCGCGGCCGGCAGGCAGGGAGCACCGCATCGGGCGACGAGCGCCGCCGGCATTGGACTGGAGCGATGCCGTAAGCAGGCAAGCAGCGCGGTCTATGGCCTGCCACGGGCAGTGCCGCGCCCGGCGAGGAGCGCGGCCGTCGTGCTGGCACCGGCAGCACCGCTAGGCGCGGTACGGCGCCGTCGTCTGGCACCGGCGGCACCGCTAGGCGCGGTACGGCGCCGTCGTCTGGCACCGGCGGCAGCGCTAGTCGAGGGTGCGCCGCCGTCGTGCTTTATCCACAGCTGGACCGTCGGGATCGACGCCAGGCGGGCGGTGCGGCACGTTGGTGCCATGGACGAACTCCTCGGCATCCTCGGACAGAGCCGCATGGACCGGATCGTCAGCTACCGGCAACTGCGGGAGCACGGGCTCGAGGAACGCCAGATCACTGCCGCTGTGCGCGGGAAGATCCTGCGACGCCTGAGGCGCGGCATCTACATCTCGGAGGAATACTGGCGGGCGCAGAAACCGTGGGACCAGCACTTACTGCTGATCAAGGCCCACCATGCCGCTTCCGACGGCAACCTTGTCTACAGCCACACGTCCGCCGCACGACTATGGGGCCTGCACGTCTGGAACGCGCCGGATGAGATCCACGTGATCCAGCCCGGCCGCCGTGGCGAGAGGTCGGCTGGCACCGGGGTGGTGCGGCACACCCATCGGGTCCCGGATCAGGACGTGAAGATCCTGGACCGGGGCATACGCGTAACATCCCGCGAGCGGACGGTACTGGACTGCGCGCGGGTGCTGCCGTTCGAACCCGCCGTGGTCATCGCCGATTCGGCCCTCCAGCAAGGAGCGAGCTTGCAGAAGGTGCACGAACTGGCGGCCGCCGTTCCCAGGTCACGCTTCGTGACACGCGTCCGGCAAGTGCTCGACGCAGTTGACGGGCGATCCGAATCAGCTGGTGAGACAAGATTGCGGCTGAAACTGCGCAGTTGGAATTTCCCGCCGCCGGTACTCCAGCACGAGATCAGGACGGCCGAGGGTACTTATCGCGCTGACTTCGCCTGGCCGGGACTGAAGCTCATCTTCGAGTTCGACGGCGACGGCAAGTACCGCGATTATCACCCAACGGACCAGGTGATTCTGGACGAGCGGAAGCGGGAGACACGTTTGATGGAAGAAGGCTGGACGATCGTCCGGGTCCGGTGGGGTCACCTCGACGACGACGACGCGCTCAAGCGGCGTTTGGTCCGGAAATACAACGAGGCGTTTCACAACGCCTCCGGCCGCGCGGCGTGAGTCGACGCGGTGCCGGTATTGACGGCGTGGCCTAGAGCGTGGCGCTTCCTGCATGGTGCCTGATGCTTGGTCGCGTATTGAAGGCGGCGCCCCGCCCGCCCGCATGACGCTTCCTGCTTGATGTCTGGCTGGCTCAGGTGCGGAGGAAGCGTGCGGTGTGCTTGGTGGAATCGTTTGCTCGGCGGCGAACTCAAGGGTGCTACCGCCACCTGTTCGCGACAGCCATCCACCAGATCCCCCTTTAGCTGCCAGGTCAGGGGCCATAACCGGTGACCTGGACGCTGACCCCTGACTTCGTGGCGAGGTCAGGGGCCCTGAGCGGTGATCTCGACGCCATACCCTGACCTGGCGCCAGGTACGGAGACGCGGGCAAAGGTTGGACGCCACCGCTGCCCTCATCCGTGACCGTCAGCTTACTGCCGGCCGAAAGCCGAGCCCGCCAGCGTGCTGCCTGCGGGACGCCGGGCCCGCCAGGATGTTGCGCGACGCCTAGTTCATCCGGGTGCTGCTGTCCGCCGCCTTGATGAGTTCCTGGTCGTGGGATGCCACGAGCACGGCAATGCCGTCCTTGGTGGTGTCCTTCAGGATGTGGATGATCTTGTTGGCCTGTTCGCGGTCCAGGTTGGCGGTGGGCTCGTCCACCACCAGCACCTTGGTGCCCAGGATCAGCGCGCGGGCGATGGCCACGCGCTGGCGTTCGCCGCCGGAGAGCTGGCCGGGGCGGTGGCGCATGCGACGGCCAAGCCCGACCAGGTCCAGCAGGTCCTTGGCCATCTCGGTGCGCTCTTCGACCTTGCCGTCGGGCACGGCCGGCAGCAGGACGTTCTCCAGTGCGCTCATGCCGTCGATCAGGGCGCCGCCCTGGTCCACGTAGCCGATCAGTGCCCGGCGCCGGTCGGAGATCTCGTCGTCGTCCATGGCGCTGAGGGCATCGCCCTGCCAGAGCACTTCGCCGGCGGTGGGCTGCTGCAGCCCGGCGGCGACGGTGAGGATGCTGGTCTTGCCGGAGCCGCTGCGGCCGGCCAGGCAGTGCATGGTGCCGGCTTCCAGGCCGAGGTCGAAGTCCTCGGCAATCACGAGCGGCTCGGCACCGCCGTCGTACCGGATGGTGATGCCCCGCAGCTCCACCGGCATGGCATGGTCGGCGGTGCGCTCCTTGGTGGCTGCGCGGGTCAGGGGTTCTTCAATCATTTCCGGGTCCTTGTCATCAAAACAAACCAGAGGAGCACGGCCGCGATGCCAGCGGCAGCGGCCCACACCGCGGTATGCGGTGCAATAAACAGGGCGGTCACGACGGCGCCGATCACCGCCAGCGGCAGGGCGACGGCGGCGGTGATGCCGGCCTCGCCGCGGCGGGCCTGCAGCAGCAGCGTGGGCGTCCAGCCCATGGCGCCGAGGATGGCGAACTGTTCGCGCTTGCGGCGCGCTTCGAACCGGGTGGTCATCAGCGCCAGCAGCAGCGCCGTGACCACGCCGAGCAGCGCCAGCGCGATGTTCAGGCCGCTCAGCTGAGTGGCGGCCAGCGAACCGAGCGCCGTGCTGCCGGCTGCCCGCGGGATGTCCACCAGCACCGCCACCAGGGCTCCGGCCGCGGCACCGAGCACCGCGACGCCCAGCGCTATGGCCACGGTGTTGAACCGGTTGGTGCTCAGCTGCCGGGCGGCGAACTGCAGCGGGGTCTTCACCGACGGCACGCCGGCCGCCCCGGACGGTTCGGTGTCCTTCGCCGGGTGCGGCTTGAGCATGGCGGCGGAGATGAAGGCCGCGGCACCGTAAACCACCAGCGCGATCAGCGACACCCACAGGGTCACGGCGCTGCGGCTGATGGCACTGGCAACGATGGCCACCACCAGCACGGCCGCGCCGCCGACCAGCAGTTCGTTCAGGAACCAGGAGCGGATGCGCCGCCGGTTCCAGCCCATGGCCCGCAGCGTCACGGCTTCGGTCCGGCGGGAGCGGGTGAAGGCGACGGCGCTGGCGGCCGTCAGCAGCGCCGCGCCGCCCACGGTCAGGGCCAGCAGCGCAGCGCTGGAGGCGCTCAGGGCGCCCTGGACCTCGCCGGCGGCGCCCTGGCGGACCCAGGACTGCTGCACGGTGCCGAGGTCGCTGACCGTGCCGGAGGCGTCCTTGTAGTAGTCCGGCACGTAGATGGACACGTCTTCGCGGGCTGAGCCGGCCACGACCTGGGTCTGCAGGCCGAGCTCCTCGATCGCGGCGGCAACGGCGTTGATCTGGTCTTCGGCGTCGGCCCATGAACCGGCGGCGTCGACGCGGACGCGGACGGCGTCAATGACCGGCTCCTCGGCGCCGGTGCCGCGGACGGCGGCCAGTCCGGCGAAGTCGGTGATGGCACCGGCGGACTGCACGGACAGGCCGGCGCCGCTGAGGCCCGGCTTCATCACGGTGTCGTCGACGTTGTTGCCCTCGGCGTCCTCGGTGATGGTCACCGGCGTCGGGTCATACCCACCCAACGGCAGGTAGTTCACGTCGCCGGCGGCCTCGCGCACGGCGGAAGCATCGAAGGTGCCGTAGACGAACGGCAGCGGAGTAGCGGATTCGCCGCCGGAGTCCACGGTGCTGCGGTAGGACTGCTCCTCCACCGGTTCCCGCTGGCTCTGGTCCGGTTCCAGCTGCCACTGGAGGGTCTTCTCCGGCAACTTGTTAACCTGGATCCAGCCCTGCGGGATGGCGGTCTGCTCCGCGCTGCCGTCGCTGGCGGCGTCCCCGGCGGTGAACTCCGGGTTGGACATGAAGTCGGTGGTCCACACCGGCGGCTGGTGCAGGCCGGCGACCATCTGGACGCCGCCGGAGCCGAGCAGGTAGTTGTAGTCCTCGCCGCCGGGCCAGCGCAGCTGGAAGGGCTTGCTGGACGCGAAGGGCAGGTAGCCCTCCCCCAGCTCCTTGCTGACGGTGCCGACCTCCGAGACGGTGTTGCCGGCGTCGTCCAGTTGTTCGATTTTGACCGAGTAGGTCAGGTCCAGGTCGGTGCCGGAACGGACCACCATGGGGATGACCTGGGATTCCTCGTCCAGCGTGCCGGCTTCCACCGCGTTCTGGTACTGGACGAAGAACGGGCTCCAGAACTCAAACGGGTGCCCGTCGATGGCGGCGCCTTCACCGCCCTCGGAGAACATGCCCATACCGAACTGCGAGGAGAAGTGCTGGCCCAGTTCCTGGGCGTTGCGGTCGGTGGGTTCCGGTGCCTGCTTGAGCGGGGCCAGGAAGTCGCCGGCTTCCCCGAGCAGCGCGGATTCGGCCGCCGGGTCCACGGCAACCACTGTCTCGGTGATCTGCGGCAGCATGGGCAGCGCGATGGTGGTGTCGAAATCGCCGTGCATGCTGCCACCGGCCGGATCCGGGAACTTGATGCCGGTTTCGCCCTTGGGGGCCACGGTGCGCAGGCTGGTGCCGCCGGGAACGTCCAGCTCCTCCAGCTTCGCCTGGCCCAGGGAACCTTCGGCGGCTGTTTCAAAGAGGACGGTGTCGGTCAGTCCGTCGGAGCTGACGGCCTTGGCGGTGATCCGGTAGTTGGTCGGTTCTTCGTTGAACACGGAATCCGGCGCCGGCCACTCGGCCTTCGGCACGGCGTCCTTGATGCCCTGGGCCTTGAGGTACTGCTCAATGTTCGGGTTGTAGCCGACGTAGTCGGTGGCCTTCAGCTGCGGGAACTCGATGTCCTGGACCACCTTGGACACGAGCGAAATCGGGGCGGCGACGGAGACGCCGTCGATCCCCCGGACCTGCTCGAGATCCGAGGAGGCAATACCGCCGTTGCCGGTGAGGAAATCCGGCTGGCGCAGTTCGTCGCCCGCGGTGCCGTCGGGCAGGACCAGGATGTCGTACACGCCGCGGGTGTTGTCGTCGACTATCCGGGTCAGCGATGCCTGCGCGCGGCCCTGGACGAAAATGGAAAGGACCATTGCCGCGATGAGGACGGCGACCGTCACCACGAGCGAGCGGCTGCGCATGAAGCGTGACGCAGCGTTGAACCGGATTTCCACAGAATCACTCCATACGGCAGCAAAAAGGCCAGAGGTCGAATTGACCCGGCATTAAGGTTCTCACGAGGTGCGCGCAGTCGAGGAATCGACCGGCGTGTATGCGTAAAGCCCGCCCTGCCCCGGGTACGGAGCAAGGACGGGGCGGGCTCTACTGCGCAGCGCCAGTCAGTCCTGCAGGTCGACTTCGCGGGCCACGACGGCGCCGATCTCCGCACTGAGCCGGTCCAGCAGGTCCTGCGGCAGGGCGCTGTCCACGGTCAGCACGGCCAGCGCCTGCTTGCTGGCGTCGTTGCGGGCCACCTGCATGCCGGCGATGTTGATGTCCTGCTCGCCCAGCAGCCGGCCCAGGGTGCCGATCACGCCGGGACGGTCCTCGTAGAGGAACACGATCACGTGTTCGCTGATCGGCATTTCCACCTCGTAGCCGTTGATGGCCACGATCTTCTGGATCTGCTTCGGGCCGGTCAGCGTGCCGGCCACGGATATCTGAGAACCGTCCGACAGGGCGCCGCGGATGGTGAGCACGTTGCGGTACTCTTCGGACTCCGTGGTGGTGATCAGGCGGGTGTTGATGCCGCGCTGCTCGGCCAGCACCGGGGCGTTGACGTAGGAGACCTGCTCGGAGACGACGTCCCTGAACACGCCCTTGAGTGCGGCCAGTTCCAGCGCCTTGACGTCCAGCTCGGCGATTTCGCCGGCCACCTCGACGTCGATCTGGGTCACCGAATCGTGGGTCAGCGCGGTGAAGATCCGGCCAAGCTTTTCGATCAGCGGGATCCCGGGGCGGACCTCCGGGGCGATCACGCCGCCGGCCACGTTCACGGCGTCGGGCACGAGCTCGCCGGCCAGCGCCAGGCGCACGGACCTGGCCACCGAGATGCCGGCCTTCTCCTGGGCTTCCTCGGTGGAAGCGCCGAGGTGCGGGGTGACCACCACGTTCTCCAGTTCGAAGAACGGCAGGTCGGTGCTCGGCTCGGTGACGAAGACGTCGATGGCGGCGCCGGCGATCTTGCCTTCCTTCAGCGCGTCGTAGAGCGCGGCTTCGTCGATCAGGCCGCCGCGGGCCACGTTGACCACGCAGGCGGAGGGCTTCATCTTTTCGAAGGCGGCGGCACCGATCATGCCCACGGTCTCCGGGGTCTTCGGCATGTGGATGGTGATGAAGTCCGACTGCTCCAGCAGCTCGTCCAGGCTGACCAGCTGCACGCCCAGCTGCGCGGCGCGGGCGCTGGTCACGTACGGGTCGTAGGCGAGGATCTGGGTCTCGAACGCCTGCATGCGCGCGGCGATGAGGGCGCCGATGCGGCCGAGGCCGATGATGCCGATCTTCTTCTCGTAGATCTCGGTGCCGGTGTACTTGGAGCGCTTCCACTCGCCGCCCTTGAGCGAGGCGTTGGCGGCGGGGATGTGGCGGGCCAGCGCCAGGATGTGGCCGACGGTCAGTTCAGCGGCGGAGACGATGTTGGAGGTCGGGGCGTTCACGACCATGACACCGGCCTGCGTGGCGGCCTTGATGTCCACGTTGTCCAGGCCCACGCCGGCGCGCGCGATAACCTTCAGGTTCTTGGCTGCGGCAATGGCTTCGGCGTCCACCTTGGTGGCGGAGCGGACCAGGATGGCGTCGACGTCGGCAATCGAGGTCAGCAGCTGGGACCTGTCGGATCCATCGGTCTGGCGGATTTCGAAGTCGGGCCCGAGGGCTTCGATGGTCGCTGGGGAGAGTTCCTCCGCAAGGAGAACTACTGGTTTTTCCACAGGGGTTGTTCCTTCGCTGCAAGCATGGTGATGGCCGTGCATATAGATGGGGGTAGGTCCAGTCTAGAACGGCTGCGGCCTGTCCCCCAGTTGTTACCGGTGCCGGCAGGCCGGCTTCGCCCGGTGAAACGGCTGGTCAAGGGAACGTGACGACGACGGCGCCTCGGAAACGTGACGACGACGACGGTGCCTCGGGGAAACGTGACGGCCGGCGCCCGCGAGGGGCGCCGGCCGTTGGACTGATCTAGCGGGCTGCTACGCCCTCGGTGTAGTCGTCGTCGGACTTGATCCAGGAGAACAGCTTGCGCAGTTCCCGGCCGGTGGCCTCGATCGGGTGGTCCTCGCCCTTCTGGCGCAGCTCCAGGAACTCCTTGGCGCCGTTGGCCTGGTCGTCCATGAAGCGCTTGGCGAAGGAACCGTTCTGGATGTCCGCCAGGACGGCCTTCATGTTCTCCTTCACCTCCGGGGTGATCACGCGCGGGCCGGAGACGTAGTCGCCGAACTCGGCGGTGTCGGAGACCGACCAGCGCTGCTTGGCGATGCCGCCTTCGACCATCAGGTCGACGATCAGCTTGAGCTCGTGCAGCACCTCGAAGTAGGCGATCTCCGGCTTGTAGCCGGCCTCGGTCAGGGTCTCGAAACCGTACTGCACAAGCTGCGAGGCGCCGCCGCAAAGCACGGCCTGCTCGCCGAACAGGTCGGTCTCGGTCTCTTCGGTGAAGGTGGTCTCGATGACGCCGGCGCGGGTGCCGCCGATGCCCTTGGCGTAGGAGAGCGCCAGCGCCTTGGCGTTGCCGGTGTAGTCCTGCTCGATGGCGATCAGGTCCGGGACACCGCGGCCGGCTTCGAACTCGCGGCGCACAATGTGGCCCGGGCCCTTCGGGGCGACCAGGGCGACGTCGACGTTGGCCGGCGGCTGGATGAAGCCGTAGCGGATGTTGAAGCCGTGGCCGAAGAACAGGGCGTTGCCCTCTTCGAGCTTGTCGGCGATGGACTCGGCGTAAACCTTGGCCTGGACCTGGTCCGGGGTGAGGATCATGATGACGTCGGCCTCGGCGGCGGCGTCGGCGACGGAGAGGACCTTCAGGCCCTCGGCCTCGGCCTTGGCGCGGGACTTGGAGCCCTCGGCCAGGCCGACGCGGACGTCGACGCCGGAATCGCGCAGGCTCAGGGCATGGGCATGGCCCTGGCTGCCGTAGCCGATGACAGCGACCTTGCGGCCCTGGATGATCGAAAGGTCGGCGTCGTCGTCGTAATACAGCTCAGTCACTTAGGTTTCTCCTGTTGGGATTGCGTGGAATGGAATCAGGCGGAACGCAGCGCGCGGTCGCTCATGGAGCGGGAGCCGCGGCCAATGGCCAGCGTTCCGGATTGGACTATTTCGCGGATGCCAAACGGCTCCAGCACTGCAAGCAGGGCCTCGAGCTTATCGGCGGTGCCGGTGGCCTCCAGGACCAACGAGTCGGTGGACACGTCGACCACGGAGGCGCGGAACAAGTCTGCTGCCTGGGTTACCTGCAGCCGTGTTGCGGCATCCGCGCGGACCTTGACCAGGATGTGGTCGCGTTGCACGGAAGTTTCGGGAACCAGCTCGACAATCTTGATGACGTTGATGAGCTTGTTCAGTTGTTTGGTGACCTGCTCCAGCAGGTCACCCTCGGCTTCGACCACCACGGTAATGCGGGAGAACCCGTCTGCTTCCGTGGGGCCGACGGCCAGAGAATGGATGTTGAACGCCCGGCGGGCGAAGAGGCTGGCGACGCGGGTCAGCACGCCGGGAACGTCCTCCACCAGCACTGAAAGGGTATGGCGGGACATTCCTAGTCCTCCTCTTCCCACTCGGGGGTCATGTCGCGGGCAATCTGGATCAGGTCGTTGCTCACGCCGGCGGGGACCATCGGCCACACCATCGCGTTGGGGCTGACCACGAAGTCGATCACCACGGGGCGGTCGTTGATCGCCAGCGCCTGCTGGATCGTGGCGTCGATGTCCTCCGGACGTTCGCAGCGCAGGCCCACGCAGTCGTAGGCGTCGGCCATCTTCACGAAGTCCGGTACGCGCACGGTGTCGTGGCCGGTGTTCAGGTCGGTGTTGGAGTACCGGCCGTCGTAGAACAGGGTCTGCCACTGGCGGACCATGCCCAGCGAGGAGTTGTTGATCACCGCGACCTTGATGGGGATGTTGTTCAGCCGGCAGGTGGCCAGTTCCTGGTTGGTCATCTGGAAGCAGCCGTCGCCGTCGATGGCCCAGACCACGCGGTCCGGGTTGCCCACCTTGGCGCCCATGGCGGCCGGCACCGAGTAGCCCATGGTGCCCAGGCCGCCGGAGTTCAGCCAGGCGTGCGGGCGCTCGTACTTGATGAACTGCGCGCTCCACATTTGGTGCTGGCCCACGCCGGCAACGTAGACGCCTTCCGGCCCGGTCAGCTCGCCGATCCGCTGGATCACCTGCTGCGGGGCCATCAGGCCGTCGTCGGGCTCGGCGAAGCCCAGCGGGTAGGTCTCGCGCAGCCGGTTCAGCATGGCCCACCAGGCGGAGAGGTCCGGGGTGCCTTCGGCGGCGAACCGCTCGCGGCAGGCGTCGGCCAGTTCCGGAATGATCTCCTTGACCGAACCCACGATCGGCACGTCGGCCGTGCGGTTCTTGGAGATCTCCGCGGGGTCGATGTCCGCGTGGATCACCTTGGCGCCCGGGGCGAAGGTGCTCAGCACGCCGGTGACGCGGTCGTCGAAGCGGGCGCCGAGCGTGATCAGCAGGTCGGCCTGCTGCAGCGCGGTCACCGCGGAGACGGAGCCGTGCATGCCCGGCATCCCCACGTGCTGCGGGTGCGAATCCGGAAACACGCCGCGGGCCATCAGCGTGGTGGCCACCGGGGCGCCCACCAGTTCGGCCAGCTCGCGCAGCTCCTGCGACGCGTGGGCCTTGATCACGCCGCCGCCCACGTAGAACGCCGGGCGCTCTGCCGCGGCGATCAGCTTGGCGGCCTCGCGGACCTGCTTGGAGTGCCCGCGCACCACCGTGCGGTAGCCGGGAATGTCGATCTTCGGCGGCCAGGAGAAGCTCATCATGGACTGCTGGGCGTCCTTGGTGATGTCCACCAGCACCGGGCCGGGGCGGCCCGTGGTGGCGATGTGGAACGCCTCGGCCAGCACGCGGGGAATCTCCTGCGCCTTGGTGACCAGGTAGGAGTGCTTGGTGACCGGCATGGTGATGCCGACGATGTCCGCTTCCTGGAACGCGTCCGAGCCGATCACGGCCGAGGAGACCTGCCCGGTGATCGCCACCATCGGCACCGAGTCCATGTGCGCGTCGGCAATGGCGGTGACCAGGTTGGTGGCACCCGGGCCGGAGGTGACAATGCAGACACCGGCGCGGCCGGTGACCATGGCATAACCCTGTGCGGCGTGGCCTGCACCCTGTTCATGACGGACCAAGACGTGGTTGATCTTGGCCGAATCCATGAGCGGGTCGTAGGTGGGGAGGATGGCCCCGCCCGGCAACCCGAAGACGTCATCGACGCCCAGTTCTTCCAGCGAACGGACAACGGCTTGTGAGCCGGTCATTTCCGTGGGCGGCACGATGTTGTTCGGCCCGACTACCGGGCTGAGGCCGTCCACGACGGAAGAGACAGAGGCAGCTACATCTTTGGTTTTGAAAGCGTCGGGCGAGGCCGGCGCCTTGTTGGCCATCAGCGAGGGGCTGATTGGCGATCCCTTAGTCATCGGATTTCCTTTGCGGATCTTTACGTTCTCTGATGTGCTTGCCGTCCTCCGCGAGGAGGACGGCCCTGTTCTCTTCTGCAAATAAAAAAACCCCGTCGAGCCGGTTGGCTCCGATGGGGTTTCGCGCGTGACGTGGTCGTGCCAGACGGGCGGTTACGCCACGCGCTTGGTAAGGACGACCACGGATACGCTTTGCATGGCTTCAGTCTCGTGCCACGCAGATATCAGTGTCAACCTGAGACATCGCTGTCTCACTATTTGGGCATCTGAGTCCAAAACGTGGACTCCCCGGATGCCCGTGGCGGGCACGACGGCGGGCGCTTGCCTCGTGGAGGGGCGGCGCCCGCCGTCGTGGTTCAGCTGCAGTATGCGCCGGTGGACGCGGAGTTCACCAGCTTGACGTACTTGGCCAGCACGCCGGTGGTGAACTTCGGCGCCAGCGGCTCCCAGCCCACCCTGCGGGCTTCCAGCTCGGCCTCGTCGACCAGCAGGTCGAAGCTGCGGGCCGCGATGTCCACGCGGATCAGGTCGCCGTCGTGCACGAAGGCGATCGGGCCGCCGTCGACCGCTTCCGGCGCCACGTGCCCGATGCACAGGCCGGTGGTGCCGCCGGAGAACCGGCCGTCGGTGAGCAGCAGCACGTCCTTGCCGAGCCCGGCGCCCTTGATGGCGCCCGTGATGGCCAGCATCTCGCGCATGCCCGGGCCGCCCTTGGGGCCCTCGTAGCGGATCACCACCACGTCGCCGGCCTTGATCTGCCCGTTGTCCAGCGCATCCAGGGCGCCCTGCTCGCGTTCGAACACGCGGGCGGTGCCCTCGAAGACGTCGGCATCGAAGCCCGCGGACTTGACCACGGCACCTTCGGGGGCCAGCGAACCGTGCAGGATGGTCACGCCGCCGGTCTTGTGGATCGGATTGTCCAGGGCGCGCAGGATCTTGCCGTCCGGGTCCGGCGGGTTGATGGCCGCCAGGTTCTCGGCCACGGTCTTGCCAGTCACGGTCAGGCAGTCGCCGTGCAGCAGGCCCGCATCCAGCAGCGCCTTCATGACCACCGGGACGCCGCCGATCTTGTCCAGGTCGAACATCACGTGGCGGCCGAAGGGCTTCATGTCGGCCAGGTGCGGAACCTTGTCGCCGATCCGGTTGAAGTCGTCCAGCGTCAGGTCCACCTCCGCCTCGCGGGCGATCGCCAGCAGGTGCAGCACGGCATTGGTGGAGCCGCCGAACGCCATGGTCACGGCGATGGCGTTCTCGAAGGCCTTCTTGGTCATGATGTCGCGGGCGCGGATGCCCTTGCGCAGCAGGTTCACCACGGCCTCGCCGGACTTGTGCGCGAAGTTGTCGCGCCGGCGGTCCGCCGAAGGCGGCGCGGCGGAGCCCGGCAGGGACATGCCCATGGCCTCGCCGATGGAGGCCATCGTGTTGGCCGTATACATGCCGCCGCAGGCGCCTTCGCCCGGGCAGATGGCGCGCTCGATCGAGTCCAGGTCCTTGCGGCTCATCTTGCCGGCGGCGCAGGCACCCACGGCCTCGAAGGCGTCGATCAGGGTGACTTCCTTCTCCGAGCCGTCCTCCATCTTCGCGAAGCCGGGCATGATCGTGCCGGCGTAGAGGAACACCGAGGAGAGGTTCAGGCGGGCGGCGGCCATCAGCATGCCCGGCAACGACTTGTCGCAGCCGGCCAGCAGCACGGAACCGTCCAGGCGCTCGGCCATCATGACCGTTTCCACCGAATCCGCGATGACCTCGCGGGAGACCAGCGAGAAGTGCATGCCCTCGTGCCCCATGGAAATGCCGTCGGAGACGGAGATGGTGCCGAACTGCATCGGGAAACCGCCGCCGGCGTGGACACCTTCCTTGGCGCCCTGGGCCAGCCGGTTCAGCGACAGGTTGCAGGGGGTGATTTCGTTCCAGGAGCTCGCGATGCCGATCTGCGGCTTGGCGAAGTCCTCGTCGCCCATCCCTACGGCTCGGAGCATGCCGCGCGCCGGAGCGGCGTGGATGCCATCGGTTACTACCCGGCTACGGGGCTTGATGTCTGGGGTTGCGTCCGCACTCATGGCATCGATTCTATGACCCGCGCGGCCATGGCAGGGCCATATTACGACGGCGGCGCCCACGTGGGCCGGCAACCGCGGCACGCCCGGGCTGGCCGGGGCGGCCGCCCTGGCGCCCACCCGGGTCGGCAACCGCGTCCACCCGGGCCGCCTGGGGCGGCCGCCGTCAGCCCTGCTGGCTGGCGATCGCCGCGGCTTCCTGCTGCAGCATCCCGATCACCCGGTGCACGCTGCTGCGTTCGGCCACATCACTGCGCGCCAGCACCACGATGGTCCGGCTGGCACGGATCCCCTCCAGCGGGCGCATCACGAAGCCGCGGGTGGACTGCGCCTTCCGCGAGGTAAACCGCGGCACCACGGCGAGCCCGTGCCCGGCGGCCACCATGGCCTCCATCACGCGGAGGTCGGCGTAGCGGGTGGTCCGCTTGGCCAGCCTGCCGGTGCGTGCTTCGATCTGGCGCAGCACCTGTTCGAACGGAAAGCCCTGCGGGACGCCGATCCACGGGTGGTCCACCACATCCTCCGGCCTGAGGACGTCGAGTTCTGCCAGCGGATGGCCGGCGGGCATGGCCACATCCAGCGGCTCGTCCAGCAACGGCAGCACGGTGATGCCGCTGCGGGCGAACGCCTCGACGCCCTGCTGGCTGTGTGCCAGCACCAGGTCGTAGTCGGCCGCCAGCGGCAAGAACCCCTCGGCGGACGGATCTTCCAGGCAGGGGTCGAAGTGCAGCCCCTCGATGTCCTGCAGCCGGTACATCAGGCCCGGCAGGAACATTTCCGCGGCGCTGGGAAAGAACGCCGCGCGGATTTGGTTTTGCCAGCCGCTGCGGTAGCCGTCCACGGTGGCCTGCGCCCTCTCCATCGCCGCGGAGACGTCCGCGGCAGCCGCGGCCATGGCCAGCCCGGCCTCGGTCAGGCGCACTCCCCTGCCGGCTTTCTCCACCAGCGTGACGCCCACTTCCCGCTGCAGCGCCTTCAGCTGCTGCGACACGGCCGAGGCTGTGATCTTCATCGCAGCGGCGGTAGCGACGACGGACCCGCGGTCGCCCAGTTCCCGCAGTATTTGGAGGCGCCTCATGTCCATAAAGCGATACTACATAGTGAGGTAAGTAACGTTAGCTTGAACTTGACGGTTGCCCCGGTTGACAATGGTGGAATGACAGTCTCAGTTGCCTTGACCGTAGTGGGGATGGCCGCCGTCCTGGCGCGCCTCGCCGTCGTTGTCCGCCGCGACCACGGCCCGGTGCCGCGCAGCCACACGTGGGAGACCGACCATGCGGCCATGCCGGTGAAAGCCGTCGACGCCGTCTGACATCCTCCCCCCTCAATCAAGCGCCGGGCACCACATGGGCCAGGCGCTTTTTTGTGGGTCCGGCTCACTAAACTGGCCGGCAGCGATCCCCGCTTCCGCCGCCGCAGGCGACAGCTCCCCCACAGCCCAATCACATCCGAAAGCCACCATGCCCAGCAGCGACATGTCCACCAGCGACGAACTCAAGGACGCGCTCAGCGCCATCTTTGACTCCCAGATTCCCAACTACGGGGACTACAACCTCGTCTTCGCCAGCAGCCGCCAGGACAATGCGCACGCATCGCAGGGCGGGACCGGAGACTTTTACGTGATCGGTTACCGCTGGCGGCCGCAGGAGCTGGTCATCGCACCGTTCGACGGCTCCGCGCTGACGCCCGGCGGCACCCCCGTCGCGATCAACATGACCAACATGTCCCATGCGGTCCAGCTGGGCGGCGGGGAATACGAAGTGGGCACCAGCACCGGCAGGACGTTCCGGTTCGGAGTCCAGGCCGAAGGCAAGCTGCCGACCGAGGGCCACACGATCGACCAGTCCGAAGACCAGCCCGACTTCCACAGCTTCATGGCGGAGCTGATCTTCCGGGCCTAGCCCCGTGTCGGGCCGATCTTCCGGCCCGCGGTCCGCCTGCCTCGGGCCCGGCGGGCATCTCCCCAAACCTGCCGGCTCCGCCTCCCCGATCGGGCACCGGGGCCTATGGACACTGCCCGGCCCCGCACGTAACGTCGGGACCGGATGCACCACAACCATCAACCGAAGGTGAAGGCCATGGACCGGAGATGGGGAATCAGGATCGCCGTCGCAGCCACCATCGTGACCGCCCTGCTGTGCCGGCTGTTCAGCCGCAAGCCCCGTTCCACGGAGGCCAGCTCCCCGGCCTCCACGCCGACGAACCTGACGGACGCGCCCTCCGACACCGCCGGCCAAAACCTGACGCACGCGCCCTCCGACACCGTCGGCCGGAACCAGACGACCGACCGCCTGGTTCCGGCCGTCGACGAGGACCTGGTGGTCGAGGAGACAATGCCGGAGTTCCCTGGCGCCACCGGCACGGCAACCGCCGGAGGTGCCGGCGCCGGGGAGCCGGTGCCTGCCGATGTCGAGGACGCGGCAGCGGAGCAGGCGGCCGTCACGGATAAACCGCTCTACGATGAGACCGAATGGCTCGGTTACACGGGCGAGGCGGTCATCGAACCGTCCGTCCAGGCCGAGGACGGAGACGGAGCGAACCGGAAACGAGGCTGACGGATGGACGACGAGGCGGATCGGCGCGTCCTGCCGCTTCGGTTTGCTCCCTTGGCCCTGGCCGTGGTGCTGTCCACCGTCCTGGCCGGCTGCAGCGGCGGCGGCAATGCCCGGCCGGACGGTGGCGGCGGCGCCGGAACCAGCCCAAACGTGGACACCGCAGCCTCCGGCCTGGCCGAACCGTGGTCCATAGCGGTCCTGCCCAACGGCAGCGCACTCATCTCGGAAAACGACACCGGCCTCATCAAACACGTGGTCGACGGCGAAACGGTCGCCGCCGTGCCCGTCGAATCTGCGCTGGAAACCACCGGTGAGGCCGGCCTGCTGGGGCTGGAGCCCAGCCCGGATTTCGACGCCGATGCCCGGCTCTACGTCTACCTCACCTCGCCGGAGGACAACAGGGTTCTCAGCTACCGCTGGGACAACGGCCGGCTCAGCGACGCGCAGGAAATCGTCACCGGCATCCCCAAAGCCGGGATCCACAACGGCGGACGGCTCAAGTTCGGCCCGGACGGCTACCTGTACATCGCCACCGGCGACGCCTCCGATTCCTCCCGCTCCCAGGATTTGTCCTCGCTGGGCGGCAAGATTCTGCGGGTCACGCCCGACGGCGACCCGGCCCCCGGCAACCCCTTCGGCGACAGCCCGGTCTACAGCTTCGGCCACCGCAATGTGCAGGGGCTGGCGTGGGACGCCGACGGCAGGCTCTGGAT
Organism: Arthrobacter sp. Y3223065; assembly: GCF_059090885.1. Lineage (NCBI taxonomy): Bacteria > Bacillati > Actinomycetota > Actinomycetes > Micrococcales > Micrococcaceae > Arthrobacter > Arthrobacter sp. Y3223065. The sequence goes on along the minus strand of NZ_JBNHGC010000001.1, from coordinate 227,720 downwards.
TACCGAGTTCGGCCCTGACCGGGACGACGAGCTGAACCTGATCGAACCCGGCGGCAACTACGGCTGGCCGGACGTTACGGGAGCCCCCGGCGACGAGCGGTTCATCGACGCCAAGGTGGTCTGGCCGTCCACGGCCGAGGCCTCCCCCAGCGGCATGGCCTTGGTGGACGGCACTGCGTGGATCGCTGCACTGCGGGGCCAGCGGCTGTGGCGGGTAGAGCTTGACGGCACGGAGGCCGGAGAGCCCGAGGCCTTCTACGAAGGAGAATACGGCCGGCTGCGTGACGTGGCCGCGGCCCCGGACGGCCGGCTCTGGGTCCTCACCAACGGTACCGACGAGGACCGAATGCTGGCCGTTTCTGTGAAGTAGGCGACAAACGCCGCTTCAATTTCACTTTCGTGGAAAGGTCCTGCTAGAGTTACATGTCGTCGCGAGGGAAGAAGCGCCCGGGAAACCGCCGCTGGGACTCTCACCGACAGCTGCACCTCTAGCTCAACTGGCAGAGCAATTGACTCTTAATCAATGGGTTCCGGGTTCGAGTCCCGGGGGGTGCACAAGCGAAACCCCGTCTGGCCAGTGCGCAAGCCTGGACAGACGGGGTTTTTTGTTCTTCGGACGGAGCAGGGCCGGGCCTGGAGAAGAACTGACGCCCGAAGCCTCCCCTAGCCAGGCTTCCCGAGCTGATGAATTCGTTCAATCACGCGGACGACCTCCAAAGCATCCCTGGGATCGACGGGGATAGGCCCGCTTCCCCGAATCGCCTGGGCCGCAGCCCTGTAAAACCCAAGGTAGTCGCCTCTTTCGGTCGGCACTGCAATGGGTGCGGGATGGCCTGGCCCTTGGATGCCGATGGTGCCCCATGTGCTTTCGGGCTCGGCACCGAACCCTGGATCAGTTGGGACTGCACCGGCTGCCAAGGCCGGCTCCTGTCCGTCCAGGCCGTAGCTGACAAAAGCGCTTTCAGTCCCCAAAACGCGGAAGCGGGGTCCGGCTTGCGCCGCCACCCGGCTCATCCAGAGCCGCGAATGCACGCCGTTCGAGTGGAAGAGCTCAACGAGACTGACGTCGTCGTTGCCGCCCCCTTCACGGACAGTGCGCACGTCGGCGCGGATCTCGTCAACCGGCCCGAACAGTACCAGGGCCTGGTCTATGAGGTGGCTTCCCAGATCAAAAGTAATCCCGCCGGCCAGCCGCGGAGGCGTTGCATCCTGCCAGCGGTCAACGATTTTGGGCGCCCAGTGCTCGAAGCTCGATTCAAACTGATAGACCCGGCCCAGCTGCCCGTCGGCCAGTACCTTCCTCACGGTTCGGAAGTCCCCGTCCCACCGCCGGTTCTGGAAAACAATCAGGGGCTTCCCGACACGTTCCGCCCGTTCGATCAGTTGTTCGCCGTCGGCGACCGTTGGCACAAAGGGCTTGTCCACGATCACGGCCAAGCCTGCGTCCAGCGCTGCCAGTGCTTGCTCCACATGGGTATGGGGAGGCCCCGCAAGCACCACCAACTCCAGATTCAGGCCTGCCTCCAGCAATTCGTTGGCGTCTGCAACAATTTTCGCTTCGGGATGATCCTTGGCGGCCTGCAGCTTGCGTTCCGGGTGGGACGTCGCGATGGCGTCCAAGGAGAACTCCTGAAGGGCACGGAGGAAGGGACCGTGAAAGACTTTGCCGGCCAGGCCATAGCCCACCAAGCCGGTGCGGACAGGGCGCGGAGGACCATCGGCGTTCGACATACCGGAAGATTACTCTTGTGCCATAATTTGTTCAAGGAATAAACATTTGATGGTCGCGGGGATGGAGTAGCCTGCGGTTGAACGATTAGTTAGGCAGTCGTTCCCTTGTCCACCATCCAGGGAGGTTTGGTTGAGTACATCAAACGCGCCGCTGCGCACCGGCCACGGGCGGCTGCCGCCGGCCCAGCGGGCGGGGAACAACCTTGACAGCATTCGCCGACATAACCTCTCCACCATTCTTCAGTTCGTGCATCATGCAGGACCCGTCCCCCGCTCCGAGCTGACGCGGAAAACAGGGCTGAACAGGTCAACAATCGGCGCCCTGGTCGGCGAGCTGATCGAGCTCGGCCTGGTCCTGGAAACCAGCCCGGACTCAAGCAACGGTGTCGGGCGACCGAGTGCGGTCGTACGCCCAAACCCGGCGACCGTGGCAATCGCGGTCAATCCGGAGATCGACGCGGTCACCGTCGGTGCCGTCAGCCTGGGCGGGGTTGTGCAGAAACGGATCCGGTACGAGACGGATAAGGCTCCCAGCGTCCGCGAAGCAGTCAACATCAGTGCGGCGATCATTGAAGGCATGAAGACCAACGGGAACCGAATCGCAGGTGTCGGCGTCGCGGTACCTGGCTTGGTGCGGACACAGGACGGGCTCGTGCGGTTGGCTCCGCATCTGGAGTGGACGGATGAACCGATTGCCGAAATGCTGGCCACTGCCACGGGGTATCCCGTGAAAGCCGCCAACGATGCGAGCCTTGGTGCCCTTGCCGAAAGGACCTTTGGGTCCGCCCGACGGGTCAGCGACATGATCTACCTCAACGGCGGAGCGAGCGGCATTGGCGGCGGGATCATCAGCGGAGGCCAAGCCCTGACCGGCGTCGCCGGCCATGCCGGGGAGCTGGGCCACACCCGGATCAGAAGCGGCGGCGGGCTTGACACTGCCCATGCCCGAGGCACCCTGGAATCCGAAGTGACCCGTGACGCTCTGCTTGCCGCCCTGGGATTGGCATCCGCTGATGTGGACGAGCTGGAGGAGGCGCTGCTTTCGTCCACCTCTGCCGAAGTTCGGGCGGTCGTGGACCGGCAGCAGGAGTACCTCGCCATTGCCCTCGGCAATGCAATCAACATACTGAATCCGGAGTTGATCATCTTGGGCGGCTTTTTGGGCTCCTTGCATGCCGCTGATCCGGAGCGGCTGGAGCGGCTCGTTTCCCGCGAATCACTGCCGGTTTCGCGCCAGAGCGTTCACATTTCCCGGCCGCAGCTGGGCGCGGATCTTCTCATGGTCGGCGCGGCTGAACTGGTTTTCGCCGACCTTCTGGCCGACCCCGCAGCCTACGCGTTCGTCGCCTAAAGCCTGGTTGATCAGTTTCACGTCGTCGAGAACCGGTAACGGCTGAGGTGCCGGTACTCCGTTCCGGCCGGAAGGACGACGGAAGGAAAGTCGGGGAAACGGCTGGAATCGGTAACCTTCTGGGGTTCAAGGCATATGCCGCTGCCGGGCCCGTACACGGCACCCCCTCGGCCCGCCAGCGGAGGCAGCCGGTTCGCTGTATAAACCTGAAGACAGAACTCGGTGGTAAACAGCTCCATCATGCGTCCGGTCCGGGGAGAGTAAAGTACCGCCGCCGGCTTGTCCTTGTCCTTGTCCTTGTCCTTGTCGGGATTGAACAGGAACGTATTATCGATGCCCGGCCATGGCTCGGTGCCCGATTCGGGCAGGAAGGCTCCGATCCGCCTCAGCTTGCGGAAGTCGAAAGCCGACCCGGCGACAGGCAGGTGGCTGCCCGTCGGAATGAGTTCCCAATCCGTGGCCAGGATGTAATCCGCGTCAACCATTAGCTGCTGATCGATGACGGGCCTCGCCCCGGCCCCGTCCATATTCCAGTAAGCGTGATTGGTCATATTGACCGGGGTGTCCGCGTCGGCCTTGGCCGTGAAGAGAATCGATAGCTCATTGGCGTCAGACAGCGAGTACCGGACCCGCGCCGAGAGGTTTCCCGGATAGCCTTCTTCGCCTTCGGGGCTGCGGTATTCAAAACTGACGAAGTCGTCCTGCGCCGGTTCCGGGGACGCGTCCGATCTGGACCACAGGACGCGGTCAAAACTTCGCCTTGGTCCTCCATGAAGATGGTTCCGCCCCTCGTTCGCGGTAACGGGAAAGGTCACCCCAGCTGAGGAGAACCGGCCGCCCGGGATGCGGCCCGCTGTCCGACCGATCGTTGCGCCGATGTAGCAGTTCGCGTGGCGGCGATAGTCGTCAACAGCGTCGAACCCAAGCACCACGTTTTCGTGCTTGCCGCCCCTGTCCGGCAGGAGCAGTTCGACGATCCTGGCTCCGAAGGGGTCGAGCGTCAGGCGGGTGCTGCGGGCATTGGCCAGGACCAGTCCCGTGCCCGGTCTGCTGGCGCCTGCCTGCTTCTTCACGCCGAGCCTTCGCTGTGACCGCGGAACCACGTCTCCTGCTGTTCGGCATGGCTGTCGTACTGATCCCGGATAAGAGGCCGCGGATCGGGTCGCAGTTCCGCGTCGAAGTGCGGCGGCCAGTCAGGGCGTGCTCCATTGAGGACCCATGCGGCCTGCACCGCGGCTCCTTCGGCCACGTACTCGCCGGGTGCCGGAACCGAGACCGGCATATCGAAGACCTGCGCGGCAACCGACCGGACCGCCCGGTTCTGCGCGCCCCCGCCGATCAAGAGGACCCGTTCGGGACGTGCGCCGGCCCGACGCAGAGCATCAAGCCCTCGGGCGAGACTGCACAGCATCCCCTCAACCGCAGCGCGCGCAAGATTGGGCCTTGTCATCGAGGTCAGCGACAGGCCGTGAAGACTGCCCGTCGCATGGGGCAGGTTTGGGGTGCGTTCCCCTTCGAACCAGGGGATCAGGACTGCTCCCCTGGCGCCAGGGGGAGCCTCCAGGGCGAGACGCGAGAGCCCGTCGTTGTCAACGCCCAGCACCTCGGCGACGGACGTCAGGATGCGTGCTGCATTGAGCGTGGTCGCAATCGGGAGGAAAGCGCCCGCAGCGTCTGCAAAGCCTGCGACGGATCCCGTACTGTCCCGGTGCAGTTCGGCGGATGAGGCGAATACCGTTCCGCTGGTGCCGATCGAAACCATGGCTTCCTGGCGGGAAGCGTTGAGGCCCAGCGCCGCGGCGGCATTATCTCCGGCTCCCGCGCCCAAAATGATTCCCTCGGGCGTCTTCCCCGCCCGCTCATGGGGGCGAAGGACCCCGGGAAGAACGGCAGCATGTCCGAGGGCCAAAGTGAACAGATCCAGGTCGTACCGGTTCGCCTCCGGATCCCAATAGCCGGTGCCACTGGCATCCGACCGGTCCGTCGTGAGTTCTTCAAGGACCGGCCCAAGCGGGCTTGAAGCAGCTGGCCCGTACCCTCGCAGCCGCCAGGTGAGCCAGTCATGGGGAAGTGCGACCGCGGCGACCTTTGCGGCATTGCCGGGTTCTGCGTCACGCAACCACCGCAGTTTGCTCGCGGTGAACGACGCTACCGGAAGCAATCCCGTCCTTTGCACGTATTCATCGGCGCCCACTTCGCTCACAAGGGCAGCGGCAGCGCCCGCGCTACGAGTGTCGTTCCAGAGCAAAGCCGGCCGGATCACCCGGCCCTCCTTATCGAGGGCCACCATCCCGTGCTGCTGTGCTGCTATGGAAAGGCAGCTGACTGAGCCGAGACCTCCCGCCTGGGCGAGCGCTGCCTGCAGTGCGCTCCACCAGGCCTCCGGGTCAACTTCGGTGCCGGCCGGGTGAGCTGCCCGTCCCGCAGAAACGACCCGGCCCGAGCGGGCATCCCGGAACACCGTTTTGCAGCTCTGTGTCGAAGAATCGACACCCGCAACAAGCGTCATGATGCCTCCCGTTACGTCGGCCGGGTCCAAAACCTCAACGGTTCCTGCGGATCAGCGCGCGCCAAGCAGGTGTTCCATGGCCAACTGCTGCAGCCGGACGAACCCGAACCCGGAGCCGTCAAAGTACCCCTCCGGGGCAAACTCCTCGTATGAGGAACGGTCCTGAAGCAGCTCGGCGTAGGACTCTCCTTCGCCAAGGGTCGGTTGCGCCAGTTCGGTGACGCGGGAAGCCCGCATCGCTTCCTGCACCTCAGGGTCCGAGCGGAAGGCGGCGGCCCGTTCTTTCAGCAACAGGTACATCCGCATGTTCGCCGCAGCCGAATCCCACACTCCCCCGGCATCCTCGGTTCGCGACGGCTTGTAGTCGAAGTGGCGCGGACCGTCGTAAGCCGGGCCCCCGTTCGGGCCGCCGTTTTCCAACAGGTCCACCAGGGAAAAGGCGTTTTGCAGGTCGCCATGGCCAAAGACCAGATCCTGGTCGTACTTGACCCCCCGCTGGCCGTTGAGATCAATATGGAACAGCTTGCCGTGGTACAGCGCCTGGGCAACGCCGGCGGTGAAATTCAGGCCCGCCATTTGTTCATGTCCGACCTCAGGGTTGACGCCGAAGAGTTCCGACCGTTCCAAGGTTTCGATGAAAGCCAGCGCATGGCCGACCGTCGGCAGCAGAATGTCGCCGCGGGGCTCGTTGGGCTTGGGTTCAATCGCGAAATGCAGGTCGTACCCTCGATCGGTCACGAAGCCCCCCAAAACGTCGAGCGCCTCGCGGTACCGCTCAAGGGCTGCCCGGACGTCCTTGGCAGCGTCGTACTCTGCGCCTTCGCGACCTCCCCACATGACGAAAGTCCTGGCGCCGAGTTCTGCGGCCAGCTCAATGTTCCGCAGGACCTTCCGAAGCGCGAACCGCCGGACGGCCCTGTCATTGGAGGTGAACCCGCCGTCCTTGAAAACCGGGGGGCTGAAGAGGTTCGTCGTGACCATCGGAACCTCAAGGCCCGTGTCCTCGAGTGCACCTCTCAGGCGGTCAATCTGCTTCTGCCGCTCCCCCTCGCTGCTGCCGAAGGCGAAGAGGTCATCATCGTGGAACGTCAATCCATAGGCACCGAGACCGGCAAGCCGTTCGACCACCTCAACGACATCCACGTGCGACCGGGTAGGGCCGCCGAAGGGATCGACTCCCGCGTATCCCACCGTCCACAAGCCGAAGGAGAACTTGTCTTCGCGGCTAGGCTGCCTCATTACCGTCTCCGATCATCATTCAATAGTAGTGAGCAACAACTTATTCGCCATCACAGCCCGAAGTCAACGGTTTCCGGCGGTCTGGGCCGCTATTATTCCTGCCGAGACATCGGAGCCTAGGATCGAAGGCACCCTAGACAACCGTGCTGACAACCCGCCTGTACCGAGGTTTCCCCACTGCAGCAAAAGAAAGTGTTGCATTTGTTGGGACTGCTTACTATATTGAGTTTTCACATGATGTTGCTCACAGACGGAGCTTCACCCCTCGCCTCAACCTCCAGCGGAGAACAGGAGCGATCCCATGCGGCATTCCACCGAACCGGTCGATCATTCGCCGCTGCTGAAAGTAGAAGGCGTGGTGAAGCAGTACCAAGGCGTAACCGCCCTGCGCGGGGTGAGCCTGGACATCCGCCCCGACGAGATCCATGCCCTGCTGGGGGGCAACGGCGCCGGCAAATCCACGCTGATCAATGTGCTCTCGGGCGTGGTCTCCCCGGATGCGGGCACGGTTACCCTGGCCGGGGAAGAAGTACGTTTCCGCCATCCCAGTGATGCGCTCAATGCGGGCATCACGACCATCCATCAGGAGCTTTCGCTCGTTCCGGCGCTCACGGCACTGGACAACATCTTCCTCGGCCGCGAGGTGAATGCCCGTTTTCTCGGCCTGAAGGTCAGGCTTGACCGCAAGGGCATGGAGGAGCGGGTACAGCAGTTGGCCGCCGACTTCGGGCTGACCCGGGAGGACTTGAAGCTTCCCGTCGGGGAGTTCGGTGCGTTGAAAAAGCGCGTGGTGGAAATCGTCAAAGCACTGGCCTTCGACCCCCGCGTGCTGATCCTGGACGAGCCGACCTCAGGGCTTGAGGAAGAAGAAAAGCGGCACCTGTTCGAACACATGCGCAAGCTCAGGGGGCGGGGCGTACCACTGCTGTGGGTAACCCACCATCTCGAGGAACTGTTCGGTCTGGCGGACACCGCCACCGTCTTCCGCGACGGGGCCAACGCCGGCACTGCCGCCATCGCCGAAACGAACGTCGATGAGCTGCTTGGCATGATGTTTGGAATCGCGGCCGGCGAATTCGGAGCGGCCAGCGGAACGCCGCCGCACACGGCGCCCGACGCCGGCGAGGAGGAAGTGCTGCGGCTGGAGAATGTGCACCGCAGCCACGTCCTGAAGGACATTTCGCTGTCGGTCCGCAAGGGCGAGATCCTGGGCATAGCGGGACTCGCCGGTGCCGGGCGGACCGAGTTGGCCAGGCTCATCATGGGCTTGGACAAGATGAGCAGCGGAACAATGCACCTCAACGGGCAACCCCTCCGCATCCGCGATTCCAGCTCGGCATACCGCCACGGGCTGGCCATGCTCCCGGAAGACCGCAAGCAGCTGGGCATTCTGCCGGAATTTTCGGTTGCCGAAAACATCTCCATCTCCAGCCTGGGCGGCGTCACGCAGCTGGGTTTCCTGATCAAAAGCCGCGATGAGATGGACCAGGCCGAAAGCTACCGGCAGCGCTTGGCGATCCGTGCCCCAAGCGTCAGGGAAAAGATCCGAAACCTGAGCGGCGGAAATCAGCAGAAGGCCATTGTGGCCCGCTGCCTGAACACCAAGCCCTCGCTGCTGATCTTCGACGAACCGACCCAGGGTATCGACGTCTCGGCCAAGGTGGAGGTTCACAACCTCATCCGTGATTTCGTCGCCGCGGGCGGGGCCGCCATCGTCATCGCCTCGGAAATCGCCGAGCTGCTGGAACTCAGCCACCGTGTGCTGGTCATGAAAAAAGGCCGGCTGGTGGGTTCGGTGACCGCGCTGCAGCAGGAACTGGCCGCCGGAAACTTCGAGGGCGTGAAGAACAGAATCCTGGCCCTATCCGCCGGCAGGAGCGAATGATGAATCTCCAACGGGCCGTATCCCGCACGCTTTCGACCAGCGGCGTGCCGATCGCGGTCGCCCTGATCGTCCTGGTCATCGTGTTCCAGCTGATGTCGCCTGTCTTCCTGCAACCGGAGAGCCTCACCGATTACATCAACAACGCCATACCCGTCCTGCTGATTACCGTCGGGGTGGCAATCGTCATCGTGGCCGGCGGCATCGACCTGTCCGTCGGCACGGTCGCCGGGCTGAGCGCCGGAACGACCATGTGGGCTTTGCTCAGCGGTGCGCCGACCCTGGTGGGCGTCCTCGTGGGTGTCGCCACCGGCACGGCATTCGGCCTGTTCAACGGATGGCTCATCACGAAGTTCGGCATCAACGACTTCATCGTCACGCTGGCCACGCTGAACATCGCCAGCGGGCTGCTCATCGTCCTGACAGAACAGGTACCTCTCCAGGGCGTGACGACGCCAGGCTTTTCGGACATCGTCTACGGCCGTTTCCTGGGCATTCCGAGCGCCTTCTGGATCGCCGCAATCCTCCTGGTCATCATGCAGCTCTTCCTGGCCAAGACGGTGTTCGGCCGGCGCATATACGCCATCGGCATCGGCGCCGACGCGGCGAACGTCGCCGGCGTCAACGTCCTCCGCGTCAGGATGGGCACCTTCGTCGTCTCCGGCATGCTCGCAGGAGCCGCCGGCGTCCTCATTGCCTCCCGCCTCGGCGCCGTACAGGCTTTCCTGGGCGGCGGCTACGAATTCATTGCCATCGCCGGCGCCGTTTTGGGAGGCGTTAGCCTTGCCGGCGGCCGCGGTTCCGTCTGGGCCGCCGTCGTCGGCGGCCTTTTGCTGGCAACCCTGCAGCAGGGCCTGCGCCTCAACGGCGTCGACCCCGTCTACTTCAGCATCGTCACCGGCCTTTGCATCGTCGCCGGGGTGGTCTTCGACCGCCGCGTCCAGCAATACGCGCTCAATATGGGCAAACGCTCCAGGCGCGACACGCCCCCCAGGCACGACACTCCCCAGGGCACCCTCCCGGCCTCGGCCCAGCAGCAGGCGCAGAAGCCCGCCGCCCGCCCCCGTCCGTTCGTGACCGAACAGCAGGACTGACCATGAGCACTTCAACACCCAGACGCAACACCGGCCTGGTCGGCCGCATCGTCGACCGGATCCTGCTGGACCCCACCCTCGGCGTGCTGGCCATGCTCGTACTGGCCTGTTTGATCGCGGCGTTCACGTTGCCGGTGTTCCTGGCTCCGTCAAACCTGTTCAACATCCTTAACAGCAGCATCACGGTCATGATCCTGGCCATGGGCATGACCGTCGTCTTGATCGCGGGAGGCATCGACCTCTCGATCGGCGCCGCCATGGCACTCTGCGCGGGGGTAGCGGCCCAGACGATGAAATCGGGAATGCCGCTGTTCGTCGCGATCCTCGCTGCGCTGTTTGCCGGCGCCTTGATCGGGATCGGCAACGGCCTGCTCGTCACCCGGGTCGGGCTGCCCGACTTCATTGCCACGCTCGCAATGCTCGGATTCGCCGGCGGCATCCTCTACATCTGGACACAGGGCGTGCCCATCATCGGCTACATGGTCCCCGAGTTCTATGTTATCGGCGGCCTGAGTCCGCTGGCCGGAGCCCTCACCCTGCCCATGGTCATATCCCTCATCGTGGCGCTGCTCCTTGGCGGGATTTTGGGATCGTCCCGCCTTGGGACACACCTTTTCTCTGTCGGCAGCAGCCGGACCGGCGCCATACAGTCCGGCGTGCGGGTGGACCGGGTCCGGATCATCGCCTACGTCATCAGCGGGCTGTGCGCCGCGATCGCCGGCGTCATCCTCGCCGGTCGAAATACCAACGTCCCGGCCGACCTCGGTGTCGGTTACGAGATCCAGGCCATCGCCGCCGCCGTCATCGGCGGTGCGGCACTCAGTGGCGGCAGGGGCCGCATCCTGGGAGCCGTGCTCGGCGCCATCACTCTGGCCGCGACCATCAACATCATCAACCTCGCCGGCGTTCCGTCCAGCTACCAGAAAATCGTCATCGGCTCGATTCTGATCATCGCTGTCCTGGCCAACCGGATCAGCGCCATCATCAACGCCCGAGTCCGGCAACGGCGGGCCGTCGTACTCGACGTCGCCCCCGTGTAATCGTAACCAGCTTCCCCGATCTCCCCGTTGCTGCGGGGACCACCAAAAAATGAAAGGCAAGACAATGTCCACAACTGACACCACCCGGCCCGCAGGCCGCCGTCGGTACGCCCGGACCCGCAGCGCCCTCGCTTCCGGAGCAGTCACGGCAGCCCTCATCCTCACCGGCTGCACCACGGTCGAGACGCCGACCGGCACGGGGGGAGGCGGGGGCGGAGGCGCCGGTGCCGCAGTCAACCCGGACTCGGCCGCCGATGCCGCCATCCGCGAATTGGTGGACGGCCGTGAAATCAAAGTCGGCTTTGCCCCCCCGATCCTCTCCGAGTTCTATACCCAGGTCGAAAAAGCGGCCTTCAACAAGATGAAGGAATACGAGGACCGGTTCGGTGTGAACTGGACCTGGGAGCGGCAGGGCGCCCTCAACGACGCCCATTCAGGCACTGAAACCCTTGGCATCGTCCAGGGGTATATCGCCCGCGACTTCGACGCGGTCTTCGTCTGTTCCGCCGCCAACGCCGCCACGATGCAGGAACTGTACGGCCGCGGACAGGAAGAAGGCGTCGACTTCTACCAGTTCAACTCCACTGAAGAGCTGGCCAATCCTTCCCAGGCCGAGGACCCCACCGGTGGCCTCAATACCGTCTCGAACATCGGCTATGACGACCGCTGGCAGTCCGGCTACATCGCCGGAAAATACATCGGCGATCAGCTCAAGGGCGAAGGCAAGGTCATCCAGATCATGGGGCCCTCCGGATCGGACTGGACCAAGCTGCGCCAGCAGGGCTTCAAGAAAGCCATCTCGGAGTACCCCGGCATCGAAATCGTCGGACAGGCCGACGGCGGCTACGTCCGGGACAAAGGTCTTAGGGCAGCGCAGGACCTGCTGACCAAAAACCCCGATGTCAACGCGATCTACGGCGAAAACGAAGACATGGCGCTCGGCGCTTCCCAGGCCATCGACGCACGCGGCCTCAAGCATTGGGACGGGCAGGACGGCATCATCACCATCGGTGCCGACGGCCTGATTTCGGGCATGGACTCCATTAAGGCCGGCAAACTCACCGCAACCGTTGACGTGAACAGCGTCGAGATGGGGCACAACATGATCGAAACCCTTTTCGCGCATGAAGTCCTGGGCATGGAAGTCAACCAGTTCGTCCGCATCCCGACCGATGTCGTCGACAAGTCGAACGTCGAGTGGCACCAGGCCGTCCTGCAGGAAAGCCAGGAGGGCCAGGGAAGCTACTAAACCTTTCCCACAACCACCACCGAACTGAGAGGTTCTACTGTGAGCAGCAATCGAAAAATGGACCCGGTGGACGTCGTCGTCGTCGGACTCGGGGCGGGCGGTGGACCCGCCGTCAAGGTCCTCAGCGAAGCCGGCTACAAAGTTGTCGGATTCGACAAGGGCCCGTGGCTTCGCCCGGAGGAACACTACTCCGGCGACGAGTTGAAGTTCCAGAACCGCAGCTACCTGTGGCCGGACGTGAAGCTGATGCCCAGGACGGTGCGCAGGGACGAAAACTCCGAAGCGCGGATCTTCAATTTCTCCCCCGTGCCCTCGAACGTCGGCGGCGGAACGAGCCACATGGCCGGCTGGATGCCCAGGCCGAGGGAGTCGGACTTCATCTTCCACTCCCTCCACGGGGATCTGGAAGGCGCAAGCCTGGCCGACTGGCCGTACCGCTACGAGGACCTGGAACCGTACCTGACCAAGGTTGAATGGAGCTACGGCATCTCGGGCCTGACCGGCGCCGACCGGGGGGAAGGCTTCCGCAGCAAGCCGTACCCCAGCGGGCCGTTGCCTCCGACCAGGTTCGGCAAGAAATTCTATGAAGGCTCCAACAAGCTGGGCATCAATTCCTTCCCACTGCCCATGTCGCATCTGACCGAAGGCAACGCACTGGGCAGGGCGGCGGTGAACCGGACCAGTTTTTGGAATCAGTACGGCGACCCCACCCAAACCCGGTCCAGCGTGGCGACGACGTACATCCCCGAAGCCCTCGCCACCGGCAACCTGGAGGTAAGGGCCGACAGCTACGTCAGGGAAGTCAAACTGGGCAAGGACGGCCGGGCCACCGGCGTCATCTACATCGACCCCGAAGGCCATGAGGTCGAGCAGGACGCAGCCGTGGTCGTCCTTGCACTTGGCGCGATCGAGTCGGCGCGGCTCATGCTGCTGTCCAAATCGAACCGGTTCCCCGAAGGTCTCGCGAACGATTCCGGCCTTGTCGGCAAGAACGCCACCTTCCACGAATACATCTTCGCGGTCGGACTGTTCGACAAGGACATCGAGGAGCCGCTGCGCGGCTGGACGGGGAACTACCAAAGCGGCGGTTCCACGCACTTCTACGAGACCGACGAAAGCAGGGGCCACATCGGCGGCGGCATCATCGCCACCACCCAGATCGGACAGGCCATCAACGCGATCATGCCCGGCCGGCCGACCTGGGGCCAGGCCATGAAGGACGCCGACCGAAATTACTTCGACTACTCGATGAAGGTCGGATTCATCCTCCAGGACATGCCCCAGGAGACGAACCGGGTCGACCTTGACCCCAACGTCAAAGATGCCTGGGGGCTGCCGGTAGCGCGGATCACGAACAAGCCCCATGCCAACGACATCGCCATGAGCAAATGGCAGATCGACAAAAACGTGGAAATCCTCCAGGCGGCCGGGGCAACGAAAACCACCCCCGTCTACCTGGGTGATGAATTCACCGGCAACGCCTGCCACCAGCAGGGCACTGTCCGGATGGGAACCGACCCAGGCAAGTCGGTGCTGAACGAATGGGGCCAGGCCCACTCGGTGGACAACGTCTTCGTGCTTGACGGCGCAGCCTTCCCCACCGCCATGGGCGTGAACCCCACACTCACGATCATGGCCCACTCCTGGCGCTGCGCAGACTACATCGCCGGCACCTATCTCAAGGGCCGCAGCTAGCGGCTGAACCTGCCGGCGGCTAATAGTCGGCCGGCAGGAAATCGTAGAAAGGAAGACAAGATGGTTTCGAAAGCCGACTGGGAAATCGTCCCGATCCACATCGACCCCGACTCGGATGAAAAACTGTTCTTCACCGACCACGAGTGGGAAACCATCGAAGCCGCCGCCGCGCGCGTCATGCCCACCGACCAGGATCCCGGGGCACGCGAGGCGAGGGTCATCGTCTTCATCGACCGTTACCTCTCAGGCATCGACTACCTTTACGCGGCAGCCGACGGCTCCGGCTTCCTGGCCCTGGCCGGCCAAGAAGCACGGTCTGCCCGGGCACGCATCACCGACCTGCAGCGGCTCTACCGCGAAGGGGTCCGTGAGCTCGACCGCCGGTCGCGCGAGTTGCGGGCAGAGTCCTTCAAGGCCGCGACCGAAGAAGTCCAGGACCAGGTGCTAGAGCAGGTCAGCGGCGCTCCCAAACCGGTGCCGGTCTCGCTGACCTCCATGGAGGTGTACTACTCGCGGCTTCAGGGAAACACCGATGAAGACAAAAGTTTCTTCGACACCCTGTGTCTGCACGTCCGCCAAGGTTTCTACGCCGACCCGGTGTACGGCGGAAACAAAGACCAGATGGGCTGGAAGATGCTTGGCTTCGACGGGCCAAAGAACCTGCGCGACACCATGGACGGCACCTACAGCACGGCCAAGTACTTCATCCAGGAATACGACTGGGAGGAACTGATCCCCGGCTTCAAACACGGCCAGGACAACGTGACAGAAGGCCCCGAAGAGCCCGCCCGTAGCGCAGCAGGCGATACGGCTTCGGCATCGGACCGTACAGAGGAATCCAGCAAGTAAAGGGAAAGACAATGACCGCCTACGAAGACAAGCTCAACAAGTACGTCGACCGTTCCAACAGCTTCATCCCCGAGACCATTGATCTGAGCAAGACCGTGGTCCACGCGCTCGACATCCAGAATCTCTGCCTTGACCCGGACGGGGCGGACTACATTCAGAGTGTCGGCGGGGCTCCCTCCGGGCAGGAATCCCTCGGGCCGGCCAAGAGAATGATCGAACTCGCCCGCGCAAAGGGAATTAAGGTCATCTGGTCCATGTGGGGCATGCACCCCGAAGGTTATGACATCGGCATCTGGGGGCTGAAGTATCCGTCGTGGACAGAGCCCGATTCGCCGTTCAACCACGGGACGTGGAACGGCGCCCTCTGCGAAGGATTCGAACCGCAAAAGGGGGAACCCGTCTTCCAAAAGCACCGCAACAGCAGCTTCTACGGGACAGCCTTCAACGAGTACCTCCAGCAGGACGGCGCCGAGTACCTCGTGATCGTCGGCTCCTCGACCGCCAACTGCGTACCGACCACGGCACGCGACGGTTTCGACCGGGGATACAAAGTGATCGTCGTGGCCGATTCCGGCACGGCCATTCCCCTCAATACCCACGGCCGCAACCCCGAGTTCGACCAGGAAACCCCTGAGGGCTACGGGCAGTACTGGGAATCCCTGCGCAACATCCAGGTCCAGTACGCGGACGTGATGTCCAGCGATGAGTTCGCCGCCCTCGTCGAACGCTCATCGCGGACGGCGCGGGAGAGCTCGGTAACCGCAGAGGCAACTGCCGGCGGTTAGAACCGAACCCCGGTGGTTTTACAGGGGGGCGGGACCGGTGGCCAGTACATCCACCGGCCGGAAACCTGGGTAGGCACGGGGTGCCGGACCCGCCTCCTTCCCCGGCGTGCACCGGAAAGTGGGCATCGACGTCGTTGTGGGTTGGGAGCTTAGATCGCTCGGGACGTCTCGCTCTCGAGGACGAAATCGCCGGCTCTGTAGTAGCTCATCGCCGATCACGGTGACATGGAAGCGCGCGGGTTCCGGATGACAAACTCCGGCGGCCGGGAAGCCAGCGGGTCAGTCGCCGTCTTCGTAGCCGTCGATCTCGGCGACGTCGATGGTTTCGATCGAGCCGATGCCGAAGCGGCTGTTGCCCAGCCTGCGGATGATGACCGTCAGCCGTTCCTTGAGCTCATCCATCTGGTCGCCGCTGCCGCTGCTGAGCAGCCGCTCCAGCTCGGCGGCATGCTTGAGTGCCCGCTTGCCCTCGTCGGTGATCTGCACGATTTGCCGCCGGCGGTCCACATCGCTGCGGGCACGGATGATGTGACCATGGACTTCCAGCCTGCCCAGGGTCTTGCCCATGGTCTGCGCCTGCACGCGCACACGGGTCGCCAGCTGCGCCTGCGTCATTTCCCCCTCGGCGGCGAGCACCTCGAGGGCAATGACGCCCGCGTGGGTCAGGCCCAGGCCGGCCAGCTTGTCGTTCCATTCGTGCTCGACGAGCCGGGCGGCGGTGGAGAGCAACCGTGGCATCGGCCAATTCTTCAAATCCGGCATGCAATCAAGTATACGTACGTAGTCCGGGCGGCCCGAGGGCCGTCTTGGCTATGCTGGTGCTGGAATCCCAGATCGCTAAGGAGCTGCCCCATGGCCGAACGACTGTCCACCGGCGACATCGCGCCGGAATTCACGCTGCAGGACTCGGCGGGCAACACCGTCTCCCTGGCCGATTATCGTGGCCAAAACGTTGTGGTCTACTTCTATCCTGCCGCTTCGACACCGGGCTGCACGAAGCAGGCCTGCGACTTCCGCGACAGTCTCGACTCGCTGAAGGGCGCCGGATACGCGGTGCTGGGGGTCTCCCCCGATCCGCTGCCGAAGCTGGTGAAGTTCGCGGATAAGGAAGAGCTGAACTTCCCGCTGCTCTCCGACGAAGACCACGCCGTAGCCGAGGCGTATGCGGCCTGGGGCGAAAAGAAGAACTACGGCAAGATCTACGAGGGCCTGGTCCGTTCCACGATCGTGGTGGATCCCGAGGGCAAGGTGGCGCTGGCCCAGTACAACGTCCGGGCCACCGGCCACGTGGCCAAGCTGCGCCGCGACCTCGGCCTGGACAACTAGGCGGCCGCACAAGGCATAAGTCCCCCGCAAAACGACTGCCGCCATGCCGGTAGACTGATAGCTGTTCCGAAGTGCCGGAACGAATGCGCGAGTGGCGGAATTGGTAGACGCGCTGGATTTAGGTTCCAGTGTCTTCGGACGTGCGGGTTCAAGTCCCGCCTTGCGCACCATCAACAAGAGCCCCGCAGCGTCACGTTGCGGGGCTCTTGGCGCTTCACCGCCCCGTTTCCGGCCGGGCGTACGGCACGTCCGCCGCCGCCGTCGCTCGATTCCGCTCGGCAGCTGTCACCAAATTGTGATGGATTTGGCAAACCACCGAACCTGAAACCGATGCTTTCGATCGGACATGTGACTAAGCTCTCATCAAGCGGACGCGTCACCGCGCCTCTGCCGGATGCCGTACACAAAGTCGGCGTCACACCTCACGTCCCCGAGGAGCAGTCCATGTCATTTGCTGACATCTTTTCCGGAGGCCGGCGCCGCGGCCGGCACACCGGAGCCGTCATTGCCGGCCTGGCCGCCGGCGCACTCGTCCTGTCCGGCTGTGCCGAGAGCGAGCGCGGCGGCGGAGCGCAAGGCGAGACGGAGGAGGCGGTTAATTCGACGTTCGTTTTCGCCGCGTCGTCGGATCCCAAGTCGCTGGACCCGGCCTTCGCCAGCGACGGCGAGTCCTTCCGCGTCAGCCGCCAGATCTTCGAGGGCCTCGTGGGCGTCAAGGAAGGGACCCCCGACGCTGAACCGCTGCTGGCTGAATCGTGGGAGATGTCCGACGACGGTCTCTCCTACACGTTCCAGCTCAAGGAAGGCGTGAAGTTCCACGACGACACCGATTTCAACGCCGAGGCCGTCTGCTTCAACTTTGACCGCTGGTACAACTTCGAGGGGATCCAGCAGTCCCAGGCGATGAGTTACTACTACGGTTCGCTGTTCCGCGGCTACTCGGACTCTCCCGAGACGGCCGTCTACGACTCCTGCGAGGCGGCCAGCGACACCGAGGTGACGGTGAACCTCGCCCAGCCGTTCGCCGGTTTCATCCCGGCGCTGTCCCTGCCGGCGTTCGCGATGCAGAGCCCCACCGCCCTTCAGGAGTTCAACGCGGAGGAGGTCGGCGGCTCGGAAGAGGCTCCGGAGCTGAGCGAATATGCCATGGGCCACCCGGTCGGCACCGGCCCGTTCAAGTTCGACAGCTGGTCCGTCGGCGAGTCGCTGCAGCTTTCCGCCTTCGACGGGTACTGGGGCGAACAGGGCCAGGTCCAGCAGATCATCTTCCGGATCATCGAGGACCCCAATGCCCGCCGGCAGGCGCTGGAGGCCGGGGACATCGACGGCTACGACCTGGTGGCGCCGGCCGATACGCAGTCACTGGCCGACGCCGGCTTCAACGTCATTGCGCGCGATCCGTTCACCATCCTGTACCTGGGCATGAACCAGGAGGAGGAGGCGCTGAAGGACATCAAGGTCCGCCAGGCGATCGCCCACGCGATCGACAAGGAAGCGCTGGTCCGCCAGACCCTGCCCGAGGGCACCAAAGTCGCCACGCAGTTCGTCCCGGACACCGTCAACGGCTACAAGGACGACGTCACCACCTACGAGTACGACCCGGAGAAGGCGCGGGCGCTGCTCGAAGAGGCCGGCTACGGCGACGGCCTTGAGCTGATGTTCAACTACCCCACGGGGGTCTCCCGGCCGTACATGCCGACGCCGGAACAGGTGTTCACCAACCTGAGCGCCCAGCTCGAAGAGGTCGGCATCACCATTGAGGCACAGCCGGACAAGTGGTCCCCGGACTATTTGGACCGCATCCAGGCCAGCGCGGACCACGACATCCACCTGCTCGGCTGGACCGGCGACTACAACGACACAGACAACTTCGTCGGGGTTTTCTTCGGCCAGGAGAAGCCGGAGTTCGGCTTCAATAACAAGGAGTTGTTCGACAAGCTGTCCAAGGCCCGCGAGACCAGCAGCATCGAGGAGGCGACGCCGCTGTACGAGGAGATCAACGAGGACATCGCGCAGTACCTCCCGGCGATCCCGCTGGCGCACCCGGCGCCGTCGCTCGCCTTCGCACCCCGGGTGACCTCCTATCCGGCCAGCCCGGTGAACGACGAGGTGTTCAACGCCATCGAGCTCAGCGAGTAGCCCGTCCTGCCGGGGTCCGCACACGGCGGACCCCGGCAGGCAGGCGCGGCCCGATCAACCAGCGGGCCGCGCCCGGCCTGCTGCCGAATAGGCAATTTCCACCGCATCCGGCGCAACGCCGGGACCGGGATCCGGAAGGACGCTGTGCTCAGAGTCATCGTCAAGCGCATCGCGCTGCTCATCCCGACGCTCTTCGGGCTTTCCCTGCTGCTGTTCCTGTGGGTTCGGAGCCTGCCCGGCGGACCCGCCACGGCGTTGCTTGGCGACCGTGCCACGCCAGAGGCCGTGGCGCGGGTCAACGAGCTCTACGGCTTCGACCGGCCGTTGATCGAGCAGTACTTCGTCTACATGGGCAAGCTGCTGCAGGGTGACTTCGGCACCTCGATCCTCACCGGCCGGCCCGTGCTGACCGAGTTCGCGACCCGCTTCCCGGCGACGGTGGAGCTGACGATCGTTGCCCTGATCATCGCCGTCGGAATAGGCATCCCGCTGGGCTACCAAGCCGCCAGGTACAACGGCAAGTGGCCCGACCACTCCTCCGTCGTGCTGTCGCTGGTGGGGATCACCGTCCCGGTCTTCTTCCTGGCCTTCATCCTGAAGTGGCTGTTCGCCATCCAGCTGCCCTGGTTCCCTACCGACGGCCGGCAAAATCCGAGGATCAACGCCACGCACGTCACCGACTTCTATGTGCTCGACGGCCTGCTCACCCGCGAATGGGATGCCGCCTGGGATGCGCTGCTGCACCTGGCGCTGCCCGGGATCGCGCTGGGCACCATTCCGTTGGCCATCATCGTGCGCATCACCCGGGCCTCCGTCTTGGAGGTCCAGAACGCGGACTATGTGCGCACCGCGCGTGCCAAGGGGCTGATGCAGAAAACCATCCGCAACCGGTTCATCCTGCGCAACGCGATGCTGCCGGTCACCACCACCATCGGCCTGCAGCTGGGGCTGTTGATTTCCGGGGCCGTGCTGACCGAGACCGTGTTCGCGTTCAACGGCATCGGACGGTTCCTGCGGGACGCGATTTTCAATCTGGACTACCCCGTCCTGCAGGGCTTCATCATCTTCATCGCCGTGCTGTATTCGCTGATCAACCTGGTCGTGGACATCTCCTACAGCATCATCGACCCGAGGGTGCGTGTCTAAAAATGAGCACAACACTTCCGCCGCAGTCCGGCGGCGACATCCGGACCACCCCCGAGCCGCCCGGCGCACCGGGCGCTCCCGCCAGCAGCGGCCCCGGGGGCACCAGCCTCTGGAAAGACGCCTTCCGCAGGCTGCGCAGGAATCCGCAGGCCATTTCCGGCGCCGCCATCGTGGGCCTGTTCGTGCTGACGGCCGTCCTGGCGCCGGTGCTTGCGCCCTACGGCGGCCAGGATTTGCCCGGCCGCACCTACATCACACCCACCCACATTCCCGGCTTCGGCGAGGTGGAAGGCTTCCCCCTCGGGCTCGACCGGTTCGGCGGGGACCTGCTCAGCAAACTCATCTGGGGTGCGCAGGCCTCGCTGCTCATCGGCGTCGTTTCCACCGCCATGGGACTGGCCGGGGGCATGTTGCTGGGCATCCTCGCCGGCGGCTTCGGCGGCTGGATCGACAGCGTGATCATGCGCGCGGTCGACATCCTGCTCTCCGTGCCGAACCTGCTGCTGGCGGTGTCCATCGCGGCCATCCTGGGGCAGGGAGCGTACGCGGTGATGATCGCCATCGGCGTGGCCCAGCTGCCGATCTTCGCGCGGCTGCTGCGGTCGTCGATGATTTCGCAACGCAGCGCGGACTACATGCTGGCGGCGCAGACGCTGGGCCTGAGCCGGGGCACCATCATCATGAACCACCAGCTGCCCAACAGCGTGGGCCCGGTCATCGTCCAGGCCACCCTGACGCTGGCCACCGCGGTCATCGACGCCGCGGCGCTCTCCTTCCTGGGCCTGGGCGGCGGACGCCCGCAGACCGCCGAGTGGGGCCGCATGCTCACCTATGCGCAGGCCGAACTGGGGATCGCGCCGCAGCTGGCCTTCCTGCCCGGCCTGTGCATCGCCGTGACCGCGTTGGGCTTCACGCTGCTGGGAGAATCCCTGCGGGAAGCACTGGATCCGAAGACCCGGGCCAAGTAGCAGGAAGCGCTTTCAGCCGGCCGGGGTGGCCGGCGGTCCCCCGCCGTCGTACCGCCGTCGCTGGCGCGCCATGTGCATCATGGCGGCAAAGCCGGCAATGAACAGCACCTCCAGCGCCGCCAGCCACCAGAGGGCGCCCCACCTGCCCTCACCGATAAAGATGACGGCCCCGACCGCCAGCATCACGGTGCCGATCACCAGCACGAAGACGGCGAAGCCGATGGCTACCGCGGCGCTGCGCACACCGGTCCGGAAGCCGAAGCCTTCCGGCCGGTGATCATCAGGCTCCGGGACGGACCCGTGCCCGGCACCCTCAGGACGCAATCTCGGGATCCTCCGCCTGAATCTCCAGCTCGTTGCCCGGGATGGAACCAAGCAGGCGCCGGGTGTAAGGGTGCCGCGGGTTCGTGAACACTTCCTCCGAGCTGGCTGCCTCCACCAGTTCGCCGTCCTTCATGACGCAGACATAGTCGGAAATCAGCCGCACCACGGCCAGGTCATGGGAAATGAAGAGGTAGCTCAGGCCCAGCTCCGCCTGCAGGTCCCCCAGCAGCTTCAGGATCTGCGCCTGCACCAGCACATCCAGCGCTGAGACCGGCTCGTCGCAGATGATCAGTTCCGGCTTCAGGGCCAAGGCACGGGCAATCGCCACGCGCTGGCGTTGGCCGCCGGAGAGTTCGGACGGGTAGCGCCGCAGCATGTCCTGCGGCAGCGCCACTTCGTCCATCAGCTCCCGCACGCGGACCGAGCGCTCCCTCGCGCTGCCGCGCTTGTAGGTGGACAGCGGCTCTTCGACAATCCGCTCGATGGTGAACATCGGGTTCAGGGACGAATACGGATCCTGGAACACCGGCTGCACCCGCTGGCGGAAGTCCCGCAGCTGCGCCTTGGTCAGATTGGCCACATCCATCCCGTCGAAGGTCATGGTGCCGCTGGTCGGTTCGATCAGCTTCAGCAGCATGCGGGCGGTGGTGGTCTTCCCGGAGCCCGATTCGCCGACGATGGCGACCGTCTGGCCGCGCGGGATATCGAGCGTCACGTTCTTCGCCGCGTAAAAGTCCTCGGCCCGGCCGCGGATCTTGTACACCTTGGTCAGGTCGCGCAGTTCCACGATGTTGTCCGTCTTCTGCGGCTCGGCGGCTACACCCGCCTCGGCGGCCGCGGGAGCTTCGGCCGCGTGTTCCTGGAAGACCTTCTCCGCCCGTTCGGCGCGGACAGCCGCGTTGCCGGTGAACGCCCCCGGCATCAGGCGCACGGCCGCGACGCTGGGCGCTGCCTTCACCAGCGCCCGGGTGTAGGGGTGCTGCGGGTCCGCCAGCAACTGCCGTGCCGGCCCGGTCTCCACCACCTTGCCGCGGTGCATCACCACCAGTTCCGACGCCCGCTCGGCGGCCAGGCCCAGGTCGTGGGTAATGAGCAGCACGGCCGTCCCCAGTTCCTGGGTCATCGACTCGATCTGGTCCAGGATGGTGCGCTGGACTGTCACATCCAGTGCCGACGTCGGCTCGTCGGCGATCAGCAGCCGCGGCTGGCAGGCCAAGCCGATGGCTATCAGGGCGCGCTGGCGCATCCCGCCGGAGAACTCATGGGGATACTGCCTGGCGCGTTCTTTGGCGTTGGGCAGTCCGGCGGCCTCCAGGACCTCCACGACCTTCCGGTCCACGTCCCGCCTGGTCGCCATGCCGTGCACCAGGAGGGTCTCCGCCACCTGCGAGCCGATCCTGGTGACCGGGTTCAGGTTGGACATCGGATCCTGCGGGACCAGACCGATCTGGCGGCCCCGGATGGTCCGCATCCGATGCTCCGACAGCCCCACGAGCTCCTGGCCGTCGAAGCGGATGCTCCCGGCGGTCACCCGGCCGTTACCCGGCAGCAGTCCAATCACGGCCATCGCCGTGGTGGACTTCCCGGAACCGGATTCGCCCACAATCGCCAGCGTCTTGCCCTGTTCCAAGCGCAGCGAGGCGCCCTCCACCGCTGAAACCTGCCCGTAGGTGGTGCGGAAGGCAACGGCCAGGTCCCGGACCTCGAGCAGGGCGGCGTCGTCGGCATGTTCGGTCATGGTTCCATCCTGCC
This sequence comes from Arthrobacter sp. Y3223065, assembly GCF_059090885.1. NCBI lineage: Bacteria > Bacillati > Actinomycetota > Actinomycetes > Micrococcales > Micrococcaceae > Arthrobacter > Arthrobacter sp. Y3223065. Next base: position 204,641 of record NZ_JBNHGC010000001.1, on the reverse strand, counting down.
CCAAACAAGTGCAGATGTGGCCTATCTCTCATCGGGAATTCGCCGCGCGGGCTCCGGCACAGGAGTCGATTAGACTTGAGGATCATCCCGCCTGCCCCGAGGAGCCTGAAGCGTGACACCGCCCCCCGCGCGCCGCACCGTGTTGAAGGCAGGCGCAGCGGCAGCGGCTGTGTTGCTCACCGGCTGCACCTCGGAGCCGGGCAGGCCCGTCCCGTCCACCGTCTCGCCCAGCGAGCAGCCGACCGCCTCGCCCGCGGACACCACCTTCACCATGGGCATTGCCGCCACCCCGGTGACCCTCGACCCGGCGCTGGCACTGGATACCGAGTCCTACCGGGTGACCCGGCAGGTGCTGGAAACCCTGATCGGGGTGGACGCGGCGACCGGTGTCCCCGCGCCGCGGCTGGCAACCGAATGGACCGAATTGGACGAGGGCCGCTCCTACCGCTTCCGGCTGCGCCCGGGTGTCACTTTCCATGACGGCACGGCGTTCGATGCCGAAGCGGTCCGCGCCAATTTTGAACGCTGGTACCGGCTCCCCCGGGACGCCCGGCCGGTGGAAGGCGGGCTGGCGTTCAGGTCGGTCTTCGGCGCGTTCGCCGAGGACGAGGACGAATCGCTCTACGACAGCTGCGAGGTGCTGGGCCCGCTGGAGGTCCAGCTGAACCTGACGCGCCGGTTCACCGGCCTGGTCGCGTCGCTGGCCATGCCGGCCTTTGCCATCTCCTCGCCGGCGGCGCTGAAGGCGGGGGCGGCGGACCGGCTGACGGAGGAACGCGGCGGCAACAAGGTATCCCGCTACGCCCTGGCCCCGGTGGGGACCGGGCCGTTCACCTTCGCCAACTGGGAGCAGGACCGCGTGGTGCTCTCCGCCTACCAGGGATACTGGGGTGCGGCCGGCGATGTGCGCACGGTGGTGTTCAAGGCGCTCCCGCATCCGACGACACGGCTGCGCGCCCTGGCAGCCGGGGACATCGACGGCTACGACCTGGTCACCCCGGCCACGTACGCGGACCTGGTCCGCGCCGGCATGCAGGTCTTGCAGCGCGACCCTTTCTCCGTGGTCTACCTCGGCATGAACCAGGCGGCCGACGGGCTGGACGACATCACCATGCGCCAGGCCATCGCCCATGCGATCGACCGGCAGGCGCTGATCGACAGCTTCTTCCTGCAGGGCACCAAGGAGGCCATGCAGTTCATCCCGCGCAGCCTGGGCGTGACCAATGAGACCATCCCCTACTACGCGTACAACCCGGAGCGCTCGCGCGAACTGTTGGCCGACGCCCGGTACGACGGCGCGGAACTGACGTTCTACTATCCGCTGGGCGTCACGCGCGCCTACCTGCCCACCCCCGAAAAGGTGTACGCGGAGCTGAGCCGCCAGCTCACCGCCGTCGGAATCAATATCAAGCCCGTGCCAATCCCGTGGGACGAGGGCTACCTGGCCACGATCCAAGGTTCCACCGGCCACGCCCTGCACCTGGCCGGCATGAGCGGCAGCTACCGCGATCCGGACAACTTCGTGGGCCCGCTCTTCGGCAGCAAATCGATGGAGTTCGGCTACGACAGCGCGCAGATCCGCAGCAAGATAGCCCGCGCCAAGACCCTGCCCGAGGGCGAAGACCGCGTGCAGGCCTACCACAGCATCAACGAGCAGCTGGCACGCGCGGTCCCCGCGGTGCCGCTGGCGTTCCCCATCTCCGCACTGGCCATGGGGCCTCGGGTGGCGAGCTACCCGGCCAGCCCGATGCTCGACGAGGTCTACAACATGATCGAGCTGGGTCGGGGCTGACATGGCAGGCGACAACAACGAACCGCGCCGTGTGGGGTGCCGGCACGCTTCGTTGTGCCGGCAAGGCCGATGAGGCCGCCGCCTGGGTGACGGGCCGCGGCCGTGCGCAATTTTACGCTGCCGCTGCCGCCGCGTCTGTCTATTGGGTCACATCGAAGACGGCAGATTTTAGTCTCGCTGGCGCAGCGCGCTAGGCTTTCAACTGCTGGCACAGCTGCTATTGGAGATTGAGTTGACTGCAAACATTCCCTCGGGATCATCCAAGAACGTCGACGTCGCGCTGATTGGCGGCGGCATCATGAGCACCACCCTCGGCTCCTTCATCAAGCAGCTGCAGCCGGACTGGAGCATCAGCCTGTTCGAGAACCTCGACGAGGTCGGCCTGGAAGCCTCGGACCCGTGGAACAACGCGGGCACCGGACACGCCGCGCTCTGCGAGCTGAACTACACCCCCGCCTCGGCGGACGGGTCCGTTCCCACCGCCAAGGCCGTGGGCATCAACGAGAAGTTCCACGTCTCGCGCCAGTTCTGGTCGCACATGATCCGCGAGGGCCACATCTCCTCGCCCAGGGAATTCGTCAACCCGCTGCCGCACATGAGCTTTGTCTGGGGCGATGACCACGCGGACTACCTCAAGCGCCGGCATGAAGCGCTGAAGCAAGAACCGCTGTTCGAGCGGATCGAGTTCTCCGAGGACCACGCCGCCATCAACGAGTGGGCGCCGCTGATCATGGGCGGCCGCGATCCGCAGCAGCGCGTGGCCGCATCCCGCGTCGCCGGCGGCACCGACGTGGACTTCGGTTCCCTGACCCGCAAGCTGGCCGGCTACCTGACCGCCAACGGCGTCGAGCTGAACTACGGCCACCGCGTGCTGGACGTCTCCCGCAACACCGACGGCCGCTGGACCCTGGAGATCAGGAACAACGCCACCGGCGAGAAAACCAAGGTCAATGCCCGCTTCGTGTTCATCGGCGCCGGCGGCGGCGCCCTGCACCTGCTGCAGCGCTCGGGCATCCCCGAGTCCAAGGGCTACGGCGGGTTCCCGGTGTCCGGACAGTTCCTGCGCTGCACGGACGAAACCGTCATCGCCGCCCACAACGCCAAGGTCTACGGCCAGGCCTCCGTGGGCGCCCCGCCCATGTCGGTGCCCCACCTGGACACCCGCTTCGTCAACGGCAAGCGCTCCCTGCTCTTCGGCCCGTACGGCGGCTTCTCGCCGAAGTTCCTCAAGACCGGCTCGCTGCTGGACCTGCCGCTGTCCGTTCGACCGACCAACCTGATCCCCATGCTGGCCGTGGCCAAGGACAACTTCGGCCTGGTGAAGTACCTGGTCACCGAGGTGCTCAAGACCCGCGAAGGCAAGAACGAGGCCCTGCAGGCCTTCCATCCGGAGGTTGCCGGCGACCAGTGGGAGCTGATCACCGCCGGCCAGCGTGTCCAGGTGATCAAGAAGGACCCGAAGAAGGGCGGCGCCCTGCAGTTCGGCACCGAGGTCATCGCTTCGGCCGACGGCAGCATCTCGGCCCTGCTCGGCGCCTCCCCCGGCGCTTCCACCGCCGCGCCGATCATGATCAGCCTGCTGGAACGCTGCTTCCCGCTGGAGTTCAAGGGCTGGGAACCCAAGCTGAAGGACATGATCCCCGGCTACGGTGTGAACCTGAACGAGAACCCCTCGCTGTTGGCCGACATCACCGCCGACACCGACCGGGTGCTCGAACTGGCCTGACCCCGGTTCGATCCCGCAAGCCGCTGAACTAAGCTTCAAGCCATGCACAAGCTGGCAACGCTGTCCCTGGCGAATCGTGCGTTGATCGCGCTGATTACGGTCTTTGTGGCCGTCTTCGGCGTGATCACGATGGGTTCCCTGAAGCAGGAACTCATTCCCTCGCTCGAGTTCCCGCGGATCACCGTCGTCAGTTCCATGCCCGGCGCGTCGCCGGAAGTCGTGGACAAGCAGGTCAGCGAACCGCTGGAACGTGCGCTCACCGCCGTCGAGGGCCTCGAGTCCTCCTCGGCGGTTTCGCGTACCGGGTTCTCCACCGTCAACCTCACGTTCGTTTACGGCACCAACCTGGACCGGGCGCGCAGCCAGGTGGACCGCGCCATCTCCAACGTCCGCCAGCAGCTGCCCGAGGACGTCTCGCCGCTGTCGCTGGCCGGCAGCATCGATGACTTCCCCATCGTCTTCATGGCGGTCTCCTCCGACCTGACGCTGAGCGAGCTGAGCACCGAGCTGAACCGGCTGACGGTGCCCCGGCTGCAGAACATCCCCGGCGTGCGCGGGGCCGAAGTCTCCGGCGGCCCCGGCCGGCACATCGCCATCGTGCCGGACGACGACGCCATGGCGGAGGCCGGCGTCGGCGTTTCCGCCATCGTGGACAGCCTGGCGAACAGCGGCGGCCTGGTCCCCGCCGGCGCGGTGCAGCAGGACGGCCAGAGCCTCTCCGTGCAGATCGGCAGCCCGCTGGACAGCCTGGAGGCCATCGAAAACCTGCCGCTCTCCCCCGCTGAAACAACGACGGCGGAGCAGCCTTCCGTGCCTTCCGCACCGGAGGCGGGGCGGGCACCCGGGCAGTTCCCGGGCGAGGGCCAGCCGGCCCCGCCGGGCAGCGGCACAGACCAGGGCCTGGTGCCCGTGCCGGACACCGTGCCCGCCCCGGACCGGCCCGCCCAGCAGCCGGACCCGGCGCCGGCCGACCCGGCCACCATCGGCGAGGTGGCCGACGTCGGCATTGCCGACGACGAGCAGACCTCGATCACCCGGACCAACGGCGAGCTGACGCTGGCCCTGGCCGTCACCAAAACGCCGGAGGGCGATACGGTGGCCATCTCGCACGCCATCGGGGAGATGCTGCCCGAGCTGGAGGCCGAACTGGGCGACCGCGCGCAGATCACCACGGTGTTTGACCAGGCCCCGTTTATCGAGACGTCCATCAAGGACCTGACCACCGAGGGCCTGCTGGGACTGGGCTTCGCGGTGCTGATCATCCTGGTGTTCCTGCTCTCCGTGCGCTCCACGCTGATCACGGCGATTTCCATCCCGCTGTCGCTGCTGGCCACGTTCATCGGCCTGAATGCGCTCGGCTACTCGCTGAACATCCTCACCCTCGGCGCGCTCACGATCGCCATCGGGCGCGTCGTGGATGACTCGATCGTGGTCGTCGAGAACATCAAACGGCACCTGAACTATGGCGAACCCAAGCGCGACGCCATCCTGGCGGCGGTCCGCGAGGTCGCCGGGGCCATCACCGCTTCCACCCTGACGACCGTTGCGGTGTTCCTGCCGATCGCGTTCGTGGGCGATTTGGCCGGCGAGCTGTTCCGGCCGTTCGCCATCACCACCGCGCTGGCTCTGCTCGCGTCGCTGGCGGTGTCGCTGACCATCGTGCCGGTGCTGGCCTACTGGTTCGTGAAATCCCCCGCGACACAGCAACACTCCGACGCCTCCGCGGTGCGTGCGGCGGCCTCCGAGAAGGAACGCCGCTCGCTGCTGCAGCGCGGCTACCTGCCGGTGCTCGCCGGCACGCAGCGGCACCCGGTGATCACCACCGTGGCGGCCCTGCTGGTGCTGGCCGGCACCGGCGCCATGGTGCCGCTGATGCAGACCAACCTGCTGGGCGACAGCGGACAGAACAGCTTCAACCTGCGCCAGGAGATGCCGGCCGGGACCAGCCTGGCGACCACCGACGAGGCGGCGGCCCCGGTCGAGGAGCTGCTGGCCGGGATGGAAGGGATCGAGGCGGTCCAGGTCACCATGGGCAACGCCGGAGGCAGCCTGGGGTCGTTCCTCTCCGCGGGGGCTTCGGTGGCCCAGTACACCGTCATCACCGAGGAAGGCATCGACCAGGCCGCGCTGCGCGACCGGGTGCGCTCCGCCGTCGAAAGGCTGCCCGGCGAGGCAACGTTCACGCTGGGCACCCAGGGCGGCGGCTTCGGCACGTCCAGCACCGTGGACGTGGAAATCTCCGCGAGCGGGCCGGAGGAGCTGCGGGACGCCTCCGACCGGCTGGTGGAGCTGCTGCGGCAGGTGCCGGGGGCCGCGGAGGTGTCTAGCAACCTCTCGGCGGCCGAGCCCGTGGTCCAGGTGTCCGTGGACCGGGCCAAGGCCGTGGCTGCGGGGCTGGACGAGGAGCAGGTCGCGGGCCTGCTGGCGTCCACGATCAGCCCGCTGCCCGGCGGCACCGTGCGGATCGGCACCACCGACTTCCCGGTGCTGATCGGGGAAGGCGGCGATTTCTCCAGCGTCGAGGAACTGCGCGGCGTCGAGGTGCCCACAGCGGCCGGGCCGGTGCCGCTGGCCGACCTGGCCACCGTGGAGGAAACCGACGTGCCGACGTCGATCAGCGCCAGCGGCGGCGAACGCACCGCCGTGGTCTCCGTGACCCCGGCGGGAGAGAACCTGGGCGCCCTCAGCGGCGAGGTGGCGGCTGCCCTGGACAGCACCGACCTGCCGGCCGGGGTCACGGCGGATTTGGGCGGCGCGGCCACGCAGCAGGCCGAGTCCTTTGAACAGCTGGGCTGGGCGCTGCTGGCCGCCGTCGCCATTGTCTACGTGATCATGGTGGCCACGTTCAAGTCCCTGGTGCAGCCGCTGATCCTGCTGGTCTCCATTCCGTTCGCCGCCACGGGGGCCATCGGGCTGCTGGTCGTCACGCGGATCCCGCTGGGGCTGCCGTCGCTGATCGGCATGCTGATGCTGGTGGGCATCGTGGTGACGAACGCGATCGTGCTGATCGACCTGATCAACCAGTACCGGCGCCCGCACGACGGCCGGCCCGGCATGACCGTGGCGGACGCGATCACCCACGGCGCGCGGCGCCGGCTGCGGCCCATCCTGATGACGGCGCTCGCCACGGTCTTTGCGCTCACGCCGATGGCACTGGGGCTGACCGGCGAGGGCGGTTTCATCTCGCAGCCGCTGGCCGTGGTGGTGATCGGCGGCCTGGTGTCCTCCACCGCGCTGACGCTGGTGCTGGTGCCGGTGCTGTACCGGCTGGTCGAAGGCCGGCGCGAGCGCCGGGCGAACGAGCGGCATACACTCGAGGCAGAACTGGTTCCGGCCGGACGCTGACCGGCGTACCCGGAACCCTGGAGGTACTGAACATGCCAGAACCGGAAACCATGCCTGCCGGGCCGGGCCGCCTGGACCGGCTCACGGACCGGCTCCCTGCCCCGCTGCGCAAATATGGCCAGCAGATGGGCGGGTGGCGCCGGGTCCAGCTGGCGTTCAAGACCGCGTTGGCGTGCGCCATCGCGTGGTTCATCGCCCTGCGGCTGCCCGGCGAAGTGGACCAATACCCCTATTACGCCCCGCTGGGCGCGCTGATCAGCATGTATTCCACCGTCGCCGACTCCGTCAAGACCTCCGTGGAGACACTGGCCGGGCTGATGCTGGGCATCGGCCTGGCCATGCTCCTGCTGCTGACGGTCGGCCCGCACGTCGTGACGGTGGGGCTGCTGGTATTCCTCGGTGTCCTGGTCGCGGGGCTGCCGCGGCTCGGGGCCGGCCGGGAGTGGGTTCCCATGGCCGCGCTGTTCGTCCTGCTGGTGGGCGGTTCCAATGCCGGCGACTACTCGCTCGGCTATGCCGTGCAGATGGCGGTGGGAGTGCTCGTCGGCATCACCGTGAACTTCCTGCTGTTCCCGCCGTTGAACTTCAACGTGGTGGGACGCAGCCTGCAGCAGCTGCAATCCGACCTTGCCCGGCAGCTGGAGGACATGGCCGAGGCGCTCCGGGAGAACTGGCCGCCGGAACGCAAGGATTGGGCGTCGAACGGCGAGAGCATCACGCGGCTGGGCAACCAGGTGCGGCAGGCCGTCCAGACCGCCGACCGCAGCCGCAAGGCCAATCCGCGGCGCAGGTTCCACGACCGGGACCTGGAGACCGATTGGCGGAATTTGCGCACGCTGGAGCGCGCCGCCTTCCATACCCAGGACATGACCGAGGTGCTCAGCGCCGTGATCTGGGACGAGACCCTGCATCTCCCCGACCCCGTGCTGGCCCCGATGGCCAACGCCCTGGAAGCCACGGCCGAGGCAATCAGAAGCATGACCGCCGAGGACCTGCCGGAGAAGTTGGAGGCCGCGCGCGATGCACAGCACCGCCTCACCGGAATCGTCGCGGGCACGGTGTCCTCAGAGTCCCCCGCGGCGGCGGCAGGATCCGTGGCGGTCAGCCTGGAACGCATACTGGCCGCGCTTGGCCGGCATGTGAAGGATCCCTCGGGCGGCCAGGCCCGTTAGCCGGGCGGGGCAACCTCCGCGGCGTTGCGAAAGGCCTGTACCAGCGAATCCGCCCCGGAAGCGCCTGGCGGCAGGGCGGCGGACGCGCGGCGGTGATGGGCTTGCAGGTGGCGGGGAATCAATCGGACCGGTGCGTCGTTGGAACAGTGAATGCATATGCATGTAAACTGATTCCTGAAAGCACCACGAAAGGCACATTATGGAACTCGGCGTATTCAGCGTCAGCGACGTCACCCTGGACCCGACCACCAACCGCATGCCCACGGAGCGCGAGCGGATCAAGGCGTCGGTCGCCATTGCCAAGAAGGTCGAAGACATCGGCATGGATGTCTACGCCATCGGCGAGCACCACAACCCGCCGTTCTTCTCCAGCTCCCCCACCACGCTGCTGGCCTACATCGCCGCGCAGACCGAGCGGATCACACTTTCCACCGCCACGACGCTGATCACCACCAACGATCCCGTGAAGATCGCCGAGGACTTCGCCATGCTCCAGCAGCTGGCCGACGGCCGCGTGGACCTGGTGCTGGGCCGCGGCAACACCGCCCCGGTCTACCCCTGGTTCGGCAAGAACATCCAGGACTCGCTGGAGCTGACGGTGGAGAACTACGCCCTGCTGCGCAAGCTCTGGGACGAAGAAGTCGTGAACTGGCAGGGCAAGCACCGCACCCCGCTGCACAACTACACCTCCACGCCCCAGCCCCTGGACGGCGTCGCGCCCTTCGTCTGGCACGGCTCGATCCGCACGCCGCAGATCGCGGAACTGGCGGCCTATTACGGCGACGGCTTCTTTGCCAACAACATCTTCTGGCCGAAGGAGCACTACATGCAGCTCATCGGCCTGTACCGCGAGCGCTACGAGCACTACGGCCACGGCACCGCCGACCAGGCAATCGTGGGCCTGGGCGGGCAGTTCTTCATGCGCAAGAACTCCCAGGACGCTGTCAACGAATTCCGCCCCTACTTCGACAACGCCCCCGTCTACGGCCACGGACCGTCCCTGGAGGACTTCACCGCGCAGACCCCGCTGACCGTCGGCAGCCCGGAGCAGGTCATCGAGAAGACCCTGGCCTTCGCGGATTACTTCGGCGACTACCAGCGCCAGCTGTTCCTGATCGACCACGCCGGCCTGCCGCTGAAGACCGTATTGGAGCAGCTGGACCTGTTCGGCGAAGAAGTGCTGCCAGTGCTGAAGAAGGAGTTCGCCGCCCGCAAGCCGGCGCATGTTCCGGACGCCCCGACCCACGCCAGCCGCAAGGCCGCGCGCGACGCCAAGGAAGCTGCCGGGGAGGCGGTGTCCCATGGCTGATTCAGGCGGTTCTGAGATCAGGACGACGGCGGCGGCCTGGGAATCGCTGTTCCGCACCCAGGTGGCGGTGATGCGCCGGCTGCAGCAGCTGCCCGAGTTCAAGAAGCTCGCGATGCGCGAGTACGACGTCCTGTTCAACCTGAGCCGGTGCCCGGGCGGCTGGAGCCGGCTGAACGAGCTGAACGAGGCGCTGTTGATCAGCCAGCCGAGCCTCAGCCGGATGGTTGACCGCTTGGAGAAGAAAGGCCTGGTCCTCCGGCGCACGGCCCGCAACGACCAGCGGGGCATCGAGATCTCGCTGACCGACGAAGGCCGCGCGTTGCAGAAGGAGATCGGCCGGCAGCACGTGAAGCACCTGCATTCCATGCTCGCCCCGCTGCTGTCCGAGGAGGAATTCGGACAACTCCAGGAGCTGACCGACAAACTGCGGGCCGGCCTGAAGTAACGGCTGAAACGCCCGGAGGCCGCCGCATCTGCGCCGGCCTCCGGGCTTTTTGTTGCCCGTCTGCGCCCCGGGCCGGAAGCCGCCCCTCCCGGGTCCGGACGGGTCCGGGCGAACTCAGGCCGGCGGACCTTCGGCGATCTGCAGGGTCATGATGACCTGCTGCACCGTCTTGAAGTGCTTGGTGGAGACATAGCTCTCCGCCTCCGCGATGAGGCCGTAGGCATCGAGCAGGCCGGTGTCCTCGCCGGGCGCCGGGGTGCCGTGGCGGACGGCGGTGCCGAAGGAGTAGGTGCCTACCGGTTCCGGACCGTTGACGGTGTTTTCCACCATGCAGGCCTGGAAGCCGTCGCCGGCCGTCTTGTCGGTCAGCCCCATCGACCCGAAGTACTGGTAGCCCAGCAGCGTCCGGTAGACGAACAGCGGGTCGACCGTGTCGTCGGACGCCACGGCAGGCACCTTCGCCGGCTCGCTGACCAGCACCCGCAGTTCGGTGACGCCGCCGTCGCAGCTGGCCTTTGGCAGCCTGAGCCGGGTATGCAGTTCGGCGGCCACCTTGCCCGAAGAATCCCGGATGTCCAGATGCAGCCCGCCATCCGAGGGCTGGCCGGGCTTGACCTGCCGCTGCACCACCCAATCGCCGGGAACTTCGAAGCTGAGCACCCGGTCCGGATCGGTGTAGACCTTCCAGCCGTCGATGGTGGCTTCCCGCACGGGGTCTTTGCCGAGCGGCGGCGCGGGTTGTCCGGCGGCACCCCCGCCGGCCGCCCCCGACGGCGACGCACTCGCGCCGGCCGGCGCGCCGTCGTCGCCGACGGGCAGCAGGCCGCAGCCGGAAACAAGCACCAGGCACAGTGCCGCGGCGGCACCCCGGCCCGGCATCGTTCGCGTGCTCATGCTGCACTCCCCTCAGGTCCGTGAGGACTCCACCGTACCCAGCGGGCGGATCGGTCCGGTATAGGACCACGCCTCGTGTCCCGGAGCGCCGGGCGGCGCTCCGGCTCAGCGCCGCAGCACCCGGACCTCTTTGACGGCGGCGACGACGGAGCGGGCCGCCAGGGCGATCTCGGCTTCCTTCACGCCGGCCGTGAAGGTCAGCCGCACCGCGGTCTGCGCCACGGCCGGGTCGAGCCCCATGGCCAGCAGCACCGCCGACGGCTCGTCCGAGCCGGCGGCGCAGGCCGACCCGCTGGAGCAGACCACCCCGCGGCGTTCGAGTTCCAACAGCACCGCCTCGCCGGACGTTCCCGGGAAGCAGAAGGAAGCGCTGGCGGGCAGCCGTTCGGTGCGGTGACCGGTCAGCACGGTGCCGGGCAGTTCCCGCAGGACGGTGTCGATCAGGTAGTCGCGGTAGCCCGTGAGCCGTTCGGCGTCGGCCGCCCGGTCGCCGTCGGCCAGCGACAACGCGGTGGCGACGGCGACCGCGCCGGCAACGTTCTCCGTGCCGGACCGCCTGCCGCGCTCCTGCCCGCCGCCGTGCAGCACCGGCTCCAGCGGAACCCGGCCGGACACATACAGCAGCCCGCAGCCCTTGGGCGCGCCCAGCTTGTGGCCGGACACGCTGAGTGCCTCCGCCCCGAGCGCCGCGACGTCCAGGTCCAGCCAGCCGGCCGCCTGCACGGCATCGGTATGGAACGGGACCCCGGCCGCCCGGCAGAGCCTGCCGATGCGGCCGACCGGCTGGATGGTGCCCACCTCGTTGTTCGCATACATCACCGTGCACAGCGTGGTGTCCTCGCGCAGCGCCGCTTCCACCTCGTCCACGCGGACCATGCCCGCGGAGTCCACCGGCACCCGGGTGACCTCGAAGCCATGGAACCGGGCCAGATAGTCGACGGCCTCCAGCACCGAGGGGTGTTCCACGGCGCTGGTGACCACATGCCTGCCCCGCGGGGAGGCGAGCGCAATGCCCTTGATCGCCAGGTTGTTGGACTCGGTCCCGCCGGACGTGAAGATGATCTCGCCCGGGCGGCAGCCCAGCACCTCGGCGGCCTTCCCCCGGGCATAATCGAGTGCCCGCAGCGCCGCCTCGCCGACGGTGTGGTGGCTCGACGGGTTGCCGAAGTCCTGCGTCAGCGCCGGCCACATGGCCTCCAGCACCTCGCGGCGCACCGGGGCGGTCGCCGCAGCGTCCAGATAGATCACGACGACGCTGCCCCCTCGGCCGCCGGCCCCGCGGCGATGCGGATGTCCAGGCCCAGGTCCAGCGACCGCACACTGTGGGTGAGCGCGCCGGACGAGATGACGTCCACCCCGGTCCGGGCAATCCGGCCGACGGTGTCCAACCGCACGTTGCCGCTGGCCTCGACGATGGCGCGGCCGGCCACCTGGGCAACGCCGGCGCTGAGTTCGTCCACGCTGAAGTTATCCAGCATGATGGTGTCCACGCCGGCGGCCAGGACCGGCTCGATCTGCTCGGCCCTGTCCACCTCCACCTCGAAGTGGACGGTGTGCGGGAGTCTGGCCTTCGCCTCCAGCAGCGCCTCGGTCAGGTCCCGGCTGCCGTCGGCGGTGAGCACGGCCAGGTGGTTGTCCTTGGCCATCACGGCGTCGGAGAGCGAATAGCGGTGGTTGTGCCCGCCGCCGCAGCGCACTGCATAGCGCTCCAGCGCCCGCAGGCCGGGCGTGGTCTTGCGGGTATCCACCACCCGGGCCGCCGTACCGGCAACTTCCCGGACGAAGGCGGCGGTCTGGGTGGCGATGCCGCTCAGCCGCTGCAACAGGTTCAGGGCCACCCGTTCGCCCAGCAGGATGGAGCGGGCGTTCCCGGTCAGGACGGCCAGCACCTCCCCGGCCTCGAAGGCGGCGCCGTCGTCGGTCTTCAGCTCCACCCGCACGCCCGGATCCACCTGCCGGAAGACCTCGGCCAGCACCGGACCGCCGGAGAGCACGCCGGGCTCGCGGGCGGCCAGCTCCGCCGTGGCCGTGGCGTCGGCCGGAATCAACGCACTGGACGTGACGTCGCCCCACGGCGCGTCCTCGGCGAGCGCCCCGGCGACGATCCGCTCCATGGCTGTCCGGTCGATCGGCTGGATATGGTTCATGGCTGCTCCTGCAGGACTCGCTGGGACGTTGGGAAGAAGTTGGCGGCGGCGGCCGCGGCAGCGTTCACGAAGCCCAGGTGCCGGCGGTGCGCCGGGGCCTGGGGGTAGTCGCTGCGGTAGTGGCCGCCGATGCTGTCCCGCCGCGCCGCGGCGGCGGCCACCACCAGCCGTGCCACGGTCAGCAGTGCGGCATCCTCCGCCGAGGCGGCGTCGGTGACCGGCACGTGCCACCGCGCCAGCTGCCGGGCGGCCTCCCGCAGCGTTGGGCCGTCGCGGACCACGCCGGCGGCGGCCGCCATCACCGCCTGGATCTGTTGCCGGGTGCATGCGGTGGTTCCGGCCGGCGCGTCTGGCTGGCCGGCGCGGGCCTCGGCAGGCAGCCAACGGCCCGGCGGGTCATCGACGTCCGGCGGGGCACCGACATCCAGCGGGACCGCACCGAACACCGGCAAGCGCTCCGGTCCGTCCAGCCCCCGCACGGCGCGGCGGGCGAAAACCAGGCCCTCCAGCAGCGAGTTCGAGGCCAGCCGGTTGGCTCCGTGCACTCCGGTGCAGGCGACCTCGCCCACAGCCAGCAGCCCGGGCACCGAGGTCCTGCCGTCGTGGTCGGTCCGCACGCCCCCCATCCAGTAGTGCGAGGCCGGCCGCACCGGCAGCGGTTCCCGCGTCCAGGCGAAGCCCAGCGACCGGACCGTGGCGTCGATCATCGGGAACCTCGCGGCCAGGAAACCGGCGCCCTTTTCCCGCTCTATCCCGGTGGCGTCCAGGAAGACCTGCGGCATGAGTCCGTTTCCCTCCTGCAACCGGAGCTGGTTGTGGATGCAGCGCGCGACCACGTCACGGGGTGCCAGCTCGGCGTCCGGATGCAGCGCCGGCATGAACCGCTCCCCCGCCGCGTCCACCAGCACGGCGCCTTCGCCGCGCACCGCCTCGGAGATCATGAAGGCCCTGCCTCCCGTCGCCGCCGGGTCCAGCAGGGTGGGGTGGAACTGGATGAACTCCAGGTCGGCCAGGACCGCGCCGGCTTCCCAGGCCAGCGCCGCACCGTCGCCGGTGGCAGCGGCGGCGTTGGTGGTGGCCGGGTACAGCTGCCCGGCACCGCCGGTCGCGAGGATAACGACGTCGGTGTCCAGGTGGTCGGGCACCGCACCTGATTCCACGTGCAGCAACTCCACGCCCGCCACGCGCGCGCCGGCCGTGAGCAGCCGCCGCACCATCGTGTGCTCGAGGATCTCCAGCCGGCCCGCCTCCGCCATGCCGCGGACCACCCGGATCAGGACTTCGGCGATGCCGGCCCCGGTGCGGTCCCCACCGGCATGCAGGATCCGCGGCGCCGAGTGGGCCCCTTCCAGCCCGAGCGACAATTCACCGCCGTGCCGGTCGAAGGCCACGCCCCACTCTTCCAGGGTGGCGATGTCCGCCGCGGCGCCTGAGCACAGCAGGCGGACGGCGCCGTCGTCGTTCATGAAGGCACCGGCGGTGAGGGTGTCGGCGATGTGGGCCGCCACCGAATCCCCGGCCGCGACGCCCTGCGCGGTGACCGCGGTGATCCCGCCCTGGGCGTGCCAGGTGTTGGACTCGGCCAGCCTGCCCTTGGTGATCAGGGTGACGGCCGTGTCCGGACGTTCCGCGGCGAGCGCGGCGGCGTAGAGCCCGGCGATGCCGGACCCCACCACCGCCACGCGCCGGGCCGGTTCGCGGTTCACGGCTTGGCTGCCAGCATCCGTTCCAGCGCCACGCGGGCGGGGACGGCCACCGAATCGGGCACGGTGATCCGGTTGAGGACTTCACCGCCGGGCAGTTGGCCGGTGCCGGCGTAGGCTTCCAGCACCCAGGCCAGATAACCCGGGTGGATCCGGTACATCGTCGAGCACGGGCAGATCACCGGGTCGAGGCAGAAGATGGTGTGCTGCGGGTACTCAGCGGCCAGCCGGTTGACCATGTTGATCTCGGTGCCGATCGCGAAGACCGTCGGCTCGGTGGCGGCGGCCACGGCCTTGCGGATGTAGTCGGTGGAACCGGACTCATCCGCGGCGTCCACCACCGGCATGGGGCATTCGGGGTGCACGATCACCCGGACGCCCGGGTAGTCGGCGCGTGCCTTCTCAATCTGGTCCACGGTGAAGCGCTTGTGCACGGAGCAGAAGCCGTGCCAGAGGATCACGCGCGATTCCTGCAGCGCCGCCTCGTCGTTGCCGCCCAGTGGCTGGCGCGGATTCCACATGGGCATCTGCTCCAGCGGCACGCCCATGGCCTTGGCGGTGTTGCGGCCCAGATGCTGGTCGGGGAAGAAGAGCACCCGGTGGGCGCGCTCGAAGGCCCACTCCAGCACGGTTTCGGCGTTCGACGACGTGCAGACGATCCCGCCGTTCTCTCCGCAGAACCCCTTGAGCGCGGCCGACGAGTTCATGTACGTGACCGGGATGACCGGGACCTTGCCGTCCGCGTCCGGACCGGTGCCGAGCACGCCGGCCAGCTGGTCCCAGCAGGCTTGCACCGAGTCGATGTCCGCCATGTCCGCCATGGAGCAGCCCGCGGCCAGGTTCGGCAGGATCACGGCCTGGTCTTCTCCGGAGAGCATGTCGGCGGTTTCCGCCATGAAGTGCACGCCGCAGAAAACGATGACTTCCGCCTCCGGCTTTTCCTTGGCGGCCCGAGCCAGCTGGAACGAATCGCCCACGAAATCGGCGTACTTGACCACTTCGTCGCGCTGGTAGAAGTGGCCGAGGATGACCAGCTTGTCGCCCAGCTTTGCCTTGGCGGCCAGGATCCGCTCCTCGAGCTCCTCGTCGCCGGCCAGCCGGTATTCTGCCGGGATTTCGCCCTGCCGCGGGGTCGCGGCCGGCGCCGGATCGGCCATCGACGCGCCGGGCCCGTAGGAGGGCGCCCAGGCCCCGCTCGCCGAGGCGGTGTCGAAGGCCCACGGCCCCTGCGCCAAATCGGGTGTGCAGGTGGAGGCGGCAGGCGCGCGGGAGCCGGCAAGGGCTTCCTCGCGGGTGATCAGCTGGATGGTGCTGTTGACCGATGACATGGTGTTCTCCGTTGTTGGGCAGGGGGTCAGGTCGGAAAAATCCGTGGCGGGTGGCGGGGCCTTGGGACGGTGCGTGCGGCGGCGGTGCCGCGGGAGCGGTTGCCGCGCGTTCGGCCGTGGAGTCGGCTAGGCGGGCGGGCTGCCCCTGAGCTGCGCGGCGCTGCCGGTGTAGCGGTAGAGCCGGGGCGGCCGGTGCCGGCCGCCCTGCAGGTACTCGTCGGTCGGTTCGATGTCCGGCGTCGCCCGCAGCTGGCGGCGGAAGTTGGCGGGATCCAACTGCTTGCCCAACACGGCCTCGTACACTTCGCGGACCTGGGCCAGCGTGAAGGTGGATCCCAGGAAGGCATACGCGATGGAGCTGTATTCCACCTTGTTGCGCAGCCGCCACAGCGCGTAGTCCACGATCTGGTTGTGGTCGAAGGCCAGCTGGCCCAGTTCATTGGCGCGCACCCAGCGGACGTTCTCGGTTTCGCGGGCCAGCGCTGCCTCGTCCGGCTTCACCAGCGCCCAGTAGACGATGGAGACCACCCGCTGCGCGGGTGACCGGTCCAGGCCGCCAAAAGCGTACAGCTGCTCCAGGTAGCTCGGCTGCAGCCCGGTAGTCTCCTCCAGGTTCCGTGCCGCGGCGTCCTGGAGGGATTCGGCGGGGCTTAACGGACCTCCGGGCAGGGCCCACAGGTCCCGGAACGGCTGGCGGGTACGGCGGACCAGCGGCAGCCACAAGGTGGGAGAACCCGTCTCCGGGTCCGGGCGGAGGGCGAAGATGACGGTGGAGATGGCCAGTTCAGGGGGGTGCTGGGCACGCTCCGACACGTTGGCCGCCTGGATCGGCATGGCTCCCTCCTCCCTGGAGATTAGTAAAAGTCACTTTGACTAGAACTCATTCTAGCGGGTTATGGTCATGTTGACCCAATCACGCCCCGATGTCGCCGGATTGTGACGGCACCGAGATCATGGCGGCACCGGACAGGCCTCCCACCCTTGTCCCTCCGGATGACCCGCGTGTTCGTCCCGCAACTGCCATTTCCCCCGCTACCGTGGCCTTTTGTCCGACGTGGAGTCCGCGCTCAGCAGAGAGTACGGGCTGCGCTGGCAGGGCGACGGGGAAGCGGGCTGGTATCCGCAGGAAGTAAACGGGTACGGCGGCGAGTCCGCGTATTCCACCTACAACTCCGCCAACCGCATCGGCGTCCCTGCTCCCCCGGCGCCTCGAGACTGGCAGCGCATCGTTGACATGGTGAACGGGAGACTCGCAGACCATGCTTTCGACGCGCTGGTTCTCGATCACTAGTCACCGCACGGCGACGATGAAACCTGGCAGCGGGAACAGCGGGAGCGCTTCGGAACCGATGATCCGGACGGATACTGGGTGTGGAGCGGAGCGGCACAAGCGGATTCCCAGTGGCTGTCGATCACTCTGCTGGATGTGTCCCGCGACCCGTCCGGCAAGGCAGCCGCAGAAGCCGCGGAGCACGGGTGGGCAGCTCGATCGATCACGCTGGGTTACGGCGCCACCGCACTGTCGGAAAGGGACATCGAGAACTTCCGGCGGGACCTTGCGCCGTTCGCCGGATTGGAAAAGCCGGAGCCGACAACCTCCGACTGACACGACGGACGGATGCACAGCGGCCATTTCTACGTCTCCGCAAGGCGCCGGTCCCCCCAGGTTAGGCTTCAGCCATGCACCCACGGGGACAGCGGCGGCGACTCGCACCGCCGGACAACAACGAAATCCTGAGCCGCAGGTACGGCACGAAGCCCCGGCCGGCGCACCACCGGGTCGTGTTGGGCCGCCACGCCTTCATCAAGGGCTGGCGGGTCGCGGTCGCCGCGTGGTTCTTTATCTCGCTGGTCCTGAGCATCATCGACCAGCTGGCGTCGCCGCACTCCTCCGCCCTGAGCTTCTGGGGTCTGGTGCTGACGCTCGGCTTGTTCTTCGCCGCCGTACTGGCCGCACCGTTCGCGCTCCTGCTGGGCACGCCGCTGCGCCCGGTTCGCCGGCAGTGGGTCCACGTGCTGGCATTTGCCGCAGGGCTGGCTGCACTGACGTGGGGAACCGTCGCCCTGCTGGCTCCGGGCACGGGTGCGCTGCCGGCCGCTTTCGCGGTGATCGCCGGAACCTCTGCCGGGCTCGGCCGCGCGGCGGTGATCCCCGACGTCGACGTCTACGACGACGGCACGAACCATCCCGCCGGGATCAGCGAGGATTGGCGGCAGCCTGGACCAACGGAAGGGCCCGCTCCCGGAAGTGGCTGTTGAGCACAATCACGGACGACGAACGCAGCACCGTATTGGTCGCCATGACCTGATCGAGCACGCGCTGCAGATCCGCGTTCGACCGGGCGACGACACAAGCCAGCAGGTCGCTTTCACCGGAGACGGTGTGCAGTTCCAACACCTCGGGAATGTCGGCGAGCGCGGCAGCCACGGCGTCGTGCCCGGACTCCTGCCGGATCACGAACGAACAATAGGCACGCACCACGTACCCCAGCGCCTCGGGCGAAAGCCGCGGCCCCCAGCCCACCGTCACGCCGGCGCGTTGCATCTTGTCCAGCCGGGCCTGTACTGTGGCACGCGCTACTTTCAGCACCCGCGAGGCTTCCAAAACGGACATCCGCGGGTCCTCCGTGAATAGCGTGACGATGTCGGCATCGAGAGAGTCGATCTGCATGACGCTCTGCGTCCTTTCGGGTTCGGTGCCGCCAGTTGTGGGACACTGCTAGACAAATTGTCAGCTTACGGGCTGGTTTCGCCAAACAACAGGACAGTCGATGCCGCGTTTTACCGCCACCCACCACCGCGACCCGAGCGCCCCACCGCCCGCCGGACTGGGCCACGGGATGAAGCAGCGCCAGCTGATCATGATGGGACTCGGCAGCGCCATCGGCGCCGGGCTCTTCCTCGGCTCCGGAGCGGGCATCCAGGCCGCCGGCCCGGCGGTGTTGATTTCGTACTTGCTCGCGGGCACGTTGGTGATCATCGTGATGTGGGCGCTGGGTGAAATGGCCGCCGCCAACCCCAGCAGCGGTGCCTTCTCGACATACGCCGAGAAGGCGCTGGGCCGCACCGCCGGCGCCACCATCGGCTGGCTCTGGTGGCTGCAGTTGGTAGTGGTGATAGCGGCCGAGGCAGTGGGCGCCGCGGGCTTGCTGGCCACGGTGTGGCCGGCGCTGCCTGTCTGGCTGCTCGCGCTCGTGTTCATGGTGGTCTTCACCGTGGTCAATCTGTTCGGGGTACGCAACTACGGTGAATTCGAGTTCTGGTTCGCCATCTTCAAGGTCATCGCCATCCTGGCCTTCCTCGCCATCGGCGCCGCCTTGCTCTTCGGCTGGCTGCCCAACGTCCCGTCGCCCGGGTTGGGCGTAATCTTCGGCGACGACGGCTTCGCCCCCAACGGCATCGCCGGCATCGGCGCCGGGCTGCTGGTGGTGATCTTCGCCTTCGGCGGGACCGAGATCGTGGCCGTTGCCGCCGCGGAAACGGAAAACCCGGGAGCCAGCGTGGCGAAGGCCATCCGGACCGTTGTCTGGCGCATCCTGGTGTTCTACTTCGGCTCGGTGCTCGTGATCGCGCTGACGGTGCCCTGGGATTCGGAGGCACTGGCATCACCCTTTGCCGCGGTACTCTCGATCGCCCAGATCCCCGGCGCGGATGTGGCCATCACCCTGGTCGCCGCCGTTGCGCTGCTCTCGGCGCTCAACGCCAACCTGTACGGCGCATCCAGGATGATTTTTTCCCTCTCGGAACGCAACGAGGCCCCCGCTTCCCTCAGGAGGCTCAGCCCCCGCCGGGTTCCGGTCAGGGCCGTGCTGGCCTCCGTGGCGTTTGGTTTTGTGGCGGCCGTACTTGAACTGTTGTTCCCTGAGCGCGTCCTGCCCGTGTTGCTGAACTTCGTTGGGTCCACCTGCCTGGTGGTCTGGGGGATGGTCCTGCTGTCCCAGCTGGTGCTGCGCCGCCGGGCCGACCGCGACGGCACCGAACTGCCGTTCCGGATGCGCGGCTTCCCGGCGATGACGTATGCGGGCCTTGCCTTGCTGGCCGCAATCCTGGTGCTCGGCTTCTTCTCCCCGGTAACGGGTATCCAGCTGCTCTCGACCCTGGCGCTGATCGCCGCGATAGCCGCGGCGGCAAAACTCGCCGCACGCCGAACACCTGCCGGAAGTTTACCCCGCCGGTAGCAGTAAGCAGTTTGCCTACAGTTATCGCCGATACGTCCGGCTAACTGTGCACACTGTTCGGTGTTTTCATGACAGATTGCACACTCCACGTAGGGTGACTAGTGTCACCATAAGCAACTGACGCCGTCGTACTCCTCCCCCGCGGGGACCGCGGCGGCCCCAAAACTACGTGGAGGAGCAGGCATGAGCAGCGTTCTTTCCCTGGACCCGTCCGCCCAGCCCGACCTGTCCGCCGAGGAGCTCAAGGAGCTCTACCGGCTGATGGTGTCGGTGCGCCACCTGGACGAATCCGCCATCCGTTGGCAGCGCCAGGGCCTGATTCCCGGCTACGCACCGGAACTCGGACAGGAAGCCGCACAGGTAGGCAGCGGGTACGCGCTGGACATGTCCCGCGACTTCGTCTTCCCGACCTACCGCGAAATGGGCGTGGCCCGGACGGTGGGAGTGGACATGGTCGAGTACATGTCCACCCACAAGGCCAGCTGGCACGGTGGCCTCTACGATCCCCAGGCCACCCGCTTTGCCCCGATCCAAGCCGTGGTGGCGGGCTCAGTGCTGCACGCCGTCGGCTGGGCGCACGGCCAGACGCTTTCCGGCACCCCGGCTGGAGAACTCGGCGTCGCCATCACCTACTTCGGCGACGGCGCAAGCTCGCAGGGCGACGTCCACGAAGCCATGAACTTCGCCGCAGTCATGAAGGCTCCGGTGGTCTTCTTCATCCAGAACAACGGCTTCGCCATCTCGGTGCCGACCGAGCGCCAGGTGGCCGGGGGTTCCGTTGCCGCCCGTGCCGCCGGCTACGCCATGCCGTCCCTCCAGGTGGATGGCAACGACGTCGTGGCGGTCCACCAGGCGACGGCCGCAGCCCTCGCCCATGCACGCGCGGGCCATGGGCCGGCCGTCGTGGAAGCCATGACGTACCGGCGGGGCCCGCACTCCACCAGCGACGACCCCGGCCGCTACCGCACCCTGGCCGAGGAACGCGCCGACGGCGGCGAGGATCCGCTGCTGCGCATGCGCACCCGGTTGGAAGCCGACGGCGTCGCCGGCGAGGACTTCTTCGCCGAGGTGCTCGAGGCCGCCAAGGCGGAAGAGGAACAGATCCGGGAGGGAGTGGCGGCATTGGGCTCCCGTCCCGGCACGGAGATGTTCGATTTTGTCTACCAGGAACCCACACACGCGTTGAAGGCCCAGGCACGCGCCTGGCGGGAGGAGTCCGAGCATGCCTGAGCACAAGACCCTGAGCGACCTTGAAGCCGCCATCGACAACACCACAGAAACCAGCGCCCAGCAGGAATCCGTGGACGTGGTGGAACCGGGCCACGTCACCGCCGTCGAAAACCTCTCCATGCAGCAGGCGCTGAACCGCGCGCTGGCAGAGGTGCTTCAGGACAACCCCAAGGCCTTGGTCCTGGGCGAGGACGTCGGACAGCTCGGCGGCGTCTTCCGCATCACCGACGGCCTGCAGAAGCAGTTCGGCGAGGCACGGGTTTTCGACACCCCGCTGGCCGAATCCGGCATCCTGGGCATGTCCGTGGGCCTGGCCATGGCGGGATACCACCCGATCCCCGAGGTGCAGTTCGACGGGTTCGCGTACCCGGCGATCAACCAGATTGTGTGCCAGGTGGGCCGGATGAACTACCGCAGCCGCGGCACCATGCCGATGCCGATCACCCTGCGCGTGCCCAGCTTCGGCGGCATCCGCGCTCCCGAACACCACGGCGAGTCGCTGGAATCGCTGTTCGCCCACGTGCCCGGCCTGAAGGTGGTTTCGCCGTCCAGCCCAAACGAGGCCTATCACCTGCTCAAGCACGCGGCCACGCGGCCGGACCCGGTGATCTTCATGGAGCCGAAGTCCCGCTACTGGCAGAAGGGCCCGGTGAACACCGGCGCCGAACCGGCTGGCTACTCCCCCGAAGGCTCGCGCATCGTCCGTGAAGGCAAGCACCTGACCCTGGTGGCCTGGGGCGCCATGGTGGCCCGCTGCCTGCAGGTCGCCGAGCTCGCCGCCGAAGACGGCATCGAGATCGAGGTGCTGGACCTGCGCTGGCTCAAGCCCATCGACGCCGAAAGCCTGGCCGCATCCGTGGCCAAGACGCGCCGCGCCGTCGTCGTGCACGAAGCACCGCTGACCTCCGGTCTCGGTGCGGAAGTGGCCGCATTGATTACCGAGCGCTGCTTCAACACCCTGCGGGCACCTGTTGAGCGGGTGACCGGATTCGACGTACCGTACCCTTCGGGAGACCTGGAAGACGAGTACGTACCCAACATTGACCGCATCCTGTTCGGGATCCAGCGAGTATTGGAGTATCGCCGTGGCTGAAATTACGTTCCCCCTGCCGGATCTTGGTGAGGGCCTGATCGAGGCAACCGTGCTGGAATGGCTGGTCGCCGAGGGCGAGCAGATCGAGCGCAACCATCCGCTGGTCGAGGTGGAGACTACCAAGTCCGCCGTCGAGCTCCCCTCCCCGCAGGCGGGCAAAGTGGTGAAAATCCACGGTGAACCCGGCGACACCATCAAGGTGGGCGAACCGCTGATCGTCTTCGAGGTTCCCGACGACACCGCCGGTATTGTGGGCACCGTACCGAAGGAAGAAGCGCCTAAGCGCCGCGTCCGCCTGACCGCGGCGCTCGACGACGAGGACTGAGCATGGGAAACAACCCGCAGCACACCGTTGAAGGCCTGGACCCGCGCCTTCACGTTCAGGTGCACGAGGCCGCTGAAGGGACCGAAGGCCCCCGCCGTCCGGTGATCCTGCTGCACGGTTTCGCCTCCTCCAGCAAGCTCAACTGGGAGGACGCCGGTTGGATCACCGCGCTGACCCAGGCCGGCCGGCGCGTGGTCACGGTGGACCTTCCCGGCCACGGCGAAAGCGCCGCTCCGGAAGAGATGGATGCCTATGCGCCCAGCCGGATCCGCGCCGACCTGCTGCAGCTGGTTCAGGACGCGAAGGTCCGTCCGCTGAAAGAGAACGACCCCGACACCGGGGTTGACCTGATCGGCTACTCCCTGGGAGCGAGGCTGGCGTGGGAGTTCGGGGCCACCCAGCCCGAACTGGTCCGGCGGATGGTGCTCGGCGGGCCCGGCAGCAGTGACCCCTTGGCGGACTTCGACCTGCGCGCTGCCCAGCGCTTCCTGGCGGACGGGACGCCCATCGAGGACGTCAACACCGCCGAGCTCCTGCGGATGGCCAAGCTGGTGCCGTCGAACGACATCTTCGCGCTGATGACCATGATCGAGGCGATCAAAACCGAACCGTTCGTCCCGACCGAGGCCGTGCCGAGGATGCCGGTACTCCTGGTGGCCGGCGACAAGGACGACCTGGCTGTCACCGCACCGGAGCTGGCTGCGCTCTCCGACTCGGCGGAGCTGATGTGGCTGCCCGCGCGCACGCACGCCAATGCGGTGACCTCCCGGGCGTTCAAGACCGCGGCCATCGAATTCCTCGCTGATTGACCGTTCGCGCATTTTTTCGGTGCCGTGTAGGGCGCTTTTGGTCGGTACAATTACCGATGAGACTAAAATCCTGGGGCGTGGAGGCTTGATGGAGGTATTCCTGGGCGGGCGCTACAGGACACGGGAGCTCATAGGCACCGGCGGGGCAGCGTCCGTGTACCGGGCCGTGGACGAATCTTTGGGCCGCGAGGTGGCGGTCAAGATGTTCGCACCGACGACGCCGGACGATGACGAGTACCGGCGGCAACACACCGAAACCCTGCTGCTGGCCACGCTGAACCACCCCGGTTTGGTGACCTTACTGGATGCCGGCCTGCACACGGCGGCCGACGGCGCCACCACCAGTTACCTGGTGATGGAACTGATCGAAGGAGCCGACCTCCGGCGCAGATTGCGGAGCGGCCCGCTCACGTCCGTGGACACAGCCCAAATCGGGGCCGACCTCGCCGATGCGCTCAACTACATCCACGATCAGGGTGTGATTCACCGCGACGTTAAGCCGGCCAACATCCTGCTGGCCAACGGCAGCCCGAACGACACCCGGCACCACCCCAAATTGTCCGACTTCGGCATCGCCCGGATGGTCGAATCCAGCATGGCCACGGCCCAGGGCGCGACCATCGGAACGGCGAACTACCTCAGCCCGGAACAGGCCGTCGGCGAGAAAGTTACCGGTGCCAGCGATGTTTACTCCTTGGCCCTGGTACTCTTCGAGTGCCTCACCCAGCGCAAGGCCTTCCCGGGTACGCCTATGGAGGCAGCGGTCGCACGCCTGCTGCGGGACCCGGAGTTTCCCGATTCGCTGGATCCCGAATGGGCAGACCTGCTGACCCGGATGACCCGCCGCGACCCGCAGACTCGTCCGACCGCCCACGAAGTCGCCTTGAGTTTGCGGAACCTGGCAGAAGCGCCGCTCCCCGAGCAGATCGTAGCGACGGCCCCCGTGCTGTCATCCCCTGCGCTGTTGAACGGTACGACCGGATCGGACACGGCCGGGGCGATCGAAGAGCGTACCGGCGGGCACATCACCGGAAACGTGGCCATTCCCGCGCCGCCAAACCGCGCTCCCAGCGTGGGCTGAACCGACGTTCTGCAAACTCTGCCCGCCACGCGCTTGTTTCATCCCCGCCTGGGTGCGGGGACCGCTCGCACGCCTAGGAGTGCGGCTGCTCGCACGCCTGGCGATTGCTCCGGCGATTTTCGCGGCGAAATTCGCCGAGCCAGCAGCCCCTGGTGGCGCCTGATCTGCGCCGGTTGATGGTTGGTGCCCTCAAAAGGGCCAAGCCAGTGATGGTGAGGCGTGGAGTGGTTTGGGTGGGACGTGGGTTTGCCAGTAGGAGTTGCGCAGCGGTTTGCGGCGGGGGTCGATGTAGTCCGGCGGGGTGAACCAGGGGATGCCGTCGAGGACGTTGATCTTCCAGTTGCCTTGCTCGATCAGGTCGTGGTGGAGCAGGCAGAGGCAGACCCCGTTGTCGACGGTGGTGCGGCCGCCGGCCCACCACGGGATGATGTGGTGTGCTTCGGTCCAGAACGCGGGCATGCTGCACCCCGGGAAGGCACAGCCCTTGTCCCGGGCGACCAGTGCCCGGCGGATGGCGCGGTTGAAGAACCGTTGCGACCTGCCCAGGTCCAGGATTTCGCCCTCGGAGCCGAGGACCGCCGGGATGATCTCGGCGTCGCACGCCATCCGGCGGACCGTGGTGGCCGAGACAGGTCCGTTGAAGACCGCGCTGCCGCCGCCGGAGAGCAGCCCGGCCAGCTGGTCATACCCGGTGGTAACGATCACCTGTGTCCGGTGCCCGCCCGAGTCCGGAAGCCTGCCGGTATTCAACGCGATCCGGCAGGCCCCGACCAGCCCGGCCAGCAGCTTCTGCGCCCGGGTGGCATCGTCCATCGCCTCCACCACGGCCGGATCCACCGCCCCGCGGCCATCAGCGCCTGCAGACCCAGCATCTTCAGCCGCGGCCATTTCCGGGCCGGCAGCGTCAGTGCCTGCGTCGGTGTTTCCCGCGCTGCCAGTGTCGGGGCCGGCGGGTCCTGCCGTGTCACCTTCACTTCGGTTGTTGGCGGCGGTTTCGATGGCGTCGGGGCGGATCCGCGGGTTCGCGGCGCTGTTCATCACGGTGGCGAGGGCTTCGTACTGGGCGTCGGTGGTGTTCATGACGAACTGGTGCAGCCCCCGCCGCCGGCCCCGGTAGAACATGCCCTGCCGGGCCCGCAGTTCCTCCTCGGTCGGCTCGGCACCGTCTTGGTCGACCGCGGTTTCCCACGTCCTGGCGACCATCACCAGGGTGTCGGCATCGGCCTCTACGGCCTGCCGGACCAGCGACGCTTCCATCGCCTGCAACGCCTCCGGCGTGCCGGCGTGCCGGGCCCGGTCCAGGGAATCCACGACCAGGGCCGCGGCCTGGCCGCTGACCTCACCGCCGGCCATGGCCTCCGCCAACACCGGCAGCGCCGGGACACCGGGTTCCCCGTCAAACCGCACCGGCGCGGTGATCGCCTTGCCGACCCGCAGCCTGCGCCGCGCCTCGACAATACCGATCCCCAGCCTTGAGCGCAGATACTCGGCGTTGTTGGCAAACTCTGTCTTGCGGCGGCGCTGCGCCTGCTTGGACCCGGACAGGTCCGGGTCCGCGGCCTCCACGCCGCCTGTGCTGATCGCCGCCGCCGGATCCGCCCACTCCCCCGCACCCGCCGGGCTGGACGCGACGGCACCGGCCCCAGCCCCTGCCCCCGCAGCTCCGGCGGGAACAGACTCCCCCGCACCGGCACAGGCTCCGGCCTCGGCTCCGGGTCCGGGTCCGGGCGCCGCCGGGTGTTCCCCGTTGGCGGCGATGTCCGCCCGTTCCACGGCCTGGGCGCCGACGGCCTGCAGGAACTCCACGAGCTTCGAAACGTCCTCGACCGCCGCTACGGTACTAACCAGATCCCGGATGGACAGGGACGCCGAGTCGGCGGGAAAGCGGTCAGCGACATCCTGCAGCAGGACACACGCCTGGGCCAGGGATGTTCCCATCTCCCCGGTGCGGTCCAACGGTGCAAGAGCCATACCACAATTTTATTCGTACACACATTCGATAGCCATCGGAACGGGTAATTGTGTAGGAGTAGTGGATGACCCCTTGAAATACGCTCGAGCGGCCGTCGCGTAATCGGCGTACCTTGCCATGCGGATTCCGCTTGTCCGGTCGGCCGGTTCTGGTGACTGGTTTCGACGCTGTATCGCCCAAGGGTCCGGCCGCTTTCCTGCGCAATAGCCACTTTCGGCGGGTCCCAAGGCCCGCGGTAGCCGACCAATCGGGCCGACCGTAGCCCCCACCATCCCACCAGTCGGTCGAAAAACCTCTCAGCCGCCTTGACGTGGCCCCCGCCACAGGCCATGATGGATCATATACGATTTCGTACTTCACAGGAGGATGCTTTGTCCGAAGCCAACGTCACCCAGTCCGCGGGCACGCTGCAGGCGGTTGATTCCCAGATCCTGGAGGACGCCGGCAAGGTGCTGGCCGTACATCTGTCCTACAACTCCCGGGCGGCACAGCGTGGACGCGTTCCTGCGAACCCCTCCTACTTCATGAAGGCTTCCTCCTCGCTGGCCCTCTCGGGCGGCACCGTGGAGCGCCCCGCGGGCACCGAGCTGCTGGCCTTCGAGGGCGAAATCGCCCTCATCATCGGCAAGCCTGCCCGCCGCGTCACCGTAGAGGAGGCCTGGGACCATGTTGGCCATGTGACCGCCAGCAACGACCTGGGCGTCTACGACATCAAGTACGCGGACAAGGGCTCCAACGTCCGCTCCAAGTCCGGCGACGGCTTTACGCCGATCGGCCCGGCCCTGCTGCCCGCCGCGTCGGTCAACCCGGACGCCCTCCGGATCCGCACCTGGGTCAACGGCGAGGTCGTCCAGGACGACACGACCGCCGGCCTGATCTTCTCCTTCGCCCGCATTGTCGCCGACCTGTCGCAGCTGATGACACTGCACCCGGGAGACATTATCCTCACCGGAACCCCGGCCGGCTCCTCCGTGATCGTGCCGGGCGACGTCGTCGAGGTCGAGGTTTCCGACGAAGCCGCCGGGCTGAGCACCGGCCGCCTGTCGACCACGGTCACCCAGGGCGAGGCGGAATTCGCGTCCTTCGGCAACACTCCCAAGATCACCGACGCCGACCGGATCGATGCCTTCGGCAGCGAGGAAGCGGCTGGCCTGGCCCCGGCAATTACCGGCAAGTCCGCGCTGACCGAGGACGTCAAGGCCAAGCTGCTGTCGGTCGCAACGGCCACCATCTCCGGCGCGTTGCGGAAGCGGGGGCTGAACAACGTCAGCGTTGACGGCCTGCTGGCCACCAAGCCCGGCCAGAAGGTCATCGGCACCGCCCGCACGCTGCGGTATGTGCCCAACCGCGAGGACCTGTTCAAGTCCCACGGCGGCGGCTACAACGCGCAGAAGCGCATCATCGACGCGCTCGGCCCCGGCGAGATCCTGGTCATGGAGGCCCGCGGCGAGAAGGGCTCCGGCACCCTCGGGGACATCCTCGCCCTGCGCTCCCAGGTGCGCGGTGCGGAAGCCATCATTACCGACGGCGGTGTCCGCGACCTTTCCGAGGTGGCGGCGCTGGACATCCCGACGTTCTACAACGGCGCCCACCCGGCGGTGCTGGGACGCAAGCACGTGCCCTGGGACACCGACGTGACGGTAGCCTGCGGCGGCACCACCATCCAGCCCGGGGACATCATCGTCGCCGACGACAACGGCATCCTGGTGATACCGCCGGCCCTGGCCGCCGAGATCGCGGACGAGGTCGTCGAACAGGAACGCCAGGACAGCTTCGTCTTCGAGATGGTCAAGGAAGGCCACAAGATCGAGGGCCTGTTCCCGATGAACGCCGAATGGCGCGCACGCTACGAGGCTTGGGTCGCGGAGCAACCGAAGTGACCACCCTGGCCCCCAGCAAGTCGGAACAGGCCTACGAGCTGCTGCACGAGCGGATCGCCAAGGGCGAGCTGGTGCCCGGCTACCGGCTGGTCCTCGGGACCATCGCCGCGGAGCTTGGCTGCAGTACCGTCCCGGTGCGCGAGGCGATCCGCCGGCTGGAGGCCGAGGGCCTGGTGACGTTCGAG
The DNA here is from genome assembly GCF_059090885.1 of Arthrobacter sp. Y3223065. Lineage (NCBI taxonomy): Bacteria > Bacillati > Actinomycetota > Actinomycetes > Micrococcales > Micrococcaceae > Arthrobacter > Arthrobacter sp. Y3223065. The sequence continues at coordinate 176,027 of NZ_JBNHGC010000001.1, read as the reverse complement.
CGCAATATCGGCGCGACGGTGGCAGCCGTCGACGCCGAGTTGTACCTGCACACCATGCAGACGCTGGCCGTGATCGAGGGCGCGGCAACGGCCTTGGCCGCGCCGCTGCTCTCCGCCGTGGACCTGGCCGAGGCGCGCGCGGTCAACGCCGAGCTGCGCCGGTGCCTGGAGGACTTCGATCCGCGCCGCTTCACCCAGCTCAACGACCGGTTCCACGCCGGGTTGTACGAACGCTGCCCGAACCCGCACATCCTGGACCTGGTACACCGGGGCTGGAACCGGCTCAACGCGATGCGGGCCTCCAGCTTCAGCCACATCCCCGGCCGTGCCCGCTCCTCGGTCGAGGAACACGAGCAACTGCTGGATTTGATCGACGCCGGTGCCAGCACCGGCGAGGTGGAGAAGGCGGCCCGGGCACACCGGACCAACACGCTCAACGCCTACCTGGCCGCGGACGGCTTGCCGCCCTCGCCCCTGTAGGCCGCGCCCGCTGCGGAAGCGGCATCCCGCCGTCGTCAGCGGTCAAGCACCCTATACAGCCCAGACCTCACCGACTACCGACCATTCAACCCCAATGGAAAGGACCATCATGGCCGAGCACTTTGTCCCGGACAACCTGCCCACCCACCTGCAGCACTACATCGGCGGCAAGCTTGTCGACTCCATCGACGGCGACACCTTCGACGTGCTGGACCCGGTCACCAACAAGCCGTACCTCAAGGCTGCCTCCGGCAAGGTCGCCGACGTCGCCGCGGCCGTTGCCGCCGCCAAGGACGCCTTCCAGAACGGTCCCTGGCCCACGATGCTTCCGCGCCAGCGCTCCCGCGTGCTGCACAAGGTCGCGGACATCGTCGAGTCCCGCGGCCAGGAACTGGCCGAGATGGAGTGCTTCGACACCGGGCTGCCCATCAAGCAGGCCCTGGGGCAGGCCCAGCGCGCGGCGGAGAACTTCCGCTTCTTCGCCGACCTCATCGTCGCCCAGCACGACGACGCCTTCAAGGTTCCCGGCCGCCAGGCCAACTACGTCAACCGCAAGCCGATCGGCGTTGCCGGCCTGATCACGCCGTGGAACACCCCGTTCATGCTGGAGTCCTGGAAGCTGGGTCCGGCGCTGGCGACCGGCAACACCGTGGTCCTGAAGCCGGCCGAGTTCACCCCGCTCTCCGCCTCCCTGTGGCCGGGAATCTTCGAAGAAGCCGGCCTGCCCGAGGGCGTCTTCAACATCGTCCACGGCTACGGCGAGGAAGGCTTCGCCGGGGACTCCCTGGTCAAGCACCCGGACGTCCCGCTGATCTCCTTCACGGGCGAGTCCCGCACGGGCCAGATCATCTTCGCGAACGCGGCTCCTTACCTGAAGGGCCTGTCCATGGAGCTGGGCGGCAAGTCCCCCGCCGTCGTCTTCGAGGATGCCGATCTGGAGGCAGCCATCGACGCGACGATCTTCGGCGTCTTCTCCCTCAACGGCGAACGCTGCACCGCGGGCTCACGCATTTTGGTCCAGCGGAGCATCTACGACGAATTCGTCGAGCGCTACTCCGCCCAGGCAAAGCGGGTCAAGGTCGGCCTCCCCCACGAGGAAACAACAGAGGTCGGTGCCCTGGTCCACCCGGAGCACTTCGACAAGGTCATGTCCTATGTGGAGATCGGCAAGCAGGAGGCCCGCCTGACGGCAGGCGGCGGCCGCCCGGAGGAGTTCCCGGAGGGCAACTTCATCCAGCCGACCGTCTTCGCCGATGTGGCCCCGGACGCCCGGATTTTCCAGGAGGAGATCTTCGGGCCGGTGGTGGCCATCACCCCGTTCGACACGGACGAGGAGGCCCTTGAACTGGCCAACAACACCAAGTACGGACTGGCCGCCTACATCTGGACGAACGACCTGAAGCGGTCCCACAACTTCGCCCAGAACGTCGAGGCCGGGATGGTGTGGCTGAACTCCAACAATGTCCGCGACCTGCGCACCCCGTTCGGCGGCGTGAAGGCGTCCGGCCTGGGCCACGAGGGCGGCTACCGCTCCATCGACTTCTACACCGACCAGCAGGCCGTGCACATCAACCTCGGCGAGGTGCACAACCCGGTCTTCGGCAAGGCCGAGGACGCCGCCGCCATCCCGGACGCCTGACACTTACCCCTACCGCTCGAAGGAGAGAATTATGAGCAACGAAATCCCCAAGCCCTCGGTTCCGGCCCCGGACATCCTCCGCTGCGCCTACATGGAGATCGTAGTCACCGACCTGGCCAAGTCGCGCGCCTTCTACGTCGACCTGCTGGGCCTGCACGTGAGCTACGAAGACGACGAGGCGATCTACCTGCGGTCGTTCGAAGAGTTCATCCACCACAACCTGGTACTGCGCAAGGGCCCGATCGCCGCGGTGGCGGCTTTCGCCTACCGCGTGCGGTCCCCGGAGGACGTGGACCGTGCCGAGGCCTACTACCAGGAGCTGGGCTGCCGTACCGAGCGCCGCAAGGAAGGCTTCGTCAAGGGCATCGGCGACTCGGTCCGCGTGGAGGACCCGCTGGGCTTCCCGTACGAGTTCTTCCACGAGGTGGACCACGTGGAGCGCCTGCACATGCGCTACGACCTCTACTCGGCCGGCGAGCTGGTGCGCCTGGACCACTTCAACCAGGTCACCCCGGACGTGCCGCGCGGCCGCAAGTACCTGGAAGACCTGGGCTTCCGCGTCACCGAGGACATCAAGGACTCCGACGGCGTGACCTACGCGGCCTGGATGCACCGCAAGGGCACCGTGCACGACACCGCCCTGACCGGCGGCAACGGCCCGCGCATGCACCACGTGGCCTTCTCCACTCACGAGAAGCACAACATCATCCAGATCTGCGACAAGATGGGCGCCCTGCGCATGTCCGACCGGATCGAACGCGGCCCCGGCCGCCACGGCGTGTCCAACGCGTTCTACCTGTACATCCTGGATCCGGACGGACACCGCGTGGAGATCTACACCCAGGACTACTACACCGGCGACCCGGACAACCCGGTTATCACCTGGGACGTCCACGACAACCAGCGCCGCGACTGGTGGGGCAACCCCGTGGTCCCGTCCTGGTACACCGAGGCGTCCCTGGTGCTGGACCTCGACGGCAACCCGCAGGAAGTCATCGAGCGCACCGACAACTCCGAGATGGAGGTGACCATCGGCGCCGACGGGTTCTCCTTCACCCGGGAAGACGACGAGGACGGCACCTTCCGTGGCCAGGCGTCGAAGGGCTTTAAGATCGGCAACCAGGTCTAGTCCCGGTCTTCGACCACATGACGACGCCGCTGGGCGGCTTCCGCAGGGAAGCCGCCCAGCGGCGTCTGTAGCCTTGCCCGCCCCGCCGCGGGATGCCACACTGGCAGCTAGATGCGGTGCCGGTGCTCGGCCGACGGGCGCGCCCCGGTTGCCGACCGTTCTAGGGGATGGGGGGAACGGCGTGAATATCCTGCGCACCGTCGTTGCACGGATTGAACGAACCGAGGCTCTGGACAAGGTTGCCGAGCCGGTGGCCGGACTGGTGGGCAAAATGGTCAGCCCCCGGCCGATCAGGAACATTCTCAGCGGCAGCTTCGTGGGCCATCCGCTGCATCCGCTCATGACCGACTTTCCCATCGGCGCCTGGACCATGTCCACGCTGCTCGACACGGTCGGCGGCCGCCGTGCCGAGCCCGCGGCCGACCTCCTGGTCGCTGCCGGAATCCTCACGGCCGCACCCACGGCATGGGCGGGGCTCAATGACTGGTCGTATACCCAGGGGGAGGACCGCCGGCTCGGCATCGCGCACGCCGCTTCCAACTCGGCGGCGCTGGCTTGCTTCGCCGCTTCCTTCCTGGCCCGCCGCAGCGGCAGCCGGGGGTTCGCCAAAGTGCTCGCCCTGGGCGGCTTCGGGCTGGTCATGTCCGGCGGCTACCTGGGCGGTCACCTGAGCTACGCGCGCGGCGTCAATGTCAATCACACCGCGTGGCGAAAAGGTCCCGTCGAGTGGACCCCTGTCCTGGCGGAGAACGAGCTGGCCGAGGGCCGGCCGCAGCTGGCGCACGCGGGAGACGTGTCGCTGGTCCTGTATCGCAGCGACGGCACCGTCCGCGCGCTGGACAGCGTCTGCAGCCACATGGGCGGGCCGCTGGCAGAAGGACAGGTCGACGACGGGTGCATCACCTGCCCCTGGCACGGCAGCCAGTTCCGCCTGGCGGACGGCAGCATCCTCAGGGGCCCCGCCAGCTCCGAGCAGCCGGCCTACGAAACACGCGTCCGCGAAGGGCAGGTCGAGGTCCGGCTGAGCTGACCGGATCAGCCCCGCGGAGACCGCGCCCTGGGCCCACGGGAGGCCCGGCGGGCGTCGGAGCCGGCAATGACGAGCGTGGCAACGACCGACGCGGCGGTGACAGCCAGGCCGGCGGTGATCGCCTCCGTCCAGCCCGACCGGGCCTCGACGGAAAAGGCGACGGCGGTGATCACCGCGATGCCCACGGCGGTGCCGATGCGCTGGGACGTCTGCAGCACTCCACCGGCGCTGCCCGCGTACTCCAACGACACGTCGGCCAAGGTCAGCGTCTGGTTGGGGGTGATAATCAGGCCCTGCGCCATGCCGATGAACGACAACGTCAGCAGCATCCACCAGATGCTGAGCACGCCTGCTGCCTCCAATTGGATGACGGCGATGGTCAGCGCCAGCCCCAGCAACGCACAGAGGATTCCGACGACGATCATCTGCCGTCCCCGCTCCAGCACCCGCTTGCCGGACCAGTGTGACGAATAGGCCCCGAACAGCGCAGCAGGCAGCCCGATCAACCCTGCCTCGAGTGCGGTGCCGCCCAGCCCCTGCTGGATATAGAGCGCCACCAGCACCCAGACGCTCGTCACGCCCATGAAGTACAGCCCGGCGATCAGCGAGCCGGCGGAGAAGCTGCGGGTGCGGAAGATCCGCAGGTCGACCATCGGGCTGCGTCCGCGGTGGCGGTAGGAATGTTCCCACCACGCCCACAGCGCCAGCAGTCCCGCGCCGCCGGGAAGCAGCAGCCAGATCCATGCACCGGTCCCGCGTTCGACGAACGGCAGCAGCAGCGCCAGCACGGCCAGGCCCAGCAGCACAGCCCCGACGGGATCGAGGTCACGCTCGGCTTTGGCTGCCCGGGTCCCGGCGGTTGCGGCCGCGGGGGTTTTGGCTGCAGCGCTTTCGGGCGCGGCGGTGCGACGATCGCCGGCGGCGCCTTCGCGGTCTTCAACCCCGGGGCGGTCAGCACTGCGCCGGGGCTTGAACCACATCAGCGCCAGCACGATGGCCAGGATCCCGACCGGTACGTTCACTAGGAAGGTCCAGCGCCACCCGTCCTGGACCCCGGCGAACTCAATGATCATCCCGCCCAGCAAGGGTCCGATGGCCACCGAAACGCCGATCACGCTGCCGAGCGCCCCGTAGGCACGGCCGCGTTCCGCGCCGCGGAAATACTGCTGGATCATGCCCACGGCCTGCGGATTCAGCAGGCCCGAGCCCAGCCCCTGCACAAAGCGCGTGATGTTCAGGCTGAGCGGGTCGGGAGCGAGTCCGGCGGCCACCGAGGAGAGCGTGAAAATCGCGACGCCGGCAATGAACAGCGGGCCGCGGCCCAGAATATCCCCCGCCCGGCCGGCGGCCACCAGCACCACACCAAAAGTGAGCGCGTAGCCGGAAAGCACCCACTGCAGGTCCGAGTCCGTCGCGCCAAGCCCGATTTGGATGGACGGCAGCACCACATTGACGATGCTGACGCTCACCAGCGACATGAAGATGGCCACCAGCAGCACGGCCAGGATCCGCCAGCGGCCCGGATCCGGGACGAAGCCAGCCTCGACGCCGTCGGGGCCGGCCGGTGCTGGCGCGGGGCGGTTCTCTGGAACGGAATCGGAGGCTTGAGTCACCTACCATTCATACGCCGGGACGGGTCTGCTGCCAAACCGTGAGTGCCTGTCCGCCGACACGTGGGTTAAACGAAAGAGCCGGAGCGGCAGGCGTTGGGGGAAACCTGCGGGTCCGGCTCTTCCACGCCCGGACCCAAGTCCGGCCGACGCGATGCGGGCCCCCGTTCCGAGCCCCACCGTTGTTTCGAGCATATCCGGCGTGCCGTCAACCCGCGATGGGGAGAACTACCCATGCGGGTTAAGCGGTTCAGCCGGGCTTCCAAGGTAGCTGGCGCTCTCCGTCGCCTGACGTTCTGCCCCCGTAGCGGACGCTCTCCGTCACCTGGCGTGCAGCCACCACCGCAGGGACGTTCGCTCCCCCTCGCGACCTCGGGAACGCAAGAGGATACTAAAGCCGTGGGACTGTTGAGCGGGGCACCTGCCCCTTTCGCCGATCGGCCCGATGCGGCACGACAGCTGGCGGCCGAACTGGGAGCATATCGCGGCCGCAACGACGTCACCGTGCTGGGGCTGGCGCGCGGGGGTGTGCCGGTGGCCGCGGTGCTGGCGAAAGAACTGGCCGCCGACTTTGATGCCCTCATCGTTCGCAAGTTAGGCATTCCGGGCCAGCCGGAGGTTGCCTTCGGCGCCTTGGCCGCCCACGGCGGGCACACCGCCGTCGTCATGGTGGAACCGATACTGGCGGAACTGCGCCGCCGCAATTACAGCGACGAGCGTCTGCAGGAGGTCCAAGACAGGGAACGTGCCGAATTGAAGCGCCGGCAGGAGGCGTATCTCCATGGCAGGACGGCAGAGGTACGCGGCCGAACCACCATTCTCTGCGATGACGGATTGGCGACCGGTGCCACCATGAAGGCCGCGATCATCGCCGTCAGGCAAGGCGATCCCCGCGAGATCGTCGTCGCGGTGCCGGTGGGCCCGCCGCAGGCCTGCGCCGAGCTCGAGAAACTGGCCGACGCAGTGTTCTGCCTGCGCAGGCCGCGCAACTTCAGGGCCGTCGGCGAGGCCTACCAGTACTTTGGCCAGGTCAGCGACGACGAGGTACTGGCAGCGCTTCCCCGGTAGCGGCTGCATCTGCAGCCTTAAAACAGCGGACCGCAGCCGGGTGCAATTACCCGGCGGTGGTCCGCTGCCCTGAGCTGGTTCTGCTGTGTGTTCAGAACCTAGTGCGCCTCGGGGTGCCGCTTAAGGTGCTCGATCTCGGGGTCGATCGCCCGAAGGTTCGCGCCCTTGGTTTCCTTGACCATGGAAACGGCGACCAGCGAGATCACGCACAACACCATGATGTAGATGCCGATCGGAATCGTGCTTCCGGTCTGGCCCAGCAGCAGCTCTGCGATCATCGGGGCGAACGCGCCGCCGAGGATGGCGCCGATGGCGTAGCCGATCGAGACGCCGGAGTACCGCACGTTCGCTGGGAACATCTCCGCGTACAGGGCTGACTGGGGACCGTATGACAGGCCCAGGCCGATGGTCAGGACAAACATGGCGATGCCCATCAGCACGATGCTCGCCGTGTCGATCAGCATGAACATCGGAATCTGCCAGAGCAGTACCCAGACGTAGCCGATCTGGAACGTGCGGATCCGCCCGATCTTGTCCGAAAGGATGCCGCCGTACATGGTGAAGGCCAGCCAGCCGAAGGCCGCCAGCGTCGTCGCCAGGAGCACGGACGGGCGGTGCATGCCCAGGCCGCCGGCCTCGACACCCTTGGTGGCATACGAGGCGAAGAAGGCGATCAGCAGATAGCCGGCGGCGTTATTGGCAATGAAGATCAGCGCGGTGAGGATGACCTGCTTCCAGTTGTGCCGGAACAGCAGGCGCAGCGGAGCGGCGGATTCCTTCTTGCGTTCCTGCATCTCCTTGAACACCGGGGACTCGTCCACGGCGCGCCGGATGATGTAGCCGACCACGATCAGCACGATCGAGAACAGGAAGGGAATACGCCAGCCCCAGGCCAGGAACTGGTCCTCGCTCATCACGGTCGTGAGCAACCACATCACGCCGGTGGCCAGGATCATGCCGCAGGGAACACCGATCTGCGGGTACGCGCCGAAGAAGCCGCGCTTGTTGATCGGGGCGTGCTCGACGGACATCAGGGCAGCGCCGCCCCATTCACCGCCGGCCGAGAAGCCCTGCAGGATGCGGAGCACCACGAGCAGGATCGGAGCCGCGATGCCGATCTGGTCGTAGGTCGGCAGCATACCGATCAGCGCAGTCGCCACGCCCATCAGCATCAGCGTAAAGACCAGCATCAGCTTCCGCCCCAGCCGGTCCCCGAGGTGTCCGGCGACGATGGCGCCGAGCGGGCGGAAGAGGAAACTAATACCCAGCGACGCCCAGGCGACGATCTGCGCCAGGCCGGCGCTCTCCTGGGACAGCGGGGCAAAGTACAACGTAGCCAGCACCAGGCCGGCGGCTTGCGCGTAGATGAAGAAGTCGTACCACTCGATGGTGGTCCCGACCAAGGTGCCGGCGAGCACCTTGCGCTCTTCACGGCGGGCTGCTGGGCTAAGATTGCCTGCCAGCTCTTCTGACGTTGACATATTTTCTCCGTGTATTCACAGAACGGGTTACCGAACGGTCGGTAATGTGACTGGAGCCATACTACCGGACAGTGACAGGCCACACATAGTGCCGCCATATCATTTCCATAACGCCCCCGAGCTGCGGGGTCGCGGGCCGACAACGCTCCCCTCACGCGGGAACGTCGCCGGCTGGTTTCGCGGACAGCAGGCAGGATGGGGGGCCGGCCTGGCCTTGCCGCTACCCTCCACCCCGCCACCCCGCCACGGGGAGGCTGCGCCCGCGCCCGAGCGACGCCCCACTTCAGAGCAGGCAACCCCGGAAGCGGCGTGCTGCGTTCTATAGTTGGACGGGTTGTCCCGATATAGAACAATAGGACCTGTGAGGACCGACACAGGAGGCCGTGTCCGGTTCCCGCAGCAGCTCCCCTTGCCAGGAATTTTTCAGAGGATGTACCGATGAGCCAGACCCCCACCAAACCCGCCCCGGCGCACTCGCAGACCCTTTCGCGCGGCATCAAGGCATTGGAAATCCTGGCGGAAGCGCAGTCGCCGATGACGATCGCCGAGTTGTCCGAGGCATTGGGGGTGCACCGTTCGGTCGCCTACCGGATCCTGCGCACGCTCGAGGACCATTCGCTGCTGATGCGCGATTCGGCGGGCCGGGTGCAGGCGGGGCCCGGCCTGGCCGCGCTGGCCCGGGGTGTCTCGCGGGACCTGCAGTCGGCGGCGCTGCCGGAGCTGACAGCCCTGGCCAACGACCTGATGATGACCGCCTTCATCGCGGTCTGGGACCAGCACGACTGCGTCACGCTGCTGACCGTGGAGCCGCGGCATACGACGGCGCTGGTGCAGCGTCCGGGCACCCGGCATTCCTTCGCCGCAGGAGCCCCGGGCATCGCCATCCAATCGGCCCTGACCCGGGACCAGTGGGAGCAGCATGCTCCGGGGCAGCCGATCCGTCCGGAAGCCCGGCTCGCCAAGGACGCCGGTTATGCCATCAGCCATGACGAGGTGATCCCCGGCGTCTCGTCGGTCGCTGTGCCGGTCACCGTCCCGGGCCAGCTCCCGGCGGCCGTCGCCGTGGTCTACATCCGGACCGATACGCCCGATGAGGAAATTGCGGAGGCATTAAAGCGTTCCGCCGCCGTCATCGAGGCGGAGCTGCACTGAACCGGGCCTAGCTCTGCCGGCGCCGGACGACGGCGGCAGTCAGGCGCCCTGTCGACGCCGGACGACGGCGGCAGCGATCAGGCCGAGCACCAGCAGCATGGCTGAGGCGGCAATCGAAACCAGGAACGCACCGGAGTGGCCCAGGTTCTCGGCCAGCGCACCGGCTACGGCCGAACCGATGGCAGAGCCGAGGACGACCCCGCTGGCGAGCAGCGTCATCACCGTACCGAGCCGCTCGTCCGGAGCGACCAGGCTTCCGATGCCGTAAATAGTGACCATCGTGGGCCCAACGGGCACGCCGACCAACAGCAGCACGAGAATCATCGGCAGCACTTCGGCGGGCAGCACCAGCAGGAAGGAGAACGCCGTCATCGCCGCCGCGCACACGACCCAGCGGCTCGAATGTTTCCACCGAGCGGGCCAGTAGGCGACGGACAGGGCACCGAAGGCCGATGTCAGGCCCAGCAGTGCATACAGCAGCCCGGCGGTGTCGGCCGCACCAAAGCTGCCGCCGAAAGCACTCAGGGCGTTCTGGGTTGCGCCAAAGAACACGCCCATGGCCACCATGCCCAGCACGGGGATGGCGACCAGCGGCCAATTGATCCGCACCGGCGAGGCCGCCGCAGCAGCTCCCGGATGCGCCTTGACCAGTCCCGGCGTCACCGGAACGACGGAGCGGTAGGTGGGGTGGACCGCGAAGGCAGTAACCATCGTTACGGTCAGGGCAGCGGCCAACACGAAGGGCAGCCACGGTGCAATCAGCGCCGCGAGCAGCCCGACCAGCGCCGGTCCGAGCACGAACGTCAGTTCATCGGCGGTGCTCTCATAGGACAGCGCGGTATCCAGTACCGGCTTGTCGTTGCGCGTCATCGCCATCCACCGCACCCGCGCCAGCGGGCCGACCTGCGGACAGGTGGCCCCCACGGCGAAGGAGGCCGCAAGCACGGCCACGGGGCCGGCTCCACTGCCTCCGATGTAGACGGAGGTCAGCAGGACGACGATGGCACAGGTGTGTGCGGCAGCAGCAACCAGCAGCACGGGCCGTTGACCGACCCGGTCGGCAAGATAGCCGAACAACGGCGCACCGGCGGCCGAGCCGATACCGACGGCGCCGGCGGCGAAACCGCCCGAGGCGTAGGACCCGGTGCTGACGGTGACCAGGGTCAGGGCTCCGACCGTCAGCATCGCCAGCGGCAGCCGGGCGACGAATCCGATGGCCAGAAAGGACATTCCGGCCATCCGTGCCAGCCGCGCGTAGCGGCCAAAGGGGTTTCGGGTCTTGCGCCGGCCGGGAGTGTCGTCGCTGGGGATGTGTTGCTGTGCGGGCGCGCCGGGATCAGAAGAAGTCATCGGTTTTTCCGTTGGTTCGAACCGCGCACCGTCCCGCCTCCCGATGCGCACAACCCGTATAACAGAACCATCATACCGGCGGTCAGGCGGCCCCGGTGAGCACGGTCCGGACGGAGGAGCCGTGGCGCCCCTTCGTGACCTGGAGCTGGGCGCCGATGCGCTGCTTCATGTCCGCCACGTGGCTGACCAGGCCAATGACCCGGCCCCCGTCGCGGAGTCCCTCCAACGCATCCATGACCTGTTCCAACGCCTGCTCATCCAGGCTGCCGAATCCCTCATCGACGAACAACGTCTCAATGTCCACGCCGCCTGCCTCTGCCTGGACCACGTCGGCCAAACCGAGCGCCAGCGCGAGCGAGGCCATGAAGGATTCGCCGCCGGACAGGGTGGAGGTGTCGCGCCGCTGCCCCGTCCATTCGTCGCTGACGTGCAATCCGAGGCCCGACTTCTTGTTGCCGGACTTTGAGTCGTCGTGGACCAGTGTGTAGCGCCCGTCCGTCATCGCAATCAGGCGCTCCGAAGCTGCCGCCGCAATCTGCTCCAACCGCGCGGCCAAGACGTAGGTGGTGAGCGTCATCTTGCGTTCGTTCTCGCCCAGTCCCCTGACCGTGTCCGCCACAGACTGCAACAGTTCGTGCCGTGCGGCGATCGGTGCCAAGCGCACTTGTTCCTCGTCGAAACGCCGGCGGTAGCTGGCGAGTTGTTGCAGCGACGCTGTCAGCACTCCGTGCCGCACGTGGTGCTCCTGCACCACGCCGTCCAAGACCGCGGCTTCCTCGCGTGCGGCGTCCAGTTCCGCGGTCCCCGGCAGCGTTTCGCCCTTTTCGAGCGCCGTGCGGGCACGGACGACGGCTTCGGAGGACTCCAGCACCTGCAGCCGCTGGCCTGCTTCGGTGTAGGCGGTGTGGCGCCGCTGGAGTTCCTGCAGTTGTGCCGGCGCCAGCAGGGACACCCGGATCTCGTCTTCCGAGCCGAAGCTGGATTGCCCGATCGCCGCGGCAAGATCGGCTTCCGACTGCTCCAACGCGTTGCCGCAGTGGCGGTGCTGTCCCAGGACGTCCAGGGCATCGGACAGGAGCTGGTCGAGGCGGGACAGTGAGGCCGCGTGTTCGTGCAGGCTGCCTCCGTCGGGCCGTGCCTCGCGCAGCTTCTGCTCGAGTTCACGCACGAGCTCCCCGCCGGCCTTGAGCTCGGAGTCGGCAGAGGCCTTGGCTACCGCCAGGGCCGACAGCTGCCGGCCGTTCTCGTCGAGCTGCTGCGTGGTGGCGGCCGCCCGTTCCTGCAGCCTCGTCCGCCGCTCCCTCACCGCGACGGCCTCGTCCAAGCGGGCACGTGCGGTTGCGACGGCGTCGGCTGCTTCGGCGGCATCGGTCGCCCCGCCGCGGGAGGCCAGGGCGGAAAGTTGCTGTTCCAGTTCCGCGCAGGCCTCGCGGGCCTTGGAGTACTTGGCTTCCGCCGCCGCGTGGTCCTCCCGGGCTGCTGTTTCCTGCTCGCGGGTGACCAGGTCTCCGCCGCCGGCCGAGGCCGGTTGCGGATGTTCTGTTCCGCCGCACACCGGACAGGGGTCTCCCTCAGCGAGGTTGGCGGCGAGCTCCGCCGCGGCCTGATCGAGGCGCTGTTCCAGCAGCGACAACCAGGCTTCCTTCAGCTGAAGCTGCCTGGCGTGCGCCGCATCGCGGTTCCGGCGGGCCTCGCCGGTCTTGGCCAGGCAGGCGGCGTACTCGGCCACGGTGTCGCGGAGCTGCCGGGCTTGTTCCAACCGCTCGGTGAGCAGGCCGACGTCGTCGGAGGCTGCCGCCAGCTCGGCCAGTTCCTCCTGCAGCCCGCGGCCGATTCCGGCCAGCCGTTCCCGGGTGCTTTCCGCGGCACCGATGTCCCTCGCCAGCTGGCCCGCGTGCTGTTCCAAACGCCGCGCCTCGGCACCGGCCGCCTGCAGGCGCTGCTCCTCCGGCAGCAGGGCGCGGATTCGTCCGAGCTCGGCGGAGAGCTGTTCCACCGCCTCCTCGAGCAACGCCTGTCCCGCGGCATCGGGGTCGGGGCGGCGGGAAACGAACGATGGGTAGAGCGGGTGGGCTTCGGCCGCGTCGATCCGGTCCAGGAATTCTTTCCCGGCGCGTTCCGTAGCGAGTGCAGCCTGATCCCGGTGCCGGATGGGCGACGCCAGCAGTTCCGCGGATCGGTGCGATGCCAGTGTTTCGGTCAGGGCGGCGTGGCCGTCGGCGCCGTTGCGGTGCTCCGCGGCGAGTTTTTCCAGCGCCGCCAATTCCGCGTGGTCGGCCAACGCCCGCTCACGACTGGCGATGGTGTCCCGCAGCCGGCCCAGCTTAGCTTGTCCGCGCTCGGCCAAGTCCCGGACGGAGGCGGCCGCGGACGCCATCGAGGACTCCAGCGTTGCGAGCAGGTCCGCGGCAGGCATTGACTGGTCCGGCATGTCCTCGGCCGCCAGATGCCGGGCTGCTTCCTCTGTTGCCCGCGCGAGGAGTTGCTCGGATCCTGCCACTGCGGTCTGGTAGTCCGAGCGGGCCTTGGCCGCTTCGTCGGCCAGGACCTGCTCGACTGCCTCGTAGCGGTCGGTCGCGAACAGGCGTTGCAGCAACGGCCGGCGGTCCTTGGCATCGGCGCGCAGGAACGCCGCAAAGTCGCCTTGGGGCAGCAGGACTACCTTGGTGAACTGCTCCAGGCTCATGCCCAGGACGGCCAGCAGTTCAGCCGCGGCCTCGTCGTTGCGGCCGCTTTTCTGGACCCAGGCGCCGTTGATCTTTTCGCGCAACAGCGTGCGTGCCTGCTCCGTCACCGACCCGGACCGGGCCCGGGACGAGGGGCGTTCCCACTGCGGGTTGCGGGTCACTTCGAACCGCCTGCCGCGCGCGGAGAATTCGCACACGACTTCCGGCTCGGTCCCGGGTTCGGCGTGGTCGCTGCGCAGCCGTTTGCCCTGTTGGCGTGCGCCGGGAACCGACCCGTACAGCGCAAAACAGATGGCGTCCAGGATGCTGGTCTTGCCGGCCCCGGTCGGCCCGTTGAGCAGGAAGAGCCCTTGCGCGCCCAGCTCGTCGAAGTCGATGGTTTCCCGGGCAGCGAAAGGCCCGAAGGCCTGCATTTGAAGCCGGTGGATCCTCATGCCGATGCCTCCGCTGCCTGCACGGCCTCCAGCGCACGCGCCAGCAGTGCGCGTTCGGCCTCGCCGGCCGGCCGGGAGCGGACATGGTCCAGGAATCCGCAGCAGACCTCCAGGTCGTCCTGGGCCTTCGCGATGCGCTGGCTGTAGCTCATGGTGTCCCGGCGCGGTCCGGAGGCGGGTTCGAAGTTGAGCACCAGGGTGTCGGGGAAGCGTGCCCGCAGCCGTTCCATCGCCTTCGTCGGGCGCTCGTCGTCCGTGACCGTGATCTGGCAGTAGGCTTCCTGGGCCCAGGCGTGGTCGGCCGATTCCAGCAGGTCCTGCATGGTCCCCTTGAGCACGGCGAGCTTGCGCGGTGAGGGCCAACTGATGTTTTCCACCGATGTGAGTCCGGCCGCGGTGAATTCGAGGATGATGCCGCCCTTCTCATGTCCGGCCTCGGAGAACGAATAGGGCAGGGGCGACCCGGAATAGCGCACGGTTTCGCTCAACCTCTGGCGCCCGTGCAGGTGTCCCAGCGCCACATAGTCAAGGCCGTCGAACAAATCCAGCGGCACCGCTCCCACTCCCCCGATGCTCAGGTCCCGTTCGCTGTCCGAGGTGATGCCGCCGCTGGCGAAGGTGTGCGCCATGATCAGGGAATGCACGGTGCCGCCGGCCCTCCGCCGCTCAAGGTCGGCACGGATGCGGTCCAGCGCCGCCCGCGTGACGGCGGTGTGGCTGGGAGCCTCCGCGCCCAGTTCCTCCGCGCACATCCGCGGCTCGAGGTAGGGAATGCCGTACACGGCAAGCGAGGCACCGTCCAGGTCCAGTTCCACCGGGTCGGCAAGCTGGTCGAGCCGGGCGCGGATATGGACCCCGCCGTGGGCCAGGATGCCGGAGCCGAAGCCCAACCGGGTGGCCGAATCGTGGTTGCCGCTGGTCATGATCACCGTTGCCCCGGCAGCGCGGATGCGCGACAAGGCATCGGAAAAGAGGTTCACGACATCCACTCCGGGCAGCGCGCGGTCGTACACGTCGCCCGCAATGAGCACCACTTCGATGCTCTCCTCGCGGACTGTCTGCAGGAGTTGCTCGACGAAGGCGTGCTGCGCCTGCAGCATCCCGACGCCGTGGAAGGAGCGGCCCAGGTGCCAGTCCGACGTGTGCAATAACCTCATATTTCCAAACTATCCGGCGGCTGGGACAGTTTCGGACAAGCGCAACGGCACGTCCCAAAATCGGGACGTGCCGTTGCTCAGGGCTTGTGGCTATTCGCCGTCCGGGCGTGTCCGGTTCGGCTTGCGGTCAAAGAAGTCGCGCGCTTCGGCGGCGCCCTGGTCGTCCGCTGGCGCAGGCTCGTCCGGCTGGTCCTCCACCGCGACGTCGGGAACCTCACGTCCGGCGTTCGCGGACCCGGCCGGCACCGGGCCGGCGGCCCCCGTGCCGGCGGAAACGGCGCCGCCGCCGACGGCAGTCTTCCCCTCCACAGGCTGCGTGGAAGACGCAGCCGGAGCACCGCCGTCGTTGGTAGCCTTGCGCGGCCCCGGCACCAGTTCGGCACTGCGGTAGAGCAGTCCGGCGATCACGGCACCGAGCAGCGGGGCCGCCCAGAACAGCCACAGTTCGCCCAGCGGGCTGCCGTCCGCGAAATACACCGCGGCCGTGGAGCGGGCCGGGTTCAGCCCTGCGTTGGAGATCGGGAGCATTACAGCGGTCAGCACGCCGAAGGCAAGCCCTACCGCGTACGGGGCGCTGCGGAGCCGGTCCAGGGACGAGGTGGCGCCCAGGTAGACGGCCACGAGCAGTCCGGTGGCGACGGTTTCGGCCAGGAACACACCCGCCATCGAGAAGCCCAGTTCGCCGCCGCCGGCGTAGCCGTTGGAGATGGACGTGAACACGCCGGCCGACTGGGCGCTGACCGGGTGGCTGCCCATGATCACCCAGAGCACGACGGCGGCCAGCGAGGTGCCGGCCAGTTGCGCCAGGACGTAGGGCAGGACCGACTTCCAGGAGGTGCGGCCCGCGAGCGCGCTGCCCAGCGTGATGGCCGGGTTGAAGTGGCCCCCGGAGACATGGCCGAAGGCAAGCATGCCGGCAATTACCGCCAGGCCGAAGCCGAAGGGAACGCCGAAACCGCCCTGCGGATTGAACATGCCGATCCCCAGGGCACCGAAAAAGAGCAGGAACGAGCCGGCCACTTCGGCGCCGATGCGCGCCGAGTAGCTGCGCCCCTCGCCGAGCCGGGGCGGGGCGGCGGGGACGGCCGGGGCCGGTGACGCCGGGTGGACTGCTGCCATTGATACTGTCCTTCTGCCGGGCCGGCTAGCCGCCGGCGATTCACTCAAAACTACTCCACTCTGGCACCGGGGCCTGTGAAAACGCTGAGTGCTTCCCGGGAAGGATGCCCGGCGAAACGTCCGGTGCCGCGCCTAAGCTGGTAGTCGTGACTAACGATGCCCAGCTCCCCGGTTCCCCCTCCGCCGACGCGCCGGACTTCGCCGGCAGCGCGCCGCCCCCTCCCGGCACCGTCCAGCCCGCGCCCGGCACCGTCCAGCCGCCGCCCGAGACCCAGCCGGAGACGGCGGCCCAGGCGGTGCCCGATTTCGCGTCGCGGGTGCGCGGCTGCCTGCTCGGAGGCGCCCTCGGGGACCAGCTCGGGGCCGCCGTGGAATTCGACTCCTTTGACTCGATCGCCGGGCGCTTCGGGGCCGAAGGGCTGCTGGACTTCTCCCAGTTGCCGGAGCCCGGCCACTTCACCGACGACACGCAAATGACGCTCTATACCCTCGACGGGCTGACCGAAGCGCTGGAATGGGCCAATGCCGGTACCTCCGCGGACGAAGCCGCCTGCCTCTGGCTGGCTTATCTGCGCTGGTACGCCACCCAGGAAGGCCGCTTTCCCGACAACGCTCCGGAACCCCAGCCGCGCTGGATCGACGGACAGGAAGTGCTGCACGCGCGCCGCGCCCCCGGCACCGCCTGCCTCTCCGGTCTGGCCACCGGCGAGATGGGAACCCGTGCGCGCCCGGTCAACCCGGACTCGAAGGGCTGCGGCACGGTGATGCGGTCGGCTCCGTTCGGGCTGCTGCCGTTCGTCGACGACCAGACGGTCCAGCGGCTGGCCACGGACGGCTCGGCCCTCACCCACGGCCATCCGACGGCACACCAGAGTGCGGCGGCCTTCGCCACGTTGATCCGACTGCTGGTGCATGAACAGGCGACCCTGCCGGGCGTCGCCGTGGCCATGCTGGCCCGTACCGAGCAGGACCCGGGTGCCGCGGAGTTGGCCGGGCGGCTGCGGGCCGCCATCGAGTTGTCGGCCCGCGGTCCCGTGGCGCCGGGGGAGCTGACCGCCACGCTGGGCGAAGGCTGGGTGGCCGAGGAGGCCCTGGCCATCGCCCTGTACGCAGTCCTGGCCACGGCGGACAGCACGACGCCGGAGCACCACTTCCGCAGGGCCGTCGCCGCGGCCATCAATCACGACGGCGACAGCGACTCGACCGGCAGCCTCGCCGGGAACCTGCTGGGCGCCCATTACGGCGAAGCGGCGCTGCCCGCCGAATGGCTGGCCGTGCTGGAGGCCGCCGACGTCATCCTCGGCATGGCGGAGCGCTTCCTGGCGCAAACCCAGGGTTGAGCCCGTGACCCACGACCGTACGGCCCCGGCGCTGCCACGCCAGGACGGAAAGACGATCATCGTGACCGGTGCCAGCGCCGGCCTCGGCTACTTCGCCAGCGAACAGCTGGCGGCGGCGGGAGCCACGGTGGTCATGGCGGCCCGTGATGCCGCACGCGCCCGGGCAGCCATGGAAGCCGTCCGCCGCACGGTGCCCGGCGCGGACGTGCACTTCCAGGAGCTGGATCTTGCCAACCTGGCCTCGGTCCGGCAGGCGGCAGAGGAGCTGGCCGGGCTGGGGCGGATCGATGCCCTGCTGGCCAACGCCGGGGTGATCGGTTCCCGGGAGCTGCAGTTCACTGCCGACGGCGTCGAGCTGCAGTTCGGAACCAACCACCTGGGCCACTTCGCACTCGTGGCCAGGCTGATGCCCGCCCTCCGCCGCAGCCGGGGCCGCGTGGTGCACGTCGGCAGCATCAGCCACCGCTGGGTGAGGCCGGACTTCCGCCGCGCGGCTGTGCCGGCCCGGTACTCCAGCCACCGCTCCTATGCGTTGTCCAAACTGGCGGTGATGAGTTTCGGATTCGAGCTGGCGCACCGGCTGGACGCGGTGGGCTCGCCGGTCTCCTCCGTGGTGGCGCATCCCGGTTACGCGCGGAAGTACTTCACGCCCGACCGGCCGGGTTTGAAGCTCTCCCGCCCGGCGGCCGGGTGGCAACGGGTGCTTTTCGGGCTGGTGGCGCAAGGCAAGGACGCCGGAGCCCGGCCGCTGGTGCACGCCGCAGCCGGCGAGGACGTCCGCAACGGCGACTACTGGGGGCCGGACGGACTGCTACAGCTGACCGGACGCCCCGCCGCCGTCCCGCCGCAGCGGCACGCCCGCGAGCGCAACGCCGCCTCCCGGCTGATCGACCTGTCCGAGGAGCTCACCGGGGTAGGTCTCCGGCTTTGACTCCGGTTCGCCGGGCCAGGGGCCAGATGGTCAGGCGCTGTGCGCAGGCCAGCGGCCGCCGATCATCTGCAGGAACTCGCCTTCGGACAGCACCTCGATCTGCTGGCCCTTGCTGTGCAGCTGCAGCACCTTGTGCGCCTTGGCGGTGACCCGGCCGCTCTTGAGGTCGGAGGCGACGAAACCGTCTCCGACGACGAGCACAGTGGTCTTCCGGGTGACGTTGCTGGCAGGCTGTGCTCCCAGCTCCGCCGCGCGGTTCTTCGCCTCCTGGCGGGACAGGCCCAGATTGCCGGTGAAGACCACGGTCTGGCCGTACAGCGGGTGGGAATCGTCGGCGTCGTGGTTGGGCTCGGGGTTGTCCCCCTCGTCCGGCCAGTACGTCCAGGCCGACGACGGCGCCGCTCCCCCGGCCGCACCCAGCGCCTGCCGCTCCAGCGCGGTCCTGGTGGGTTTGGATACCGCTGCGCTGCCGTGGAGGTAGGCCTCCAGCCGCGAGGCGCGCAACTGCATCGCGGTCAGCAGGTCGGGAATGCTGGGGGCCGAATTCCGGCCGGCGATGTCGATCATGATGCCGGCGCAGGCGCGCGCGTCCGCCACGGCGTCGTGGTGGTTGTGCAGCGGCACGCCTGCGGCCTCGGCGACGAACGGCAGGGAATAGGACACCAGCGAATAGCTGCGCCGCGACAGGATGACGGTGCAGGCGTAGTCGTACGCCGGCCCGGAGAGTTCCGAGACCTCCAGTGCGGATCGGATCACGCCCATGTCGAAGGCGGCGTTGTGGGCCACCAGCACGTCGGAGCCGATGAAGGCCGCCAGGTCGGCGAAGATTTCGCCGAACCGGGGCTTTCCCGCCACCATGCCCGCGGTGATGCCGTGGATCTGGACGTTGCGCCGGTCGAAGTGGTCGAAGCCCTCCGGCGGGCGCATCAGCCAGGACGCTTCCTCGACGATCCGGCCGTCGCGGACCTTGCTCAAGCCCACTGAGCATGGTGAGCCCCTAAAACCGTTTGCCGTCTCGAAATCGATCGCCGTGAAGTCAACTGCCACGCGTTCAACCCTAAGTGACGGCACGGACGGTTCTGCGCCTGCAACACGCGCCGGCGGCGGCCCCCGACACGAGCGCCGGGAGCCCCCGTCCTGCTGGTTGGTTGAGTTTGATCAGGGCGTGGCCCGGCGGAGGGTCAGATCACGCACCACGGCGATCGCGGCCCATGTGACCAACATCCCGGCCGCCCGCCAGCGCTTACAGATGGTGGCGACCCGGAAACCGGCTACGCCCGCCGGTTCCTGATCTTGCGGATCCTGGTGGTGAGCCAGTACAGGCCCGAAACAACGACGACGACAATCACGATCTTCTGGAAGACGCCGGCGTATTCCTCCACGATGTGCCAGTTCTCCCCCAAATAGAAGCCGGCGAGCACAAAGATGCTGTTCCAGATCAGGCTCCCGGCTGCGGTCAGTGCGAGGAACTTGCCCATGGGCATGCGTTCGATGCCGGCCGGGATGGAGATCAGGCTGCGGAAGATCGGAATCATGCGACCAAAGAAGACGGCCTTGTAACCGTGGCGGTTGAACCAGGCTTCCACCTTGTCCACGTCTTCCAGGTCGACCAACGGAAGCTTGTCGGCGATGGCGCGCATGCGCCTTCGGCCCAGCCAGGCGCCCAGCCCGTAAAGCACCCACGCGCCGATAATCGAGCCCAGAGTGGTCCAAACGAGCGCCTCGATAAGGCTGAAACTGCCGCGGCTGGCCGTGAAGCCTGCCAGCGGGAGCACCACCTCACTGGGCAGCGGCGGGAAAAGGTTCTCCAGCGCAATGGCCAGGCCGGCGCCGGGTGCCCCGATCCCTTCCATCAGCGCCACGGCCCACTCGGCCACCCCGGTGAGGGCAGAGGAATCGTCTGCGGACTGGGCAGGGCGGGGACCGGACATCAAGAAAGGGATCAGCATGCTCATCGTGTACAAGTCTGCCTTACCGCGCCCATCAAGACCGAACCGGGCGTCGGGTCTGGACGGTCAAGCACCCGTCAAGGGGCAGATCGCTTCCAAGATCCGCAGCGATAAGTCAATTGCCATCAGCGCTGGATGCGGCGAACTGCGCCGACACATAAGTCCGGGGCGTCGACAACGCCGTGCCCGCTCGTGCCCACTCACCTGCAGCCGCTTTGACGAGGGGCGCGGACCTGGAGGCGCCACTGACAGCAAGTGTGCCTGGTAGTGGTGGCGGGGTGGAGGTGTAGGTGTGTCCGGTGGGGGTGGTGGTTTCGATCGTGTGGTGTGGTCCTTGGAGGGTGCGGGTGGACCAGCCTTCGGCTTCCTTGGACTGGTTGCATTGCTCGCACAGTCCCTGGCCGTTGGCCATGGTCGTTTTACCGCCTCTTGACCAAGGCACGATGTGGTCGATGTGCCGGATCGGGGCGTCGCACCAGGGCCTGCCGCAGACGGCGTCGCGGGCGAGGATCATCCGGCGCATCCCGTCGGGGAACTTCCGCGCGGCCGAGTCCATCCCCAGCAGCTGCCCGGCCCCGGGGGCGTTGTAGAGGCGGCGGACCCAGATGTCCTCCACACTGCCCTGTGTCAGCACTTTGGTGCGTTGGGCCTGCTCGCGGGCGGTCTTCCACCCCGGCTCGGTCCCGGCCGGCGGCGCCTTCTGCCCCATCCCGCCCGGCGCGTTCCAGGCGGGATGGGGCGGAGGGCTGCCACCGTGTGGTCCTGCCGCCGGCAACCCGCTGTCCTCGCCGCTGCCGCCGGCGCCGGCAGCGGTGCGGCCGGGCGGGCTGGCTTCGGTGTTGGCTTCGGGTGTGTGTGCCGTTTCCGGCGGTTGGTGCGGCAGGCCGGTGAGGTTGCGGGCGTAGTGGGCCGGGACGATGCCGTACCCGGTCAGCCAGGCCGGTTCGGCCTCGCCCTGGAGCAGGGCGCGGTCGGTCATCACCAGCTGGATTTCCAGCCGGGCCGGGTCGGCGGTGCTGCGGCCGGTGACGCGTTCGAACACGGTGTCGGCCATCATCTGCCCGCGGGACCGGGGGTCCCCCATGGTGCGCAGCCGGTCCGCTTCCCGGTGCAGGGCGGCCATCACCGCCACGCCCTGGATTACCGGCAGCAGGGTCCGGACCGAGACCATGGTGTCCGGCTCCGGCCGGGAGGAAACGTGCCGGTCCGCTTCGGCCTTCGCCGCCCGGTCCACCACCGAGCGGGGATCGAGCCGGTAGGCGAGGCGTTTGGCTTCGGCCCGCAGCGCCCGGTTCCCAAGTCCGTGCAGCCGCTCCCGGTTCCCGGCCAGTTCCCGGTCCACCCGGGCGCGGTGCTCCGGGGACAGGCAGACGGTTTCCTGGACCAGGATCTCGGCCCGGTATTCGTTCAGGTGCCCCGCGGCCAAGGCGGCCAGGGTGTGCGGCATCTGCCCGACCAGGGTCCGGGACAGGTTCAGCAGGACCGCGGCCCGGTGCGGGGACTCGCGCCGGGCCAACCCGATCTGGGCCGCCACCCCGGCGCCCTGCCGGTCTTTGGGGATCCCGGCGGCGGCACGGCGGGCACGCACGGAATTCTCCAGCGCGACCTGAACCCCGGCCTGCGCGGCCGCGGCGGCAGCCTTCAGCCCCTCCAATGCGGTGAGCTCTTCCACCAACTCCCGGTCCGGCGCATCCAGATCGATGCCCTGCAGGGCTTCGGCCGCGGCGTGAACGGCGGCAGAACCAACCGGACCCGCGGCAGCCACAGGCGGTCGTGCGGCGAGTGGTTCGGGTACGGCCGGATCAAACATCTCAGCGTCTCAATCTTCAGCATGCGTACTGCATGGCCTCGACTACGAGCGGTCACGAACCCTGAACGGATCCGCGGACGCCACCGGCAAACCCACGACCCGGCGGCCAACGTTGGTGCTGAACTGCTACTGAAAACAGACTATGCGCCGCCACTGACAGTTTCGGAGGACGCAGCAGCGCCGCCGAAAGCATCAGGCCGCAGGTATTGAGTCGGCGACAAGCCGCCGGTCCAGCGGCGCGGTCAGGGCTTCTGGCCGAGCGCCGCCACTATGTGAGGCAGCAGGGCGCGGAACGCCTGGCCGCGGTGGCTGACGGCGTTCTTTTCCTCGGGCCGAAGTTCGGCACAGCTGCGGTCCATCCCCGCTGGCTGCAGGATGGGATCGTAGCCAAATCCGCCCGAGCCGCGCGGTTCGGCCAGCAGGGTGCCCTCCAGCCGGCCCTCCTCGACGGCTTCGAGACGCGGCGACGCAACGCTTGCTGCGCAGACGAACGCGGCGCCGCGATGCTCAGGCGCGATATCGGACAACTGGTTCAAGAGCAGGCGCAGGTTCGCTTCGTCGTCGCCATGTTTTCCGGCCCAGCGGGCCGAGAAGATGCCGGGTGCCCCGCCGAGTACGTCAACCGCCAGGCCCGAGTCGTCGGCCACCGCGACCAGTCCGGTGGCCTCGGCGACGGCGCGTGCCTTCAACAGGGAGTTTTCGGCGAAGGTCAATCCGGTTTCGGGTACGTCAGGGACCCCGGCCGTGGCCGCGTCAATCACCTGCGTATCCACGTCCAGCCCCGGTATCTGCCCGCGCAGCAGTTCGCGCAATTCACGCAGCTTTCCCTGGTTGCGGGTGGCCAGGACCAGCCGGGGCTTGATCTCCGGCCCGGCGGCCGGCGCCCCGCCGAGCCCGGTGCCTGCTGCCCCGGTGTCAGCCACGGATGACTTCTCCCAGCGTCTCCGGCAGTGTGTCCCGCTGGATCTGGGCCAACTGGGCCGTGCCGGCAAGCGCCAGATCCAGCAGCGCGTCGAGTTCCGCACGGTCGAACGGCGCGCCCTCGGCGGTGCCCTGGACTTCCACGAACTGGCCGGATCCGGTGACCACCACGTTCATGTCCGTTTCCGCGCGAACGTCCTCGACGTAGGGCAGGTCCAGCATCGGCACGCCGTCGATGATGCCGACGCTCACGGCGGCGACGGTATCGGTCAACGGCCGGGCGGAACGGGCGATCAGCTTCTGCTCTTTCGCCCAGTGCAATGCGTCGGCAAGGGCCACGAAGGCCCCCGTGATGGCCGCGGTGCGCGTGCCGCCGTCGGCCTGGAGCACGTCGCAGTCCAAGACGATGGTGTTCTCCCCCAGCGCCTTGGTGTCGATCACCGAGCGCAGCGAGCGGCCGATCAGCCGGGAGATTTCGTGGGTGCGGCCGCCGATCTTGCCTTTGACGGATTCGCGGTCGGAACGGGTGTTGGTGGCGCGGGGAAGCATCGCGTATTCGGCCGTGACCCAGCCGCGTCCTTCGCCCTTCAGCCAACGCGGTACGCCCGCCGTCACCGATGCGGTGCAGAGTACGCGGGTGTTGCCGAACTCGATCAGTGCCGATCCTTCGGCCTGGTTGGACCAGCCGCGCGTGATGCTGATCGGACGCAGCTGTTCGGGTGTCCGGCCGTCGGCTCGGGCGGCGGCAGCGGGCATGGCGGAACCGGGATCAACGTCAATCATGGGTCCACCCTATCGGCTCGCAGCGGCCGCAGCCGCTCACGCGTCGTCGCCCACGGCGGCCCTCAGCCGCTCAGACGACGTAGCTCACACCGGCTACCGCCACGGCCAGGTCGCCGACGTAGGTTTCGCGGGCCTCGTTGACAGTACGCACCGAGTCGTTCCAGACGGGCAGGTGGGTCAGCAGGAGCCGCCGGACCTGGGCCTCGGTGGCGGCGGCGCCGGCCCGCTTTCCGGTGAGGTGCACGCCGTCGACGCCGTCGTCGCGGCCTTCGTGGAAGGCGGCCTCGCACAGGAACATGTCCGCGCCGAAGGCCGCCTCGACCAGTTCGGGGCAGCTGTCGGTATCACCCGAGTAGGCGAGCACCCGCGTGACCGGCCCCTCGGGGGTGGGCTCCGTAGCCTCGACCCGGATGGCGTAGGCCTCCTCGACCGGGTGGCGCACCGGATAGGGGGTGATGGTGAACGGGCCCAGCTTCACCGGCTCCCGTTCCGCCCAGAGGTGGAAATCGAACTCCTCTTTCATGCCGGGATCCAACTCCAGCCCGTAGGCAGTGGCCATGCGGTCCGCCGTGGCCGCCGGGCCCCACACGGGGATGCGCCCCTTGGTCCAGCCGTCGGGATTCCAGCGCACCGCCACGTGCAGGCCGCACAGGTCCATGCAATGGTCCGGGTGCAGGTGGCTCAGGAAGACGGCGTCAATATCCTCCAACGCCATGTAGCGCTGGGCGGTGCCCAGGGCGCCGTTGCCCAGGTCCAGCAGGATGCGCCAGGTCCGCTCGCCGTCGTCGGCGCTGACCAGATAGCACGACGCCGGAGACAGCGGCCCGGGAAACGAGCCGCTGCAGCCGACGATGGTCAGGTTCATGCCCGCTCCCCCAGGTTGTACTGCCCCGACGCACCGGCAAACGGCGAAATTTTCGGGCCCGCCTGCCCCTCGGCGCGTGCGGCGGCGACCATCTCGGGGGTGATCCTGGCCATGCTGCCGGTGGGATAGTGCGCGGCCACGTGGTCCACATGCTCCACGGCAATCACCTCCGGCCCCAGGAACCGTCGCGCCAGTACCTCGAAGGACGCGGCGTCACCGGTGGCAATAAAGTGGTGCTGGCCCGGCGTCCCTTCCGGCCGCAGCAGATCGTGGGAAACCAGCGACCGGTACACGTCCTTGGCCGTCTCTTCCGCGCTCGAAACCAGCGTCACGCCGTCGCCCATGACGTAGGAGATCACGCCGGTCAGCAGCGGATAGTGCGTGCAGCCGAGCACCAGCGTGTCCACGTCGGCGCGCCTGAGCGGGTCCAGGTACTCCTCGGCGGTGGCCAACAACTCCTGGCCCGCGGTGACACCGGCTTCCACGTATTCCACGAAGCGTGGACAGGCCACGGAGGTCACGTCGAGGTGCGGTGCGGCGGCGAAGGTGTCCTCGTAGGCGCGGGAACCGACGGTGGCCGACGTGCCGATCACGCCGATCCTGCCGCTCCGCGTGGAGGCAACGGCGCGGCGGACGGCCGGCTGGATCACCTCGATCACCGGGATGCCGTAGCGGGCGGTGTAGCGCTCCCGGGCGTCGCGCAGGACGGCGGCGGAAGCGGAGTTGCAGGCGATCACGAGGAGCTTCACGCCGGCGTCCACCAGTTCATCCATCACGCCCAGTGCATTCGCCCGCACCTCGGCAATCGGCAGCGGACCGTAGGGGCCGTTGGCGGTGTCGCCAACGTACAAGATGGACTCGTTGGGCAGTTGGTCTATCACTGCGCGGGCCACGGTCAGCCCGCCCACCCCGGAATCAAAGATGCCGATCGGAGCTGCGGGTTGGATCAACATCGGGATGTCACTGCCTTCCAGGCTCATATTTCTCTAGAGGATAAGGCGTCGGCGTGTGCTTGGGCGAACTTCAGCCCCGCTTCTGTTAGCCATCTCACAGTGCGTCCCCGACGACGACGGCCTCCGCCAAGGCGCGGCAGGGCCTAGGCCCGCGGAGCCTGCGGCTCCCTCCGAGGCTGCCGCCGCCGGGGCCCCTCGGGGTTCGAGGGAAACCCTGCGGCCCGCCACGGGGGCCCCCGGCGGGCCCCGCCTCGGGTTCGAGGCAGCTACAGACGCGCCGAGGCGCAGCTCAGCGGTGCCCGCCTGACGGGTGCCCCAGCCCGTCCAGCAGGGCCTGCATCAGGGTCTCTTGAAGCCAGGTCATGAAGTTGTAGACCAACGCCAGATAGGTTTCCAGGTCCTCGGCCTGGGACCAGTCGTCGATCTCATGCAGGGCCTGGGCGTCCTCGTCGGTGCGGATCTCCAGCCGCTCGGCCAGCACCAGGCGGACGTCGTTGACGGCACGGGCGAACAGCCGGGCCTGCTCGTCGGTGAGGTGCAGCGGCGTATGTTCGAGCAGCAGCGCGCTGGCGCGCAGCGCCCCGAGCTTGTCCTCCCGCAGCGTGCGTTCGGTGAGTTTGCGGAACTCCAGCGCCTCGCCGTCGTCGTGCTCCACCGCGTCCGGCAGCAGCCGCAGCAGCGCAGGGTCCCGGGGTTTGGCGGCATCCATGTCCAAGCCCACCATCGCGGCCAAAGGATCCTCGTCCTGCCGGTCAACCTCCAGCATGGCGATGACGTCCCCGAACAGCTTCCGGATCAGGTCCCGCTCGGCGGGCTCCAGGTACCCGGTGATTCCCTTGCGCGTGTGCTTGAATGCCTTGGCCATCTACGCCTGGTCCGCCTTCTGGTACGTGGCCCACAGGCCAAACGAATGCATCGCCACGGTGTCCCGCTCGGCCTGCTCGCGGCTGCCCGTCGCCACCACCGACTTGCCCTGCTGGTGCACCTCAAGCATCAGCTTGCGGGCTTTGGTTTCCGAATAGCCGAAGTAGCTCTGGAAGACATAGCTGACGTAGCTCATCAGGTTGACCGGATCGTTCCACACGATGACGACCCACGGGGTGTCCTTGGCCGTAAGTTCGGCGGATTCCGTCCGGCGGGACGTCTCGATATCCGCGTCCAGCACGGTTGTGCAGGAGGGAAGGATGCTCACGGTCATGGCTTCCATTGTAGGCAGGGCGTGCCAAGAGAGCCCGACGGCGGCGCGGATCTACCCAGACGGCGAAACAGGATTAGAGTCGTGGATGTGAACAATGCAGCAGGCTGGACGCATCCCAGCACCTCCCTGTACACCGACCATTACGAGCTGACCATGCTCCAGGCCGCCCTGCATTCCGGCGCGGCCCACCGGCGTTCGGTCTTCGAGGCGTTCGCCCGGCGGCTGCCGGAAGGACGCCGGTACGGCGTGGTGGCCGGAACCGGCCGGATTTTGGAGGGCCTGGAACACTTCACGTTCTCCGAGGACCAGCTGGATTTCCTGGCCCGCACGAACGTGGTGGACGCGCGCACCATCGACTGGCTGGCCGATTTCCGTTTCTCCGGCGACATCTACGGCTATGCCGAGGGCGAGGCCTACTTCCCGTATTCGCCGATCCTGGTGGTGGAGTCGAGCTTTGCCGAAGCGTGCGTCCTGGAGACCTTCGTCTTGTCCGTGCTGAACCACGACAGCGCCATCGCCTCGGCGGCTTCGCGGATGACCGGCGCGGCCGGCAGCCGGCCCTGCATCGAGATGGGGTCCCGGCGCACGCACGAGGAGTCGGCCGTGGCGGCGGCCCGGGCCGCGGTGATCGGCGGCTTCTCCAGCACCTCCAACCTTGAAGCCGGCTACCGGTACGGCGTCAAGACGGTGGGAACCGCCGCCCATTCCTTCACCTTGCTGCATGACACCGAGCAGCAGGCCTTCGAGGCGCAGCTGGCGTCGCTGGGTGTCGGTACCACCCTGCTGGCTGACACGTACGACGTCGAAACCGCCGTCCGTACTGCCGTGGACCTGGCGGGGCCGGAGCTGGGTGGCGTGCGGCTGGATTCCGGCGACCTGATCGCCCAGGCCCAGTGGGTGCGCCAGTTGCTGGACGACCTGGGCAACCACCACACCCGCATCACCGTCACCTCGGACCTGGACGAATACGCGATCGCCGCCCTCGCCTCGGCTCCGGTGGACTCCTACGGCGTCGGCACCGCGCTGGTCACCGGTTCCGGCGCGCCCACCGCCAGCATGGTCTACAAACTGGTCAGCCGCGAGGGCAGCAACGGCGAGCAGGTGTCGGTGGCGAAGGCGTCGAAGAACAAGATTTCCGTGGGCGGACGCAAATACGCGCTGCGCCGGCTGGACGAGCACGGGGCCGCGACGGCCGAGGTGGTCGGCATTGGCCACCGGCCCCTCGACGACGGCAACGACCGGCCGCTGCTCCAGCAGTTCGTCACCAACGGCAAGCTGGCGGACGGCTGGACCGGCGCCGAAGGCGTCCGCCGCGCCGCTGAACGCCACACCGCTTCCATGGCCGAGCTGCCCGGCGCCGTGAACCGGCTGCAGCGCGGCGAGGCCGCTATTCCCACCGAATTCGAGGAGCAGTCATGACACGCGCACTGATCATCGTCGACGTCCAGAACGACTTCTGCGAGGGAGGTGCCCTGGCCGTCGACGGCGGAGCGAAAACCGCCGCCGACATCAGCGAGCACTTGGAGACCCGGCCGGATGAATACGACGTCGTGGTCGCGACGCAGGACTGGCACGTGGATCCGGGCGGCCATTTCTCCGACGCGCCGGACTTCGTGGACAGCTGGCCGCGGCACTGTGTCGCCGGGACGCGCGGGGCGGACCTGCATCCCGACCTGGACACAGACCGGATCGACGCCTACTTCCGCAAGGGCCAGTACGATGCCGGCTACTCCGGCTTCGACGGCCTGCTGGCACCGGCGGACGAGGTGGCCACCGGTGAACGCGAGGGCGACGAGGAGGAAGAAGTCACCGAGATGCCCAGCCTGGACGACTGGCTGCAGGAGCACGGGGTGGACGAGGTGGTGGTGGCCGGGCTGGCAACCGACTATTGCGTCCGCCAGACCGCCCTCGATGCCGTCCAGGCCGGGTACGCCACCGCCGTGAACCTGGCGCTGTCGGCGGGAATCAACGCCGGACGCGTCGAGAAGACCCTGGCCGAGTTCAGCGACTACGGCATCGACGTCATCGAGTAGCCGGATCGCGCGGGATTCTGCCGGGAGTCCCCCTGCGAGGTCACCGTCCGCACCCCCCTGACCTCATCGCGAGGTCAGGGTCGGGCTGCGAGATCACCGTTTATACGCCCTGACTTCGCAGCCATCCCCCGACCTCGGCTCCAGGCCGGGCGGGACGCTGCGCCGTCACTGGCGTCGGGCTGCCCCACGGCCATGCGGGCCCCCGACCGAAACCCGCGTCGACCACGACCGGCAGCCAGGCCTGCCCGCAGACGGCTACTTTCGGCCGATGAACCAGTCCTGGAGCTTCTTCAGGCGCTTGTTCAGCTGCTCCTCGTTGGCCTGGGCCACCGGCGGGCCGCCGCAGACCCGGCGCAGTTCGGAGTGGACGACGCCGTGCGGCATGCCGGAGCGCGCCGACCAGGCGGAAACGTTCTTGGCCAGCTGGTTGCGCAGTTCGGTCAGCTGCCGGTGGTCCACCACGGCCGGGGCCGGCTCGGGATCCGCGGCTCCGCCGGAACGCTTGCGCTTGCGCGACTGCTGTTCCTGCTGGCGCTGGCGCAGCAGCATGCCCACCTGCTCCGCGTCCAGCAGCCCCGGGATGCCCAGGAAGTCCAGTTCCTCTTCGCTGCCGAGCTCTCCCCCGGTACCGAACTCGGCGCCGTCGAACAGCACCCGGTCGAAGGACGCCTGGGAGTCCAGCGCTTCGAACTTCTGCTTGGTCAGCTCGTCCGAGGCCTTCTCTTCCCGGTTGGCCTGCTCCATCAGGGCCTCTTCGGGAATGAAGCCCTCGTCGTTGTCCTTGTCCGGCCGGTCCAGGGCGTGGTCGCGTTCCAGCTCCATCTGGTTCGCCAGTTCCATCAGGTTCGGCACCGACGGGAGGAACACCGACGCCGTCTCGCCGCGCTTCCGGGCGCGCACGAAACGGCCCACCGCCTGCGCGAAGAACAGCGGGGTGGCCGTCGAGGTGGCATACACGCCGACCGACAGCCGGGGCACGTCCACGCCTTCGGAGACCATGCGGACGGCGACCATCCAGCGGCTGTCGCCGGCGGAAAAGGCCTCGATCTTTTCGGAGGCGCCGGCGTCGTCCGAAAGGATGACGGTGGCCGATTCCCCGGTGATCCTCTTCAGCTGGCCGGCGTAGGCCCGCGCGTCCTCGTGGTCGGTGGCGATCACCAGCCCGCCCGCGTCGGGCACCGCCCGGCGGACCTCGGTCAGCCGCTTGTCGGCCGCGGCCAGCACCGAAGGGATCCATTGCCCCTGCGGGTTCAGCGCCGTGCGCCAGGCCTGCGCCGTGATGTCCTTGGTGACGGCGGCCTCGCCGAGCGACGCCGCGTACTCGTCCCCCGAGCTGGTGCGCCAGCGCATCTGCCCGGAGTACGCCATGAACATGACCGGGCGCACCACGTGGTCGCGCAGGGCGCTGCCATAGCCGTAGGTGTAGTCGGCCCGCGAGCGGCGGATGCCGTCCCTGTCTTCGGCGTACTCCACGAACGGGATCGCCGCCGTGTCCGAGCGGAACGGGGTGCCGGTCAGCGCCAGGCGCCGGGCCGCGGGTTCGAAGGCCTCGCGGATGCCGTCGCCCCAGCTGAGGGCGTCGCCGCCGTGGTGGATCTCGTCGAGGATCACCAGCGTCTTGGCGGCCTCGGTCTTGGCCCGGTGCAACAGCGGCTTCATGGCCACCTGCGCGTAGGTGACGGCGACGCCGATGAAATCGCGGCCGTGCGAACCGTCCGAATTCTTGAAGTTCGGATCGATGGCCAGCCCCACGCGCGCCGCGGCGTCCGCCCACTGGCGCTTGAGGTGGTCGGTCGGGGCGACGACGGTGATCCGGTTGACGATCCCCCGGTCCACCAGTTCGGTGGCCACGCGCAGCGCGAAGGTGGTCTTGCCCGCGCCGGGGGTAGCCACGGCCAGGAAGTCCCGCGGGGCCATCTCGAAGTACTTCTGCAGGGCCTCGGCCTGCCATTGGCGCAGTTTGGGGGCTGTGCCCCAGGCGGCCCGTTCCGGGTAAGCCGGCGGCAGCACCGGTCCGGCGCCGAATAGTGTGTCGTTGCTCATTTGCTGGCCTCCTCCCGTTGTTCCTGCCCGTTTTCGATCCGTTCCGCGCTGCGCCAGCCGGTGGCGATCCCGCCCGCCGCCACCGCGGCCAGCACCAGCCAGATCACCACGTAGACGCCGACCGAGCCCGGGTTGTCCGGGTCCCGCAGCAACGCGAACAATGCGCCCGCCCCGGCGGTACCCACCACGCCGCCCAGCTGGTCGGCCAGCTGCAGCGACGCGGAGTTCCGTCCGCGCTCCTGCGGTGCGGACAGCTTCAGCACCATCACCGATGTGGTGGACAACGCCATTCCCATTGAGAACCCGGCCAGCGCCCAGACCACGATGAGCGCCCCGAGCGGCACCGACGGTGCGGACACCAGCGCCATCAGCCCCATGCAGGCGGTCAGGATGCCGGATCCGATCACCAGCAGCCGGTGCCGCGCCGTCTGAACGCGTGCCTGCAGCCAAGAGCCGATGCTCCAGCCGACCGCGCCGGCCGTCAGGGCCAGGCCCGCGGTTGCCGGCGAGACGCCGTGCGCCGCCACCAGCATCAGCGGGATGAACGCCTCGGCGCCGAAAAATGCCAGGTTGATCAGTCCGCGGGTGGCGATCACGCTGGGCAGCCCGCGGCGCAGCCGCAGGGTGCCCGGCGGCATCAGCCTGGGCAGGGCCACCAGCGCCAGCACCACACCGCCGGCCGCCAGCACGTACAACAGCACCAGCTTCCCGGCGGGCCCGCCGGCAACCGCTTCGAACAAGGCCCACTGGGCCAGGAACACGCCGCCGGCCAGCAGCAGGCCGCGCACGGCCTGCAGCCGCCCGCCGCGTTTGTCCGTGGTCGGGTTCTCCGGGGCTCCCACGCTCCCGGTCTGCGGCCAGATGACCAGCACGGCCAGCAGGAAGATCGGCGCCACGCCGTAGAACACCAGGCGCCAGGAAAGGTACTGGGCGACGACGCCGGCGGCCAGCGGCCCCACCAGCGACGGCACCACCCAGGCCGCGGCCAGCCAGCCGAAGACCACCGGCTGCAGCCGCTGCGGATAGACCTGCCCGATGATCACGTAGACGGCCACGATCGCGAAGCCGCCGCCCAGCCCGGCCACGGCCCGGCCCGCGGTAAAGATCCAGAATTCCCCGGCCACCCCGGACAGGACCAGGCCGGCGACCATCAGCACCAGCCCTGCGGCGAGCGCCGGTCGCGGGCCCTTGGCGTCGCACCAGACCCCGGCCACCACGCTGGCCAGCAGGGAAGCGGTCAGGAACATGGAGAACGCCAGCCCGTAGGCGGACTTGCCCTCCAGGTCGGCCGCCACCACCGGCATCGCCGTCGCCACCGCCACCGCCTCGAACGCCGCCAGCGTGATCACCGTCAGCAGGCCGATGGTCAGCGGCCGGTAGGCAGCCGACATGGCGCCGGGCGCGCGGACGGCAGTGGATTCGGGCATCAAGGAACCAGGGCTAGCTTTCTTTGCAGGCAGGGGTCAGCGCGGCGGGCACCGGACGCGCCCGCGCGTGTGGAGGGGGAACGGTTGCTACTTCTTCTTACCGGAATCGTCGCCGCCGGGGCGCAGGCCCTCGTAGATGGCCTTGCAGTCCGGGCATACCGGGAACTTGTTCGGGTCGCGGCCGGGCACCCACACCTTGCCGCACAGGGCGATCACCGGTTCGCCGGACAGCGCCGACTCCATGATCTTCTCCTTGCGGACGTAGTGCGCAAAGCGTTCGCGGTCACCGGGCTCAAGCTCTTCGCGGAGTTCTTCACGCTCGATCGTCGCGGTGGACCCGCCCGGGGTCTGCGGCGCGCGGGGGTCGTTTTCGAAAGGATCCGGAGGAAGACTCATGCCACCCATCTTA
Organism: Arthrobacter sp. Y3223065; assembly: GCF_059090885.1. Taxonomy (NCBI): domain Bacteria; kingdom Bacillati; phylum Actinomycetota; class Actinomycetes; order Micrococcales; family Micrococcaceae; genus Arthrobacter; species Arthrobacter sp. Y3223065. The sequence continues at coordinate 143,029 of NZ_JBNHGC010000001.1, read as the reverse complement.
ACCCCTGAAACAGGAACGACGACGGCGGAGCCCGGCTCCCCCGTCGTCGTCGCCCGCCGCCGCGGCCGCGTTTGTGTGCTATTTGTTCTTGGCCACCGCCTGGAGGAGTTCCGGCGTCCGGCGGTCATACCAGCGGCCGCCCAGCTCGATACCGACCACCAGCAGGACCGCGCCGAGCACGAGGCCGACAGCCAGCGCCAGCCAGCCCCACAGCGCGTCGCCGGTGAAGACACCGATCAACGCCAGCACCAGCTCCGGCAGCGAGAGCAACACCAGCACGCCGAGGCCGCCGAGCTGGACCACCATCATCCGGGCGGTGGACCCGGGCGGGGTCTTGAACGGGCTCTCGCCCGGCAGCGGCACGTTGTAGGTGTAGCGGGCCGAGACCAGGCTGGACAGGCCCAGGCCGGTCAGCAGCACGCCGAGGGCGACGCCGGATACGGGCGGCAACAGGTGCCACCCGCCGATGAAAACGAACGGCAGCACGGTCAGCACCGCGGTGGCCGGCAGCGCGATCACCGCGCAGGCCGCGGCGCGGCCGATCCGGTCCGCCCGCCCGCTCACGCCGGTGGTGACGTGCAGCGCGAACGCCGTGTTGTCGTAGGCGATGTCCGCGGCGATGCCGAAGGACAGCAGGAAGGCAATCATCGGGCCCAGCCACAGCATGAAGGTGAAGTCGCCGGTTTGCGCGAGGCCGAAGAAGACCGCCACCGGAATCAGCGGAATGGACACCAACGACGCCCCGTACCGGGGATCCTTGAACCAGTAGATGAGCGCGCGCGCCGCCACGGCTCCTGCCGGGGTGCCGGGCATCCGGGAGAACCAGCCCAGCCGGCCGCCCGCTTTCCGGGACACGGCGTTGTACGGCGGCGTGACCAGCGCACGGGCCAGGCTGAGCTTCCAGAGCCAGGCCAGCACGGCCAGGAAGGCTACCGCGATGAGCAGCCGGGCCCCGGCCGCGCCCCAGTTGCCCAGGGCCAGGTCGCCGGGCACGGCCCAGACCGCGCCCAGCGGCGACCAGGCCAGGCCCTCCGTCAGCGCCGGCAGGAAGTCCTGCGAGCTGCGGAACCCCTCGACGATGCCGACCATGATCGGTCCCAGCAGCACCAGCGGGATGATGCCGATGACACCGCTGAGGTCCTTGAACCGGCGCGAGCTGGCCAGCGTCGTGGACGCCGACGTCGTCACGCGGGAGAGCACCACGCAGGTCAGCGTTGCGACCAGGGCGCACAGGACGGCGGCGACGAGCGCGGCCGGGTGCTGCCACCACGCGGCCGCGTGCCCGAGCGCGGCGACCAGCGTCACCACGCCCGGGATGCCGACCAGGCCGCCGATGGCGAGCCCCAGCAGCAGCTGGCGCATCGGCACGGCATAGGTCACGAACCGGGCCGGGTCCAGCGTCATGTCCACGCCGGTGGCCATCATCGGGATCAGCGCCCAGCCCAGGAAGGCCGCGGAGCCGCCCAGCACCACCACCATGCGCGCCATGTCCGGCTCCCTGTGGCTGAGGAAGAACAGCCCGGAAATCAGCAGGCTCAGCATGCCCACCGCATACAGCCCGCCAAGGATCACGCCGACCAGTTGCCACGGGCTGCGTTTGAAGCCGTTGCGCAGCAGCGCCAGCTTCAGCCTTACGAGGTGCGCAACCACTCGAGCCCCTCCGCCTGGGTCCGGCCGCCGACCAGCTGCACGAAGCGCTCTTCGAGGCTCGCACCGGCGCGGACTTCGTCCACGGTGCCGGCGGCCAGCACGTTGCCGCCGGCGATCACTGCCACGTGGTCGCACATGCGCTGGACCAGGTCCATGACGTGGCTGGAGACGATCACCGTGCCCCCGGAGCCCACGTAGTCGTGCAGGATGTCGCGGATGTTCGCCGCGGAGACCGGGTCTACTGCCTCGAACGGTTCGTCCAGCACCAGCAGCTTCGGCGCGTGGATCAGGGCGGTGGCCAGGGCGACCTTCTTGGTCATGCCGGCGGAATAGTCCACCACCAGGGTGCCAGCGTCGTCGGCCAGGTCCATGGCCCGCAGCAGGTCCGGTACGCGCGCGGCCACGGTCTCCCGGTCCATGCCCCGCAACAGCCCGGCATAGGTGACCAGCTGCTCGCCGGTCAGCCGGTCGAACAGCCGGACGCCGTCGGGCAGCACGCCCATCAGCCGCTTGGCCTTCAGCGGCTCGGCCCAGACGTCCACGCCGTGCACCCACACCTGGCCATAGTCCGGCCGCAGCAGCCCGGTGGCCATCGAGAGCGAGGTGGTCTTGCCGGCCCCGTTCGGCCCCACCAAACCGTAAAAGGACCCGGCGGGCACGTCCAGGTTGACGCCGTTGACGGCGATCTTGTCGCCGAACCGCTTGGCCAGGCCGCGCACCGCCAGGGCGGGAACGGGAGCCTGGGCGGGTGCGGCAGCCGGCGCCTGGACAGGTGCGGCAGCCGGCGCCTGGGCGGGTGCGGCAGCCGGGTCCGGGGCGCCATGGGGCGGCGCCCCGTGCGGGGCGCCGCCGGCCGGTACCGGTACCGCGCCGTTGTTCTGCTCGTCCGGCTGCTGGACCGGAGGTTGTGATGGGTGCGAAGTCATGTGTCCACGCTAACAACCGGGAGTTCACCGGGACGTCATCCGCAAGGACTAATATTTCTCCGTCACGGCGGCACGCTCGTACTGCGGCGCCCAGTCCAGGTCGTGGCCCAGTTCGGCGGCGGCGCGCTGCCACCAGTGCGGGTCCCGCAGCGCCGCCCGGGCGAGCAGTACCGCGTCCGCCGAGCCCTCCGTGATGATGGAGTCGGCCTGTGCGGCCGTGGTGATGAGTCCGACGGCGCCGGTCGGGATGCCGGCCTGGCGCCGGATGGCGGCCGCGAAGGGCACCTGGTACCCCGGCTGCAGCGGGATTTTCGCCCCGTGCACCGCGCCGCCGCTGGAGACATCGACCAGGTCCACTCCGCGGGCTGCCGCCTGTTCCACCACGTCGGCCACTGCCTCCGGCTCCAGCCCTCCGTCCGACCAGTCGGAGGCGGAGACGCGGAGCAGCAGGGGCATGGCGTCCGGGATGACGCCGCGGACAGCCTCCACCACCTCCAGCAGCAGCCGGGCACGCTTGGCCGCCGTACCGCCCCAGCCGTCGGTCCGGGTATTCACCAGCGGCGAGAGGAACTGGTGCAGCAGGTAGCCGTGGGCGGCGTGGATCTCGATGGTGTCGAAGCCGGCCCAGACGGCACGGACCGCCGCGTCGCGGAAGTCCGCGATGACCTGCCGGATGCCGGCCTCGTCCAGGGCGTCCGGCGCCGCATAGCGTCCAAAGGCCTCAGCCGTGGGGCCCACGGTCCGCCACCCGCCTGCGGCAGGCGGCACGGATCCGGATTCCGGGGCGAAGGGCGCGTAGGTCGACGCCTTGCGCCCGGCATGGGCCAGCTGGATCCCGATCTTGGTGTCCGCCGAGCCGTAGCGGTGCACGAACTCCGTGATCCTGCCCCACGCCTGGGCCTGCTCGTCGGTCCAGATGCCGGTGTCCTCGGGACTGATCCGGCCGGCGGCGTTTACCGCGGTCGCCTCGGTGAGGATCAGCGCGGCCCCGCCGGCAGCGAACTGGCCCAGATGCATCGGGTGCCAGTCGTTCGGCGTTCCGGGTGCATCCTCGCGCCGCACCGAGTACTGGCACATCGGCGCCACCCACCCACGGTGCCTGAGCTGCAACCCGCGCAGCCTCAGCGGCTCGAAGAGGCCGCCGGCCACAGCCTCCGCCATTTAGAAGAGCGCCCTGGCCAAGGCCTGGCGTGCCTTGGAAACCCGCGGGTCGGTGGCTCCCACCACGTCGAAGAGCTCCACGAGGCGTGCCCGGGCGGCCTCCCGTTCATCCCCGGCATGGCGGCTGATGAACCCCACCAGGCGGGCGAAGGCGTCCTCCACATGGCCGCCCGAAACGTCCAGGTCGGCGACGGCCAGCTGGGCCTGCAGGTCGTCGGGCCGGTCGGCGGCAGCGGCGCGCAGCGCGGCCGCATCGGCCCCCTGCAGCCGCTGCAGCAACTGGACCTGGTACAGGCCGGTGCGGGCCTCGTCGTCTGCCGGCTGTTCGGCCAGGGCCTTCTGGTACGCCGCGGCGGCGCGATCAAAGTCGCCGGCCTCGATGGCATCGAAGGCTTCCTGGTGCAGCGGCGGCAGCGGCTTCTCCTCCTCGGCCGGAGCTTCCCCGGCACCGGGGGCCGTGCCGGTCACGCCGTTGGCCTGGGCCACCTTGAGCAGCTCATTGACGAACTGCCGCAGCTCGTCGGCCGTGGCCGCACCCTGGAACAGCGGGATCGGCTGCCCCTTCAGGAGCGCGACGGCGGCGGGCACGCTCTGCAGCTGGAAGGCCTGTGCGATGCCGGGACTGGCGTCGACGTCAACCCGGGCCAGCACAAAGCGGCCGGCGAACTCGTTCGCCACCTCCGCCATGGCGGAGGCCAGCTGCTGCGCCATATCGCTCCACGACGCGGTCAGTTCCACGATCACGGGGACCTGGGCGGACAACTGGACGAGCGCCTGGAAGCTCTGCTCGTTGACCTCGACGATGTAGCCCGGTGCTTCGCCTTCGCCCGCTGCTGGCGCCCCGGCGGCCGGGGCCGGCATGCCTCCTGCCGGCGGCTGCGGCTTTTTCAGCGCGGACAGGTCGACGGCGCCGCGGAGGCTGACGGAAGACGGCGCGGGGCCCTGTCCTGGAGTTGGAGTGGTCATGACATCACACTAATACGTCTTGGTCGGCGTCCGGAATTTCCCGACCGGGCCGGGAGCGCGGCCCGGTCGGACCCGGACCTACTTCAGCTCGGCGTCCACCAGGCCCTGGGCAACGCCCACCAACGTGAGCCGGTCGTCGGAGCCTGCCGGCGGCACGTACAGGAAGACGGACTCGCCGTAGGTCACGTCCACGCCTTCCGTGGTGGAGTCCTCCCCGGCCAGCGCCGCGAACTCGGGCGAGAGTTCCACGGTGGCACCGGCTTCGGCCGGCAGGCTGCTCATCACCGACTCCATGTGGCCGAACACCACGGCGCCGCCGTCGGCGGTGCGCAGCGCCCGCAACGAGCCGTCGTCGACGCTGCGGCTGAAGGAGATGTCGGCGTTTTCGTTGGACTTGACCTGGTCTTTTTGGAACGCCTGGATCTGCTCGGAGAAGGTGTTCTTTCCGATCGCGTCCTTGTGCTTGCCGTCGTCGAGATTCTCCGCGACCATCTTCACGGCCGCCTGCGGCGAGTGCAGCAGGCCTTCCTCGGCGTCCGGCGCCACGGCCGGTGTCCCGCCGCTCTCGGTGGAGACCTGGGGGAAGGTGGTGCCCGGCAGCATCTGGAGCGCGCCCACCATCCGATAGTTCGAGCGCGGATCCTGCTGCACCAGCACGATCACCTGCGGCACCGGATTGTCCTCGCCCTCCGTGACCGTCACGACCGTCCGCGGCCAGTCGGCACTCGTGCTGACCATCGAGGTCAGGATCGGCCCGGCGGCCACCGGAACGGGAGCCGCCGCCTCGCCGTTTTCAGCCCGCACCTTGTAGTTGGCCTCGCGGACGGTCAGGGCGGCCCCGGCGACCCGCGGCTTCAGCTTGCCGGAATCCTGCGCCGAGTCGGCATCCGAGACTGCCGCTGCCACCGAATCCATGATCCGGGTCAATTGGCCTTCCAGCAGCACCGGGTGGCCGGCGGCGTCTCCGGCGTCCTGGGAGGGGGCCGCCGGAGACGCGGCCTGGGCGGGAAGCACGGCGCCGGACGCCAGGACCACGGCTGCACCCGCCGCGGCTGCGGCGCGCAGGCTAAGCTTCGGGCGGACCATCAGGGAACGGCGGCCCGCCGACCGGTCGCCCTCTTCGGGCTTTTGCAGGCCGGCGCCTGGCGGCACGGCCTGGCTGGAACGATCGGCCGGGGCACCGCGGCCCGGCTGTGCCAGCGCCGCCGTTTCCGGGCCGCCTGCGTTCGGGCGGCCGCTTCCGCCCCGGGGGTCGGAGTCGTCGCCGGGGACGGGCCGGTTCGGACGGCGGGACACCACGGCCATCGCCACCCCGAGCACCAGCAGCAGGGCGCCGATGATCATCAGGGCCAGCGACCACGGCACGGAGGTGTCGTTCGGCCAGGTGACGGTCACGGTGGTCGGCGCCGGCTCGGTGCCGTCCGCTGCCAGCAGGATGGACCACTCGCCGTCGGCCGGGGCCACCCACCGGTGCTCAAGGCTGCCCTCGGCCTGCTGCTGGCTCACCCAGAGGTCGGATCCCGCCGGGTTCGGCACTTTGGCCTCGCCCTCGGTCACGGTCCCCTGCAGCTGCCCGTCCTCGATGCCGGTCAGGGAGGTGTGCGCTGCCTCTCCGACCCAGGCCTCGACGTCGCCCGCGCGGCCGATGGCCAGCAGGAACTCGCCGTCGGCCTCCACTGAAACGTCCACTTCTTCTTCGTGGACCCCGAAGACTTCGGGCTCAATGACGGTCACGGGGGCGGTTGCATCGGCTGCCGTGTAGGTGGCCGAGGCGCGTTCGGGCGGTGCCCAGACGGTCCGCTGGGCGATGCCCAGCGCGATGGCCAGCAGGCCGATCACCATCAGGGCCACTGAAATCTTAAAACGCACAAAAATACCAATCGTCGATCGCTGCAGGAAGGAAGGGCCGCAGGGACGCCCAAGCCTTGAGGTGCCGGCAGGGTGCCCGCCATCGGTCATGCTTTATAACCCTATGGTAACGAACCCTCTCCGCCGCCCGTGCGCGGCCGGACACTTAGTCCGCCGCGGGCAACCTTTTGCCCTTTTGCCGTCGGCACCCGCTGCCACACCCTACCGGACTGGTAGTCTTTCGCTCAGAATTGCCCCCTATCCTGCGCCGTTGTTGCTTAGCGCGCGACGAGTGCGCCCGCCCGTTGCTTCAGCGGCTGCAGGCGGAAGAGAGGATGCTGCGTGAGCGAACACCGGGATGCTCCCACGCCCGCTGGCGGCAACGGATCGCCAGCCGAGGGCCTGCCGGCCGACGTCCATGCGCCGGTGCCGGATCCTGCCGCGTCGACAGCGGCGTTACCGGCTTCGGCGCCGGTCATGGCGGCGCGCCGGCACGCGGTCCTGGGTGCCCTCGGGCGCATCGGGTCGTCAATGCCCCGGGCCCGGCCGCGCGTCCGCTTCCAGATGCCGCCCGAGGACGACTCGCCCGCCGCCGCCCGCGACGGGCGCGTCAGCACCGACTTCTCCCCCGCCCGGCACCCGATCCACTTCGGATTCATGGCAACGGTCGGCGTCGGTTTCGCGCTGCTGCTCTACTTCGTGCTGACCAACGTCGGTGAGCTGCTGGCGTGGATCGCGGCGGCGCTCTTCATTGCCCTGGGGCTCGACCCGATCGTCCGCTGGCTGGAAAGCAAGGGGCTGCCGCGTCCGGCCGGCGTCATCATTGTGGTGCTGATCCTGGCCGGGTTGATCGCGGCGTTCATCTCCACGCTGATCCCGACCATCGTCAACCAGACCACGCAGATCGTGGCCAACGCTCCCCGCTATGTCGAGGACGTCCTGAACTCGGCCATTTTCCAGACCATTGATGAGCAGTTCCAGGTCCGGGAGCGCATCGACGTCGAGCTGGAGAGGTTCTTTGCCAGTTCCGAGAACGTCACCGGCATCTTCGGCGGCGTCCTCGGCGTCGGCAGCGCCGTCCTCCAGGGCGCGTTCGGGGCGCTGATCGTGCTGGTGCTCACGCTGTACTTCCTGGCGTCGCTTCCGGCGCTGAAGGTATGGGCCTACCGGCTGGCCCCGCGCTCCAAGCGGCGGCAGGTGCAGCGCCTGTCCGAAGAGATCACCGGCAGCGTGGGCAGCTACGTGATCGGCCAGGCCTGCGTGGCACTGATCAACGCGGCGGTGGCATTCATCGCCATGACCATTGCGCAGGTGCCGTTCACCGCCCTGCTGACCTTCGTCGTCGGCCTGCTTGCCTTCATCCCGCTGATCGGCGCCGTGATTGCCGGCGTGTTCGTCTCGCTGGTTGCCCTGACCGCGGGCTGGCAGCCGGCGGTGCTGTTCGCCATCATCTACTTTGCCTACCTGCAGATCGAGGCGTACTTCGTGTCGCCGCGCATCATGCAGCGCGCGGTGGCCGTACCCGGGGCCGTGGCGGTGATTGCCGTGATTGCCGGCGGTTCGCTGATGGGTGTGCTGGGCGCGCTGATGGCGATTCCGGCCGCGGCATCGGTGATGCTGCTGCTGAAGGACGTCTTCATCGTCCGGCAGGACCGGAACTGACGGTTCCGGTCAGCGGTAGCGGAAACTGCGGGTCTGCCAGCAGCGCGGATGCCAGTGCCGCCGCTCGCCCAGCGCCGTCTCGCCACCGAACAACGAGTCGGCCTGCCAGGCGACCAAGTGCTCGATGCCCGGGCCGATCGTCCGGTTGCAGCCCGGGCAGGTGTACTCCTTGGCGGCGTTCGGCGGGGTGATCCGCCGCACGTTCCATTCGCCGTCGGGCGCATTCTGACGCTCCGGTATGCCGGCGCGGGCGCGGTCCAGGTCCAGCTCGTTGGCCCGCGTCCACTTGCTGCTGCCCGTGCCTGAGCGGCGGCGCGGGCGGTTGGAACGGGGCATGCCACCATTCTGCCCCACCGGCGCGGCCCGGACCGAACCACGCCGGACCACGCTTGTGCCGGGACGATCCACTTGTGCCGAGCCGGTCCACAGGTAGCGGCCGGCCCAAACCTGTGCCCGGACCGACCACGCGCCGGGCACCGGTAAAGTGGCCTACTGTGCGTCTTGTCATTGCCCGTTGCTCCGTTGATTACATCGGCCGCCTCCGCGCCCACCTGCCGCTGGCCACCCGCCTGCTGATGGTGAAGGCGGACGGCTCCGTCCTGATCCATTCCGACGGCGGTTCCTACAAGCCGCTCAACTGGATGAGCCCGCCGGCCAATCTCCGGGTGGCGGAGCCGGAGGCCGACGACGCCGACTCGGGCGTCCAGGAAGTCTGGCACGTCCAGCACGCCAAGAGCGACGACCGCCTGGTGATCAGCATCCACGAGCACCTGCACGAATACAGCCACGATCTGGGCGTCGACCCGGGGCTGGTCAAGGACGGCGTGGAGGCCGACCTGCAGCGCCTGCTGGCCGAACAGATCCACCGCCTCGGCCCCGGCCACACGCTGGTGCGGCGGGAATACATGACGGCGATCGGCCCCGTGGACATCCTGGCCCGCAACGCCGAGGGGGGCACCGTGGCCGTCGAGCTCAAGCGGCGCGGGGACATCGACGGCGTGGAACAGCTGACCCGCTATCTGGAGCTGCTCAACCGCGATCCCCTGCTGGCGCCGGTCAAGGGGATTTTCGCGGCCCAGCAGATCAAGCCGCAGGCGCGGGTGCTCGCCACCGACCGGGGCATCGACTGCCTGACCCTGGACTACGACGAGATGCGCGGCGTGGACGACGCCGAATCCCGCCTGTTCTGATTCCCGGGACTCGTAAAACAACGTGCGCTTCCTGCGGCCGGCGCCGGCTCGGAGCCTAGGAACCGGCACTTAACCGCGGATCGAACTCTTCCTTAATAAAAGATTGAATTATCCTTTGTACCGTTGACCGCCCATGGGGCTTATGTGATGCTTAACTCAGTCTTTGTGTAGGTGTGGTTTTCATGCTCGCAAGACGTGTTGCGAGTGTGAAGCTCCACGGCGTCCGGCCCGCAGGCCGTGTCGTTTGGATCTTCCACGGAGTAACCGGGTTGGTACGAGGTGTGCCGGCTTGTTTTTGTTCCACGATGAGGAGATTTAAATGGCACAGGGGACCGTTAAGTGGTTTAACGCGGAAAAGGGCTTCGGCTTCATCACACCGGATGAGGCCGACGGCGACGTCTTCGTTCACTACTCTGAAATCCAGTCGGGCGGATTCAAGACCCTCGACGAAAACCAGCGCGTGAGCTTCGAGATTGGCCAGGGAGCCAAGGGCCCGCAGGCCACCGGCGTCACCATCATCTAGCCGCTTGCGCTTAGCGGTGCGGGGCCGTCCACGCCACCGCACCGCACGCAGGACCCCTCCGATGCTTTCGGAGGGGTTCTGCTCATTCCGGCGTCAGGCGGGCAGCTTCGGCGGTCCCAGCCGGACCACGTCTCCGCCCAGGGCGCGCAGGCGCTCGTCGAACCGCTCATATCCCCGGTCGATGTGCTCCACGCCGTGGACCTCGGTGGTGCCGTCGGCCACCAGCCCGGCGATGACCAGCGCGGCACCGGCGCGGATGTCGTTGGCCTCCACGGGGGCGCCGGAGAGCTGCGGTACCCCCTTGATCAGCGCGTGGTGCCCGTCCAGCCGCACCACCGCTCCCAGCCGGGCCAATTCGGAGGTGAAACCCCAGCGCGCCTCAAACACGTTTTCCGTCACCATCCCGTGTCCGTCCGCGACCGCATTCAGCGCGACGACGAACGGCTGCAGGTCCGTGGGAAACCCGGGGTACGGCAGCGTGGAGACGTTGATCGGCCGCGGCCGCTGCGGTCCTTCCACCGTGAAGCCGTCATCCCTGCTGGTGATCCGGCACCCAGCCTGTGCCAGCTTGTCCAGAACCACGGCCAGATGGCCGGGATTGGACCTGGCCACGTCCACTGTTCCACCGGTGATGGCAGCGGCGAAGGCCCAGGTCCCGGCGACGATCCGGTCCGGCACGGTGCTGTGGCGCACGGGGTGCAGGCTCTCCACACCGGTGATGACCAGCGTGGGCGAGCCGATTCCTTCGATCCGGGCGCCCATCGAGACCAGCAGGTCGGCAATATCGGTGATCTCCGGTTCCCGCGCCGCGTTGTCGATCACCGTCACTCCCCGGGCCAGGGTCGCGGCCATCATCAGGTTTTCGGTGGCGCCGACCGACGGATACGGCAGGCGGTGGTGGGTGCCGTGCAGCCCTTGCGGCGCCTTGGCCACCAAGTAGCCGTGGTCGATGCTAATGCGGGCGCCCATCTGTTCCAGCCCTGCCCGGTGCATATCCAGGCCGCGGCTGCCGATGGCATCTCCCCCGGGCAGCGCCACTTCCGCCTGCCGGCAGCGTGCCACGAGCGGGCCGAGCACGGAAATGGATGCCCGCATGGCGCGGACCAGGTCGTAGTCGGCCTGGTGGGCCGGTGCGGCAGGGACGTCGATATGGACACTGGCGGCGTCGACGTCGTAATCCACCGCGCAGCCGAGCCGGCGCAGCAGTTCCGACATGATCCAGACGTCCTGGATGTCGGGCACATTCGTGATCGTGGAACGGCCCTCAGCCAGCAGCACCGCGGCCATCAGCTTCAAGACGCTGTTCTTGGCGCCGGGAACCTCCACCCGCCCGTTGAGCGAGCTGGACCCGTGCACCACAATCACGTTCTCCATGAAAACCATCCTAGGGTTGCGGCACGACTGTGCTGGTTAAAAGGCGGACGGCGCGGCCCCCCAGAGAGCCGCGCCGCACATTGGTCTCAACGCCAGGTGCCGATGCCGATCACCGGTCCGGCTTCCAGCCAGGACGAGAGACCTGCGTAGACGTCGAAGGTCATTGCCATCGACAGATCCTGTTTTTCGTGCGTGAGCATTACGACGATCGCGCCGGGCTGGATCTTGGCCCGCTCGGTTTCGGTCGGTTGCCGCCAGCCCTGCAGTTCCAGCGAACTGCGCCGGAACCGGTAGCGCGGCTTGGGACTCAACGACAGCAGGCGCAGCCATTCCAGATGCGTGTCCGTATAACGACAAACCCCCATCTGCCAGCTGCCGGGCAGCATGGCGATGGAGGCGTCGAAGGTGCCCAGGGCGCGCCGCAGCTGGTAGCGGCGCACCCCGAAGGCGACCAGTGCCAACACCAGCAGCAGGAAGACTGCGGCCAGTATGGCGAACGTGACGTCGAGACCGTTCACCGGCGGCTAGCGGATTCCCGCCGTAGCCCCGTCGCCAATCGTCGCATTGTCTGCGACGATGACAACCCGGTTGCTGTCGACGGAGAAGAACCCGCCGTCGACATTCACGTTGATGCGCTCACCGGAGACCGGCTCGATGGCCAGCTCGCCGGCGGCCAGGACTGCCAGCACCGGGCTGTGCCCGGGCAGGATCCCGATCTCGCCGTCGCTGGTCCGCGCCCTGACCATTGTTGCCGGACCGGACCACACGAAGTGGTCCGCGGCAACAATTTCAACTTCCAGTTCAGCAGAAATGTTAGCCACAGGCCTTACTTCCCGGTCTGTTCCTGGATCTTGGCCCACTGGCGCTCCACGTCGTCCAGGCCGCCCACGTTGAAGAAGGCCTGCTCGGCGATGTGGTCGAGCTCGCCGTCGCAGATGGCCCTGAAGCCTTCCACGGTGTCCTTGATGGAGACCGTGGAACCCTCGACGCCGGTGAACTGCTTGGCGGTGTAGGTGTTCTGCGACAGGAACTGCTGGATGCGGCGGGCGCGGGCGACGACGATCTTGTCTTCTTCACCCAGTTCGTCAATGCCGAGGATGGCAATGATGTCCTGCAGTTCCTTGTTCTTCTGCAGGATCTGCTTCACGCGGACCGCGGTGTTGTAGTGGTCCTGCCCGATGTACTGCGGATCCAGGATGCGCGAGGTCGAGGTCAGCGGATCCACAGCCGGGTACAGGCCACGGGAGGCGATTTCACGGGAAAGTTCCGTAGTCGCGTCCAGGTGGGCGAAGGTCGTCGCCGGAGCCGGGTCGGTGTAGTCATCCGCGGGGACGTAGATCGCCTGCATCGAGGTGATCGAGTGGCCCTTGGTGGAGGTGATGCGTTCCTGCAGCACGCCCATCTCGTCGGCCAGGTTCGGCTGGTAGCCCACGGCCGAGGGCATGCGGCCCAGCAGCGTGGAAACCTCGGAACCGGCCTGCGTGAAGCGGAAGATGTTGTCGATGAACAGCAGCACGTCCTGCTTCTGCACATCGCGGAAGTACTCCGCCATGGTCAGGGCGGACAGGGCCACGCGCAGTCGCGTTCCCGGCGGCTCGTCCATCTGGCCGAACACCAGGGCGGTGTCCTTGAGCACGCCGGCTTCTTCCATTTCCACCCAGAGGTCGTTGCCCTCGCGGGTACGCTCGCCAACGCCGGCGAACACCGAAGTACCGCCGAAGTTGCGGGCCACACGGGTGATCATTTCCTGGATCAGCACGGTCTTGCCCACGCCGGCGCCGCCGAAGAGGCCGATCTTGCCGCCCTTGATGTACGGGGTCAGCAGGTCGATCACCTTGATGCCGGTCTCCAGCATCTCGGTGGAGCCTTCCAGCTCGGCGAAGTTCGGTGCCTTGCGGTGGATCGGCCAGCGCTCGGTGATTTCCAGCTGGGATGCTTCGACGTCCAGCGGCTCGCCCAGGACGTTGAAGATGTGGCCCTTGACGCCGTCGCCCACGGGCACGGTGATCGGGGAGCCAAGGTCCTGGACCGTGGTGCCGCGGACCAGGCCGTCGGTGGCCTGCAGCGAGATCGCGCGGACCAGGTTGTCGCCCAGGTGCTGCGAGGTCTCGAAGGTAATGGTGCGGGTCTCGCCGTTGAGGGTCACCTCAGCGGTGAGGGCGTTGTACATTGCGGGGATTGCGTCCGCCGGAAATTCGACGTCGACAACCGGGCCGATGACACGGGCGATACGGCCGGTAGCGCCCGTAGCGACGGAACCGGTTCCGTGCTCGATGGTTTGGGCAGTCATCTTTCTCACTTCTCAGTTTCGATGGCGTGGTTATGTGTGCTGTTGCTGCAGGGACTTATCAGGACGCCGCCAGGGCGTCCGCGCCACCGACAATCTCGGTGAGTTCCTGCGTAATCTCTGCCTGGCGCGCGTTGTTGCGCAGACGGGTGTACTTCTCGATCAGGTCCGTGGCATTGTCGCTGGCCGACTTCATCGCGCGCTGGCGTGCCGCCAGCTCGCTGGCAGCGGCCTGGAGCAGGGCGGCAAAGATGCGCGATTCGATGTAGCGCGGCAGCAGTGCGTCCAGGACCTGCTCGGGCTCCGGCTCGTACTCGTACAGCGGCAGCAGATCGGTCTCTGCGGTGGCCTCTTCTTCCACGACTTCCAGCGGCAGCAGTCGGATGACCGCAGGCTCCTGGACAACCATGGACTTGAAGCGGGTGTAGACAATATGGAGCTCGTCTACGCCACCGTCCTCGTACGCCGTGTTGAAGTCGGAGAGCAGTGCCTCGCCGATCTCGCGGGCGGTCGCGAACTCCGGAGCGTCCGTTCCGCCGGTCCAGACCTCTTGGTACTGAATGTTCCGGAAATCGAAGTAGGCCTGTGCCTTGCGGCCGACCAGGTAGTGGCGGACTTCCTTGCCCTCTCCATGAAGCAGCTCGGTCAGGGACTGGGCCTGCTTCAGCACCGACGCGGAGTACGATCCCGCCAGACCGCGGTCGGAGGTCAGCACGAGCACGGCGGCCCTGCGGATCTGCTCCGGCTCGGTGGTCAGCGGATGGTCGATCTCGGACTGCGAGGCCACGGCAGAAACGGCACGGGTGATCGCATTGGCGTACGGCAACGAGGCCGCGACGCGGCTGCGGGCCTTGCCAATGCGTGAGGCGGCGATCAGCTCCATCGCCTTGAAGATCTTCCGCAGCGACGAAGTCGATGCGATCTTCTGGCGGTAGACCCGAATCTGGGCTCCCATACTCTTCCTTTCCTCGTCCTCGGCGGCCGGACGGAACCGTTATGGTTCCGCCCGGCCAACGAAGATGAATTAGCGCTTCTGCTTGACGATCTGTTCCTGGGCGACTTCGTCTTCGGCCAGGGGGTCGTACTCTTCGTGGCCGGCGCCAACCAAGCGGCTGTCGCCCTCCCCGAAGAAGCCCTGCTTGAAGTCCACGATCTGCGACTTCAACTCGTCCACGGTGGAATCCTCGAGCAGATTCGTCTGGGCGATCGTCGTCAGCACCGAGCTGCGGTGCCGCAGGTGCGAGAGGAACTCGGTCTCGAAACGGGTGACGTCCTCGACCGGAACATCGTCCAGGTAGCCGTTGGTGCCGGCCCAGATGGACACAACCTGGTTTTCCACGGGGTAAGGCGTGTACTGGCCCTGCTTCAGCAGCTCCATGAGGCGGGCACCGCGGGTCAGCTGCTGGCGCGACGCCGCATCGAGGTCCGAGGCGAACATCGCGAACGCCTGCATGTCCCGGTACTGGGCCAGGTCCAGCTTCAGGGTGCCGGAGACCTTCTTCATGGCCTTGACCTGGGCCGCACCTCCTACGCGGGAGACGGACACGCCGACGTCCACGGCGGGACGCTGGTTGGCGTTGAACAGGTCGGACTGCAGGAAGATCTGGCCGTCCGTGATGGAGATGACGTTGGTCGGGATGTAGGCCGAGACGTCGTTCGCCTTGGTCTCGATGATCGGCAGGCCGGTCATCGAACCCGCGCCCAGCTCGTCGGAGAGCTTGGCACAACGCTCCAGCAGGCGGGAGTGCAGGTAGAACACATCGCCCGGGTAGGCTTCGCGTCCCGGCGGGCGGCGCAGCAGCAGCGACACGGCGCGGTAGGCTTCGGCCTGCTTGGAGAGATCATCAAAGATGATCAGCACGTGCTTGCCGGAGTACATCCAGTGCTGGCCGATGGCCGAACCGGCGTAGGGCGCCAGGTACTTGAAGCCGGCGGGATCGGAGGCCGGGGACGCCACGATGGTGGTGTACTCCAGCGCACCCCTGTCCTCCAGGGTCTGGCGGACGGCAGCGATGGTCGATGCCTTCTGGCCGATCGCCACGTAGATGCAGCGGACCTGCCGGTTGACGTCGCCGGACTCCCAGTTGGCCTTCTGGTTCAAGATGGCGTCGACGGCGATGGCGGTCTTGCCGGTCTGGCGGTCGCCAATGATCAGCTGGCGCTGTCCGCGGCCGATCGGGATCATCGCGTCGATGGCCTTCATGCCGGTCTGCAGCGGCTCGTGCACGGACTTGCGCTGGGTAACGCCCGGGGCCTGCAGCTCCAGTGCGCGGCGCTCGTGCGATTCGATCGGGCCCTTGTCGTCGATCGGGAGGCCCAGCGGGTCCACGACACGGCCCAGGAAGGCGTCGCCGACCGGTACGGACAGGATCTCACCGGTGCGGTGAACTTCCATGCCTTCTTCGATGCCGGTGAATTCACCGAGGATCACCACGCCGATTTCGCGGGTGTCGAGGTTCTGGGCCAGGCCCAGGACGCCGTTCTCGAAACGCAGCAGTTCGTTCGCCATGGCCGAGGGAAGACCCTCGACACGGGCGATGCCATCGCTGGCGGTGGTCACGTGGCCGACTTCGACCCGCTCGGCGCTTCCGGGTTCATAGGACGCCGCGAACTCGTTCAGCGCATTGCGGACGTCGTCGGCGTTGATGGTCAATTCGGCCATCTGCAGTCCCTGCTCTCCTGTGTTTATGATCATCGCGTGGTGCGCGACGACCGGTGTGTTTTTCAGTCTGTGTGAGGCTTCCGGCCCAGTCTCCGTGAGGAGACTAGACCGCGAGACTCCGGCGGAGTTCGGCCAGGCGGGAGATCACGGACGCATCCACGACCTCATCCCCGACCATGACCCGCACGCCGCCAACCAGCCGTGGATCAACGTTGAAGTGGATCCGCAGCTCCCGGCCGTACAACCGGTTGAGCCCGGCCTGCAGGCGGTTCATCTGTTCGCTGGTCAGCGGACGGGTAACGCTGACCTCCGCGATCCAACGCTGCTGGCGCTTGGCCACCAACTGGATGAACCGCTCTACCAGGGCCGTAGGCTTGATGCCGCGCGGGGCGGTCACCGCCTGCCGGATCAGCAGCTGTGCTACGGGACCCGCGGCCGGCACCAGCTTCAGTGCCAGCGCCGATTTGGCTTCGTCCGAAGCCTGGGGTTCAAGCAGGGCACGCTGCAGGTCGTGGTCCGACCCGACAATGCGGTTGAACGCGAACAGGTCCCTCTCCAGACCTTCGAGTCCGTCAACACCCTGGCCCTCTGCAACGGCGACAGCCGTGGTTGCCGCCAAGGTCTCCAAGGCGTCCCCGATGTCGCGCGCAGAGGCCCAACGCGCGGCAGCCAACGAGGTCGCGATGGCCCGGGCATCAGCCGAGACCTTCCCCTCGAGGAGACGGCCGAACATGTCGGCCTTCTCCGTGCTGTCGCGCGCCGGATCGGTCAGGGCACGGCGCAGACCGGCATTGCTGTCCAGCAGGCCCAGGATCCCAAAGAGTTCCTCTGCCAGGGACAGCGAAGCGGTGGGAAGCTTAGCCTCCAGTTCCTGCTGTGCCGCTTTCAGTGACTCGCTCGATACACCGGCCATTATTTAGCAGCACCTGCACTCTGAGACTCAAGGTCGGCGAGGAAGCGGTCCACGACGCGGGCAGCGCGTGCGTCGTCGTTCAGCGACTCGCCGACAATCCTGCCGGCCAGTTCGGTGGCCAGGGTGCCGACTTCGCTGCGAAGCGATGTCACGGCCGCCTGACGCTCTGCGTCAATCTGGACCTGGGCCTGCTCGCTGATGCGTGCAGCCTCTGCCTGGGCCTTTTCCTTCAGCTCCGCCAGGATCTGGGCGCCTTCGGCGCGGGCGTCCTCGCGGATGCGGTTGGCCTCCGCGCGGGCGTCCATCAGCTGCTGCTTGTACTCGTCCAACGCAGCGCTGGCTTCAGCCTGGGCGGCCTCCGCCTTGGCGATCCCGCCCTCGATGGCTTCGGTGCGCTCCGCATACGTCTTCTCGAACGCCGGAACGACGAACTTGGCGACGATGTACATGAGAATCGCGAAGCCGATCAGCGTGACGACGATTTCCCAGATGTTAGGGATCAGAGGGTTGGCACCCTCCGCGGCGGCGAGGATCATTGCCTGATTCATATCTCACCCGTCCTATCTACTCGGTGTGGATGGTCCGCGTTGCCCTGGTTAGAGGACGAACGCGAACACCAGACCAAGAATGGCCAAAGCTTCAGTCAGCGCGAGACCCAGGAATGCGATCGGCTGCAGCACGCGCTGTGCCTCCGGCTGACGGGCAACGCCGTTGATGTAAGCAGCGAACACGAGGCCCACACCGATGGCACCGCCGATAGCGGAGAGACCGTAACCGACGAGGTTGATATTGCCTTCCATTATTTTCCTTTCAAGATGCCCACGCGGGCAGGTTGTTGGTTCAGGTTCTTCCCCAGCGGGGAAATTTAGTGTTCCTCGGCCAGGGAGCCTTGGATGTAGATCGCGGTCAGCAGGACGAACACGTACGCCTGCAGGACCTGGATCAGGATTTCGAAGAAGTACATGCCCACGCCGCCGGCGAGGGTCAGGATACCCAGCGGCTTGAACCAGAAGTCGGCATCCATGATCAGGAATTCGGATCCGGCGGCGGCCAGCATGATGATCAGGTGGCCGGCCAGCATGGTGGCGAACAGACGGAGGCTGTGCGTGACCGGGCGGACCAAAAACGTGGAGATGATCTCGATGAGGACGACCAGCGGGAGGATCGCCTTCGGCACACCGGACGGAACGACGGCGAGCTTGAAGTAGCCGATGCCGTGCTTCTTGATGCCCAGCGCAATCCAGGTGATGTAGACGATGCCGGCCAGTGCGTAGGCCGTGCCCACGTGCGACGGGGTCGGCAGCTGCAGCAGCGGGATGGAGCCGAAGAGGTTGTTCACCAGGATGAAGAAGAACAGTGCCAGCAGCAGCGGGACGAACGGCTTGAAATCGCGCTCACCGATGATGTCCTTGCCCACCGAGTTGCGGACGAAGTTGTAGCTCATTTCGCCTAGGTGCTGCAGCTTGCCGGGGACAAGCTGGCGGCGGCGGGAGGCCGCCACGAAGAACCAGGAAATCAGTGCGACGGACAGCAGGACCAGCAGCATCTGCTTGCCGAAGCCCTCACCGTACGGGGCCATCCACGGGAGAACCTCCGGTAGATGCATATCTTCGAGGGTCGGTGGGACGAAGCCACCTTCATCAGCGGCCGCCGGAAGCGCAAGCGCGATCAACGCGTTTCCTCTCTGCAGTGTCCATCTTTGGGCGTTTCAGGGTGGGTCGCCATCGAGGCAGGCCACCATATGAAGTTTTCTGACATTTAGGTGTGGTCCCCCGCGCCGTCCTCATGGCGGCGCCGGGCGCCGCGCGTGAGGTTGTGTTTGCGGGCCAGATAATATCCGCCTCCAGCGCCCAGAACGGCACCGGCGAAAATCAGCCAGCGGGTATCCAACAGATAGTCCAAACCCCAGCCTATCAAACCCCAGGCGATGATCCCGCCAAGGATATAGGTGAGGACGGTGTTGCCGCCCTGGTAGGTGGAGTCGTCCCCGGAACCGCTCCGCGCGGGGCCGGAAGTGCCTTTAGCTGCCATGTCCGGTCTCCCCTTTCGTGGGCTGCCGGCTGTCTGCCGGCTCCGGTTCGGGATCCGCGTACAGCTGGTGGCGCGTCCGCGAGAAGGCAAAAACTTCAGCCGCCTGCCAGACCACCACGGTGGCCACCGCCGCCACGAAGAACCAGGTCCGCTCGAGCCACATCGGGGTCCCGATGAGGAAGAGCGCGGCCCCAAAACCCACCACCTTGATGATGTAGGTGGCAATGAAGGCGCCGATGGCGCCGGAAGGATTCGACCGTCCCACGAAATGGCCCACCAGCAGGCTGATGGCGAAGAACAGCACCACCAGCGCCGCGCCGAGCAGGGCACTCAGCGCGCCGGCCGCACCCGCGGCCACCGTCGACATCACGATGATCAGCACGGCGGTGGCGCCGCCGGCGACCAGGGCGGACCGCAGGATCTTCAGCCACGGCGACCGCGTGGGACCGGATGCAGCGACAGCTGCGCCAGCGGCGGGGTAGCCGTCGTGGCGGGAAGCGCGCATTGGAAGTCCGTTTTCGATCGCTGTGGGGGCCGGAACGGCCGGGTTTATTCTACATGAGATAGAACTTGCCGACGAGTCGGGCCCGGCTGTTACGCCGGCGGTCTTGCGGCGTTTGAAGAGCGGCGGCTAAAGAGCACCGGCGCGCGCAGATAAAAAACGACGACGGCGGCGCACGCGGCGATGGCTGCCGCCTTGCCCGCGAGGCCCGATTCGGCCGCCAGGTAACCGCAGAAGCCGGTCAGCAACGAACAGCCGGTGACCAGCAGCGCCGACTGCAGGTGGCTGAAGCCCACGTCCGTCAGCCGCTGGTAGGCGTGCTGGCGGTGGGACGCATACCACCGCTCCCCCGCGCTGATCCGGCGCAGCAGCGTGGCGAGGGTGTCGGCCAGGTAGATGGCCACCGGTCCCAGCAGGTACTCCGCCTGCACGCCGTCCAAAAAGGCGGTGATGCCCAGCATGGTCAGGCTCGCCCCGAGCAGGTAGCTGCCGACGTCGCCCAGAAAGACGTTTCCACGGCCCAGGTTCCACGGCAGGAACGCCACAAACGCGGCCGCCACCACGGTCCCGCCGACCACGAGCCAGCCGTGGCCGGTGACGGCACCGGTAGCGGCGAACATCAGTCCGACGGCCAGGCCGTGCAACCCGGATATCCCGTTGATGCCGTCCATGAAGTTGGCGATGTTGATGTAGGCCGCCAGGGCCAGTGCGCCCAGCGGCAGCCACCACCAGGTCTGGCCGGTGAGTCCGATGGCCAGCGCGGTGCCGCCGGCTCCGATGCCCAGTTGCAGCGCGGCCCGTCCGCGGATGGACAGTCCCCGTAAGTCTTCGATCCAGCCCAACAGCGCGGCGGCGGCGGACACCCCGGCGACCGCGAGCAGCAGCCGCGGCGCGTCGGCGGCACCCCCCAGCGCCGCGATCAGCAGCCCGGCCAGCAGCCCGGCCGCCACGGTGATGCCCACGCCGCGGACGACGACGCGGGTGTGCGAGGACCGCTCGTTCGGCACGTCGAGTACGCCGAGCCGCTTGAGCATCGGGATCAGCGCGAACGGCAGCAACAGGCTGAGCAGGAGGGCCGCGGCAACGGCCACCACGGCTGCGGTCACGACGCCCGCTCCCGCCCGTCGGCCTTGAGTCCGGCCTCGAGTTCGTCATCGGCGGCCGCTGCCGCCGGGACCACGTCCATCGCGCCCGTCGAGGCCGCGACCAGGTCCTGCCGGCTCTTCCACTCGGCCAGGCTCATCCGGTCCGGGTCCAGCCCCTCGATGGAGGCGTGCGAAATTTTGGGGTGCAGCGGCCGGGAATCGCTTTCGCCCTCGCCGATCAAGTCCTCGTGCAGCTTCTCGCCGGGGCGCAGGCCGGTGAAGACAATTTCCACGTCCTTGCCCGACATCGCGATCATCCGCTCGGCGACGTCCAGGATCTTCACCGGTTCGCCCATGTCGAGGATCAGCACTTCGCCGCCGCTGCCAATGGCGCCGGCCTGGATCACCAGCTGGCAGGCTTCCGGAATCGTCATGAAGAATCTGGTGGCCGCGGCGTCGGTGACCGTGACCGGACCGCCCTTGCGGATCTGCTCGCTGAACAGCGGCAGCACCGAACCGCGGCTGCCCAGCACGTTGCCGAACCGGACGGAGACATACTTCTGCCCGGTTTCCTGCGCCACCCAGGCCGTCAGCTTTTCCGCCACGCGCTTGGAATGGCCCAGCACGGTGGTGGGGTTGGCGGCCTTGTCGGTGGAAATGTTGACGAAGGTCGCCACCTGCGCGGCGCGGGCGGCGCGCAGCACGTTCAGCGAACCGAGCACGTTGGTCTTCCAGGCCTCCTCCGGATACTGCTCCAGCAACGACACGTGCTTGAGCGCCGCAGCGTGGAACACCACTTCCGGCTTGCGGTCCAGGAAGATGGCCTCGAGGGCGGCGGGGTCGCGGATGTCGGCCAGCACGGTGTCCCTGCCCGTGAGCAGGCCCTTGCCGGTGATCGAGATCTGCGTGCCCTGCAGCCCGGTCTCGTCGCGGTCCAGCATGATCAGCTCGGCCGGCTGGAACGCGTGGATCTGGCGGCACAGCTCGGAACCGATCGACCCGCCGGCGCCCGTGACGAGCACGCGCTTGCCGGTGACGTAGTGGGCAATCTCTTCGACGTGGATGTCCACCGGCTGCCGCCCGATGAGGTCCTCGATGTCCACCTCGCGGAAGGAGAAGTCCTGCCGTCCGGTGAGCATCTCCTTCAGCGGCGGTACCACCAGCACCCGCATGTTCCGGCCCGCGATGCTGTCGGAGATCTGTCGCATCCGCGCGGAGTCGATGTCCGCGATCGCCACCAGCAGCACGGTCGCCCCGGTGCGGTGCGCGATCTCCGGCAGGTCCTCCATCCGGCCCAGGACCGGGACGGAGGCGATGCGCAGGTGCTTCTTGGCCGGATCGTCGTCGATCAGCCCCACCGGCAGCCACGGCGAGGCCGGGTCGTTGCTCATCCGGGTCACGATGTTGTTGCCGACGAAACCGGCGCCGTAGATCAGCGTCCGCTCGGCCTCGTCGCCCGGCTTGGCCTTGCTTTCCACATACATGCGCTTCAGGTAGCGGACGGCGGCCATGAACAGGCAGGCGAAGGGGAAGGCAATCAGGCCGGTGCCGCGCGCGATCCCGAGCGAGATGCCGAACAGCAGCAGTCCGACGCTCAGGATCAACGAGACCGAGATGGTCACCATCACCAGCAGCTTGGCCTCGTGGAAGCTGCCGAAACTGTAGCGCCCCTTATAGAGCGCGAAGGCGGACCCGACGGCTATTTGGGCCGCGATGGCCACCGCACAGAGCAGGATGATGCCCGGGACCTTGGTCAGGCTCAGCGTCATCTCGTAGCGCAGGAAGACGGCCAGGACGATGGCCAGGACCCAGGCCAGGGAGTCCAGCAGGATCTGCGACCAGAGCCAGAGGGCACGGTCGCTGCTGGCGGTCTTGCCGCGGGGCAGAGCGGAATCGTGGCTCATGCCTCTGCCGTCTCCCCCAGGCCCAGGATGCCCGGTACGACGGTCCGCAATGTCTCCAGGCTGATGGTGCCTTCGCGCACCACCCGCAGCGTGGCGGAGGTGCAGTCGACGATGGTGGAGGGCACCGCCGTCGTCCCCCCGACCGGCCGAAAGCCGTCTTCCAGGTAGACGTCCACGGACTCGGCCAACTGCTCCAGGGCCTGCGCGGCCGTCTGCGCCGACGGCTGGCCGGTGCGGTTCGCGGAGGACACGGCCAGCGGCCCGGTGGCTGCCAGCAGTTCCAGCGCCAGTTCGTCGTTGGGCATGCGCAGGGCGACCGTACCCTTGGTTTCGCCCAGGTCCCAGGTCAGCGACGGCTGCGCGCGGAAAATCAGGGTCAGCCCGCCGGGCCAGAAGGTGTCGGCGAGGGCCCGGGCTTCATCACTCACGTCGGTGGCCAGTCCGTCCATGGTCTGCGGCCGCGGCACCAGCACCGGCGGGGGCATTTTGCGCCCGCGTCCCTTGGCGGCCAGCAGGGTGGCCACGGCCTGCGGCGAGAACGCGTCGGCGGCGATCCCGTAGACGGTATCGGTAGGCATGACAACACACTGCCGGTCGGCGATGGCGGCCTGTGCCGCCGCCAGTCCCTCGCTGCGGTCTGCGGCGTCGTCGCAGTTATACGTAGTGCTCACAGTCTCATTGTTCCATTCTCATAACCGTTGAGCCGACGTGGCACGCTCGCGCCCGGTCAGATCGTACTGGGTGGCCACCTGCTGCCAGCATCCCGCCGAGCGCAGGAGGGACAGCACGGCGGCGGCCTGGACTTCGGCATGCTCCATGATGAAATGGCCGCCCGGCTTCAGCAGCCGCGCGGCAGCGGCGGCCGTGGCCGCCGGCAGTTCCATGCCGTCCGCTCCCCCGCCGTAGAGCGCCATCTGCGGGTCGTGGTCGGCCACTTCGGGCTCGCGCGGGACCGCTTCGGCGGGGATGTACGGCGGATTGGAGACGACGACGTCGAAGGTTCCGTCGTGCGCGGACAGCGCCGTGCGCAGGTCCTCCCGCAGGAGGGTAACGCCCAGCGGCGCCAGGTTCCGTTCGGCCCAGGCGTGGGCCAGGGCGCTCAGTTCCACCGCGTAGACGGTGGCCGTGGGAACTTCGCTGGCCACGGCGGCGGCGATCGCGCCGGAGCCGGTGCCCAGGTCCACCACTTTGGCCGCGGGCAAAGCCCGGGCGCGGTCGATCGCGTGCTGGGCGACGGTTTCGGTTTCCGGCCGCGGGACGAACACGCCCGGTCCCACCTGCAGTTCGAGATGCCGGAAATGGGCCCGGCCGGTGATGTGCTGCAGCGGGATGCGGGTGGCGCGCTCGGCCACCAGGTCCTCGAGCCCGGGTGGAGCATCCGCTCCCATCAGCGCCAGCGCGCGGACACGCCCCGGCGAAACCCCCAGCAGGTGGGCGGCAAGCAGTTCGGCGTCGACCCGCGGCGAGGGGACGCCGGCCTCGGCCAACCGCGCGGTGGCGGCGGACAAGGCCTCGGCCAGGTTCGTGGGGTGCACTGCTGGCTAGTTATCCTCGCCGAGGGCGGCCAGCCGGTGTTCCTCGTCCATCTGGATGGCGGACTGGATCACCGGTTCCAACTCGCCGCTCATCACCGCGTCCAGGTTGTAGGCCTTGTAGCCGGTGCGGTGGTCCGCGATCCGGTTTTCCGGGAAGTTGTAGGTGCGGATGCGCTCGGAGCGGTCCATGGTGCGGATCTGCGACTTGCGGGTCTCGGAGTTCGCGGCGTCGATCTGCTCCTGCTGGTGGGCCAGCAGCCGCGCCCGGAGCACGCGCAGGGCGGCCTCGCGGTTCTGCAGCTGGGACTTCTCGTTCTGCATGGCGACCACGATGCCGGTGGGCAGGTGGGTGATGCGCACCGCCGAGTCGGTGGTGTTCACGGACTGGCCGCCGGGCCCGGAGGAGCGGTAGACATCGACCTTGAGGTCGTTGGGGCTGAGGTCGATCTCTTCCGGCTCGTCCACTTCGGGAAGCACCAGGACGCCGGCGGCGGAGGTGTGGATGCGGCCCTGCGATTCGGTCACCGGGACGCGCTGGACGCGGTGCACGCCGCCCTCGAACTTGAGCCGGGCCCACACGCCTTCGGCCGGATCGTTGGAGCTGCCCTTGATGGCCATCTGCACGTCCTTGTAGCCGCCCAGATCGGACTCGGTCGCGGAGATGATCTCGGTCTTCCAGCCGCGGGACTCGGCGTAGCGCATGTACATCCGGAGCAGGTCGCCGGCGAACAGGGCGGCCTCGTCGCCCCCTTCGCCGCCCTTGACCTCGATGATCACGTTGCGGGCGTCGTCCGGATCGCGCGGGATCAGCAGGCGGCGGAGCCGTTCCTGGGCGATTTCGAGTTCGGCTTCGAGCCCGGGCACCTCGGCCGCCAGTTCGGGATCCTCGTCGGCGAGCTCGCGTGCCGCTTCGAGGTCGTCCGACAGGTGTGACCAGCGCTTGTGCGCTTCGACGATGCCGTTCAGCTCCGCTGACCGCCGCCCCAGCTTCCGCGCGCGCGCCTGGTCGGCATAGACGGCGGGGTCGCTCAATTCCTTCTGGAGCTCGGCGTGCTCGTCAAGAAGCCCCTGAACGGACTCAAACATCTTCAAACCTCTTTCGACTCACAACAAGTCTAGATAGCAATGGCGGTGGTGCGGGCGATGCGCCCTTAAACGACAAGCCGCCCAGCACACGCCGGCCCGAGCGCAGAGGCGGGACCGGCCCGTGTGGGCGGCTAAGGCAGCTACTTGTCGTTTTCGGACTTCGAGCCGAGCGTCGTCTTCTGGACCTGCATCAGGAACTCGACGTTGGACTGCGTCTCCCGGATCTTGCCGGTGAGCAGTTCCAGCGCCTGCTGGGTGTCCAGTCCGGAGAGGACGCGGCGCAGGCGCCACATGATCTTGACCTCTTCGGGCGAGAGCAGGTTCTCCTCGCGCCGGGTGCCCGAGGCGTTGACATCGACGGCCGGGAAGATGCGCTTGTCTGCCAGCGAGCGGGACAGGCGCAGTTCCATGTTGCCGGTGCCCTTGAACTCCTCGAAGATGACCTCGTCCATCTTGGACCCGGTCTCCACCAGTGCGGTGGCGAGGATGGTCAGGGAGCCGCCGTTTTCAATGTTCCGGGCGGCGCCGAAGAAGCGCTTCGGCGGGTACAGCGCCGACGAGTCCACGCCGCCGGAGAGGATGCGGCCCGAGGCCGGGGCGGCCAGGTTGTAGGCGCGGCCCAGGCGGGTCATCGAGTCCAGCAGGACGACCACGTCCATGCCCATCTCCACCAGTCGCTTGGCGCGCTCGATGGCCAGTTCGGCCACGGTGGTGTGGTCATCGGCGGGACGGTCGAAGGTCGAGGCGATGACCTCGCCCTTGACCGTGCGCTGCATGTCGGTGACTTCTTCGGGCCGCTCATCGACCAGCACCATCATGAGGTGGACCTCGGGGTTGTTGGTGGTGATCGCGTTGGCGATGGACTGCAGGATCAACGTCTTGCCGGCCTTCGGCGGGGAGACGATCAGGCCGCGCTGGCCCTTGCCGATCGGAGCCACCAGGTCGATGACGCGGGGGCCGATCTTCTTCGGCTCGGTCTCCAGGCGCAGTCGCTCGGACGGGTACAGCGGAACCAGCTTGGTGAAGTCCACGCGGTCCTTGTTGTCCTCCACCGGCTTGCCGTTGACCGAGGTGAGCTTGACCAGCGCGTTGAACTTCTGCCGGCTGCTCTGGCCGCCGGAATCGCCGTCACGCGGAGCGCGGATGGCACCGACGACGGCGTCGCCCTTGCGCAGGTTGTGCTTCTTGACCTGGGCAAGCGAGACGTACACGTCGTTCGGTCCGGGCAGGTAGCCGGAGGTGCGCACGAAGGCGTAGTTCTCCAGCACGTCCAGGATGCCGGCGACGGGCAGCAGCACGTCGTCGTCGGAAATCTCGGTGTCGTCGACCTCCGGGCCGCGGTCGCGGCCGCGGCGCCGCTCGTTGCGGTCGCGGTAGCGGGTGTTGTTGCTGTCGTTGTCGCGGCGGTTGCGGCGGTTGCGGTTGCGGCCGCGGCCGCCGTCGTCGCCGTCATCCTGGCGGGTGTCGCGGGTGTCGCGCTCCCGGGTGTCGCGGTTGTCGCGGTTGTCCCGGGTGTCGCGCTCCCGGGTGTCGCGGTTGTCCCGGGTGTCGCGGTCGGCTTCGTTCCGGTTGCGGCTGCGGTTGCGGCGATCCGACTGGCCGTCGCCGCGGCCGGACTGCTGCTGCTGGCCGGAGCCGTCCTGGCTGTCCTTCTTCTCGTCCTGCCTGCCCTCGGCCGGCTTGCCCTCGGCGGCTTCCTGCGGGGCGTCGGCCTTGGTCTCGGGCGTGTCCTGCTGGCCGGATTCGGAACGGCGGTTGCGGCCGCGGCTGCGGCGCTCCTGGCGTCCTTCACCGTCGGCCGGAGCGTTGTCCGCTGCGGGGGCCTGGGCCGGGGACTCGGCAGGCGCTTCGGTGGCGGCGGCCGTTGCTTCCCCGTCGGCGGAAGCCACGGCGCCGTCGCTGCTGGCGCGGCGGTTGCGGTTGCGGGTGCGGCTGACCCGCTCCGCCGCCTTGGTCAGGTCGCCACCGGACGTGCCGCCGGTTGCGCCGTCGCCGGCCGGGCCGGCGGTCTCTTCCTTGGCCGCCGCCGGCGCTTCGGTGCGCACCGGCTGGTCGGCCTTCTTGGCCGTGCGGTCGGCTACGGAAGAGCCACGCTGGTGGTCGGAAATCGCGGCGACCAGGTCGCCCTTGCGCATCCGCGAGCCGCCGGTGATGCCGAGCTGCCCCGCCAGCACCTGCAGTTGGGCCAGCTTCAGGCCGGCAAGGCCTGCACTCTTCGGTGCAGGAGAGTCTATTGTTTCCACACCTGCGGTCAGGTCAGTGGTTTCGGTCACGAAGGATCCTTCCCCCTCGTCGGGCGGTGTGCATATGAAGCGCACCGCGTTGTTTGCCACCCGGCCGATGCATGAGAAGCCCGGCTGGGTCCGGTATTGCCTGCGGCGTCATGCCGAAACAAGTCCGGGTGATCAGAGATGAAAACCTTGAAACAAGCCGTCCGGATGGAACGAGTGAGGTCCTGTCCGGCCGATGGCCGGCAGCAACGCCGTTGAGTGCCGCGGAAGGCTCCTGAAAGGCTGCACCTGGAACGGGGATCCTGCCCAAACGGCTACTCGGCTTGCTTGATCCGGAGCATCCGGCAGGTCCTCGCCGGTTAATCCCGGGGGTGCACTTCCACTTTAGCACCATCTGTGTCCACTGCCAGTTTCAGCACACGCCAGTCTCCCGGCATGTCGCTGTGTTCGAGGTGCGCGGCGATGGCCCGCTGGACCTGCGCCGCTTCCGCCTCGTCCGCGGCGAGGGTCATCACGGTGGGTCCCGCACCGGAGACGACGGCGGCGTGGCCCTGGCTGCGCAACGCCGCGATGAGCGCGGCGCTCGGTTCCATGGCCGGCGCCCGGTGCCGCTGGTGCAGCCAGTCTTCGGTGCCGGCCCTGAGCAGGGACGGATCGCGGGTCAGCGCGTGGACCAGCAGCGCGGCGCGGCCGGAATTGGCGGCGGCAACGTGATGCGGCACGGACTCGGGCAGCAGGTTGCGCGCCGTTTCCGTGGACAGCTCATGGGCCGGGATGGCCAGCACCGGAACGATGTCCGGGCAGATCGGCACGCACGTGCTGGAGAACACCCCGTCTTCTTCCCAGGAGATGGCCAGCTGTCCGCTCAGGGCCGGAGCCACGTTGTCGGGGTGGCCCTCCAGCGCCGAGCATACCTGCAGGATTTTTGCCGCCCCCAGCCGTTCCCGCTCCGGGAGCAGGGCGTCGGCCAGCAGCACGGCGGACACGACGGCGGCGGCCGAGGAACCCATGCCGCGGCCGTGCGGAATGAGGTTCCGGGCCTGAAGTCGCAGCCCGCCGGCGTCGTACCCCGCTTCACGCAGCGTGCTGCGCAAGGTGCGGATAATCAGGTGGTTTTCATCGGAGGGCAGGTCCGCCGCGCCTTCGCCGGTCACGGACGCGTGGAAGACGCCGTCGTCGGTCGATTCCACCGTGACGGTGTCAAAGTACGCCAAGGCAAGGCCCAGGCTGTCGAAGCCCGGACCCAGGTTGGCGCTGGTGGCCGGCACCCGCACCGTGACGCGCTGTCCGGGCGCGATGCGGCCGGCCACCGCGGTGCCCTCCCCCGGCAAGGTGCTGCTACTCAAGACCAAGGGCGCTGGCCACGCTGACCACGTCGAAGTCCACCTTGACCGGCGCCACCTCGCTGCCGTCCTGGGTCTGCAGCGCCCACTGCGGGTCCTTCAGCCCGTGGCCGGTGACCGTGATCACGATGGTCTTGCCCGCGGGCACCTCGCCGGCCGCGTGCTTCTTGAGCACGCCGGCAACGCCCGCCGCAGAGCCCGGCTCCACGAAGACGCCTTCCCGGGAGGAGAGCCAGCGGTGCGCGGCCAGGATCTCGTCGTCGGTCACCGAGTCGATCAGCCCGCCGGACTCGTCGCGTGCGGCGACGGCGGTGTCCCAAGAGGCCGGATTGCCGATCCGGATGGCGGTGGCGATGGTTTCCGGTTCGGTCACCGGGTGTCCCAGCACCAGCGGCGCCGCGCCGGCGGCCTGGAAGCCCCACAGCGTGGGGGTCTTGGTGGCGACCGGCGGGAGCATGCCGGCAACGGCCGATTCGTACGGCGCCGCGTACTCCTGGTACCCCTTCCAGTACGCGGTGATGTTGCCCGCGTTGCCCACCGGCATCACGTGGATGTCCGGGGCGTCGCCCAGATAGTCGACGGTCTCGAAGGCCGCCGTCTTCTGGCCCTGGATGCGTGCCGGGTTCACCGAGTTGACCAGGAACACCGGGTAGGCCTCGGAGAGCTTGCGGGCCACCTCCAGGCAGTTGTCGAAGTTGCCGTTGATCTGGATGATCTCGGCGCCGTGCGCGATCGCCTGGCTCATCTTGCCCATGGCGATCTTGCCCGCCGGCACCAGCACCGCGCACTTCAGCCCGGCCTGGGTGGCATAGGCGGCAGCCGAGGCGGAGGTGTTGCCGGTGGACGCGCAGACCACCGCCTTGGCGCCGGCCTCCACGGCCGCCGTGATGGCCATGGTCATGCCGCGGTCCTTGAAGGAGCCGGTGGGGTTCATCCCCTCCACCTTGAGGTAGACCTCGGAGCCGGTCAGTTCGGAGAGGGCCTTGGCCTGCACCAGCGGGGTGCCGCCTTCGCCGAGGGTGATGATCTCGGTCTGCTCCGATACCGGCAGCCGGTCCGCGTATTCGCGGATGACGCCGCGCCATTGGTGGGCCACTTAGATTCCTTCTACTCGCAGGACAGAGGTAACAGCGTTGACGATGTCGAGTCCGCGCACGGCTTCGACCGTTGCGGCCAGCGACGCCTCGGAGGCCCGGTGGGTGACGAAGCGCAGCTCGGCGGTCACCTTGCCGCCGTCGTGGGCGGCATCCAGGGGGCCTTCGGTGTGGATGGTCTGGCGCATGGTTTCGATGGAGACCCCGTGCTCGGCGAAGACGCCGGCAATCTGGGCCAGCACACCGGGCCGGTCGGCCACGTCCAGGCCGATGTAGTAGCTGGTCCTGACCGAGTCGAGCCCGACGGCGGGCAGGTCCACCGTCGCCGTCTCGGTCCGGCCCGGGCCGCCGCCGACCATGCGCCGGGCGGCGCTGACCACGTCGCCGACCACGGCCGAGGCGGTCGGCGCACCGCCGGCACCCTGGCCGTAGAACATCAGTTCGCCGGCGTTTTCCGCCTCCACGAAGACGGCGTTGAACGCTCCGTGCACGGCGGCCAGCGGGTGTTGGCGCGGCAGCAGGGTCGGGTGGACGCGCACGGACACGCCCTCGCGGCCGTCGGCGCCGCGCAGCCGCTCGGCGATCGCCAGCAGCTTGATCACGTAGCCGGCGTCCCGGGCCGCGGCGATGTCGTCGGCGGAGACGGAGCTGATGCCCTGGCACTGGACGTCGGCCAGGTCGACCGCGGTGTGGAAGGCCAGCCCGGCCAGGATGGCGCCCTTGGCGGCGGCGTCATGGCCTTCGATGTCGGCGGTGGGGTCGGCTTCGGCGTAGCCGAGCTCCTGCGCGGCGGCCAGCGCCTCGCCAAACTGGGCGCCGGTGGAATCCATCTGGTCCAGGATGTAGTTGGTGGTTCCGTTGACGATGCCCATCACCTTGGTGACGCGGTCCCCCGCCAGCGACTCGCGGATGGGCCGCAGGATCGGGATCGCCCCGGCCACGGCCGCCTCAAAGGAGAGCTCGACGCCGGCGTCGTCGGCCTGCGCGTACAGCTCCTGGCCGTCGGCGGCCAGCAGGGCCTTGTTGCCGGTGACGACGGCGGCCCCGTTGGCGATCGCGGTGCGGATGAGCGTCCGGGCCGGTTCCAGGCCGCCCAGCAGTTCGATCACAATGTCGGCGTCCTTGACCAGCGTCGCGGCGTCGGTGGTGAACAGCTCGGCGGGCAGTTCAACGGCCCGTTTGGCCGCGGCGTTGCGCACCGCGATGCCGGTCAGTTCCAGCCGCGCGCCGGTCCGTGCGGCGAGCACATCGGCGTCGTCAATCAGGATGCGGGCCACCTGGGCGCCGACGTTCCCGCATCCCAACAGTGCTACCTTCAGCGTTTTCATGCTGCCCAAACTCTCAGTCTTTTATTCACTCGCATTGGCTGCTGCCCGACCGGCGGTCAGCCCAGGTCGCGGGCCAGCAGGTCGGCTTCGGTTTCACCTCGGATGATCAACCGCGCCTCGCCGCCGCGCACGGCAACCACAGGTGGCCGGGCAACGTAGTTGTAGTTGCTGGAGAGCGCCCAGCAATAGGCCCCGGTCGCCGGCACCGCCAGCAGGTCCCCTGCCTCGATGTCCTCGGGCAGGTAAACGTTCCTGACTACAATGTCACCGCTCTCGCAATGTTTACCAACCACGCGGGAAATAATCGGGGTCGCGTCCGTCACACGGGAGGCCAGCGCCGCCGAATAGTCGGCGTCATAGAGCACGGGGCGGGCGTTGTCGCTCATGCCTCCGTCCACGGACACGTAGCGCCGCGGGCTGCTGCCGCCGCCGTCCACGTCCACCTGGACGGTCTTGCGGGTGCCGGCCGAGTACAGCGTGAACGTGCTGGGCCCGGCGATTGCCCGGCCCGGTTCGATCGAGATCCGCGGCACCCGGATGCCCAGCCGCCCGGTGACGGACCGCACGACGGCGGCCATCGCCTGGGCGAGTTCTGCCGGCGGGCGGGGGGCGTCGGCCTCGGTGTAGGCGATGCCGTAACCGCCGCCCAGGTCCAGTTCGTGCAGCTCCACGCCGTGGACCTGCTTGACCTCGGCCACGAACGTGAGCAGCCGTTCGGCCGCCAGCGCGAAGCCTTCCGGTTCGAAGATCTGCGATCCGATATGGCAGTGCAGGCCCAGCAGGTTAATGGACTCGTGCTCCAGCGCCGCCGCCACGGCCTGTGCGGCCGGGGAGCCGGCCGACTGGGGCTGCCCACCGGCGTCGTGCCCCGCGCCGTCGTCGGCGCTGGCCATCGAGAGACCGAATTTCTGGTCTTCGTGCGCCGTGGCAATGAACTCGTGGGTGTGCGCGTGCACGCCGGGGGTCAGCCGCAGCATCACGTTGGCCATCTCGCCGCGGGCCGCGGCGATGGCTCCGAGGCGTGCCAGTTCGTCCAGGCTGTCCACCACGATGCGGCCCAGCCCCATGTCCAGCGCGCGGTGGAGCTCGGCGTCCGACTTGTTGTTGCCGTGCAGGCCCAGGTCCTCCCCCGGGATGCCCGCGCGGGCGGCGACGGCCAGCTCCCCGCCGCTGCAGGTGTCCAGCCGCAGCCCCTCCTGCGCCACCCAGCGGGCGATTTCCACGCTGAGGAACGCCTTGCCGGCGTAGTACACATCCACGCCGCCGCAGAGCGTGCTGAAAGCCTCGTCGAAGGCTTGCTTGAACTCGCGCGCCCGGGCCCGGAAGTCGTCCTCGGACACCACGAACAGCGGCGTGCCGAACTGTTCCTTGAGCCGGGTGACGCCGAGGCCGGAGATTTCCAGTTCGCCCTCCGCACCGCGGGACACGTCCCGGGCCCAGAGCTTGGCGTCCAGCCGGTTGACGTCCTGCGGGCAGGTGAGCCAGTCCGGAGCCAGCGGAGAGGCGGCGGCGGTTTCGTGTGCTGCGGGCATTACATCCTCTCCGGCGCGCTGACGCCCAGCAGGCCAAGGCCGTTGGCCAGGACCTGGGTCACGGCGGCGTTCAACCACAAACGGGTACGGTGCGTGTCGGTGACTTCGCCGTCGCCGATCGGCGTCACCCGGCAGGCGTCGTACCAGCGGTGGTACGCGCCGGCGATGACTTCCAGGTGCCGGGCGATGCGGTGCGGTTCCCGCAGCTTCGCGGCCGTGGCGACCACCGACGGGTAGGCGCCGAGCACCGCCAGCAGTTCGTTCTCCGTGGCGTGGTCCAGCAGCGATGCATTGAACGCGCTGCGGTCCACGCCGGAAGAGGCCGCGTTGCGCGCGACGGCACAGGTGCGCGCATGGGCGTACTGCACGTAGAAGACCGGGTTGTCGTTGCTGTGCTTGACCAGCAGGTCCAGATCGATATCGATGTTGGAATCGGCGTGCGAACGGGTGAGGGCATAGCGGGCGGCATCCACGCCCACGGCATCGACGAGGTCCTCCATGGTCACCACCGTGCCGGCCCGCTTCGACATCCGCATGGGCTTGCCGTCCTTGACCAGGTTGACCATCTGACCGATCAGCACTTCCACCCGGTCGGCATCGTCGCCGATGGCAGCCGCGGCGGCTTTCAGCCGGGCAACGTAGCCGTGGTGGTCGGCGCCGAGCATGTAGATGCACAGGTCAAAGCCGCGGTCCCGCTTGTTCTTGAAGTACGCGATGTCGCCGGCAATATATGCGGCGTTGCCGTCGGACTTGATGACGACGCGGTCCTTGTCGTCACCGAAGTCGGTGGACCTCAACCACCAGGCGCCGTCCTGGAAATAGAGGCTGCCGGAGGTTTTGAGCTGCTGGAGCAGCTTTTCGACCGCGCCGTCCTCGAACAGGGAGTTTTCGTGGAAGTAGACGTCGAAGTCCACACCGAACTCGTGCAGCGATTCCTTGATGCCGGCAAACATCAGTTCGACGCCGCGGCTGCGGAACTCTTCCTGCGGGTCGGCCGCCGACAGTGCATCCGGGTTCTGCCGCAGCACCGCCTGGGCGATGTCGCCGATGTAGTCCCCGCCGTAGCCGTCCTCGGGGGCGGGTTCGCCCTTTGCCTTCGCCAGCAGCGAGCGGGCGAAGCGGTCGATCTGCGACCCGTGGTCGTTGAAGTAGTACTCGCGCGTGACGTCGGCGCCCTGGGCGGCCAGAATGCGGGCCAGGGCATCGCCCAGTGCCGCCCAGCGGGTCCCGCCCAGGTGGATGGGACCGGTCGGGTTGGCGGAGACGAATTCGAGGTTGATCCGCTGGCCGGCCAGGTCGCTGGCGGTGCCGAAGGCGCTGCCGGCCTCCACGATGCTGCGGGCCAGCGTTCCCGCGGCGGCGGCGTCCACGGTGATGTTCAGGAATCCGGGTCCCGCGATGTCCACCCGGCTTACGCCGTCGATTTTCTCCAACCGCGCGCTGAGGATTTCGGCGAACTGGCGCGGGCTCATGCCGGCCTTCTTGCCCAGCTGCATGGCGATGTTGGTGGCCCAGTCCCCGTGCTCGCGGTTCTTCGGGCGCTCCACGCGGACCTCGCTGGGCATTTCGACGGCGAAGTCGCCGGCGTCGACGGCGGCCTGCAGACAGGCGGCAATGGCAGCGGAAAGTTCTTCAGGAGTCACCCCACAAGCATAGGGCAATCCCTTGATCCGCCCGGCTTTCGGCGGCCTGGCTGTGACCGGGCTCGCAGCCGCCCGGCCGGACGGACCTGCGCACCGGACCGGCCGCTCCCCCGCCCCGTCGCCGCCGGGCCCGGTCCGGGCGCATTTCTTCTGGCGGCTCAGATACTGATAAGCTCAATAGGTCCCGCAGGGCACCGGGTTATCAGCCGGTGCCGCGCCCTCGTAGCTCAGGGGATAGAGCGTCTGCCTCCGGAGCAGAAGGCCGTAGGTTCGAATCCTATCGAGGGCACTGATGTGCAGGACAAGGGAGAATCCCCGGCGAAACCGCCGGGGATTCTCTCGTTAACAACAGTCGGCCAGCGCCGGACCCGCGTCACTCGCCGTCCCGCGGCCCGTCGAATTGGCGGTCGACGCCGACCTGGTCCACTTTGCGGTGGAAATGCATTCCGGACCTGCCGCCGAGAATGGCACCGGCGAGCGAGACCAGTGCCGCGACGACTAGAAAAACGATGCCGCCGGTCGTCAACTCCCCTTCGCCGAGGGGCACGCGGGGGAAACTGTTCAAGGCGCTCAGGACGTTGAACTGGCTGCCGGCGATCAGACCCAGGATGGCCAGCACAATCGCAACCACAATTGCCCACAGCCACACGGCCAACCCCTGCTTGACCCCGTCGAAGCGGGCCATCCGGCCCGCGACGTATCCGCCGCAGAAGTACGAGATGAACAGGATGACGGCCAAGATGATGCCGCCCACTATTCCGACCGTCCCCAGGTTTTGGGACGCTTGATCGGCAACCTGCGCAGGATCGGCGCTCTCGGCGATCCCCACTGCCGTGCCGATGGCGGCTACGAGCGCCGTCAGGATGACCCCGATCCCGGTAGCCGCGAGCCAGCCGAAGAACGCCGAACCCCACTTGATGCCGCCGAATTGGCGCCTCTCCGCCGCTACCACTTCATTGCGCCGCTGCTTCGGGCTCCTGGCCCCTTCTGCTGAACTCATTACCGGTTCTCCCTTATTCGCTTCGAGTGCGCGCACCCGAAGCCTCGATGCGCCGTGACCATCCGCCGCGCGTCGCCCGACGGACTACTAAGCACACTTATGATTGTGCATGCACACCGGCCGCGGGACAAGGCCACTCCCCCGGTTGCCGGGGTGAGAACCAGCCCCTAGCCAGCCGCACTGCCTGCCGGCTGCCGCGCGCCGGCGGTGGCGCCGCTGCCACGGAAGGTGCGGCGGTAGGAGGCAGGGCTCACGCCGACGGCCTTGGCAAAATGGTGGCGCAGCAGCACCGCCTGGCCAAACCCGGTGATCCGGGCAATCTCTTCGACGTTCAGGTCCGATTCCTCCAGCAGTTCCTGCGCGCGCAGCACCCGCTGAGCGTTGATCCATGCCGCCGGCGTCGCGCCGGTCTCGGCCCGGAACCGCCGGGCGAAGGTGCGCTCGGACATGTGCACCCGGGCGGCCAGCTGGGCAACGCTTACCTCTTGGGCCAGGTTTTCGGTGAGCCACGCCAGCAGGTCTTTGAGGGTATGGCAGCCGGCCAGCGACATGGGCCGGTCAATATATTGCGCCTGGCCTCCGGCCCGGTGCGGCGGCACCACCATGTCCCTCGCGATGGCCGTCGCCACGGATGCCCCGAGTTCGGTCCGGACCAGGTGCAGGCAGGCGTCGATTCCCGCGGCCGTGCCGGCGCTGGTGATGATGCGGTCGTCTTCCACGTAAAGCACGTTTTCGTCGACGTCGACCCGGGGATATTCGGCAGCCAGTTGGTGCGAGTACTGCCAGTGCGTGGTGGCGCGGCGGCCGTCCAGCAGGCCCGCTTCGGCCAGCACGAAGGCCGCCGAGCACACGGACAACACCCAGGCGCCGCGGGCATGGGCGGCACGCAGGGCCTGCAGAAGTGCTTCGGGGGCTTGGTCCATGCGCTGGTACGGTGCCACCACCACCAGGTCGGCGTCGGCGGCGGCCTCCAGTCCGAGCGGGACATTCAGGGAGAACCCCAGCTTGGTGCCGACGGTCCCCGGCTCAGGAGTGCAGATCCGGAAGTCGAACGCCGGAACGCCGGTCCCGCGGTCGGACCGGTCGATGCCGAAGACTTCGCAGACCACCCCGAATTCGAACGGGGCAGCTCCCGGAAGCACTACCAAGGCCACTTTTTTCAGCATGTCCCCAGTATGGCAGTTTTTTATGCTTTATGGTCGTTTCTGCCACTCTTTTTTGGGCGGCGGCAGGACCACCATGGAGGCATGGAACTCCTCCTGATCACCGCCCTGGCACTCCTCGTTATCACCGGTACCCTCCGGCTGATCCTCCGTGACGGACGGGGAATCACCCCGCCGGAACGCTCGCAGGCCGACTGGACGGCCGGCTCCACCCCGAGCCGCCCCTACACCGACCTCGCCCGACTGGCCTGACCCCACCCCCTGTCCGCACCGACGGCCTCCCTCCGGGAGGGACCTGCGGGGCCTGCCCCCCCGGCCGGCACGTCCGGCCGGGCTTGGCCCCTCGGGTCCGCCCGGTTCCGGGACTACTGGCGGTGGGCGAAGAGGTCGCGCAACAGTGCGACCTCGGCCAAATGATGAATCATTTCCCGGTTGATGTGCAGCACCAGCGTCCCCATGGAGCGATCGGCATAGGGGCCCTCGGCGGGCCCGCAGGGCAGCGCCAGCCCCTCGTCGCCGAGTGCACGGACTCCCGCAATCCAGCGCGCATAGTATTCGTCCAGCAACTCCAACGCCGCTGACGCCGTGCCCGGATAGTCGAACGATTCGTACAAGACCGGCGGACCGCCGAAGTGCGAGGCGTTCCGGCTGCCCAGCACGCCCACCAGAATGTGGCCCAGCCGCCAGGCGACTGTGGTTACCGGCGGCGGCACCGGCTCCGAAAGTGCGAAGTCGATCGTGAAATCACCGGCGCCCACCGCCATCGGTGCCGTACTCGTGCCGCGGTGGCGCACGTTCCAGCAGCCCTCGGCCGGCTCCCAGAAGTATTCTTCGTCGGTGAGGCCCTCCAGCCGCGGCCGGGCCTGGGCGTCCCAATGCCAGGTCAGCTGCTCGAGCAACTCCTCGGCTGCTTTGAAAGGCATGCCGGCTCCTCCCCAACGGCGGCTCCTCGGCTCCGGAGCCTGGGAGTCCATCATGCCGGGCAGCCGGCCGTTTGCCCAGAGCCGGCCACGGCCCTGGCACGGCGCAGAGTTTCCCGGCGCCACCCCGGTTTGCATTACCGGACAGCTCCTGTCCTCAATCAGGACTAGAGTGGCCCTGTTGCCGGAGCTACCGGCACCCGCGCGTGCTGCATGATTCCGCACGCTCCGGCTGCAGATGACAGGTGGGCCATGCTCGAAACGTCCGCGCGGCTGTTGCAGCTGCTCTCCCTGCTCCAGATGCGCCGGGAGTGGACCGGCTCCGCCCTGGCCGAGCGCATGAGCGTCACCGAACGCACGGTGCGCCGCGACATCGGCAAGCTGCGCAACCTCGGTTATCCCATCAATGCGTCCCCCGGCGTCGCCGGCGGCTACCAGCTGGGCGCGGGCGCGCAGCTTCCACCGCTGCTGCTGGACGACGACGAAGCGCTCGCCGTCGCGCTGGGCCTCGGGGCGGTGACCGCGAGCCCGGTGGCCGGCGTCGGCGAGGCCTCGCTTCGGGCGCTGACCAAACTGGAGCAGGTGCTGCCCGCGCGGCTCCGCCCCAAGTTTTCCACCCTGAAGAACGCCGTGGTCACCCTGGCCGGCCCCACCGCCGCCGTGGATCCCGAGGTGCTGACCGGGATCTCCACCGCCATTGCCGAACGGCGCGTGATCGGCTTCCGCTACGCCAAGGCAGACGGCGAGTCCGGCCGCCGTTTGGCCGAACCGTACCGGCTGGTGGACACCGGCCGCCGTTGGTATCTCGTGGCCTACGATACGGACCGGCAGGACTGGCGCACCTTCCGGGTGGACCGGTTCGAATCGGTTCCCTCGGCCCGTGAACGCTTTGCCCCGCGGCAGCTGCCGCAGCCGGACCTGGCCGCCTACGTCCAACAATCGATCACCAGGTCCCCGTACAGGTTCGACGTGGTGGTACGGATCCACGCTCCGCTGCAGGCAGTCGCGGAGAGGATCCCGCCGAACATCGCCGTCCTGTCCGACGACGGCGGCGCCACCTTGCTGCGGGCGGGTTACGATTCGCTGGACTACCCACTGGTGGAGCTGGCCGCCACCGGCCTTGCGTTCGAAATCCTGGAGCCGGCGGAATTCCGGCAGCGCGCCGCGGAGCTCGCGGGCCGGCTGGCTGCTGCCGCCGGCACGGGAACGGCGGCCGCCCCCTACCGCATAGGTGGGACAGCCGCCGTCGTACGTTGACGCGGGCCGATGGCTCCGGGAGCGCGGACGCTACTGGAGCATGGTGCGGTCGTCGACCACGCCCTTGATCTTCTCGAACTCATGCAGCAGGTCCGGCACGGTGGCCTTCTGCTTCTGTTCCTGGTCCAGATCCAGGATGATCCGGCCCTCATGCATCATGATCAGCCGGGTGCCCAGCCGCAGCGCCTGCTCCATGTTGTGGGTCACCATCAGCGTGGTCAGGCGGTGCCGGTCGACCACTTCCGCGGTCAGGCGGCTGACCAGCTCCGCGCGCTGCGGATCGAGGGCCGCGGTGTGCTCATCCAGCAGCAGGATCTTCGGG
Organism: Arthrobacter sp. Y3223065; assembly: GCF_059090885.1. Taxonomy (NCBI): domain Bacteria; kingdom Bacillati; phylum Actinomycetota; class Actinomycetes; order Micrococcales; family Micrococcaceae; genus Arthrobacter; species Arthrobacter sp. Y3223065. Next base: position 103,891 of record NZ_JBNHGC010000001.1, on the reverse strand, counting down.
CTGCTGAACGTGGCCATCAGCAGCGACAGTGCCTGCCGCTGGCCGCCCGAGAGCAGCCCCACCTTGGCCTTGAGCCGGTTCTCCAGCCCGAGCTCCAGCGAACGCAGCTCTTCTTTGAAGAATTCGCGCTTCTTGCGGGTCACGCCGGGGCGCAGTCCGCGGCGCTTGCCGCGTTCGTAGGCGATGGCCAGGTTCTGTTCGATGGTCATCTCCGGTGACGTTCCCGCCATCGGGTCCTGGAAGACGCGTCCGACGAAGCGGGCCCGCTGGTGGTCGGCCAGCCTGGTGACGTCGTTGCCGTCGATGCTCACCGTGCCGACGTCCGGGCGCAGCTTGCCGGAGGTGATGTTCAGGATGGTCGATTTGCCGGCGCCGTTGCTGCCGATCACCGTGACGAATTCGCCCGCGGCCAGGGACAGGTCGATCTCCTGCAGGGCAACGCGCTCGTTGACGGTGCCCGCGAAGAAGGTCTTGTGAACGTTCTTGATATCCAGCATGTCAGCCCTTCGCTCCCGTCAGGGACTTCTTCATTTTTCCGAGCCCGCCGACACGGCGAAAGACCTTCCACTGGGGCAGCACCAGCGCGATGACCACCAGCACGGCCGAGACCAGCTTCATGTCGTTCGGCTGCAGGCCGGCCTGGAGGGCCAGCTGGATGACCACGCGGTACAGCACGGAACCGAGCACCACGGCCAAGGTGGCGATCCAGATCAGGCGGGTTCCGAAGATCGCCTGGCCGATGATCACCGAGGCCAGGCCGGCCAGGATCAGGCCGATGCCCATGCCGATGTCGGCGAAGCCCTGGTACTGGGCGATGAACGCGCCGCAGACCGCCACGAGCCCGTTGGACAAGGCCAGGCCCAAAATCTTCTGGTTGTCCGTGCTGACGCCGAAGCTGCGGATCATTTGTTCGTTGTCGCCGGTCGCCTGCATGGCCAGTCCGATGTCGGTGTGCAGGAACCAGTCCATGATCACCTTCACGACCAGCGCGACCAGCAGGAAGATGGCGATGGCGCCGATGCCGCCGAGCATGCCCGACTCGCGCAGCGGGGTGATCAGGGTGTCTTCGCGCAACAGCGGCAGGTTGGCCCGGCCCATGATGCGCAGGTTGATGGAGTAGAGGGCGATCATCGTCAGGATGCCGGCCAGCAGGCCGTTAATCTTGCCCTTGGTGTGCAGCAGGCCGGTGACGGTGCCGGCCGCCATGCCGGCGATGAAGGCCAGGACGGTGGCCGTGACCGGCGGCATCCCGTTGATGATGCTGATGGCGGCGACTCCGGCGCCGGTGGTGAAACTGCCGTCGACCGTCAGGTCGGGAAAATCGAGGATGCGGAAGGTCAGGTAGACCCCCAGGGCCATGATCGCGTAGATCAGCCCAAGCTCAACCGCGGTAATCATAGGTAAAGGACCTTGGTTCTCTCGTGGCGTCGATCCGGCGGCCGGGCTGGCCGGCCGCCGGATGGACTGCGGACTTCTTCGGCTCGAGCTGGAAGTTCGGGCTTACTCGAAGACGTGGTCAGCCGTGTCGGCGTAGCCGTCCGGCAGGGTCACACCCATGCGCTTGGCGGCAGCCGGGTTGACGTAGAGTTCCAGCTCGGACTGGGTCTCCACCGGCATGGAAGCCGGTTCCGCCTCGCCCTTGAGGATCTTCACTGCCATCTCGCCGGTCTGGTAGCCCAGCTTTTCGTAGTTGATGCCGTAGGTGGCCACCGTGCCGCGCTTCACCGAGTCGCCCTCGGCGGCAATCGTCAGGATCTTCTTGGACTCGGCCACCTGGATCAGGGACTCCAGGGCGGACACCACGTTGTTGTCGGTCGGTACGTAGAACGCGTCGACGTCGAGCGACTCGGCGGCCTGCTGGACTTCACCGGAGTTGGAGATTGCCGCTTCCTTGATCTCCAGGCCCAGTTCCTTGGCCGCTTCCTTGGCCCATTCCACCTGCACGGTGGAGTTGACCTCGCCCGAGGAGTAGACGATGCCCACGGACTTCGCGTCCGGGTTCAGCTCCTTGACCAGGGCCAGCTGCTCCTCGACCGGGTTGCGGTCCGAGGTCCCGCTGACGTTCGATCCCGGAGCGTCCATGCTCTCCACCAGCGAAGCGGACTCCGGATCGGTGACTGCAGTGAACAGGATCGGGGTGTCGACGATGGCCTGCACGGCCGCCTGGGCGGTCGGTGTCGCGATGGCCAGGATGAGGTCCTTCTGGTCGCTGGCGAACTTGCCGGCGATGGAGGTAGCGGTGCCCTGGTCGCCCTGCGCGTTCTGCTCGTCGTAGGTCACGGTCTCGCCCTCGACGTAGCCGTTGTCGGCCAGCGCCTTCTTGAACCCCTCGCGGGCCGCGTCCAGGGACGGGTGCGAGACAATCTGGCTGATGCCGATCTCCACCGATTCGGTGCTGCCTTCGGCGGCATTGCCCTCGGTCGATCCCGCATTGCCGCACGCGGAAACAAGCAGGGCGGTGGCCAGCAGGCCAGACCCCAGGCCGAACATGGTCGAACGTTTCTTCACAATGTTCCTTTCGAATGTCCATCACGTGCCGGATACTCCGGCACTTTTCCGCCTTGCCGCCCCTCCCCGGCGCGGCTGAAGCGGTCCGCCACACGCGGCGTCGTCATCGGCGCCGGCGGTTATGGCAGGCAACCCTGCGGAAGCGTCCTGAAGATCTTACCTGTGAACCGAGTCACATTGTCTAATCAGAACCGCGGGGTCAGGACAACCATATGAGATACGTCTCGTCCACAGGACAAATTGCCTCCGGTTGTCGCCGGATAGTTATTTTCGTCCACGGGCACCCGCCTCCCCGGGCCTCCCCTGCGGCCGGTCCGGGGCGCCGGGTCCAGCGACTAGACTGGGGTCAATCATGGCTGTGAACATCACGTACCCCGCGGCCCTGCCGGTTTCAGAGCGGCGCGAGGACATCATGGCGGCCATCGCCGCGAACCAGGTGACCGTCATCGCCGGCGAAACCGGCTCCGGCAAGACAACGCAGATCCCGAAGATGTGCCTGGAGCTGGGCCTGGGCGAGAAGGGGCTGATCGGCCACACCCAGCCCCGGCGGCTGGCGGCCCGGACGGTGGCCGAACGCATCGCCGAGGAACTGGACGTGAAGATCGGCCAGGAGGTCGGCTTCCAGGTCCGCTTCACCGGCGAAGTCAGCCGGGATACCCGGATCAAACTGATGACGGACGGCATCCTGCTGGCCGAGATCCAGCACGACAAACTCCTGAAGAAATACAGCACGATCATCATCGACGAGGCCCACGAACGCAGCCTCAACATCGACTTCATCCTGGGTTATCTCAAGCAAATCCTGCCCAAGCGTCCGGACCTGAAGGTCATCATCACCTCGGCGACGATCGATCCGGACCGCTTTGCCCGGCACTTCGGCAGCGGCGACGAACCGGCGCCGGTGATCGAGGTTTCCGGCCGGACCTACCCGGTGGAAATCCGCTACCGCCCCTTGAACCAGCCGGCGGCCACCGACCCCGACAACCCGGACGTGGACGAGCTCGAAGAAGACCGCGACCCGCTCGACGCAGTCTGTGATGCGGTGGACGAGCTGTCCCTGGAGGCCCCGGGCGACATCCTGGCCTTCTTCTCCGGCGAGCGCGAAATCCGCGATGCCGCCGACGCCCTCGCGGCCAGGATCAAGACCAACCGCAGGCTGGCCGGCACCCAGATCCTGCCCCTGTATGCCCGGCTGTCGCTGGCGGAACAGCATCGTGTCTTCTCCCCCGGCGGCCAGCGCAGGATCGTGCTGGCCACCAACGTGGCCGAGACGTCGCTGACCGTTCCGGGCATTAAGTACGTCATCGACACCGGTACGGCGCGCATCTCCCGCTACTCGCACCGGACCAAGGTCCAGCGGCTGCCGATTGAGCGCATCTCCCAGGCCTCGGCCAACCAGCGCTCGGGCCGCTGCGGCCGCGTGAGCGACGGCATCGCCATCCGGCTCTACTCCGAAGAGGACTACGGGTCCCGGCCCGAATTCACCGACCCCGAAATCCTGCGCACCAACCTGGCCGCGGTCATCCTGCAGATGACCGCCATGGGCGTTGCCCGCGGCCCCAAGGACATCGAAGCGTTCCCGTTCGTGGAGCCCCCCGAGTCCCGCGCGATTAACGACGGCGTCACCCTCCTGCGCGAACTCGGCGCCTTGCCCGAGCCCGGCGCCAAGGGAGGGTCCGCGGCGAAGGCGGGGCTCACCGCCGTCGGACGCAAACTGGCGCAACTGCCGGTGGACCCGCGGCTGGGCCGCATGATCGTGGAAGCGGGCCAGCGCGGCTGCGTGCGCGACGTGATGGTCCTGGCGGCGGCGCTGACCATCCAGGACCCGCGGGAACGTTCCCATGGGGACAATGCGGCCAAGCAGCAGGCCAACGAGAAGCACAAGCGCTTCGTGGACGAGAAGTCCGACTTCACCGGCATCCTGAACCTGTGGCGGTACCTGCAGGAGCGGCAGCAGGAGCTCTCCTCCACCCAGTTCCGCAAACTGTGCCGCACCGAGTTCATCAACTACCTGCGGGTCCGGGAGTGGCAGGACCTGTTCGCGCAGCTGCGCCAGTTGGCCAAGCCGCTGGGCATCTCCCTCGAATCGGGGGATGTCGACCCCGTGGGCAGGCACGACGACATCCACAAGTCCCTGCTCGCCGGCCTGCTCAGCCACATTGGCGTCTACGAGGAGCGCAAGCGCGAATACGCCGGCGCGCGCGGCACCCGGTTCGCCATCTTCCCCGGCTCGGCGCTGTTCAAGAAGTCGCCAGACTGGGTGATGGCCGCCGAGCTGGTGGAAACCTCCCGGCTGTGGGCCAGAGTGGCGGCTAAATTCGATCCCGCCTGGGCCGAAGAGATTGCCCCGCAGTTGTGCAAGCGCACGTATTCGGAGCCGCTCTGGTCCAAGAAGATGGGCTCCGTGATGGCCTACGAGAAGGTCACCCTGTACGGGGTGCCGATCGTCCCGCAGCGCCGGATCCAGTACGGCAGGATCGACCGGGAACTCAGCCGCGAGCTGTTCATCCGCCATGCCCTGGTGGAGGGCGACTGGCACACGCACCACAAGTTCTTCCACCGCAACCGCAAGCTGCTGGCCGAGGTCGAGGAACTGGAGACCCGGATGCGCCGCCGCGACCTGCGCGTGGACGACGAAACGCTGTTCGAGTTCTACGACGAGCGGATCGGCCCCGAGGTGGTCTCCGAACGCCACTTCGACAAGTGGTGGAAGGACGCCGGGACGGAAAATCCGGCGCTGCTGGATTTCGATCCGGACGCCGTGCTGGCCGCCGACGCCGAGGAACTGGACACCTCGGCGTTCCCGAAGACCTGGCAGCAGGGGACCTTCGAACTCCCGTTGAGCTACGAATTCTCGCCGGTGGCACCCGGGGCAACCCCGGACCCGTCCGACGGCGTGACGGTACACGTGCCGGTGCTGTTCCTCAACCAGCTGGACGCAGCCCCGTTCCGCTGGCAGATCCCGGGCCTGCGGGTGGAACTGGTGACCGCGCTGATCAAGTCGCTGCCCAAACAGATCCGCAAGAACTTCGTTCCGGCCCCCGACGTTGCCCGGAGCGCGGCGGCGGCCCTGGCGGCGGACTTTGATCCCGCCGAAGATGAACTGGAGCCCTCGCTGGAGCTGGTGCTGCGCCGGCTGAAGGGGCACATCATCCCGCCCGGCTCCTGGAATTGGGACACCGTGCCGCCGCACCTGCGCATGACGTTCCGCGTGCTCGACGGCAACGGCAAGGTGCTGGACGAGGCCAAGGACCTGGCCCGGCTGCAGCAGGAACTTGCGCCGGCCAACCGGCGGGCCATCGCCGAGTCGCTGGGCGCGACGCCCAAGACCGCCCAGCCGTCGCCGGGTGAGCGCCGCGGCGCCCCCGGCAAGAAGCGCGGCGGCGGCCAGGGCGCCGGCGCCGGCGCGGCCGGCACCGGTGCGGCCCCCGCTGCCGGGACACCGGCGTCGGGCACTTCCGGGCAGGCCGTCACGGGCCTGCAGGAACGCAGCGGCCTGACCGCTTGGCCGGACGGCGACCTCCCCCGCGAGGTCAGGCGCGAGGTGGCCGGGCACACCGTGACCGGGTATCCGGCTTTGGTGGACGAAGGCAGCACCGTAGGTGTGCGCGTCTACCAGACACCGGCCGGCCAGCAGGCGGCCATGCGCTCGGGCATCATCCGGCTGCTGGTGCTGCGGGTGCCCTCGCCGCAGCGGTACGTGCTGGACCACCTGAACAATACGGAGAAGCTGACGTTCACGCAGAACCCGCACGGTTCGGTGGCGTCGCTGATCGACGACTGCACGCAGGCCGCGGTGGACAAGCTGGTGCCGGCCGAACTGCCGTTCACCCGGGCCGGATTCGACGCACTGTACGAGCAGGTCCGCGCGGAACTGATCGACACCGTCTTCACCGTGACCGCCACCGTGGAGAAGATCCTCTCCAGCACCCGGCGGATCCAGAAGGAGCTGAAGTCCAACGCCAGCCTGGCCCTGATCAGCCCGCTCTCCGACGTCAAGAGCCAACTGGAGCAGCTGGTCTTCCCCGGGTTCGTGGCGGCCACGGGCTATGCGCAGCTCAGCCAACTGCCGCGCTATCTGGAGGGGATCGAGCGCCGGCTGCAAAAACTGCCGACTGCCGTGGGCCGGGACGTGCAGCACATGGCAGTGGTGCAGCGGCTCGAAGACGAGTACGACGACGCGCGGGCGGCGCTGAAGCCCGGGAACTTGGACGGCTCCGGACTGAAGAGAGTTCGCTGGATGCTGGAAGAACTACGGATCAGCTTCTTCGCGCAGGAACTCGGCACCGCCTATTCGGTGTCCGAGAAGCGCGTCCGAACTGCCCTGAACGAGGCCCTCGCCGGCTGATGAGCGGCACCGTCCGTGTCACCGCGGCGAGGACAGGGTCTGGCTGCCAAGACAGGGGTTATTGACCCTGCCCTCGAAGCCAGGGGTGGACTTCGACGACAGGCCTCGTGAACTGAGGCACGGTCTGGCACAGGGTTTCCACCCGTACCGCGCGCAGGGCTGCGGCGCAGGCCCGGCCACGCGGCAGGAAGCGGCGTTCCGCGTCAGTCGGCGGGGACGACGTCCCCGTGGCCGGCCTCGCGCAGCGCCGCCCGGATGCGTTTGGCTGATTCGTCCATCATGTCCGGGTCCGGGTCCCGCTGGGCCCGCTTGAAGTCGAACTCGGCCTCCGAGTTGGAGGGCCAGACGTGCAGGTGCAGGTGGTTTACCTCGAACCCGGCGATGATCAGGCCGGCACGGGCGGCTCCGAAGGCATCCACTTGGGCCTTGCCGATGGCCTGGGCGACCACGGTAAGTTTCTGCAGCAGGTCGGCCGGGGCGTCGGTCCAGCGGTCCACTTCCTGCCGCGGCACCACCAACGTGTGCCCGTCCGCGAGCGGACCGATGCTCAGGAACGCCACCACGTCGTCGTCCTTCCAGACGAAGCGGCCGGGAATCTCGCCGTCGATGATTTTGGTGAAGAGGGTGCTCATGTACGCAATCCTTGTCGGTTGGGGTTACTCGGGGACAGTAGGAGTCGGTCAGGTTCCAGTCGGCCCGGCGCCTCGGTGCGGTCACGGCCCGGCCCGTCGGTCCATCGCGGTCAGGGCAGCGTTCAGCGGTTCAGCGAGGCGATGTCCAGGACAAACCGGTAGGCAACGTCGCCGGCCACCATGCGGTCATAGGCTTGGTCGAGGTCCGGCGCGCCCACCAGTTCGATGTCGGCAGTGATCCCGTGTTCGGCGCAAAAGTCCAGCATCTCCTGGGTCTCGGCTATGCCGCCGATCTTCGAGGCGCCATAGGCAACACGCTCGCGCATCAGCAGGTTGACCGGCACCGGCGGCATCGGCTCGGGCGGCACGCCCAGTTGGATCAGCGCGCCGTCGCGGCGGATGGCCCGCAGGTACGGGGCCAGGTCGTGGGCCGCGGCCACCGTGTCGATGACCAAGTCAACGCTGCGCCGGGCTGCCGCGAGCGCCTCGGCGTCGCCGGTCACCACCACGTGGTCGGCACCGAGCGCGCGGGCCGAGTCGGCCTTGTTAGCCGAACTGGTGAAGACGGTCACCGACGCCCCCATGGCCTTCGCCAGTTTGACCGCCATGTGGCCCAGCCCGCCCAGGCCTACCACGCCGACGGAGTCGCCGGCTTCGACGCCGAAGTAGCGCATGGGTGAGTACGTGGTGATGCCGGCGCAGAGCAAGGGGGCTGCGGCGGCGGGGTCGAGTTCCGGGGGCACGCGCAGCACGAAGTTTTCATCGACGACGACGGACGTCGCGTACCCGCCCTGCGTCACCTCGCCGCCGTGGCGCCGGTCGCGGGCGCCGTAGGTGCCCACCGCGCCCTTGTCGCAGTACTGTTCAAGTCCTTCGCCGCAGGCGGAGCAGTCGCGGCAGGAATCCACCATGCAGCCCACGCCCACCAGGTCGCCGACGGCATGCAGGGTGACGTCCTGGCCGATGGCCGTGACCCGCCCAACGATCTCGTGGCCGGGCACCAGCGGGTATTCGATCTCGCGCCACTCGCCGCGGACCGTATGGACATCCGAGTGGCAGAGGCCGCAGAAGGCGACGGCGATCTCCACGTCGTGCGGTCCGGCGGCGCGGCGTTCAATCTGCAGCGCGACCATTCCGGAACCGGGCCCCGTCACTCCATAGGCCGCCGCCGTCCTCATGCTGCTCCTCGGTGTCTGCAGGTCTGCTGCCGCGAGGGCCTGCTGCTCCTGCTCAGGTGAAAGCGGTTTCCCCAGCGGCGGCGGTGCCGGACGGCCAAGTGTCATGGGCCTGACGCTACCGTTTGCTGCTTCGCCATGCCACCACGGCACACCGAGTGTGACGCTTCGGATGCGGAGGTGCACGGTGCCGGGCCGCGGCTGATCCGGCGGCCGATTACGGCACGCTCCCGGTAGCTACCGGCAGTTCCGGATGTCCGCACCACTGGGACCAGGAGCCCGGGAAAAGGGCCGCGTCGATGCCAGCCTCGGCCAAAGCCGCAACCTGATGGGCGGCGGTGATGCCCGAGCCGCAGTAGACGGCCACCTTCCGTCCTTCCGCCCCCAGTTCCCTGAACCGTGCCGCGAGTTCCGTGGGCGGCAGGAAGCGCCCGTCCGGGGCCAGGTTGGCCGTGGTCGGTGCGCTGACGGCGCCGGGGATGTGGCCGGCGCGGGGGTCCACCGGCTCCAGCTCGCCGCGGTAGCGCTCGGCTGCGCGGGCATCAAGCAGCAGCGAGGTACCCGCGAAAGCCAGCACGTCGTCCAGCTCAAGCCTGGGCATCCTGCCGCTGCCCAGTTCGACGTTGCCCAGGCAGGCCAGCTCGTCGCCGCTGTCCAGTTCATACCCTTTGCCGCGCCAGGCGGCGAGCCCGCCGTCGAGCAGGTAGACGGAGTCGAAGCCGCCGTCGCGCAGCAGCCACCACACGCGGGCCGCGGACATGCCGCCGTTGTCGTCGTACGCCACGACGACGTCGTCGTTGTTGATGCCCCAATCGCGTGCCGCCTCGCGGAAGGCCTCCGGCTCCGGCAGCGGATGGCGCCCGCCGGCCGGCGTCGGCGCCGACGCCAGCTGCGAGGGCAGGTCCACGTAGACGGCACCGGGAATGTGGGCCTGGCGGTAGTGGCTGTGGCCGGCGTCGTCGCCGAGCTTCCAGCGCACATCGAGCAGTACGGTGCGCTGTCCGGAGATCATCCGTTCACGCAGTGTCTGCACGTCCATCAGAGTCCTCATGAGATCTCCTCCTGACTGCTGGCGGGCGTCGTTGCCCGCCGGTGTCCCGACAGTCCATCACAGCAGCAGGTATTGGGCCAAGCGGCCCCGCCCAACCTTTACCCGGCGGTCAGTCCAGCTCCACGCTGTCCCCCGGCGACAGGTGCCGGTAACTGGTGCCGTAGTGGCCGCCGATCCGCTCCACGTGCTTCTCCACCAACGGCAGGCCGCGGTCGCTCAGCCCTGCGTCATGGATTGGGTAGGCATACTCGGCCCGCATCGCGGTCACGAAGTCGATCACCTCGCCGGTCTTCGACCAGGGCGCGTGCACGGGCACCAGGACTGTCCTGACGTCAAGCCCGTGCGGGACGATGAAGGAATCGCCCGGATGGTACAGGCTGTCATTGATGACGTAGCCGATATTGGCGACCACCGGGATGTGCGGATGAATCAGGGCGTGCTGGCCGCCGAAGGTGCGGATGCGGAACCCGGGCACCTCGAACTCCGTCTCCGGTTCGGCGGAATGGATCCGCCCGGACGCTCCCGGGGCGAGCGCCCGGAGGTCGGCGGCCACGGAGTCCGGGGCATACAACTGCATACCGTCCGCCGCTGCCAGCAGGCCCGGAACCCGGTCCTGGTCGATGTGGTCCGCATGCCCGTGGGTCACCAGGACGGCGGTAGCCCCTTCGAGGGCCTGCTCCACTTCCGAAAAGTTGCCGGGATCGATCACCAGGACGTGGCCGTCCTGCTCAAGCCGGACGCACGCGTGGGTGAATTTTGTCAGCTTCATGGAACACACCCTAGCCGCGCGCGGCGGCCGGCGTCCCGGCGGTCCGGCCTGCCCCGGCAATCAGGCCTGCTGGTAGGCTGGGATGCAGCCTACGGGTGCCAGTATCAACAGCGAGGAGCCGAAGCGGACATGTCCGTTCCTTCAGCGAAACCGCAGGCGCAGCGCCGCGGTACGGAACAGCGGGTAACCCGCCAGCGCGTGGCCGTGGCCGCCGCCTTGGACAGCCTGGAGGACTTCGTCAGCACGCAGGAACTGCACCGGTTGCTGCAGGACCGCGGCGATTCGGTCTCGCTGGCCACCACGTACCGGATTTTGCAGGCCATGGCCGACGACGGGCAAGTGGACGTGATGCGCAGCGGCGAGGGCGAAGCCGTTTACCGGCGCTGCGCCGTCGAGCACCACCATCACCACTTGCTCTGCCGGACCTGCGGCAAGACCGTGGAAATTGAAGCTCCGGCGGTGGAGCAATGGGCGGCCCGGATGGCGGCGGAGCACGGCTTCACCCAGGTTGCCCACACCGTGGAAATGTACGGGCTGTGCCCGGAATGCAGCGCCGCCCCCGGCAGCGCTTAACCGGCGGTAACCCTTACCGCGGCGACGTCGCGCCGCCCCACCTTGCCGCGCCGTTGCCGCCGCGCCCCGGCCATCCGGCAGACCACGTAGATCAGGAACGAGATCGTCGTGACGTAGGGGCTGATGGGCAGGCTGCCGCCCAGGGCCAGCAGGATCCCGCCAACCACAGCGGTCACCGCGAACGCCACGCTCAACAGCACGACCACGCGCGGCGAACTGCTCACCCGGAGCGCCGCGGCCGCCGGCGTGATGACCAGGGACAGCACCAGCAGGGCACCGACTACCTGGATGGACAGCGCCACGGCCAGTCCCAGCAGGAACATGAACACGATCGCCAGGGCACCCACCGGCACCCCGCGGGCCTCGGCGAGGTCCGGGTCGGCACTGGCGAAGGTCAGAGGACGCCAGATGGCCAAAAGCCCCAGCACGACCACGGCTGAACCTGCGGTGAGAAGGTTCAGCTGCACCGTGTCCACGGACACGATCTGCCCGGTCAGCAGGCCGAACTTGTTCGCCGAGCGGCCCTCATAGAGCGAGAGGAACAGGATCCCCAAGCCCAGCCCGAAGGACATGATCACGCCTGTGATCGAATTCCGATCCCGCGCCCGCATGCCCAGCATGCCCAGGACCACTGCCGCGATCACCGAGCCCACCAGCGAGCCGAACACCACATTGGCGCCGATCAGCAGTGCGAATGCCGCCCCGGCGAAGGACAGCTCGGCGATGCCGTGCACGGCAAAGGCGAGGTCCCGCATCATCACGAACACGCCGATCAGGCCGCCGACCAGGCCCAAGACGGCGCCGGCAATCAGCGAGTTGCGCACCAGCGGCAGCAGGTCGCCGTAGTCGTTGAAGTTGAAGACCGCATTCAGCAGCTCCGATGGATCCATGCCTACACCACCTCGCCGTGGCGGTGGGTGGTGGCGTCGGGAAGGCCCACCACGATGATCCGGCCCTGGTTGTGGATTACTTCGACGTGGCTGTTGTACATGTTCGACAGCACCTCGGTGGTCATCACTTCTTCCGGCGTGCCAACGCGGAACTGGCCGCCGGCCAGGTAGAGGACCCGGTCCACATAGTCGATGATCGGGTTGATTTCGTGCGTGACGAAGACGACCGCGCTGTTCCTTTCATGGCACTGCCTGTTGATCAGGGAGCTCACGGCCTGCTGGTGGTGCAGGTCCAGCGAGAGCAAGGGCTCGTCGCAGAGCAGTACCCGGGGATCGGAGGCCAGCGCCTGGGCCGCGCGCAGCCGCTGTTGCTCGCCGCCGGACAGCTGCCCTACCGGGGCTTCCGCGTAACCGGAGGCGCCCACCATCTGAAGCAGTTCGTCCACCCGCCGGCGATGCTTGCGGCCGTTCAGCCGCATGCCCCACCGGTGTCCGTCCAGGCCCAGGCCGACCAGGTCGCGGGCCCGCAGCGGAGTCTCCGGCGCGAAGGTCTTTTGTTGGGGGATGTAGCCGATGTCCCGGCTGCCGCGTTCCAGCGGCCGTCCGTTGACCTCGGCCATGCCATGGCTCAGCGGCTGCAGGCCCAGCAATACGCGCAGGAAGCTGGTCTTGCCCGAGCCGTTGGGGCCCAGCACCGCGAAGAACTCCCCCGCGTTGATGGTCAGGTCGAGGTCATGCCACAGCACGCGCTGGCCGAAGGACAGCGAGGCACCCTGCAAGCGGACGGCGGGGGTCATGGCAGTGTTCCTTGAAGCTTCTGTGCTGCGCAGCGCGCATGGGGGACGCGGGGGCACTTGAGGCATCCGGCTTGGACTGCCTCAGTTAACCACATCCCGGCGGCCTGGCCGGTCACGCGCGCAGCGCCTGGTCCACCGATTCCAGGTTCTCCGCCATCCAGGCCAAGTAGTCCTGATCTGCGGGCAGGGTCTCGGTGAAGTTGAGGACGTCGATGCCCGCCTTTTCCGCCAGTTGGCGCAGGCGCTGTGTCTGTGGGCCTTCGGTCTGTTCGTTGTAGGCGACGAACCGGACCGACCCTCCGGTGATCAGCTCCTCGGCTTCCCTCAGTGCTGCCGGGGCGGCATCGCTGCCTTCCTCGGCCGCCTCCATGAAGCCGGCCGGGGTCTTGTTCTCCAATCCCAGCGCATCGAAAAAGTGCAGCGGCACAGGATCTGTGGCCGCTACGGCTTCCCCGCCCGCCGTGGCAGCCAGTTCGTCCATGTCGCTTTGGAGGCCCTCGAGCCCGGTGCGGAACTGCTTGGCATTGGCTTGGAAGGTTTCGGCCTGCTCCGGGTCCAATGCCGAGAGCTTCTCCGCGATGGCCTCCGCAATGGCGGCCATGGTGGGCAGGTCGTACCAAACGTGTTCGTTAAAGCCGCCGTGGCTGTGGTCCGCGTGGCTGCCGTCCTCCGCCTGCCCTGCGTCGCCGCCGTCCGTGCGCTCCGCGTCCGCGTCGTCTCCGTGGGCATGCCCTGCTTCGGCGCCCTCTGCTCCGGACAGCGGCGACAGCTCCACCGCAGTGATGACGTAGTTGTGGTCGACGCCGGTCTCGTCCGCCAGCGTGTGCATGAAGGTGTCGTAGCCCCCGCCGTTTTCCAGCAGCAGGTCGGCCTGGGAGATCGCCAGCTTGTCCCGAGCCGTTGCTTCATAGGAGTGCGGGTCCTGGGCCATCCGGTCGATGATCGATGTGACGTCCACGTGCTCGCCGCCGATCGTTTGGGCCACGTCGCCGTAGACATTGGTGGAAGCGACCACGCTCAGCTTGCCGTCACCTTCGGTCTCGCCCCCTGCAGCCGCGCAGCCGGACAGCAGCACCGCCGCGGCGGCCAGTCCTGCCAATACAGGAGCGGTACGTGAGTGCCTCACGGGCAACCTCGGTTCTACTCATAATGAGAATCAGTAACAATAAGGGTTTTCAGCTTAGCGCAGTTGCGAACGGTTCGCATTCGGCTAGGGCGCGGAACACCCTTTCGCCCCGCGCGGCAGGGCGCGGGCTCGGGCACGAGCACCACCCTTCCGCTCCACGCGGCAGGGCGCGGGCGCGGGCACGGGCGCGGGGCAATCTTCCCGCCCCGCGCCCGCGCGGGCTATTCGCCGGTCCGGCGCAGTCCCTGGGCCTGCGTTTCATCGCGGATCTCGCCCACCAGCACTTCCAGGACGTCCTCGAGGAACAGCACGCCGTGCGTACTGCCGTCGGATCCCAGCACGCGGGCCAAGTGCGATCCGGTGCGCTGCATGACGGCGAGCGCGTCCTCGATTTCGTCATCGAGCGCCAGATTGGCCAGGGTGCGGACCTTGGTGACCGGAATCGTCTTGTTGAGCCTGTCCTCCGGGATGGTCATCACATCCTTGAGGTGCAGGTACCCGGTGAGGTTGTCGTTGGCATCGGCCACGGCAAAGCGGGAGAATCCGGTCCGTCCCACCGCGCGTTCGAACTGCTCCGGCGTGGTGTCGACCCCGATGGTGACCAATTGGTCAAGCGGCACCATCACGGCGGCAGCGGTCACTGCCGAAAACTCCAGCGAACTGGAGATCAGCCCGGCGTCGTCGTCGACCAGTCCGTGCCTGGTGGACTCCTGCACAATGGACTGGACCTCCTCCAGCGTGAACGTGGAAGAGACCTCGTCTTTCGGCTCGATCCGCACGGCCCGCAGCAAGTGGTTCGCGGTCCAGTTCAGGGTGTAGATCACCGGCCGCACCACCTTGGAGACCGCCACCAGCGGCGGAGCCAGCAGCAGCGCGGCCTTGTCGGCCATGGACACGGACATGTTCTTCGGGACCATCTCGCCGAAGGTCACGTGCAGGAACGTCACCAGCAGCAGCGCCACGGCAAACGAGATGCCGTAGGAAATCTCGTGCGGAATGCCCAGCCACCCCTCCAGCGGCAGCAGCAGCAGCTCCTTGATCGCCGGCTCGGCCACGTTCAGGATCAGCAGCGAACACACGGTAATGCCCAGCTGCGCGCAGGCCAGCATCAGGGAGACGTGCTCCATGGCCCAGAGCGTGGTCTTGGCGCGCTTGGATCCGCTGTCGGCCAGCGGCTCGATCTGGCTGCGGCGGGCGGACATGACGGCGAATTCGGCGCCCACGAAGAACGCATTCGCGAGCAGCAGCACTACCAGCCAGAAAATACCCATGGCGGCCATCAGAGCGCACCTCCCGCGATGCCGGTCTCAGGAAGCACGGCACCGGTTGCCGGACTGGGGATGAAACGGACGCGGTCCACCCGCCGTCCGTCCAACCGCTCGACTTCCAGCGTGCCGCCGTCCACGGGCACCGTGTCGCCAACCACCGCAATCCTGCCCAGCTGCGCCATGATGAAGCCGCCGACCGTTTCGTAGCTGGCCCCGTCGGGCACGGTCAGCTCCGGGATTTGCTCGCTGACCTCGTCCGGACGCATCAAACCCGGGAAGTACCAGTTTCCGGTCGCGCTCTGCAGCACGCCCGGCTTCACCCGGTCGTGCTCGTCAGCGACTTCGCCAACAATCTCTTCCACCAGGTCTTCCAGCGTCACCACCCCGGCGGTGCCGCCGTACTCGTCGAGCACCACGGCGAACTGAAGGTTTGCGGCCCGCAGCTCCGAAAGCAGCGAATCCAGATGCACCGTCTCGGGCACGCGCAGCACGTCGGTCATGATGGTGGCCGCGGCCAGGAGCGGACGCTTCCTGCGCGGCACGCCGATCGCCTTTTTGATGTGCGCGACGCCGCGGACGTCGTCGGGCGAATCGCCGAGCACCGGGAACCGGGAGTAGCCGGTGCGGCGGGCAGCGGCGATGAGGTCGGCCACGGTCTGGTCCGCGTCGATAAACTCCACCCGGATGCGCGGCGTCATCACGTCGGCTGCGGTCCTGCCGGAGAACGACAAGGTCTTGGCGAGGAAATTCGCGGTCCCGGCATCCAAGGTGCCCATTTCCGCGGAGCGGCGTACCAGCGATGCCAGCTCGGACGGGGTGCGGGCACCGGAAAGCTCTTCCTTGGCCTCCAGCCCGAACAGGTGCAGCACCTTGTTGGCGAAACCGTTGAGCATCAGCACGAAAGGCTTGAACACCGCGGTGAAGATCAGCTGCGGCCGGGCCACCAGCTTGCCGACTGCCATCGGCAGGGCAATGGACGCATTCTTGGGCACCAGTTCGCCCAGCAGCATGGAGAGGAGGGTGGCGATCACCATGGCGATCACCGCACCGACCGGCTGGATGACGGCGTCGGCCAGTCCCAGCGCGGTCAGCGACGGACGCAGCAGCGAACTGATGGCCGGTTCCATCAGGAAACCGGTCAGCAGCGTGGTGAGGGTGATGCCGAGTTGGCAACTGGAGAGCTGCGTGGAGAGGGACTTCAGGCATTTCATCAGCGGCACTGCGCCGCGGTCGCCTTTGTCGATGGCGCGCTGCACAGTGGGCTGGTCAAGGGCCACCAAAGCGAATTCCACGGCGACAAAGAAGCCGGTGCCGAGGATCAGCAGCATGCCGGCGGCGATTTGGATCCATTCCATCTAGCTCGCCACCGCCCTGGACTTCAGGCGGTCCGATGGACCTGGCGGGGGTTCGTCCGAGCCCGGACTAGGAGGCTCCTGACCGGCCGCGCGGGCGGCAAGTGTGTGATGGGCACGTGCACGGGATTTGCCGGTGCTGGGTGACGCCTCGCATGCGGCGCCCGCTTGGGCTGCCTGTGCTCCCGCGGTCTGGCATGCTGCCTGCCCTGCGGGGCGCGTCACGGACCGGCTCCTAGAATAGCTGTCCATTATGGGCTATAGCGTAGCAGGCGGGCTTACGCAGCGGGCAGTCCCCGGTGGCCGTTCTGCCGCCGGCGTACCGGCGCGCCGCGCGACGGCCACCCTCTCCCGCCGGTGCGGGCCGGGCGCAGGCGGCACCGGCTGCAAGCACCCCTACCAGCTCTCCGGCAGCGGGCGGCCTTCCTCATAGCCGGCGGCCGACTGCACTCCCACAATGGCACGTTCGCGGAACTGCACCAGGTTCTGTGCGCCGGCGTAGGTCAGCGAGCTGCGCAGGCCGGCAGTGATCTCGTCCAGGAGGTCCTCGACGCCGGGGCGCAGCGGGTCGAGGTACATCTTCGAGGACGAAATGCCTTCTTCGAAGAGCGCCTTGCGCGCCCGCTCAAAGGCGTCCTCCCGCCGGGTCCGGTTCTGCACGGCGCGGGCGGACGCCATGCCGAAGCTTTCCTTGTATTTGCGGCCGTTGCTGTCCGTGAGCAGGTCTCCGGGGCTCTCATGCGTCCCGGCGAACCAGGAGCCGATCATCACCTGGCTGGCGCCGGCCGCCAGCGCCAGGGCGACATCCCGCGGGTAGCGCACCCCGCCGTCGGCCCACACGTGGGCACCGAGCTCCCGGGCCGCCTCCGCGCATTCCTGCACGGCGGAGAACTGCGGCCGGCCCACGGCCGTCATCATGCGCGTGGTGCACATGGCGCCGGGCCCCACGCCGACCTTGACGATGTCCGCGCCGGCTTCCACCAGGTCGCGCACGCCGTCGGCGCTGACCACGTTGCCGGCGACCACCGGAACCTGCGGATCCAGGCTGCGTACTGCTTCGAGGGCGTCGAACATCTTCCGCTGGTGCCCATGGGCTGTATCCACCACCAGGACGTCCACGCCGGCCTGCAGCAGCGCCTCGGTCTTGGCGCGGACGTCGCCATTAATCCCGACGGCGGCGGCTACCTTCAGCCGGCCCTGCGGATCCAGCGCGGGGGTGTAGATGGTCGAGCGCAACGCGCCGGCGCGGGTGAGCGCGCCGACCAGCACGCCGTCGTCGTCCACGACCGGCGCGAAGGATGCCGAGGCCGAGTCGAACAGGTCGAAGGCCTGCCGCAGCGCGGTGTCCGCCCCGGCGTTGAACATGGAGGCATCCAGCAGCAGCGGGTGGGCAGCCATCACCGACTCCAGCGAGGCGTAGCGGTCCACGCCCTCACAGTCCTCGGCGCGCACCACGCCCACGCACTTGCCGGCGTCGTCCACCACCGCAACCGCGCCGTGCGCGCGTTTGTCCATCAGGTGCACGGCATCGATCACGGTGTTGCCCGCGGCCAGCTCCAACGGCGTTTCGAAGACGACGTGGCGGTCCTTGATCCAACCGGTGACCTCGGCCAGGACGTTCAGCGGGACGTCCTGCGGAAGCACGGCCAACCCGCCGCGCCGCGCCATCGTCTCAGCCATGCGACGGCCGCTCACGGCGGTCATGTTCGCCACGACCAGGGGAATCGTGCTCCCGGTGCCGTCGCCGGCCGAGAGGTCAACATCCAGCCTCGACGTGATATCCGAGCGCGACGGCACCAGGAAAACGTCCGAGTAGGTCAAGTCGGTCATCGGCTCGTTGATCAGGCGCATGGCTGCTCTCTTTCCTCGTCGCCGTGCAGGCCGGGGCGGCCAGGTGGCGCGGCGGTCGGTCAGGTGGGTGGGGCTGCGGGTCGGTGGCCGGATCCGTTCTGTCCGTGCGCTGGCGGCGCTGCACAGCGGAGGGCGGCCCGGCCGCCTGAAAATCTCCTGCTCCCCTGAGAGTCTAGGGCCACCGCGCCGCGGAACGAATCGGCACGAAGTTCGCCCGCTTAAACGCTAAAGATTAGCCTGCGTTGCGAAAGTGTCATTAGACTGGCTACTGGTCCAGATCTAGTGCGCGGCAGATGCGTACTCGCATTTCCGCTGCTGGCCGGGAGGTTCGGAAGGCAGCCAAGGAAGCGTGTGATCTGCAGGGCAAGCGGCAATTCACGGAAGAGGCGTATCACAAGTGCCAGAGCATCCCAACCTTCGTCTACCCGAAGAATTCGGCGGTAACGAATGGCTCGTTGACGAAATCTACGAGCAGTACCTCCAAGACAAGAATTCCGTGGACAAGAAATGGTGGAGCATCTTCGAGGCGGCCAACGGCGGCGACGGCAACTCGAACGACACTGCAGCTTCCTCGGCCGGCACCGCCGCGCCGTCCCGCCCCACCACGGCAAATGCCGCACCCAAGGCCTCGGGCGAGAGCACGGCCACGGAGCAGGCAGGACCCACACCGATTCCCGCCGACAATGAGCCTGCTCCCAACACCTCCACGAGCAGCACCGCCGCCCCGGCCAAGCCGGCGGCAAAGGCTGAGCCGGCCGAAAAGGCGGAGGCGAAGCCTGCCCCGATCCCCGCCCAGTTGCCCAAATCCGCGCCTAGCGCACTGGCCGAAGAAGACACCGTTTCCGTGCTGCGTGGCCCGGCCAAGGCCATCGCCACCAACATGGACGCCAGCCTGAGCGTGCCAACCGCGACGACGGTGCGCGCGGTTCCCGCCAAGCTGCTGATCGACAACCGTTTGGTGATCAACTCGAACCTGGCCCGCGCCCGCGGCGGCAAGGTCTCCTTCACCCACCTCATCGGCTACGCCGTGGTCAAGGCGCTGGGCCAGTTCCCCAGCCAGAACGTCCACTACGACGAGATCGACGGCAAGCCCGCCGCTGTCCAGCCGGCCCACGTGAACTTCGGCATCGCGATCGACATGCCCAAGCCGGATGGAACCCGCCTGCTGGTGGTGCCGAACATCAAGCGCGCCGAAACCATGAACTTCTCCGAGTTCTGGCACACCTACGAGGACCTGATCAAGCGGGCCCGCGCCGGGAAGCTCACCGCCGACGACTACGCCGGCACCACGGCTTCGCTGACCAACCCGGGCGGCATCGGCACGGTCCACTCCGTCCCCCGCCTGTCCAAGGGCCAGGCCACCATTGTGGGCGTCGGTGCCCTCGAGTACCCCGCCGAGTTCCGCGGCGCCAGCGAACGGACGATCGCCGCGCAAGGCGTCGGCAAGATCATCACGCTTACCTCCACCTACGACCACCGCGTCATCCAGGGCGCCGGCTCGGGCGAGTTCCTGCGCCTGATCGAATCGCTGTTGCTGGGCGAACAGGGCTTCTACGATGAGATCTTCGAAGCACTGCGCATCCCGTACGAGCCGGTCCGCTGGCGGCCGGACAACCAGGTGGACGTCGACCTGCAGATCAACAAGGTGGCTCGCATCCAGCAACTGGTGCACGCCTACCGCGTCCGCGGGCACCTGATGGCGGACACCAACCCGCTGGAGTACGTCCAGCGCAAGCACCCGGACCTGGACATCAACACCTACGGGCTGACGCTGTGGGACCTGGACCGCGAGTGGGTTACCGGCGGATTCGGCGGCGCGGACCGCCTGAAGCTGCGCGACATCCTGGGCGTGCTGCGCGATGCCTACTGCCGCACCACCGGCATCGAGTACATGCACATCCAGGATCCGGCCGAGCGCGAATGGTTCCAGAACGAGCTGGAGCGCCCCTATGCCAAGCCCAGCCGCGAAGAGCAGCTGCGCATCCTGGGCAAGCTCAACGCCGCCGAGGCGTTCGAGACCTTCCTGCAGACCAAGTTCGTGGGCCAGAAGCGCTTCTCGCTGGAGGGCGGCGAATCCCTGATCCCGCTTCTGGATGCAGTGATTTCCGACGCCGCCGACGACGGCCTGGACGAAGTGGCCATCGGCATGGCACACCGCGGCCGGCTGAACGTGCTCACCAACATCGCCGGCAAGACCTACGCACAGGTCTTCCGCGAGTTCGAGGGCACCCAGGACCCGCGCAGCGTCCAAGGCTCCGGCGACGTGAAGTACCACCTGGGGACGGAAGGGAAGTTCACCTCCGACAACGGCAACGAGACCAAGGTCTACCTTGCCGCCAACCCCTCCCATCTGGAGGCCGTCGACCCGGTGCTCGAGGGCATCGCCCGCGCCAAGCAGGACCGCCTGAACAGGGGCGACGAGTTCCCGGTGCTGCCGGTCATGATCCACGGCGACGCCGCCTTCGCCGGCCAGGGCGTGGTGGCCGAAACCCTGAACCTGTCGCAGCTGCGCGGCTACCGCACGGGCGGCACCGTGCACATCGTGGTCAACAACCAGGTCGGTTTCACCACCTCGCCGCATGCCTCGCGGTCCTCGGTGTACTCCACCGACGTGGCGAAGATGATCCAGGCCCCGGTCTTCCATGTGAACGGCGACGACCCCGAGGCCGTGGTCCGCGTGGGACAGTTGGCCTACGAGTACCGCCAGCGCTTCCACAAGGACGTCATCATCGACATGGTCTGCTACCGCCGTCGCGGCCACAACGAGGGTGACGATCCCTCGATGACGCAGCCGATGATGTACAACCTCATCGAGGCCAAGCGTTCCACCCGCAAGCTGTACACGGAGGCCCTGGTGGGCCGTGGCGACATCACCCAGGACGAAGCCGACCAGGCCCTGCGCGACTACCAGGAACGGCTGGAGCGCGTCTTCGCCGAGACCCATGCGGCGCAGACGTCGCCGATCCCGGTGATCACCAAGGACTCCGAGGCCGTGTCCGACCTGGAGCGCCCGCTCTCGCAGCAGACCGAGGACAGGGCCAACGTGCCGGCCGGCACCGCCGTCTCCGCCGAAGTGATGGCGAGGATCGGCAAGGCGCACGTGGAAGTACCGGAAGGCTTCTCCGTCCATCCGAAGCTTAAGGCGCTGTTGGAGCGCCGCGAGCAGATGTCCCGCGAGGGCAACATCGACTGGGGCTTCGGCGAACTCGCGGCCTTCGGCTCGCTGCTGATGGAAGGGGTGCCGGTACGCCTGGCCGGCCAGGACTCCCGCCGCGGCACCTTTGTGCAGCGCCATGCGGTCTTCCACGACCGCGTTACGGGCCAAGAGTGGGCCCCGCTGAGCCACCTGTCCGACGACCAGGCCAAGCTGTGGATCTACGATTCGCTGCTGTCCGAGTACGCCGCCATGGGCTTCGAATACGGCTACTCGGTCGAGCGCCCGGACGCACTGGTGCTGTGGGAGGCCCAGTTCGGCGACTTCGTCAACGGCGCCCAGACCGTGATCGACGAGTTCCTCTCCTCGGCCGAGCAGAAGTGGGGCCAGCGGTCGTCGCTGGTGCTGCTGCTGCCGCACGGCTACGAAGGCCAGGGCCCGGACCACTCGTCGGCCCGGATCGAGCGCTTCCTGCAGATGTGCGCCGAGGACAACATGATCGTGGCCAATCCGACCACCCCGGCCTCGCACTTCCACCTGCTGCGCCGCCAGGCGTACAGCCGGCCGCGCAAGCCGCTGATCATCTTCACGCCGAAGCAACTGCTGCGGCTGAAGGCCGCCGCGGCCAAGGTGGAGGACTTCACCAGCGGCACGTTCCAGCCGGTCATCGGGGACGTTCAGGACCTGAACGGCCAGGACGTCGACCGGGTGGTGCTGGTCTCCGGCCGGCTCTACTACGACCTGCTGGCTGCGCGCCAGAAGAACTCCGACACCAAGACCGCGCTGATCCGCGTGGAGCAGCTCTACCCGCTGCCGGTCGAAGAGATCAAGGCGGAACTGGCCAAGTACCCGAACGCGGACATCGTCTGGGCGCAGGACGAACCTGCCAACCAGGGCCCGTGGCCCTTCATGGGCCTGTACCTGCCCGAGGCCCTGGACCGTCCGCTGCGCCTGGTGTCCCGCCCGGCATCCGCTGCCACCTCCACCGGCTCGGCCAAGCGCCACGCCGCGGAGCAGGATGTTCTGGTCACGAAGGCCTTTGAACGCCGCTAAGTAAGATGGTGGGCGGGGTGCCGCAGGGCGCCCCGCCCACTTTCGTTTAAGCCCGCTTCCAATCCGTCGAACCAGAAAGCTACCCGTGGAGCAACGCAGAATCAGGATCGCCGCCGTGGGTGATCAACTGCTGGCCGGTGTGGGCGACCCGCGCGCCCTCGGCTGGCTCGGCCGCACCTTGGCCCGGACCAACCCGGATCCAGCCACCCTGGAGTCCTTCGTGCTGGCCTCGCCCAACGAAGGAACCGAGGAACTGGCCGGCCGCTGGCTGCAGGAAGCAGGCCGGCGTTTCGATGACGGCTTCGAAAACCGGCTCGTCATCGGGCTGTCCGGCCGCGACCTCGAGCTCGGACTGTCCACAGCCCGCAGCCGGCTCAACCTGGCGAACATCCTCGACGGCGCGGCGCAGCTGAGCGTCAAGGTTTTCGTCGTGGGTCCGCCGCCGGGACTGGACCCCGACCGCAACATCCAGCTGGCCGAGCTGTCGACCGCCTTCGGCGATGTCACCACGCGGCGCAAGCACGTCTTCGTCGACACCTTCACGCCGTTGCTGAACCACGAGCAGTGGCGCACCGACCTGGCCAGCAACGGCGGAGGCCCCGGCCAAGCGGGCTACGGGCTGCTGGCCTGGCTGGTGCTGCACCGCGGTTGGTACCCCTGGCTGGACCTGCCCGAACCCTTCTAGCGGCGCGCAAGGGCACGCGAGTGCCGCACAGGGCTGATACACCGCGACGGCGGGACCGGAGGATGCTCCGGTTCCGCCGTGGCAGTTAAGGACGTGCGTCTCCCCCTTGCGGGCACGAGATACGCGATATATCGTGTCCTGCAACACGAGATATATCGCGTTTGGGGCGGTGTATCGCCACAGGCAGGACAGGGCCATGAACGAGACCTGGAGCATCGACGGTCCCCGGACGATCGACGTCGACAATGTCCGCTCCCTGAGGGCATCCATCGTCAAGGGGCGCCTGGATATCATCGTCCATGACGAGCCGACGGTCCGCGTGGAGGTCTCCGAGGTCAGCGGGACGCCCCTGGAAATGACCCTGCGCAACGGCACGCTGGACATCAGCCACGGCAGGGCCGGCGACGGTCCGCTGGGTTTCCTCGCCCGGCACGTCAACCTGGTGCTTCCCGGAGCCCGGGACGAAGCAGTCATCAGTATTGGCGTTCCCCGGGACCTGCCGGTCAAGGCCGCCACTGTCAGTGGCGACGGCCTGGTGTGCGGTACGGCGGCCGGGGCGGATGTCAGCACGGTCTCCGGATCCATGATGGCGGACGACACCGCCGGAATGCTCACCGTCAATACGGTCAGCGGCGACATCATCGTCCGCCGGCACAGCGGGAACCTGGTGGCCAAGAGCGTCTCCGGCGAAATCACCGCCTCCGGCTTCCTGGACCACGTCCGGGCCAGCACGGTCAGCGGGGACCTTGGTTTTGATTTGCACGGCGCCCCGGAGGACCTGGCCGTCAATTCCGTCTCCGGCGACGTCACGGTGCGCGTCCCGGACGAATGCGGCGTGGAAGTGGCTGCTTCGTCGGCCACCGGCAGCATCACGGTGAACGACCAGAAGTTTTTCGGCCTCTCCGAGAAGGTGAAAACCCGGATAGGACCCGAAGGCCGCGGGCTCACCATCCGGTCCACCACGGTTTCGGGCACCTTGGCGGTCTTTCACCGGGACAATGCCGGAAGCCAGGTCGGCTGATGGCCCCGGTCTTCGCCCACGGCGCCTTGCGGCTCTATCTGCTCGCGCTGGTGGCGGAAGGCGACAAGCATGGTTACGACATCATCCGCGCCCTCAGCGACCGGTTCGGCGGCACCTACTCCCCCAGCGCGGGCACCGTCTATCCCAGGCTGGCCAAACTCGAGGACGAAGGGCTGGTCGCCACCTCGTCCGATGGGCGGCGCACGGTATACAGCATCACCGCTGCCGGGCGGGCGGAACTGGCTGCCCGCCGGGAAGAATTGGCCGGCGTCGAAGCCGACATCTCCGCATCGGTGCGGCGCCTGGCGGACGAACTGCGGGAGGAACTGCGCAGTTCGATGAAAGGACTGCGGGCCGACCTCGCCGCCTCGGCCGAGGCCGCCCGCACCAACGCCAGGAAGTCCCCGCGGGCAGCCGAGGCCGCCGGACAGCGCACGGTCAAGGAACTGGAACACCTGCTCAACGACTTCCGCGACGACGTGAGGGTGCACCTGCGCCGGCGCACGGCGGCCGGCACCGTGGACGAAGTCGCCGTGCAGACCATCAGGACCGTGCTGGAGCAGGCCAGGGCCTCCATCACCGCGGCCCTGCGCTGACCTCGCCGGGGCCCTCCTCCGGTTAGGAGGTGGGGCGGGCATATGACAGACTGGTGCGCAGTTCTTTTTCACCCAGCAAAGGAGGCAGCCATGAGCAAGCGAGCACGCAAGCGCCGTGACCGTAAGCGCGGCGGCGCAAACCACGGCAAGCGCCCCAACACCTAAGCAGTCGGACAACAGCCCGCGCGGCTGAAGCTGCTGCAAGAAGAACCCCCGCGCCCAATCAGGCCGCGGGGGTTTTTTCGTTGTGCCCGGCACGTTCCCTGCAGGATGAGCGCCGCCGGCAGGCCCGTTACACGGTGTCGGCTTCCCTGATGTGGCTGATCCTGTCCAGGATCCGTTCCTTCAGCGTCTGGGGCGCGTGCTCCTGGCAGGAGCGCTTCACCACCGAGCGGATCAGGCACTCCAGGTTGTGTTCTTCGGCGCATTCGGGACAACTGTCGAGATGCGCCTTGATTTCCGCTAGGTCATCGCGGGAGAGTGCGCCGTCGACGTACTCGTAGATCCGCTGCATCCGGTCGTCTTCGCAGTCGCCCAGTCCGTGGCAGTCGCTCATTTACCGTTCTCCTGTTGTGTCCCCACCGCCGCCGCGGCGTTTTTCTTGTCCTTGGTGCCTGACATGCCACGTTCGTGCGCATAATCTGCGAGCAGTTCACGCAGCAACTTGCGTCCCCGGTGCAGGCGGGACATCACGGTGCCGATGGGCGTGTTCATGATTTCCGATATTTCCTTGTACGCGAAGCCCTCCACGTCCGAAAAGTAGACGGCCAGCCGGAATTCCTCCGGGATAGCTTGGAGGGCGTTCTTCACGTCCGAATCCGGCAGGTGGTCCAGTGCCTCCGCTTCCGCCGACCGGAGCCCGGAGGACGTGTGCGCGGCAGCCTGGAACATCTGCCAGTCCTCTACCTGGTCCGTGTTGGACTGTTGCGGCTCGCGCTGCCGCTTCCGGTAGAGGTTGATGTACGTATTGGTCAGGATCCGGTACAGCCAGGCCTTCAAATTGGTGCCCGGCTTGTACTGGTGGAAGGCCGAAAACGCCTTGGTATAGGCCTCCTGCACCAAGTCCTCGGCGTCGCTGGGATTGCGTGCCATCCGCATCGCTGCCGAATAGAGCTGGTCCACATACTGCATGGCGTCGCGTTCGAACCGGGCACGGCGCTGGTCGGCGGTTTCCGTCTGGACGTCGACCTCGTCCGGCTCCCCCGTTGTGGCGGGGATAACGCGGTCCTGGGTGGCGTCCGAATTCTCAGTCGTCATTGGCTCCCAGTCTACGCTGAGCCGCACAGACGCCGGGGCGGACGCTGCGCCCCCAACCGGACCTGCAGGGCCCCGTTCGGCAAGCGCTGTAGCCACAGGATCTCCCTCCGTTCCGACACCTCGTCGGCCGGAGACAATGCACCGGCCTTCCTCCCATGGGTAACCGCCGATGCCCCGCAACTATTCCCCGCCGACCCCGACAAACGCCCCTGCAAGGTGTGCAGTGGCAACAAAAGTGCCAGACTAGTGTCCAGTGCCACCTTCCCGGGGCCTGGCTCCGGGAAAGGCGCAGATCCTTCGACGCACGCTGACAGCCAGGAGGCTTCCATGTCAATCGTCCGCCTTGCCGCCCGCCCGCTGCTGGCCACAAGCTTTGTAGCCACCGGCATAGACCGTCTGCGCCACACCGACGAAACGGCGGTGTCCCTGCGGCCGCTGGTCCAGCAGACGGAATCCGTCCTTCCCGCGGCTGGCGCCCTGGCCGGGCAGGAGAAGCTGATGGCCCGCGCTATCGGCGCGGCCCAGGTGGGAGCAGGTGTGCTCTTGGGCATGGGCAAGTTCTCGCGGCTCGCGGCTGCCGTACTGGCCGGCACCACAGCCCTCAATACCGTGGTGGATTACCGCGCCGCCGATTCCGCAACGCCGGAAGCCAGGCGCACCCGCCGCAACCACCTGTTGAAGAATCTGTCCTTGATCGGGGCGGTCCTGCTCGCCGCCGTGGATACCAATGGCCGGCCCGGCCTGGTGTGGCGGGCCGAGCATCTTGCCGCTGACGCCCGGCGCAACGTCCGCTCCATCGGCAAAGACGCCCGCCGCAATGCCGGTTCGATCGGCCATGACGCACGGAAGCAGCTGAAGAAGGCCGAGCGCGCGGTGCGCGAAGCCACGACGGACGTGGTGGCATCCTGAACGTAATGCCCCACGCTGCCAACCACTGGCCCGCCCCCTTCGCGGAGCGGCCGATCGATGCAACAGTAGAGGTTCCGGCCTCCAAGTCCCTCACCAACCGTTACCTGGTTCTCGCCGCGCTGGCCGACGGCCCCTCCCGGCTGCGCTCCCCGCTGCACTCGCGGGACACCGTTCTGATGGTGGAGGCGCTGCGGTCCTTGGGAGCCGGCATCACCGAGACCGAGGGCGATGGCAGGTTCGGCCCGGATCTGTTGGTGGACCCGATCGACCCGTCGCGTCCGCTGGGCGCTGCCGCCATCGACTGCGGACTGGCCGGCACGGTCATGCGGTTCGTGCCGCCGCTGGCGGCGCTGTGCAGCGGAGCAGTGGAGTTCGACGGAGACCCGGCGGCGCGGCGCCGGCCCATGTCCCCCACCATCGATGCACTGCGCCAGCTGGGCGTGGCGGTGGATGATGGCGGACACGGCAGCCTGCCGTTCCGCATCACCGGCACCGGCGAAGTGGCCGGAGGCCACCTGGCGATCGATGCCAGCGCCTCCTCGCAATTCGTCTCCGCCCTCCTGCTGGTTGGTCCCCGTTTCCGCGACGGACTGCACCTCGAGCACACCGGCGATCGCGTGCCCAGCCTGGACCACATCTCGATGACGGTCCAGCTGCTGCGGGACCTGGGCGTGAGCGTTGACGACTCCACCCCCAACCACTGGGTGGTCTCCCCGGGCCCGATCCGTGCCTTCGACACCCGGATCGAGCAGGATCTTTCCAACGCCGGCCCGTTCCTGGCCGCGGCCCTGGCCACGCGCGGCCGGGTCAGGATCCCCAACTGGCCCACCGCGACCACCCAAGTGGGCGACGCCTGGCGGGACATCCTGCCGCGGCTCGGCGCCACCGTCACGCTGCAGGGCGGCACCTTGACCGTCACCGGCGGCGCGTCGATCACCGGCGCCGACCTCGCCGACACCAGCGAGCTGGCGCCGACCGCGGCAGCGCTGTGTGCGTTGGCCGACGGCGAGTCCCGCCTGAGCGGCATTGCCCACCTGCGTGGCCATGAGACGGACCGTTTGGCCGCCTTGGTGGCGGAAATCAACCGGCTGGGCGGTGACGCCGAGGAGACGGACGACGGTTTGCTGATCCGGCCAAGGCCGCTGCACGGCGGCCTGTTCCACTCCTACGAGGACCACCGCATGGCTACCGCGGGCGCGATCCTCGGCCTGGCCGTGCGCGGCGTGGAGGTCGAGGACATCGAAACCACGGCGAAGACCATGCCCGAATTCCCGCAGCTGTGGCAGGACATGTTCACCGTTGCTCCGGCCGCCTCGGCCACCGAGGGCTGACGGTGTCGCGCAGCACCGGCAGCTGGGACGAATCGGATGTGCGCATCCGCCCGAACAAGCGCGGCTCCCGTCCGCGCACCAAGGACCGCCCGGCCCACGAGGATGCAGAGCTCGGGCGGATTGTTACCGTTGACCGCGGCCGCTACACCGCCGTCGTCGATGAAGACACTCCCCGCGAGCGCATCGTCGTCGCCGCCCGAGCCCGCGAGCTGCGCCGCACCCCGGTGGTCACCGGAGACTTCGTGGCCCTGGTCGGCGATGTTTCCGGCGAACCCGACAGCCTCGCCCGGCTGGTCCGGGTGGAGGAACGGCGCACCCTGCTGCGCCGCAGCGCTGACGACACCGACCCGGTTGAACGCGCGGTGGTGGCCAATGCCGACCAGTTGGTCATCGTGGTGGCCGCGGCGAACCCCGAACCCCGCACCGGGTTCATCGACCGGGCGCTGGTGGCCGCGTACGACGCCGGGATCCGCCCGCTGTTGTGCGTCACCAAGGCTGACCTGAAGGATCCCGCCGAGCTGCTGTCCAATTACGAGCACCTGGAGCTGCCGGTCATCGTCAGCCGCACCGCGGCCGCCGACGCTCACGGCGTGGACACCGCCTCCGACGAGGGCCTGTCGGCGCGGCTCGATACCGAGGCCGTGGCCCAGCTGCGCGGTTATCTCGATGGCAAGGTCACCGTCACCCTCGGCCACTCGGGCGTCGGCAAGTCCACCATGGTCAACGCGCTCACCGGGGCCCAGCGCGCCACCGGCGGAGTCAACGCCGTCACCGGGCGCGGCAGGCACACGTCGTCGTCGGCCCTGGCACTGAAGGTCCAGGACTCGCCGGCCGGCACCTGGATCATCGACACCCCGGGCATCCGTTCCTTTGGGCTTGCCTACGTGGACCCCGACCGGATCCTGTCCGCCTTCCCGGACCTGGAGCCGGGCACCGCCGACTGTCCGCGCGGCTGCAAACACGACGCGGCCGCCATCGGCTGCGGGCTGGGCCCCTACGTCGCGGACGGCGGGGCCGGCGACGCGGGGGCGGCGAGGCTCGCGTCGCTGCGCCGCCTGCTGGGGGCCGAAGAGCGCCCCGAGGCCAAGGAACTCGGCACCGTCTGAGGCCTCCTGCCCGGCTGGAGGCTCCGCCTCCCGCGTCCGCACTTCACTTACCGATAGGTTGAAACCTATGACCCACGCTTCGCAAAGCTACAACGACGATCTGCGCCTGGCCCACGTGATGGCCGACTCCGTGGATGCGCAGACCATGGCCCGCTTCAAGGCCCTTGACCTGAAGGTGGAGACCAAGCCGGACCTGACTCCGGTCACGGACGCCGACCGTGCGGCCGAAGAAGCAATCCGCGGGCAGCTCTCCCGCTCCCGGCCGCGCGACGCCGTGCTCGGCGAAGAATTCGGCAGCAGCGGCCACGGCGCCCGCCGCTGGATCATCGACCCGATTGACGGCACCAAGAACTTTGTCCGGGGCGTGCCGGTCTGGGCCACGCTGATCGCGTTGGTGGACGAGGGGCAGCCGGTCGTCGGCCTGGTCAGCGCGCCGGCACTGGGCAAGCGCTGGTGGGCCGCCAAGGGAACCGGCGCCTACACGGGACGCTCGCTGGCCACCGCGACCCGGCTCCAGGTTTCCGCCGTGGACCGGCTGGAGGACGCGTCGCTGTCCTACTCCAGCCTGGGCGGCTGGAAGGAACGCGGGAACCTGGACGACTTCCTTGGCCTGACCGAATCCGTCTGGCGCACCCGCGCTTTCGGCGACTTCTGGTCCTACTGCCTGGTGGCCGAAGGCGCCGTGGACATCGCCTGCGAACCGGAACTGAACCTCTACGACATGGCGGCCCTCGTGCCGATCGTGACCGAAGCCGGCGGGCGGTTCAGCTCGCTGGAGGGCGAAGACGGCCCGTTCGGCGGCAACGCGCTGGCCACCAACGGCCTGCTCCACGCGGAGGCCCTGCACCGCCTGAACCCCGAACTGCGCGGACAGCGTCCCGCCGGGTCGGCCGCGGCGTACGGCGACGAAGCGGCCGGCAGCGTCGAAGCTGCCGGCGAGGGCCGGTAGCGCGCCGCCGCACGAGGAGCACCACGTGGCACACAGCGGCCCCCGCATGGACGATGAGCAGCGGCGCACCTACGCCGACACCTTTCAGCAGGGCGGCGAACACTACGACCGCATCCGCCCCGGCTACCCCGACGACGCCGTCGACTGGCTGCTGCCGGCCGGCGCCCGGGACGCCGCCGACGTTGGAGCCGGCACCGGAAAGTACACCGCCGCCCTGGCCGCCCGCGGGTTGCGGGTGGTTGCGGTGGATCCCTCGGCGGACATGCTCGCGCAGCTGGAGCGCAACCTTCCGGGCGTGACCACCGTGGTGGGGACCGCCGAGGAAACCGGCCTCCCCGACGCAGGCCTGGACGTGGTGACCGTGGCCCAGGCCTGGCACTGGACCGATCCGCTGCGGGCGAGCACGGAAGCCGCCCGCATCCTCAAGCCCGGCGGGACCTTGGGATTGGTGTGGAACCAGTTGGATACCGGCGTGCCGTGGGTGCACCGCCTCTCGCGCATCATGCATGCCGGCGACGTGCTCAAGCCCGATTTCCGCCCCCGCGTCGGCCCGGAGTTCGGCGCGCTGGAAGGGCATGAAACCCGGTGGCGGGACCCCCTCAGCACCGGCGACGTGATGGAGCTGGTCAAGACCCGCAGCTACTACCTGCGCGCAAACGAGGCCACCCGGGCGAAAGTCCTGGGCAACCTCGACTGGTACCTCCACGACCATCTGGGCCACTCCCCCGGGGACCCGATCGACCTGCCCTACCTGACCCACAGCTGGCGGGCGAGAAAAATCTGATCCGGTCCCGGACAATTCCCCTCGGGCGCTTGTTTTGAGGCTGGCCGTCCTGCAATATTTAGGCATGCCGAAACTTCGCGCGAGAGGGTTCGTGCTGGCCGCTGCCTTCGTGCTGGCGGTGACCGGCTGCGCCCCGCCGCGGGGTTCCGCCGCCGCGACGGCCGAGCGGCCCCTGGTGCTGACCACGTTCACCGTGCTGGCCGACATGGCCGACACAATCGGCGGCGGCCACGTGGAGGTCGCCTCCATCACCAAAGTCGGCGCGGAAATCCACGGCTACCAGCCCACGCCGTCGGACTTGGTGAGGGCGCAGGACGCCGACCTCATCCTGGACAACGGGCTGGGCCTCGAACGCTGGTTCGCACGGTTCCTGAATGCCGTGCCGGCCCCGCATGTGGTCCTCAGCGACGGCGTGGAGCCGGTGGGCATCACCGCCGGGAATTATGCCGGCAAGCCGAACCCGCACGCGTGGATGTCTCCGAAGGCAGCGAAGGTCTACGTGGACAACATCGTGGACGCCTTCAGCCGATTGCTGCCGGCACACGCCGCCGATTTTCGCCGCAACGGCGCGGATTACCGACGGGAACTGGATGTGCTGATGGCCGACCTGGAGTCGACCTTCGCCAATCCGTCGGCCGTTCCTACCCTGGTCAGCTGTGAAGGCGCCTTCTCCTATCTGGCCCGCGACGCAGGGCTGCGTGAGGCTTACCTCTGGCCGGTGAACTCCGACGCCGAGGGCACGCCCCGGCAGATCAAGGACGTGATCGGACAGGTCGCCGAGCACCGGATCCCGTCGGTGTTCTGCGAATCGACCGTCAACCCGGAATCGATGCAGCAGGTCGCCGCCGCCACCGGCGCCCGGCTCATCACGCCGCTGTATGTGGACTCCCTCTCGGGACCGGACGGCCCGGTCCCCACCCATCTGGAGCTGATCCGGCACGACATCTCCCTGATCAAGGAAGGACTGGCGCCGTGAGCACACCCGATATCCCGGCCGGCGCCGCCGCCATCTCGGTGCTCGGCCTCACCGTGGCCTACAACGACGTCGTCGCCCTGGACCGCGTTTCCGCCACGGTGGCACGGGGAACCATCTGCGGGTTGATCGGGGTCAACGGCTCCGGCAAGTCGACGCTGTTCAAGTCGCTGATGGGACTGGTCCACCCGGCGTCGGGCAAGGTGGAACTGTTTGGGCTCTCGCCCCGGCAGGCGAGAAAGCTGAACCTGGCCAGCTACGTGCCGCAGTCCGAAGACGTGGACTGGACCTTTCCGGTCTCCGTGCGCGACGTGGTGATGATGGGCCGTTACGGCCGGCTCGGACCCATGCGTCGCCCCCGCCGCACCGACCGCGAGGCAGTCGACGCAGCCTTGGAACGCACCGGCCTGCGCCACCTGCAGCACCGGCAGATCGGCGAACTCTCCGGCGGCCAGCGCAAGCGCGCCTTCGTTGCCCGCGGCATAGCCCAGCACGCCGGCCTGCTGCTGCTCGACGAGCCATTCGCCGGAGTGGACAAGGCCTCCGAAGCGGTCCTGATCGCCCTGCTGAAGGAACTGCGCGACGAGGGCCGGACAATCCTGATCTCCACCCATGATCTGGCCGGCATCCCGCAGTTGTGCGACGAGGCCATCCTGCTCCACCAGAAAATACTGGCGCACGGCCGGCCGGCAGACGTGCTCACCAACGAAAACCTGGCCCTGGCCTTTGGCTCCGCGCTGGCCGGCCCAGGGGAAGGAACACGCAGTGGAGTTGTTTAGCTGGCTGCTGGAACCGCTGCAGTACGGGTTCCTCACCCGCGCCCTGGTGGTCACGCTGGCCGCCTCCGTCGTGTCGGCAGTACTGTCCTGCTGGCTGATCCTGATGGGCTGGTCGCTGATGGGCGATGCGGTCTCCCACGCCGTGCTCCCCGGTGTCGCGCTGGCATACATCGTCGGGGTGCCGTTCTCGCTCGGCGCCTTCATCTTCGGCGCGGCGGCGGTGGCGCTGATCGGCGGCGTGCGGTCCTCCACCCGCCTGAAGGGCGACACCGTGATCGGCGTGGTGTTCACCGCGTTCTTCGCGGCAGGGTTGGCCATCATCTCCAAGACGCCGAGCCAGACCGACCTGCAGCACATCCTGTTCGGCAACGTGTTGGGCGTCAGCGACGGCGAACTGCTGCAGGTGCTCATCCTCGGCGCCGTGGCGCTGAGCGTGCTGCTGTTCAAGCGCCGCGACCTCACGCTGTTCGCCTTCGACCGCATCCACGCCCACGCCATCGGGCTCAACACCCGCTGGCTGTCGGTGCTGTTGCTCGGGCTGCTGGCGCTCACCGTCGTCGTCGGACTGCAGGCGGTCGGCATCGTGCTGGTGGTGGCCATGCTGATCACCCCGGGAGCCACCGCGTTCCTGTTGACCCGGCGGTTCGATGCCATGCTGGCGATTGCCGCCTCCCTCACGGCCGCCGCCTCGGTCGCCGGCATCTACGCCAGCTACTACCTGGACGTCGCCACCGGCGCTGCGGTGGTTTTGGCCCAGGCCCTGGTTTTCCTCGTGGTCTACCTGGGCGCGCCGCGGACCGGGGTAATCTGGCAGCTGGCCCGGCGCCGCGCAGGACAGGGCTCCGCCGTGCAGCCCGGCACCGGCGCCGCCACCAGGTAGCCTGCCTGTTGGCAGAGGTTCGACGAGAGAGTGAGACGCATGCCCCCGGCCAGGAAGACCGCGCTGAGCAGCGGCTCGTCCAGCGTGCAGGACTACGTGAAGGTCATCTATGCCTTCACCGAGTGGCAGGACAAGCCCATCACGTCCTCGCAGCTGGCCGGCCGGCTCGGCGTGGCCAACTCGTCGGTCTCCGAGATGGTGCGCAAGCTGGTGGAGCTGCAGCTGGTGGACCACCGCCCGTACAGCGCCATCGAACTGACCGACGCCGGTCGCCGGCTTGCCCTGACCATGGTCCGCCGGCATCGGATCCTGGAAACCTTTTTGGTCCAGGAACTCGGCTATGCCTGGGACGAAGTCCACGACGAAGCCGAACTGCTCGAACACACCGTCTCCGACATGTTCATCGACCGGATGGCGGCCAAGCTCGGCAACCCGCAGCGCGATCCGCACGGCGACCCCATCCCGACGGCGGACGGTACCGTCCACGTGCCCAGCGCCGTGCAGCTGGAAGAGCTCGACGGCGGACACACCGGCCGGATCACCCGGATCAGCGACGCCAATGCCGACCTCCTGCGCTTCTTCAGCGCCGAACGGATCGGACTCGACGACCGCGTGGAAGTCGTCGGCCGGCGCCCCTTCGGCGGTGCGTTGGTGGTCCGGTTCGGCCCGGACGGGGCGGCCCGGGAGCTGGACCTGGGCGACCAGGCCGCCG
Organism: Arthrobacter sp. Y3223065; assembly: GCF_059090885.1. Classification (NCBI taxonomy): domain Bacteria; kingdom Bacillati; phylum Actinomycetota; class Actinomycetes; order Micrococcales; family Micrococcaceae; genus Arthrobacter; species Arthrobacter sp. Y3223065. The sequence continues at coordinate 69,362 of NZ_JBNHGC010000001.1, read as the reverse complement.
CCGCCCTGTGGGTGCACAGCGATCCGCATCCCGGCTGCCGGCTCGCTTCGTGAGCACGACGCCGCGGGCGCGGCTTCGGATCGCGGCGGCGCCGTCCGCGCTGCCCGGCTGGGGCGCCTGGGCCGCCGTCGCGGTCGGCGGCTTCGCGGGCGCCGAGGCGCGCTACCTGCTGGGCATCGCCTTCCCTGAAGACGGCTCCATTCCATGGACCACGCTGGCCATCAACGTTTCCGGCAGCCTGCTGCTGGGCATGCTCACGGCCCTCTGGACCGAGCGCCCCGGCACCGCGTTCTGGCTCCGGGCAGCGCTGGGGCCGGGGCTGCTGGCGTCCTTCACCACGTTCTCGGCCGTGGCGCTGGCCATCGACCGGTTGGCGGCGCAGGGCCGCCACGCCGACTGGCTGCTGTATCTGGGCCTGTGCTTGGCCGCGGGCCTGGCCGCCGCCGTCGCCGGGCTGTACGCCGGCCGCAGGCTGGGACGCCGGATTACCCGGAGGGCTGCCGCGTGACGGCGCTGCTCGTCGGGCTGTTCGGCGCCGGCGGCGCCCTGCTGCGCTTCGCCGCCGACACCTGGCTGGCCCGCCTGCAGGCTGCCCGCCGGCGGCCGGAGCAGCACTGGCCCTGGGCTACCCTGCTGGTCAATGTCACCGGCTCGCTCATCCTCGGGTTCGTCGCCGGCGGGGTGGTCGGCCAGGAGCCGGGCATGCCGGAGCCCTGGCGCCTGGCCGTGGCCAGCGGCCTGGCCGGCGGACTGACGACCTTCAGTTCCTTCACCGTCGCCACGGTTAAGCTGTGGGCAGAGCGCCGCGCGGGCGCCGCCGTCGTCAATCTTGCGGCGAACCTGCTGCTGGGCACCGCCGCCGCCGCGCTCGGACTCGCGGCAGCCGGCCTGACCGTGCCGCTGTCCTGAGGCCTCCGGACGCCCCGCCAGAGGGCGATCCGGCAGGGCGCGGGCGGTCCCGGCCGTGAGCATAACCGCCTGCCGATCGGTTAGGCTCGGCTTGTCTGAGCGTCGGCAGAAGAAAGGTGCCCCATGGCAACTCTGGGAATTGAGGAAGAATACCTGCTGCTGGATCCGGCCACCGGCTTACCCGCCCCGGTGGCGGACACGGTCGCCGAAAACCTGGAAGGCTCACTGCAAGTAGCCAGGGATGAGATCCAGCGGGAGCTGCTCACTTGCCAGATCGAAACTGCCACCGCAGTCTGCGCCACGCTCACCGAGGCCGAGGAGTCGCTGCTCAACTTCCGCCGCGAGCTGGATGCCGCCGCCCGGAAGGCCGGGGTGCGGGCCGCGGCCACCGGCACGGCACCACGGATTCAGGACGACTATCCGGAGGTCACGGACAAGCAGCGCTACCACGAGCTCAAGGCCAGTGCGAAGGGCATTGTGGCCGACCAGTTCGTCAACGGCCAACACGTGCACGTGTCCGTCCCCGACAAGGAAGCCGGAGTGCAGGCCTTGAACCGGATCAGGCCGTGGCTGCCGGCCGTGGTGGCGCTGGGTGCCAACTCGCCCTACTGGCTGGACCGCGACAGCGGGTTCGGCAGCTGGCGGATCGTCCACTACCGCCGCTGGCCGATCCAGGGCTGCGCGCCGGTCTTCCGCGACGCGGCTGACTACGAGCGCCGGATCCAGCGCCTGGTCGATTCCGGCGTGGTCATCGACCGGGGCGTCATCACGTGGCTGGCACGGCTGTCCGACCGCTACCCCACCCTGGAAGTCCGTGCCGCCGACGTGCAGCTCGAGGCCCAGGACTCCGTGCTGATCGCTGCGGTGGTCCGGGGACTGATATCCACGGTGCTGACCGATGAAGCTTCCTCGCGGTCCCTTTTGCAGCCCGAGCCGGAGCTTCTGGATGCTGCCGTCTGGCAGGCGGGACGCCAGGGCCTGTCCGACCGGTTGGTGGATCCGGAGTCCGGCGTCCTGCTGCCCGCACGGGATGTGGTGGGCATGCTGCTGCGCTACATTCGGCCGGCACTCGAGGAGGAAGGCGACTCGGCGTGGGTAGATGCCAGCATCGAACGGCTCTTCGCCACGGGAACCGGCGCCGACCGGCAGCGCAGGGCCATGGAATCCGGCGGGCTGCCGGCGCTGATGGACCTGTATGCCTCGTCCCTGACCGCCGAGCCGTAGTCGGCGGCGGCCAGCTGCCCGGCTTGGCCTGCTGCCCGCGGCAGCGTCTACGTGAGCAGGGGTGCCATGAGCTTCATGATCTTGGCCGAAGGCTCCACCCCGAATTCCTTCCAGAGCCGGGACTTGAAGACCTCGAAAGCCTGCAGCGCCTGCGCATAATTGCCATCGGCGATGTGCGTCTCCAGCAACAGCCGCTGCGAACTTTCGCGCAGCGGCTCAATGGCGATGGCCAATCTCGCAGCATCCGTCGCCTGGCCGATCTCGCCGCGTTCGAGATACTGGCTGGCGAGACGTTCCAGGGCCGTCAGCCTTAACTGCCTCCACCGTTCCTGCTCGGCCGTGACCCAGTCCTCGTACCACCCGGGCAGCAGTTCGGCCGTGCGCAGCAGGTCGAGCATGGCCGGCCGAAGGCGGACCCCGCGGTCCCCGTCGAGGGCGGCGAGTCGCCGGCGGACTTCGTGAACGTCCACTGCCACCTCCGGAGCGAGTGCCAGCGGATCCCTGCGCTCCGCCAGCAGTCCAGGCAGCTGGTGGGAAATCATCCAGATCGTCTCCCGCAGGCTACCCGTTGCCTGCCTCTCCGAACTGTCCGGCCAGAGCAGCCCCGCCAGGAAAGCGCGTGGCTCGCTGCCGAAAAGGGCCAGGACGGCAATCAGGCGCTGCTGTCGGATGGTTACCCTGACGGGAAGTTTTCCATGGCGAATCTGCCACCCTCCCAGTAACTGGACTTCCCACATGCGTTCTGTTGCATTCATTTTCGTGCCCCCCAAGGGCATTGAATGGCCCCCAAGCCACTGCCGAACGACTCCCCGATTCTAGGTTCCCACCGTGTACCGCCTTGTCAACGCGGCTAAAGGATGCATCTGAAAAGGGACCTGACCCCGGTGACAGCGGCCCGGTCGCTGACGGGCTTCGGCCTGCGGATGAAAGCTGGTGTCTCACCGGTTCTTCAAGATTCTGGCCGACGCCGGGGCCTGGGTCGATGGCAGCCAGTCCAATAACGCCCGCGTAACACAGGACATCGTCCAATGTCGTCTAGAGGCCCGTCATCGGCGAATTGATCGACACTACTGCCAGGCCCCTGCCGGTTCCTGAGGCGAGGAGGACTGCCATGGCGGCATATTCGGACTTACTTGAGTTCATGACCCCACAACTGCTGGGGCCGCCTGCCAAGGAGGCGCTGGTCGACGCGCAGCTGCCAATGCCGCCCGCCGGCACGCGGGAACGGGTGAAGATCCACTCCTGCGGCCCTACCGGCGCCAATGCCGCGGATGCGGCGATCAGTAGCACCGCCGACGTCGTCGCCACCGCCTGCGGGATCGCGGTCGAGGCTGTCCGGCAACTGGGCAAGCGGCAGCAGGAAGCGGCATGAGCGCTCCTGCAGACCGCAGTGCCCGGCACCGGCAGCGGGAGACAGACCACACACCGAAACGCTCCGGCCCCGCCGCGGCCGCCAGCACCATCCTCACCGGCGCCCCCGGCAACGGCGCGGCACGTTGGCACGATGGGGACAGGCTCGAACGGCTCTTTGAGGGCCGCTGCGACGAGCTGCGGCGCGACGGCGAGGGGGGACGGCTCGCCGTCGACAGCGCCGGGCAGTCGCTGACCTACGATCAGCTCGACGCCCGGGCGAACCAGCTTGCGCGGTACCTGATCTCGCGCGGCGCGCGGCCGGGCGACCGGATTGCGCTGCTCTTTGACCAGCCAATCCGGTCCTACACGGCCATCCTGGCAGTTCTGAAGGCCGGTGCCGCATTTGTTCCCCTCGACGCCGGATACCCCTCCGAGCGTCTCGCGTACATTGTCGAGGATGCGGGCGTGAATTTTGTCCTGTCGCTGTCCCACCTGCGGGACCGGATGCCCGAAACGGCTGCGGCCATCCTCTGCCTCGACGAGGAGGAACCGCTGGTGGCCACGCAGGATTCCTCGCGCTTGTCCCGGGGAGAACAGGCGGGGCCCGCAGGCGATCTGGCCTACATCATCTACACCTCCGGCTCGACCGGCCGCCCCAAGGGTGTGGCCATCGACCATCCCAGCATCTGCAACTTCGTGCTCGTGGCAGCCGAAGTGTACGGCTACCAGCCGACGGACCGCGTCTACCAAGGCATGACCATCGCCTTCGACTTCTCGGTGGAGGAGACCTGGGTCCCGTGGATGGTGGGTGCAACGCTGGTGCCCAAACCCGCCGGCGCCAGCCTGCTTGGCATGGAACTGGGCCAGTTCCTGCGGGACCAGCGGGTGAGCGCCATGTGCTGCGTTCCAACGCTGCTGGCCACCCTCGACGAGGACCTGCCCAACCTGCGGTTCCTACTGGTTTCCGGCGAGGCCTGTCCGCGCGACCTCATCACCCGATGGCATCGTCCGGGCCGCAGGTTCCTGAACGTTTATGGTCCAACGGAGGCAACCGTCACCGCGACTTGGGATGTGGCCCATCCGGACAAACCGGTGACCCTGGGTAGTCCGTTGCCGACGTACTCGGCGGTGATCCTTGATCCGGATGAGCCGCGCGCCTTGCCACCGGGGGAACTGGGCGAAATCGGGATCGCCGGGATCGGGCTGGCCCGCGGGTATGTCAACCGTGACGACCTGACCGAGCGGGCCTTCATCGAGGACTTCCTCGGCATCGACAACAATCCCTCGGGCCGGATCTACCGCTCGGGCGACCTGGGGCGGTTCAGCGAGAGCAGAACCATCGAGTACCACGGCCGGATCGATACCCAGGTCAAAATCCGCGGTTACCGCATCGAGCTCGCTGAAATCGAGTCCGTCCTGCTGCAGATGCCGGGAATCGCCCAGGCGGTAGTGAGCACCTACGAGCCAACCCCCGGACTGGTGGAACTGGTTGCCTACTACACGCTGCGCCGGGACACCGCGGAAGTCGACGAGGCCAGCATCGCCGAAAAACTGAGCGAGACGCTGCCCGGGTACATGGTCCCGGCCTACCTCGAACGCTGCACTGAAATACCCGTCATGCCCAGCGGCAAGGCCGACCGGAAGAAGCTGCCGCTGCCCAGCAAACCACGGCTCACCGGCGGTACTCACGAGTACAGCGCACCAGATACGGAGGCAGAGGAAATATTGGCCGGCTGCCTCGCGGGGGTCCTGGGCGTGGAGAAAGTCTCCGCCACGGCCCACTTCTTCAACGATCTGGGAGCGAACTCGCTGCTCATGGCCAGCTTTTCGGCCGCCGTCCGGCGCAGGGCCGCGCTGCCGCCGGTGGCCATGCAGGATATCTACCAGCATCCGACTGTCCGCCAGCTTGCCGTCGTCCTCGCCGATGCACAGGCTGCCGCCGTACTGTCAGGATCCGGGGCGGACGAAACGGAGCCGGTCCTGCTGCCCGCGCCGCCGGCACCGAGCACGCGCCGGCACGTCTTGTGCGGCGTAGCGCAGCTGATGTTCTTCCTGGGCTACACGACCTACGCTGCCTCTTTGCTCGTCATATCCTTCGTGTGGGTTTCCGAAGGAACCACCTTGATCGATATGTGGCTGCGATCCGTCGGATTCGGTGCCGCCATGTTCTTCGTACTGTCCATCACCCCGATCGTCCTGAAGTGGATTCTCATTGGCCGCTGGAAGCGTCAGGTCATTCCCCTGTGGAGCTGGACCTACGTCCGGTTCTGGGTCGTCAAGACACTCAACCGAAGCAATCCGCTCGTCTTGTTCGCCGGCTCACCTCTTTACGTGCTTTACCTTCGGGCGCTGGGGGCCAGAATTGGCAAGGGCGTTGCCATTTTCTCCCGCATGGTGCCGGTGTGCACCGACCTCGTCACCATCGGCGACGGCACGGTTATTCATAAGAATTCATTCTTCCTTGCCTACCGCGCACGCAGCGGCGTCATCGAAACGGGCACGGTAACGCTGGGCCGCGATGTCCTTGTGTCGCAAAAGACGACGCTGGACATCGACACGTCCATGGGCGACGGCGCTCAACTGGGCCATGCGTCCTCGCTGCAGACGGGCCAGGCCATACCGGACGGTCAGCGCTGGCACGGCTCCCCTGCGGTACCTACGGAAACGAACTACCTCAGGGTTCCACCCGTACGCTGCAGCACGCGCCGCAGGGTCATTTTCACCCTGTTGCAGCTTTTCAACCGGTTGGTCCTGGTCGCGCCGGTCGGACTCATCGCCTTGTCAGCGCTGCTGCCGCCCTATCTGGACAGCGAACACCTGAAAATGGACAATCCGTTCTTCTACGTCGAGACCCTGCTCATCACCCTGGCCTTGTTCCTGGCCTCCTTCGTCGGCGGTCTCATCGCGGTCCTGACCATCCCCCGGCTCCTGAACCTCGCCATCAAGCCGGACAAGGTCTACCCGCTGTACGGCGTGCATTTCACCCTCCAGCGGATGATCGCCGGGATGACGAACGCCAAGCTGTACAAGGATGTTTTCGGCGACAGCTCGTACATCGTGCATTACCTGAAGGCACTGGGCTACGACCTCGGCAAGAAGGTGGAGCAGACAGGGTCGAACTTCGGCCCCGAGGTGTCTCACGATTCGCCCTACCTGAATACCATCGGATACGGGACCATGGTCTCCGACGGCTTGAATATGATGAACGCCGATTACTCGAGCACCTCGTTCCGGCTGTCTCGTGTCAGGATCGCGGGCCGCAACTTTCTGGGAAACGACCTCACCTTCCCCATCGAGGCCCGGGTTGGCGAGAACGTTTTGTTGGCAACCAAGGTAATGATCCCGATCGACGGCCCGGTCCGGGAAAATACCGGCTTGCTGGGATCCCCGCCGTTCGAGATTCCGCGCTCCGTTCAGCGGGACGGCCGGTTCGATGAACTGAAGATCGAAGAGGCGAAGAACCAGCGCCTGCCAGCCAAGAACCGCCACAACATCGCGTCCATGGGGATCTTCCTCGGTGTGCGCTGGTTCCTGTTCTTCTCCGGAACGCTCATCGCCGCAGCATCCGCAACAATCTACGATGAGTTCGGTGCGTTGGCGGTCGCCCTGGGAACGTTGGGCTTCGTTATATACCTTGTCCTGCTGACCGTCCTCGTCGAGCGCATGGTTATGGGCTTCCGGAGGCTGAAACCGCAGTACTGCTCGATCTACGACCCCTACTTCTGGCACCACGAACGTCTGTGGAAGATGCTCGCCACCCCGCCCTTTAACGGCACGCCCTTCAAATCAATTGTCTGGAGGATGCTCGGCGTCAAGGTGGGCAAGCGTCTCTACGATGCCGGCTGCAACATCCCGGAGAAAACGCTTGTCTCAATCGGCGACGACTGTGCCTTAAACGAAGGCACAGCCCTCCAAGGCCACTCGATGGAAGACGGTACGTTCAAGTCGGACTACATCACGGTGGGAAACCGGTGTTCCTTTGGCGTCGAGTCCTTCGTCAATTACGGCGCGGTGGTGGGCGATGGCGTCTCACTCGAGGCCGACTCGTTGCTCATGAAGGGAGAAGACGTGCCGGAGCACGCCATCTATGCCGGCAACCCGGCCCGCGACACGACAGACACCGCCAGGCACAGGCGGTTAACGGGCGCGGCGCAAGGGTGATGAAGCGTGCACGTGGTTTGCCACAGGGTTTCACTGGCGGCAAGTGCCGCGTGGGCGTGAAAAGCCCCTCACCGGAATCCAGCATGACGCGCCGGGCCAATAGCCGCCGGGCAGTAGGCGCGGCCGCGACGAAACTTGCCGCCATCGTGCTGCTGGCGGCCTGCTCCAGCTCCGCGCCCCTGGATCTGGGCAGCGGCCCCGATACCAAGGCCCTTCGCGAGTCCGTCACCGTCCGGAACGTCATCACGCATTTGCAGGCCCTGCAGACGATCGCTGACGCCAACGACGGCAACCGTGCGGCCGGCACGTCCGGCTATGAGGCGTCCGCCGCATACGTTGAGGAGCAACTCAAGGCTGCCGGGTACCATCCTGTCCGGCAAAGATTCTCCCTTGAGGATTCCCTCGACGACAGCAGCGGGGAAACTTTCAACATCCTGGCCGATACCGGAGGGCGGACTGACCACACCGTCGTCGTCGGGGCCCACCTTGACTCGGTGATAGAGGGCCCAGGCATCAATGACAACGGCAGCGGCGTTGCGGCCATCCTCGAAGCCGCCGTCCGGCTGGCGCAATCGGGAACCACCCCGGTGAACCGGGTGCGCTTTGCGTTCTGGGGCGGTGAGGAAGAAGGTCTGCTGGGCTCGGACTACTACGTGGAACAGCTTTCATCGGCCGAGATCGCCGACCATGCCGCCAACCTGACCTTTGACATGGTCGCCTCACCCAATGCCGCGAACTTCGTGTACGACGGCGACGGCTCGGAGTTCGGGGAGGCGGGCCCAGAAGGTTCAGCACAAATCGAGGACGTCTTTTTGGATTACTTTGCGACCGAGGGGCTGCTTGCCGCGCCCACGCGGTTCGATGGCGGGTCCGACTATGCGGCGTTCATGGAACAGGGCATCCCGGTCGGCGGGCTGTTCACAGGCGACGTCGGCATTAAGTCAGCGGAGGAAGCTGCCTTGTATGGCGGTACGCCAGGCGAAGCGTATGACCCGTGCTACCACGCCAGTTGCGACACGGTCGAGAACGTGGACGAGGACGTCCTCGCTGGGATGTCAGACGCCATTGTGCACGCCACGCAGACGCTGGCGCAGGCGGGGTCCGCCCAGGCCTTCCAGCCGCAACCAAGTACGGCCTTTCTGGGAACGGAATGAGCTTTGGCCCTGAAGGAGCGCGCAGTCCGGTAGCCGTCAACGGGCTGCAACATGTTCTGCTTCCGGCAACTACGGCGACCCGGTGATACTGCGGCGCGGACGGTGCGGTAGGCGCCGGCGCACGCTACGAAGTTGCTGCAGCTGGGCTCCCGGTCCATGGTAGTAGGTGATGATTACGAGACGTGAAGCAGCCCAGTTCCTCGATATTCCACCGGAGATGGCGAAACGCCACGGCATCCCGTCGCGCATAACCGAGGAGGAACTCGCCGCGATTGACGCTGACCCACCGGCTTGGCTGGCCCAGTCGCGCGCCAACCGCACCGGCGGGAGGCCTGTCTGGACAGCGCTGCAGTGCACCATATGCGGCTTTACCGAGTCTGTCCGGCCGAAGAAATGGTGGCCGGAATTCACCTTTACTTACTGTCGGCACCATGATCCCGGGGAGCTCCCCTGGGCGCCGGCAGGATGGGTCCGCAGCGAGTATGACGGCATCGGCACCAGGTTCATCGGGATCGTCGACGTGGCACTTCCCGGCGACTGACCCCTGACGGCAGGCCATCGGCCTGCCGAGAGGCTAAGAAAAAGCGCTTCGCCACCGGAACCGGCGCCGAACCCGACCGGCCTTCCTTCCTTCCTTCCTGCACGCAAAGGGCGGCCTCCCCGCAGGGAGGCCGCCCCGGATGGCGGAGCCGGGCGGGATTACTCGGTCTCGCCGGTGCCCTTCTCGGCGGCCTTGGCCGCCTTCCACACGGCCTTTCCTTCAGCCTTGGCTGTCTTCCAGTCGGCCTTTCCTTCGGCCTTGACGGCCTTCCAGTCCGCGCTTCCCTCTGCCTTTGCGGACTTCCACGCGGCGTCAGCCTCGGTCTTTGCCGACTTCCACGCGGCGTCGGTCTCGGCCTTGACGGCCTTCCAGGCGTGGGTCGGTTCCTCAACCGGAGCGGGGGCCGGTTCTTCCACCACCGGCTCCTCAACAGGGGCCGGTGCTGGCTCTTCCTCCACCGGAGCCGGTTCCTCAACCGGAAGTTCCTCTACCGGGTCTTCCCCGGGCACAGGCTCGACGGGCTCTTCACCCTCGTCCGGGGTCGGGGCTTCGTCCTCGACCGGTGCCGGGGCAGCCGGCTCCTCAGCCGGGGTTTCCTCCGCGGGACCGTCCTCGACGACCGGTTCAGCTTCCTCGACCGGGGCCGGCACGATGGTTACGTCCTCGGCCGTGATGGCAACCAACGAATCCTGTGGTTCGTCAGCAGAAGCGGCTCCTGCGCCTCCGGCAGTCACCACGCCTGCCACGAAAACTCCAGCGGCCAACTGCCGGGCCTTGGTCTTAGCAAACGATGACATGTGTTGCTCCAATCGTCGGGGATGTTGCAACTTAATCGTTACATCGGGAGCGGAGGGGCTTGCAAGCGAAAGCGGTGAATAGCCACCGATTAGCGTTCAAACCGGGCTGGGGTCTTTACAGGCTGGCGGGAGGCCGTCAGACTCCGCCACGACCGGGTGGCGACCAATTCGAGCCTTGGCAGGGGGCTGCCAATCGCAAGATAATCCTTACACTAAACCTCGTGGGCGCAACGTCGCATCCCGTCTGTCCTGCACCGACTTCCGGGACCCAGCCCGTAAGGATGACACCCATGCCTTCGCCCCTGCCCCGCCGCCTCCTCGCCGGACTGGCCTCGTTCACCGCGGCCGCGGTCCTCGGCGCAACGCTCTCCGCCCTTCCGGCCTCGGCCGCCGATGAACCCGGACTGCCCGGTTCCACGTCCAAGTACCTGACTGCCCGCGACATGCCAACCGACCGGTTCGTCGTGAAGTTCAGGGACAAGGCCGGGAGCAGCTCCGCCGGCCGCGGGAAGGCCTACGGGCGTACCGCCAAGGAACTGGGATTCAGTGTGAAGGAACTGCGCGCCACGGCCACCGGGGCCCGGGTCATCACCACCGGCAAGGCCCTCAGCGACACCGAGGCCAGGGAACTGGTCGCCGGGCTCGAGGCGGACCCGGCCGTTGAATTCGCCGAACCGGATCAGCGCATGCAACCGGCAGCGGCCCCAAACGACGAGCACTACGGCCTACAGTGGAGCTTCTTCGAGGACAAGGCCGGGATGCGCGTGCCGGGAGCCTGGGATGCCAGCCGCGGCGATGGCGTCACCGTCGCCGTCGTCGACACGGGCATCACCGACCACAGCGACCTCAACGCGAACATCTTGCCCGGCTACGACATGATCTCCTACCCGGCCTCCGCCCGTGACGGCGACGGCCGGGACGAGGACCCCCGGGATGAAGGCGACTGGTACGGCGCCGGTGACTGCGGGTACAACGACTCCTCCGACTCCTCCTGGCACGGCACCCACGTCGCCGGCACCATCGCCGCCGTCGCCGGCAACGGTCAGGGCGTGGCCGGCGTCGCCCCCGGCGCGAAGATCCTGCCCGTCCGAGCCCTTGGAGCGTGCGGCGGTTACATGTCCGACATCGCCGACGCCGTGATCTGGTCGGCAGGTGGCAAGGTCCCCGACGTCCCGCTCAATGCCAACCGTGCCCGCGTCATCAACCTCTCGCTCGGCGGCTCCGGGCTGTGCTCCGCCACCTTCCAGTCAGCGGTGAACTATGCCGTAGGTGCCGGCTCGGCCGTCGTGGTGGCGGCCGGCAACGAGAACAAGGATGCGTCCCTGTCCACGCCGGCGAACTGCAAGAACGTCATCACGGTGGCCGCGAGCGGGCGCGAAGGCAACCGGGCCCCGTATTCGAACTTCGGGACCATGATCGACGTGACCGCCCCCGGCGGCGACAGGAGCACCGGAGCGGGCAACGGTATCGCCTCCACATACAACCAAGGCACGACCACCCCGGGCACCGAGGGCTACTCCTACCTCCAGGGCACCTCCATGGCCGCACCGCACGTCGCCGGCGTGGCCGCCCTGATCCTTGCCGCACGTCCGAATTGGACGCCGGCGCAGATCGAAGACCAGCTCAAAAGAAAGTCCCGCCCGCTTCCCGGTACGTGTGCCGAAGGATGTGGAGCCGGGCTTGTCGACGCCACCTCGTCCCTCGACTTCAGTCCCGTCCCCTATGGTCCCCCGAAAATCTCAGGAGTCATGCGCGTCGGCAACGTCCTGTACGGCACCGAGGGAGACTGGGGGCCGGAACCGGTCAACGTCGCCTACCAGTGGTACCGCAGCGGAAGCCTGGTAACCGGGGCCACCGGCCGCACGTACACGCTGAGCGGTGCCGACGCCGGGCACACCATCACCTTGAAGGTCCACGTGACCAAGGACGGCTACGCCGCCGGCAGCAACACCTCCGAGCCGACGCCCAAGATCGCCGCGGGATCGCTGGCCAGCGCCAAGCCGGCGATCAGCGGAAGCCGCAAAGTCGGCTACGCATTGACCGCAGTCCCGGGCAACTGGACTGCTGGCACAACCTTTGCGTACCAGTGGTACCGGTCCGGGACGGCCATAGACGAGGCCACCGCCAGCCGGTACGTCCTGACCGCGGCCGACGCCGGGAAATACCTGACCGTCCGCGTCACCGGCGCCGCCCCGGGCTACACAACCGCTGCCGTGACCTCCGACCCCAGCGGGCCCATCGCCTCCGGCACCCTCGCCGGGGCGGTCCCCACGGTCACCGGCACGAAGAAGGTCGGCCACACGCTGACGGCCAGCGCCGGACCATGGACCTCGGGCACCACGTTGAGGTACCAGTGGTACCGCGGAACGACGGCGATCTCACGGGCGACGGGCCGCACCTATGTGCTCACCGGCTCCGACGCCGGCAAGCAGATCTCCGTCCGGGTGACCGGATCCAAGAGCGGCTACACCACCCTGAACCGTTACTCGGCCAAGACGTCCGCGATTGCCAAGGGCACCCTGCGCACGTCCGCGCCGGTCATCAAGGGCACGCTGCGGCCCGGCTACACGCTGACCGCGTATCCGGGCACCTGGACGGCGGGCACCACGCTGAAGTACCAGTGGTACCGCTCCGGCACGGCCATCCGCGGCGCCACGGGCAAGACCTACCGGCTCACCGCCACGGACCGGTACGACACGATCAAGGTGCGGGTCACCGGATCCAAGACCGGGTACAACACGGCCAACAGGTACTCGCTCTCCACCGCACGCCTTCGATAGCGCGAGACAGCCCGGCCCAGGAAGCCTGTCCCAGCCACCACGCGGAACAATCCGGCTCCGGAAATCCCAGGCCGGACCGGTTCATTCCATGCTTACCTTTGCAGGCGGGCTTCGCCGTCGTCGGCAGATGCCGGTCGGACCATGCGGGCAAAGAAAAAGCCCCGGAAAACCGGGGCTAAATCAGTGGAGGCAACTGTCAGAAACGCAGTGTCTTCCATGACTCCACCAGCCATGGGCAACCGAGTGTCTTCCACTACTGACAGCGTTATGTCCTCCCGTTCCGGTGCAATCGGCGGATTAAGCGGCCCCACACCGCTCTCACTGTTCGAGACCTGAACCGTATACTTCCACAATTTCCTTGATCTCATCTGGGCTGGACAGGAACCATTCGGCACCCGGGGAGTTATCCAGCTGCGCGCCGCCCCGTCCTCGATGACAGGGAGGGGCAGCAGGCTCCCGGCCGGTTCCTTCCTATTCGGAGGCTCCGCGTCCGAGGGACGACAGGAGTTCGTCGCAGGCTTTTTCGCAGCGGCGGCAGACTTCTGCGCAAACCTTACAGTGTTCGTGCATCTCCTCGTGCTGCCCGCATTCGTCAGCGCAGGCCTTGCAGGCAGTGCGGCAGGCCTCCAGCAGTGCCCTGGTGATGTTGGCGTCGTAGCCAGTGTGGCGCGAGAGGACGCGGCCAGTGGCTGCGCAGATGTCGGCGCAGTCCAGATTCGTGCGGATGCACTTGGCAAGGTCGGCAACCATGTCCTCCGACAGGCACGCGTCGGCGCACGCGGTGCACGTTTGCGCGCATTCGAAGCAGGCGGCAATGCACTCCGCGAGTTTCTGGCGGTCCACGCCGCCCAGGTCCTTGGGATAAGTATCGAGCATCGAACTGATGTGCGTCATGATCCTGATCCTGTTCATCGGGTTGCAGGCCAACGGGTGCCGGCCGCCATTTAAGCCACCGTAGCCTTGCTATTGGATGCTGGCTACCATCAGCCCTACCCGTACGGATACTGAGTTACCGGAAGCACTCCTGAAATAAAAAGGCGCACCGCGACGGTCATGTTCGGCCACGGCAAGCGTATTGAACACGGAATGGGCTGGCACCTTCCGCACCAGCCCCCGGAAAGGGTTTTCAATAAGGAGCTCAGGCGCTGTTGTAGGGCGGGTGACGGAGGCTGCCCGGAACTACCACCCCTCTCGAATGGACTTATACCCCCTCAGGGTATAATTTGACGTCACCGGAAACCTGCGTCTGACCGCTCTGGTCCCTACGCTCTGAAGGTCCACACGATGGCTCGGCTCGAGGGCTTCCTGCAGGAAGCACTCGGCACCATGCAGCATCTCGGAACCGTCTTGAGGAGGAGATCACTATGTGTGGCACATCCAACCGCGACCTGCCGCTGGCCAAAGCAGACGTCGGCATCGCCATCGGCGCCGGCACAGATATCGCGATGGAATCAGCCGGCGTGGTGCTGGCCAGCAACGACCCGCGCACTGGGCTCTCCATGGTTGAGCTGTCCCGTGCCAGCTACCGCAGGATGATCCAGAACCTCATCTGGGCCACCGGCTACAACACCATCGCCGTCCCGTTGGCGGCCGGCGTGCTGGCCTTGCCGGCGTGAGCATTTCTCCGGCCGTCGCGGCGATTCTGATGTCCGTCGTGGCGCTTAACGCCCAGCTACTGCGACGCATCAACCTCGGCCCGGCAACCCTCCGGTAACCCCGCGCCCGGGAGCGCCAAGGTCAGTCCCGGGTTCGCGGAACCGGGGGACATCGGGCTACGGTTGGAATACAGAAATGAAGCACGAAGGGCAGGTACGCATGATGTTCCGCATGCTCGCCCTGCTCCTGCCCATCCGCCGTCCGGTGCTTCTGTCCCTGGGGCTGGCAGCGATCATCTTGGGCATCCTCGGCATGCACACGCTGAGTCTTTCCCATCTCGGCCCGGCCCAGGCCGCGCCCGTCCAGACGGTGGCTGCTGAGGAACTCTCAGCCGGCCACCCCTCGCATCAAACACATCACCACGATGCCGCCGCGTCCTCACTCGGGGCCGTGGGCGGAATGCACCTCGCTGCGTGCGCCGGGTCCTGCGGCTCCGGGCACGACGTCATGACCGCGATGTGCGTACTGATGATCACCGGCCTCTTCAGTCTTCTCTTCATCCCGAAGCAGCTGCGTCTCAAAGCAAGGCATGGCCTACGCGCACCGCCGTGCATGGCAGTTGCACACCATGTGCTGTCCCGGGCTCCTTCGCTCGTTCAACTCTCTATCAGCCGGACCTAAAACCGGCAGCCCTTCCATGTGGAAGGGTCCCTCAGGCATGCCTTGCGGGCTCTCCGCGGTGTGCACGCGATAGCCACCATTGAACGACTATTGAGAAGGAAACTCCCGTGAAGCGCTATACCGCCATATCGGCAACCGCCGCTGCCGCTGCCCTCTTCCTCGCCGGCTGCGGCATGGACAACGGCTCGGAGACTGAAGGTGCCATGCCCGGCATGGACCACGGCAACATGTCCCAAACCCCGGCAGCATCCGATGCCGGCGCCCACCACAACAGTGCGGACGCCATGTTCGCCCAAATGATGATCCCTCACCACGAGCAGGCCGTGGAGATGAGCGACATCATGCTCGTCAAGGACGGACTCGACCCGGAAATTGTCCAGCTCGCCGAAGACATCAAAGCCGCCCAAGGTCCCGAGATTGAGAAGATGAACTCCTGGCTTCATGCTTGGGGCGAACCGGCGGAAATGTCCGGGGACCACGAGATGGACGGGATGATGAGCGACGAGGATCTTGCCCAGCTAAAGGCCGCGGAAGGCGATGAGGCAGCCCGGCTGTTCCTGGCTCAGATGATCGCCCATCACGAAGGGGCGATCTCCATGGCAGAAGACGAAGTCGCCCAAGGCGCCAACCCCGAGGCCGTCGAACTGGCGAAGACTGTGGTTGCCGACCAAGGAGAGGAAATCGAGAAGATGAATAAGCTTCTCGCCGGCCTCTAACCCAACCGGAACCAGTTGCCGGGCATCGCCGAACCCCGGCGTGCCCGGCGACGCTCGCCTTTTCTTCTTCTGTCCTTCTTTTTCCGTTTGGAGCCTCACAGCAATGTCCCCCAAGACCTTCACCGCCCGTGCCCGCCTGGCCACGCTCGCAGCAGCCGCCCTCCCCCTGGCCATGGCCGTCGCAGCCTGCGCACCACAACCGGCAGCCTCGCCAAACGCAGGCCAACCCAGCGGCACCAAAACCATTAGTCATGTGCACGGGATGCACGTTGACGCCGACACCGGGCAGATCCTGCTCGCGGCCCACGAGGGTCTTTACGACGTGACCTCGGGTGCGCCCGTAAAAATCGGGCCCACTATCGACCTGATGGGGTTTGCTCCTGCCGGTGAAGACCACTTCTACGCCTCCGGCCACCCCGGGATGGGAACCGACATGCCCGATCCTCTGGGCCTGATCCATTCAACCGACGGCGGGGAGACTTGGGAGCCGCTCTCCCTTCAAGGTGAATCAGATTTCCACGCCCTAACCGTCACTAGAGACGGAATCGTCGGCTTCGACGGCCAGGTTCGGCGTACGGGTGACCTCGAAACATGGGCAACAGTAGAAACCGACATCCAGCCCTACAACCTCTCCGGCACACCCGTGAGTCCGGTAGTCCTGGCAACAACTGAGCAGGGAGTCCACCGATCAGATGACGCGGGTCGGACCTGGGAGTTGCCCGCCGATGCGCCTGTCCTGCTCGTCACGACCTTTGCCGACGACGCCACAGCGGTCGGAGTAGCTCCCGACGGCACCGTTCAGGTGAGCGACGATGCAGGGAAATCCTGGCGACCGACGGGTGGAGCTGTGGCAGGGCAGCCGGCCGCCATCGCAGCAGCGATGGGCGACGGCGGACGGGCTAGTGTCTGGGTCGCCACGACGTCCGGTGTGGAATATTCATGGGACGGCGGAACGACGTTTGAAGTATTGGACTGACCCGGATGGTGCTCGGCTCCGTGCCTAGCCTGGGTGCGCTCCGACACTCTTTCCGCCCCTTCCAAGAGGTGCCCGTGATCGTACCGGATCCATCCCGTGTCGTAGTCCGCCCCGCGACCTGCGACGACCTGGAGCGGATGGCTGCTTGGCAGTGCTCTTTCCTGCCGCATGGCCTTCTCCCGCGGCTGGGCAAACGATTTGTCCGCCACTGGCATACGACGTTTCTTGATTCTCCGTTCGGAATAGCACTCATGGCGGAGCTCACCTCCCCTGGAAGTGTGCCGACACCGGTTGGTTTCCTCATCGGATCATCAGACCAAGTACGCCACGTTGACGACGTTGTCCGGAGAAACCGCTTCCGGCTAGGAATAGCCGGCGCAGCTGCTCTGTGTGTCCGTCCCCGATTAGCCGCACATTTCCTGCGCACACGGGCAATGGCCTATAGCCGCCGGCTATTCCGGCCGCCGGCCGCGGCGGAAGTCGGGTCTGATCAAGAGGGTGACGGCCTAAACGGGGCAATGGACCGGCAAGGAATCGCCGTCATAACGGCTATCGCTGTGGCTCCCGAAGCCCGGGGCCGCGGCGCCGGAAAGGATCTGACCGACCGGTTCCTTGATCAAGTCCGGGCAGCTGGAGCCCTTCGGGCTGAACTGGTCGTCATGACCGGTTCAGGCGGGCCGGAAGCCTTCTACAGGCGGCTGGGCTGGACCCCCGTGGGGGAACACCTCTCCAAAGACAGTTCCCGTGCGCTGACATTCCGGTACGAGCTGGATACTGAGGCGGCTGAATGATTCGCGGCTTCATCCGTTCAAAGGGGTGCCGTTGACCATCGGTACCTATTTCGCGGAGATGGTGCAGTCCGGGGCTCTGCTGGTCGCGATGCCCTTGGCGATGATCGCAGGGGTCGTTTCCTTCATTTCCCCCTGCATCCTGCCCCTGGTCCCTGGGTACTTGGGTACGTGCCCGGGCTGAGCGACCCAACAGCTCCGAACAACCGGCGGCGGGTGGTCGTTGGCGTCGGGTTATCCTTAGCAGCCTCCGCCGGCTTGCCCCTTCAGAGGCGAGCTGGCGGGGGCGGCCGACCAGCTCTCCTGTGCAAACCTTCAGGGTGTGCGCGTGCACCCAAAGCCTGTGCTGCCCTTGGGCTTATAGATAGACAGGGCCAGCGCGACGAGAAGAACAACCAACGCCGCTACCGCGTGTAAAACAGGCGAGAAACTGGGCAAAGTCTCGCCTTCGCTTACGGAAAGGGACAGATCGTTGGCAGCGTCAGCCAACAGCGAGAGCGTTTTCATGTACAACAGCAGGACTCCCGTCGCGACGACGGTGATGAGCAGCTTTACCAGCACCCAGTAGTGGCGGACCAGACCCCATGCCGTTCCCAATGCCAGCAGGACCCCCGTGACAAGTGATGCGATGCTCAGAGGTACAAGCGCGTACCAACCGATGACCTCCATCGAAGTGTACATCGCCCGGATCGTCCGTTCGTCGACCGCGGTCATCCCCGCCACTGCCAGGACTAGGAATGCTGCGACAGCACCAATCCAGCCCACTGAGCAAGCCACATGGGCGATCAGGGAGGCTTTGCGCAGCCGCTGCGGCATCACCCTCAGGACCGCAGACCTTCACTAGCGAACCAAAATGTGGCCCCGGTTGCGCCATGCATTCCGGGGCCGTGCTCAACACCCAGCAACTGCGCGACCAGTAACACCAGCACCAGCGCCACAACAATCAGGACAAAGACCTTCACCCAGCGGGGCATACCCGGCCTAGACGGATTCTTTTGCGGATTTCGGGGCATATCAGCAGGGTCAGTCATCGGAGGCCTCTCACATCGGTCAAGTAATTTTTCAATACACAGTGTACAGATAAGAACACGATGTCGATGGTTCGTCGTTGCGTATAGTAAGGCCATGCCCCGGATCTGGAACGACACCATTGAAGAACACCGACAAGCGGTGCGCGAAGCAGCCCTCAATGCTGTGTCCAATTTGGTGGCAGCGGCGGGTTTTCCCGCGGTGACGATGACCAAAGTCGCGGCGCAGGCCGGGATCGGGCGCGCCACGCTCTACAAGTATTTCCCCGACATGGAATCTCTCCTCCAGGCCTGGCATCACCGCCTGATCGGAGAACACCTGGCGCACTTGGAGGCAGTACGGGCGCAGACCGCAGGGCCCCGCGCCGAACTCGAGGCAGTCCTGCAGGCCTATGCACTCATGCACCATCACCGCGGACAAGGCGAGGTGCCGGCCTTCCTGCATCAAGCTGCCTACACATCCCAGGCGCAGCTGCACCTGCAGCAGTTCATCCAGGAACTCCTTGCGGCAGCAGCAGATTCCGGCTCTATTCGCACCGACGCACCCCCCGCCGAACTGGCCACTTACGTCTTGAATGCTCTCAACGCCGCAAACTCTCTCCCCTCGCCGGAAGCGGTGCAGACCCTGGTCACCTTGGTTCTCGACGGACTCACGCCGCGCTCACGTTGTAGCTAACAAACAAGCAAAGGGGCCTTTCGCGCCCTAACGCGAGACTCCATCCACACCGCCTACGCGCGCACTTCACGCCTGCCCACAACGCAAAGCGGCATCGGCCGAATGGTTTGTGGGTCACATCCCGCGCCAATGCCGCCGGTGGCTCAGTTTTGATGGGTGGATCGGGCGCGCTTGCGAGAGTCGCGCTCGCTACGCCAGCCGAGCCGAGCCGGTGTCGCTGACAAGGGACGAACTCGATTTTGAGCACTGCAAGGTAACCCGAGTTGTGCCCGGTGTGCCTGTGTGGGCATGGGTACGGTTCCCGAAAGCAGCCGAGCTAATCGCCGGAGAGGCGTTCGGGTGGACATCGAGGAAGGTGCAGGTCACCTGGTTCGATGCCGGGGTTCGGAGGGTGACGTGGGTGTGGGCGTCCGCTGTGCGGCGACGGAACGATCAGGTGCGGAAGACGGCTTTGGGAGACAGGACCGCAAGCGATGACGGCGGTACAGCAACAGACAGGCCGCGGACGCTTAATGATCCGGTCGAACTCCGGTTCACCCCGAAGGGAGTGACACTGGCGGTACGCTGGCGCGGCCGGCTCTGGCCGGTAACGGCGGAACCGTTGCACTGGTACAGCCGGTGGAACTGGTGGGAGTCAGCCCTGTCGGCGCGGCGCGGTCAGGGCCACATCATCGACATCGAGTTTTGGCGGCTCCAAGTACGTGCCACGTCGACTTCTCCACTGTGCACCTTGGAAGTGCGGAAGCACCCGGGCTGGGTCGGTTGGGCTCTGGTAAGCGTCTCTGACGAATAGCGGAATGTCCCGCCGATGCGGTCGAACTAGCGCGGGATCCAGCCGCAAAGGCCTCAACGCCGGAACCAATCACCGCCAAGTCGATCTGGGTCCGTGCTTTCGTGGTCAGGGTCGGTAGACCGTTAAGTTTAGGTTTGGAACGAGGTAGAGACCGAGCGTGCCATCCAGCAGAATGGTTGTATACGCGGAGCGGCAACGATGCGGTTCTCTCGCCTGAGCAGCTACGGGGCCTCCTGCACCTAAAGGAGTTTTTATGTCTGCAGTTCGAGCAGGCCGTGTGCTGGTGGTCGATGATGAGGTGACTTTAGCCCGCGTAGTGGAAAAGTACCTGCGCACGTTCGGGCTGGAGGTGTCAGTGTGCCACGACGGGGCGAAGGCAGTGGACGCGGTGCGGGCTTTCACTCCGGATGTTCTGGTACTGGACTTGGGCCTGCCGGGGCTGGACGGTATCGAGGTCTGTCGGCAAGTGCGTATGTTCTCGGACTGCCACGTATTGATGCTCACGGCCCGTGACGACGAGTTGGATAAGGTCATGGGACTGTCGGTCGGGGCCGATGACTATATGACAAAACCGTTCAGCCAACGTGAACTACTGGCCCGGGTACAGGCGAGGTTGCGCCGGATCCACCAACTCGACGCGGCACCCAGAGCCGAGCCAACGTTGGGCGACCGGACCGTGACAATCGGGGACCTTGTGGTAGACCGTGCCGCTCGCCAAGTCTGCGTGGACGGAGAATCGGTGCCGTTCACTCGGATCGAGTTCGATTTGCTAACCGCCCTGGTGGAGCATCCCGGGCAGGTGCTCAGCCGTCGGCAGCTGGTCGACATGATCTGGAACGCAGAGTGGAACGGGGACGAGCACCTCGTGGACGTCCACATCGGGCGGATCCGCAAGAAGCTCAGCGATCCTCCCGCCGCTCCCCGGTTCATCCATACGGCCCGCGGGGTCGGGTACCGGATCGGAGATGGACGATGACGAGCGCTTCCACGCCTACTGTGACTTCCTGGCAACCGCTGACGCTGAGGTTGATGTTGGCGCAGGCCTTGGTGCTGCTGGTGGGGTTGGTCGTCACGCTCGCGACGGTTTCGTGGTTCGGCCCGTCGATGTTCTCACACGAGCTGGCGGTGTCCGGCCATGCCGAGGAAGCGGCGCTCGTGGGTGAGGAAATCCTGCAGGACGCCTTCCGAAAGGTCAGCTTCGGTGCCGTGATCGTCGGGGGGCTACCGGCCCTTTTTGTCGCTGTATTGTTCAGCTTCTACCTCTACCGGACGATTGGCCGATCGCTGACGGCGTTCAGCTCTGCCGCCGAGCGGGTGGCCTCGGGCGACTACCAGGTCCAACTCACATCGCCGGGATTGGGCCCGGAGTTCGATACCCTTGCGTCCTCGTTCAGTGATATGGCCGCCCGGCTTTCGGCGGTGGACACTACGCGGCGCCAGATGCTGGCCGATCTGGCTCATGAGATGCGTACCCCGCTGGCCAGCATCAAGGCTCATGTGGAGGCGGTTGAAGACGGGGTGCTGGAGATGGATGAGGAGACTACCCGCATCCTGTACTCCCAAACTGGCCGGCTCGAACGATTGGCCGGTGACATCCGGCTGCTGGCCCAGGCCGAACAAGGTCTCGTGCATCTCCAATTGGCTGCGCAGTATCCAGCGGAGGTGGTCGCCGAGGCGATCGCCTCGGTACAGCAGGAAGCCGCGGCCAAGGACATCACGCTCAGCACCACCACGTCCGGACTGGACACAGGGTCAGTGCTTATGGACCGGGAGCGAATCGGCCAAGTGCTGGGCAATCTGCTGGTTAATGCACTGCGCCATACCCCTGCTAAAGGGAAGATTACGGTGCACACCGACTACGCCCCGGACGCGGTGACAATCGCCGTAACCGACACCGGGGACGGGATTCCGCCGGAACATCTGCCCCATGTCTTCGACCGGTTCTATCGTGCCCGTTCCGGGAGGGAGGCCGGTCCTGGATCGGGCCTAGGACTGTCGATCAGCAAGGCACTGGTCGAGGCCCATGGTGGGAGACTCCAGGCCAACAGCGCGGGTGTGGGCCGCGGAGCGAGCTTCGAGCTGCTCTTGCCCCGCTCCGTGCGTTCCTGAGCCCGCACAATTTCCTCCACGATCCGGCCCCCACGGCCGAGGCCCACGGGCTCCTCGGCGTCCGGAGAAGAAGCTCAGCACCTCGATGGACGCGTAGTGCTCGGCCATCACGTCGCGTGAGCGAGTCCGCTATCAGCACTGTGTGGCGGCCCTGGTCTCCGGATGTATGGGCCACCGGGTGACCGTGAACACCGCCTTGAGGCGGGGGATCGTAGCCGGCTTTTTGCGCATGTTCTTAGGCCATCAGCCTGACCAGCAGGGCTGGCAGTTTTTCATGACTGCTTACATCGCGCTCTTCCTTGAGAGAATTGTGAGAATCACGCAACGCCAGCGCAAAGTGCCTTTGCCATTCTGATGATGCGGGTCCTGTTCAGGACCCGTCGGCCTCGTCCTCTCGGACTGGTGCCGGTCCGCACCGACAAGGGGCACGGGTGAACGTGATGGCGACGGTGAACGGAATATCCCAGCCTGGGGCACGGGTCCAACTCCTTACCTCGTCGTGGAGTACTGGATGCATGCGGGGCGATCGGCCGCAAGGCGTTGGCCTGACTGGCCCCACTGATCTGCTGCCGGAGCCTCGCATCCAGGAGGACCACGCCGCCCACGATCTGGCCGCCCCGGCCGCCCACGGCACCGTCGTCTCCTCCCAAGGGCGGCACGCCATCATCCGGGGGCTCGACGTCATCGTCGGGGACGTGGTGGCTATCTCCGGCTGGGAAACCGTCCCCGGCCCCCGGCGGCCTGGTTGCTTCGAGCCCCGTGTCGAGGCCGAGGTGGTAGCGGTGAACGGCACCGAGGCCACTGTCGTGCCGATGGTCGGGGGCTGGATCCCGGTGGTCGGGGCCAGAGTGTTTCTCTCCCGCCACGGTGGACTGGATCCGTAGGACCCCGCAGGAGGCGCGCCTCGCTGAAGGGTGCCGCAGTCCACCCCACGAGGAAGGGAACGAGAAACGAATGACGAAGAGGTTTTAAGAGGCCGGCCAACCGCAGCCCGTGTCCCCGACGTCTCCCGACAGGCCGGTGAACCGGGACGGTGGTTTCCTCGTCCTTGCCGGCGACCGAGGTGTTCGCCGGCAGCCCGGGAGAACGCCTGGAACAGCTGTTCGAGGCCATCTGCGACCGTTTTGCGAAGAGCGGAAGACACGAGCACCCCGCGGTGGACACACCGAAAGAGAGAAGGACGAAGATGGGCCCTATTCCGGACAGGCAGGGACGCGACGTTGGTCCTGCAGACGCTAAGTCGATGCAGAACAGGCGGCGGCTGATCGGCGTCGACGCGGCCCGCGGCCTGGCCCTCATCGGGCTCATCGCCATTCACATCTTGCCAGCGGCGGACGAGGAAACCCACGAGCCGACACTGTCGTGGCTTCTGTTCTCCGGCGACTCCGCTGCGCTGTTCGCCCTCCTGGCCGGAGTGGGCCTGGCCCTGTCCACCGGCGGGCACAAACCGCACCCGGGGCGAAGGATGGCGGGGAACCGCCTGGGACTGTTCGTGCGGGCCCTCCTGATCGGAGTCATAGCCCTGGTGATCGGGGCTTTCATGCCGCAGGAGGACCCCCCGGCCTACGGCATTTTGCTCTACTATTCCGTGTTCTTCCTGCTGGCCATTCCGTTCCTCCATCTGCGGCCCAAAATATTGTTCATCAGTGCAGCGGCCTTCGGCATCGTCTCACCGATCCTGCTGCAGAAGCTGGATCCAATGCTTCCGACATCGTCGACGTTCAACCCCACGGTGGAGCATCTTTTCTTCGAGCCGGCCGGTGTGGCCTCGGATCTACTGCTGACCGGCTCATATCCGGCACTGATGTACATGTGCTACATCCTGACCGGGCTGGGAATCGGACGACTGGATCTGCGAAAGCCCAAGGTGCAAGGCTATCTCGCCGGGATCGGCGCCGGGCTGGCGATCCTGGCCAATGTGGCCTCGGCACTCCTGCTGTATGCAATGGGAGGCTTTCAGCAGTTGGTGGCTGCCAGCGGGATGTCGGGGGAAGAACTGGACCATGAGATCGTGTGGGGATTCGGGACCATTCCGGATTCGTCCTCGTGGTGGCTAGCCATTGCGACACCGCACACCAACACGCCGCTGGCGATCGCCAGCAGCCTCGGCATCGGCCTGATGGTGACCGGTGTGTTCCTCCTGGTCGAGCTGGCGGGTGCACGCTGGCTGACACCCCTCGCCGCGATGGGGTCGATGACCTTGACCCTCTACTCCGCGCACCTGCTCGCGCTCAGCCTCGAGGTGCACTACGAGGAACCCGTCCTGTGGTTCATCATCCATATTGCAGTCGCCATGGCGTTCGGCCTGATCTGGAGCCGGTGGCTGGGACAAGGCCCCTTGGAAAGACCGGTTGCTGCGGCCGCCAAAAACTTCCGGCAGCTCGTGGACGATGGATCGTCCGGGACCACCGGAGCACCCGGAACGGTTTCCCGGTGATTCGGGTCCTCCTGCCGGGGCGCCTACCGTAGCAGGGCAAAGAAAAAGCCCCGGAGAACCGGGGCCAAATCAGTGGAGATGGGGGGAATTGAACCCCCGTCCGATGTTGTGTTGCCAGGACTTCTCCGGGCGCAGTTTGCTTCGGGTTTTCTTGGCCCCAACCATCCCGCAAACAGGTGGTTGACCCGGGCCCAGCCGTCTAAATGTCCCGAATACCCCAACGGCGAAGGTATTCAGCAGTGGCCCTCTTAATGACGCCAGCATCCGGGGCGAGAGCGACCCCGGGCTGACGGACTTGCAATGCTACTTAGGCAGCGAGAGCGAAGTCAGTGCGCTTAGATTCGGCACTTATTGGTTTGCAGAGAGCGTTTCCGAGATAACTCTGCATCCTCGGCCCGCTTCCCCTGGCGCGACTAACATCGTCGAAACCTGTCATCCCCGTATGTAGTTATCAAAATAACCATTGGTGCCGGGCAGTTACCTGTCCGGACCACCCAGTGTAACCCATGCCGGCACCGATGTATTCCCACCGCTCCGGCGTAGCCAGCGTGCGGTCGCGGGATTTACCCTCGAACCATGGTTGTGGGCCGAGCCCAAGGCACGCCACCGACGCCGGCGCTCACCCCGGCAACGTTCGGCATCGAAGAAGAATTCCTCTTGATGGACCCCCGCACTGCCTTTCCGGTGACGACCGGTCCGGCGGTGCGGGCTGCCCTGCGCCTGGGAGCCGCCCCGGAATGGGTCAGCTACGAATTGCTCGACTGCCAGGTGGAAACCTCGACCCCGGTGTGCCGCCAGCTGTCCGAGGCCGCAGAAGCCCTGCTGGACTTCCGCCACGAGCTGGCCCGCAGCGCCGCCGCAACAGGGTCGGCCGCGGCCGGCATCGGCGTGATTTTCGACGCCGACCTGCGCCCGGCATCCGTGACCGACACCCCCAGGTACCGCAGCATTGCCGAGCGCGCCCCGGCCCTCATCGCCGACCAGTACGTGACGGGTATGCACATCCACGTGGAAGTGGCGGATCCGGAGGTGCGGCTGCAGGTCCTTAACCGGCTGCGGCCCTGGCTCCCGCTGCTCACCGCCGTCGCCGCCAACTCACCGTATTGGCGGCACGCGGACAGTGGCTTCGCCAGCTGGCGCACCATCCTGTACCGCCGCTGGCAGGTCCAGGGCTGCCCGCCGTTCTTCGCGGACCTGCACGACTACGGCGTCCGCGTGCGGCAGCTGTACGCCTCCGGGGTGGTACCCGATCCCGGACACCTCTCCTGGCTGGCCAGACTGGCAGACCACTACCCCACCATCGAGATCCGGGCCGCCGACAGCCAGCTCACCGCGGCCGACAGCGTGCTGCTGGCCGGGCTGGTCCGGGCGCTGGTCGCCACCGAGCAGGCCGCCGTCGTCGCCGGTCGCCCCGTCACCAACTTCTATCCGGAACATCTGGACGTGGCGCTCTGGCAGGCGGCCCGGTTCGGGTTGTCGGAGAAACTGGTGCATCTGGATTCGGCCACCCTCTGGCCCGCGTTCGATGTCCTCGAGCTGTTGCTGCGCCACATCGATGAGGCGTTGGAGCAACACGGGGACGGCGGCTGGGTCCGCGAGCAGGCCGCACGGCTGCGGCTGGAGGGAAACGGTGCGCAGCGCCAGCGGAAGGCGCTGGCCAGCGGCGGCCTACCGGGGTGGCTGGATTTGGTGCGCCGGTCCCTGACGGCGGACTGATGCCACGCACCGGGTTTCCCCTGCGCCGCATGGCGTGGGACAGCGGTGTAGCGGCAGTGCCTCAGGCCCCGCGGTTCTTTTCCCGCATGGCGCGCAGGGCCTCGCGGTTGTCCTGCTTCTCGCGCAGCGTCTGGCGCTTGTCGTAGTCCTTTTTGCCACGGCCGACGCCGATCTCCACCTTGGCCAGGCCGTCGTTGAAGTACAGCTGCAGCGGCACGATGGTGTAGCCCGATTCCCGGGTCTGCCGGGCGATCTTCTCCAGCTCGGCCCGGTGCAGCAGCAGCTTCCGCCGGCGGCGGGCTGCATGGTTGGTCCAGCTCCCATTGAGGTATTCCGGGATGTACACGGATTCCAGGTACAACTCATCGTTGTAGAAGATGGCGAAGCCGTCCACCAGCGACGCACGGCCCTCGCGCAGAGACTTCACCTCGGTGCCCATCAAGGCCATGCCGGCCTCGTAGGTATCCATGATGTGGTAGTCGTGCCGGGCCTTTCGATTGGTGGCCACTACCTTTCGGCCACTTTCTCTGGGCACGGGGTACTCCTTCGTCGTCGGAACGTTCCATTATAGCGGCGCCGCGGCATTTGGGTGCGTGCCGCAGCGCGCCAAGTGCCGCGGCGGACGCCTAGAGCAGGTTCATCGGATTGACGAAGCTGCCGTTGACGATGGTTTCGAAGTGCAGGTGGCAACCGGTGGAGTTGCCGGTACTGCCCACGTAGCCGATCAACTGGCCCCGGCCGACGCTCTGGCCGGCGTACACCACATAACGGGTCATGTGGTAGAAGTTCGTGTCCAGCGCGTTGCCGCCGACCACGCCGTGGCTCATCGTCACGCTGTTGCCGCCGCCCCAGACCGTGCTGTCCGCGCGCGCCACCGTGCCGGCGGCCGGTGCGTAGACCGGCGTGCCGCAGGCGGAACCGTAGTCGATCCCGCTGTGCATGTAGCCTCCGGTGCCGTAGAAGTCCATCGTGCCCGCCGGAGTGGGCCGCCAGCCGTAGCCGGAGGTGATCGGCCCGTTCACCGGGGAGATCAATCCAAAGGACGACGGCGCCTGGCTGGCCGGAGGGGGCGGCGGCACCCTCGGGACCAGCTGCGGCACCGGCTGGCCGCTGTTGCGCGCCGCCTGCTGTGCTGCCTTGATCCGCGCCTGTTCCCGCTCCCAGGCTTCCTGGGCCTTGCGCCGCTCCTCGGCCTCGCGCCTGGCCCTCTCCGCCGCCTCGCGGCGGAGCCGTTCCTGCCGCTCCTTGATCTGCGAGAGCACCTGGTTCTGGGCCTGCTCGGTCTTGGCCAGCTCCTGCTCGATCTGCGGCTTCTTGGCCTGCAGGCTGTCCGAAAGCGCCGAGGTCTCGGCGATCAGTTGGTCGACCTTCTGCTTTTCGGCGGCCGCCTCGTCGCGGGCGACCTGCTCGGCCGCCAGTGCCTCCTCGGCTTGCGCCTTCAGGTCCCGGATCTCCTCCTCCACGGCTTCCAGCCGCGCCTGGGAGTTCACATTCGTGGCGTTCTGCTGGGCCAGCTTGTCCAGTGCCGCGTTTTGGCTGCGCAGCGCCTGGTCCGCCAAGTCGATGGTGCTGGCCAGGCCGGCGTCGCCGTCGGAACCGAAGAACAGCGACAGGTTGGACGGCACCCCGCCCTGCTTGTAGGCCTGGGTGGCGATCTGGCCGATGACCTTCTTGGTTTCTTTCAGCTCCGCGGCGTCGCTGGCCAGTTGCTGGTTGATCTTGTCCTTGGTTTGCAGCGCAAGGTCCACGCGCTGGGCCAGTGCGGCGACCTTGTTGGCGGCGGCGTCCACCCGGCCCTCTGCCTCGGCGAGCTTCTGCTGGGCCGCCGGCAGCCGGCTCTGGTGCTGCTTCAGTTCCTTGACCGCCTCGATGATGTCGGCGTTGAGGAACTCCAGCGACGATTCAATCTGCTGGATTTCCTGGTCGAGGGCGGCCTTGCGGTCGTCGAGGTCGTCTGCCTGGGCGGGGCCGGCGGAGCCCAGCGAGAACGCGAGCAGGGCGGCCATGGCGGCACTCAAAATCCCTTGCGGAAGACATCTCTTCCGCGGCTTAGTACGGCTCACAGCCTGGCTCCCCAATGTCAAGTTCTGTGCACGTGTCATGAGTCTAGACCTTAAGGTAGCGGCGCAGTGTCAAAAGGGACGATATTCCGGCCAGAACGGCACCCAGCAGCACCAGCGCGGGACCGATCACCAGCATGGTGCTGGAGGAAATGAAGGCCGTGTCGGGGTACTGGCTGGCCAGCCAGTCGCCGATGAAGAAGTGCGCCACGGCCCACAGGGTGACCGAGGCCAGCAGTGCCCCGAGCACGGCGGCGATCACCCCTTCCAGCACGAAGGGCAGCTGGATCACGGCCTTGGAGGCGCCGACCAGCCGCATGATGCCGGTTTCCCGGCGGCGGCTGAAGGCGGAAAGCCTGATGGTGGTGGCGATCAGCAGGATGGCGCAGACGATCATCACGACGGCGATGCCCACCGCCACGAGCGAGGCGATGTTCATGACGCTGAAGACCTTTTCCAGGATCTCGCGCTGGTCCACCACTACTTCGACGCCGGGCAGCGAGGAGAAGATCTCGTTGATGACCTCGTACTTCTGCGGATCCACCAGCGAGACGCGGAAGGACTCCGGCAGCTGGTCGGCCGTCACCGAGTCCACGATCGGGGAGTTCGCGAACTGGTCGCGGAAGTGGCCCAGCGCATCGTCCTGCGACTCGTACAGGTAGGTGTCCACGTACTGTTCCACGGCCGGACTGGTCAGCGTGGCCTCGATTTCCGCACGCTGCTCGTCGGTCACGGGGCCGGCCGCGCAGCTTGCCGTCGTCGAGGTGTCAACGCACAGGAAGATGGCCACCTGGACCTTGTCGTACCAGTAGCCCTTCATCTGGTTGATCTGCATCTGCAGCATGCCGGCCGCGCCCACGAAGCTGAGCGAAATGAAGGTCACCAGCACCACGGAGACCACCATGGACAGGTTGCGGCGCAGGCCGGAACCGATTTCGCCGAGGATAAAAGCCAGTCTCATTTGGCCTCCTCCGGTTCGCCCAGGTAGATGCCTTCGGACTGGTCGCGGACCAGGACGCCGTCGCGCAGCTCGATCACGCGCTTGCGCATTTCGTTCACGATCACGTTGTCGTGCGTGGCCATCACCACGGTGGTGCCGTTCTGGTTGATCCGGTCCAGCACCTTCATGATCCCCAACGAGGTGGTCGGATCCAGGTTGCCAGTGGGTTCGTCGGCCAGCAGGATCCCGGGCTTGTTCACGACGGCGCGTGCGATGGCGACGCGCTGCTGCTCGCCGCCGGAAAGCTCGTGCGGCATGCGGTGGTCTTTGCCTTCCAGGCCCACGGTCTTGAGCACCTCGGGCACCGTCTCGCGGATGACCGCCCGGCTGCGTCCGATCACCTGCATGGCGAACGCCACGTTGGCGAAGACGGTCTTGTTGGGCAGCAGCCGGAAATCCTGGAACACGACGCCGATGCCCCGGCGCAGCTTGGGCACGCGCCAGCTGGGAATGTTGGCCACATTCTGGCCGGCGACGT
Source organism: Arthrobacter sp. Y3223065 (assembly GCF_059090885.1). Classification (NCBI taxonomy): domain Bacteria; kingdom Bacillati; phylum Actinomycetota; class Actinomycetes; order Micrococcales; family Micrococcaceae; genus Arthrobacter; species Arthrobacter sp. Y3223065. The sequence continues at coordinate 39,389 of NZ_JBNHGC010000001.1, read as the reverse complement.
AGACCGAGCCACGGGTGGCGCGGTCTTCTTTCAGGACCAGGCGGATGAACGTGGATTTCCCGGACCCGGACGAGCCGACCAAGAACGCGAAGTCGCCGCGGTCGATCTCCAGACTGATCTTGTCCAAGGCCGGACGAGAGTTCTGGTCGTAGATCTTGGTGACGTTATCGAATCGAATCATGACTACTTTGTGCCTCAGGCCGAGGACGAGGGCTTGTGCTTGGGGGAAGAAACCTCAGCCTCTCGACTATAGGCACGCAGTCTTGAGTTTATCCTGCAGCCCTGCCGGTGTGTCGTTTCACCTGTCCGGCAGCTTGCCCCGCAGACTGTCCGGCCGCCCGGTCGGCCGGCCGCCCGGCCAAGGCGTCGCGGACGGCATCCGCCACCGCCGCCGCTCCCGGGCGGTCCATGACGATGGTGTAGTGGTTGGTTCGGGCCACCTCGCGGACCCGCAGGGCGGGCAGCCGCCGCGCCCAGTCGTCCACGTATCCGGGCGTGTAGAGGCCCGCGTCTTCGTTCAGCAGGCCGCGCGGGGCCCGCATCAGCACCGCCGGGACGTCGAGTGATTCCAGCGCGTCCATCAGGACGGCGCCGCTGTTCAGGTCGGCGGTGTCGCGGGCCATCGCCTCGTAATTCGTCGCCGGCCGCAACAGCGGCGGCTCGCCGGCGAGGTCGTAGTCCACGTAGTCCTCCACCAGCGCGTTCCAATGCTCGGCGAACGCCGGGTGCACCCGCCAGAAGTCCCGATAGGCTTCCCGGCTGGGGAACGTCGCGGCCAGCCGTTCGGCAGCCGGGCCCAGCACCGACTGGATGACCTCCTCGTCGCTGAGCCCGGCCGGCACCTGCAGCGGCAGGCCGCCGTCGACGAGCACCAGCGACTCCACCAACCGCGGGTGGCGCCGGGCCAGCACCACGGAGGCGAAGGCCCCCATGGAATGGCCGACGACGACGGCCCGGCCGACGCCGTGCGCCGCGAGCACCTCCGCGAGGTCGTCGGCATGCGCGGCCATCCCGAACGGGCCGGGCAGCCCGTTGCTGCGCCCGCGTCCGCGCAGGTCCGGGGCGATCACCCGCACGCCGTCGAGCTCCTGCGCCAGCAGGCCCCACGTGCGGTGCGAGGCCGTCACCCCGTGCACGGCCAGGATGGCCGGTGCCTGCGCGTCCCGGGGTCCCCACACGCCGGTGCGCAGGGTGCCGCCGCGCACCGGCACGTCCAGTGCGGCGTAGGGCAGGGCCGCCGGTTCGGCGCTCATCGGCTGGACCATCCGCCGTCCATCGTGTAGGACGCGCCGGTGACCATGCCGGCGTCGGGGCCGGCGAGCCAGCACACCAGCGAGGCCACCTCGTGCGGCTCCACCAGGCGCTTGACGGCGCTCTCGGTGAGCATCACCTTGGCGACCACTTCCTCCGCCGGCAGTTGGTGCATCCGGGCCTGGTCTGCAATCTGCTTCTCGACCAGCGGCGTCTTGACGTAACCGGGATTGATGCAGTTGCTGGTCACGCCGTGCGCGCCGCCCTCCAGCGCGGTGACCTTCGAGAGGCCTTCCAGGCCGTGTTTGGCGGAGACGTACGCGGATTTGTAGGCGGAGGCCCGCAGCCCGTGCACCGAGGAGACGTTGATGATCCGGCCGAAACCGCGCTGGTACATGCCCGGCAGCGCCGCGCGGATCAGCAGGAACGGGGATTCGAGCATCAACCGGAGCATCAGCCGGAAGGCCTCCGGATCGAACTCCTCGATCGGGTTGATCCGCTGGATCCCGGCATTGTTGACCAGGATGTCGGTGTCCACCGCGGCCGTTTCCAGCGCCCGGGTGTCGCTGAGGTCCACCTGCCACGGGACGCCGCCGATCTCCTGCGCCACCCGTTCGGCGGACGCGCCGTCCAGGTCGGCGACGGTGACCTTCGCGCCGCGGTCGGCCAGGGCCCGCGCGCAGGCCTCGCCGATGCCGCTGGCCCCGCCGGTCACCATGGCGCTGCGGCCCGTCAGAGTCTTGTCAGCCATGGGTGGGTCCTTCCGTCGTCTGCTGTCCGGGCGCCAGCGCCCGCTCAATGAACTGCATCATTTCTTCGAATACGTGGTCGGGCACTTCCCGCGGGACCGGCTGCGCACCGGCGTCGTCCTCCCAGAGCACCCAGCGCATGCCGATCAGTTCGCCGATGCCCATCAGCGCCCACGCCGCGACGTCCGGGTCCATCGGACGGACCTCGCCGGTGGCCTGCGCCGCCTTCAGTCCCTCAATGTAGCCGTTGACGATGCGCGTGTAGTGCATCCGCAGGGCGCCGGGCGACACGAACTCCGCCTGCCGGATGATCCGATAGAGCGCGGGGTGTTCGGCGGTGAAGCGGAAGAACGCCTTGAACCCGGCCCGCTCGGCCTCCAGCCGGTTCTCCGCCGACTTGGCCGCCTCGGTCATCGCATGGCGCACCCGCCGGTTGAGGTCCTCGACGACCTCGTCGAAGATGGCCTGCTTGCCCTGGAAGTAGAGGTAGAAGGTGCCCAGCCCGACGTCGGCCTGCTCGGTGATCTTGACGATCGAGGCGTCGTGGTAGCCCACCGACGCAAACACCGCTTCCGCCGCCTCCAGCAGCTTGGCCCGCGTCCGGGTGCCCCGGGCGGTGCGTGGTGCAGCGCTCATGATTCCTGCTCCGATCCTGCAGTCAGCGGGTGGCGGCCGGGGCGGCCGGCGGCCTCCCGCAGCCTCCCCCGGACCACCTTGTTCAATGCCGTGCGCGGCAGCGCGGGAACAAAGGCGAAACGGCCGGGGACCTTGAAGGCGGCCAGCTGCGCCCTGCAGTGTTCGGCCAGCTCCTCGGCATCGGTGATCCGGCCCGGCCGGACCACCACGTAGGCCAGCCCGGTCTCGCCCCAGCGTTCGTCGGGAACCCCGACGACGGCGGCCTCGGCCACTGCCGGGTGCGAGAGCAGGACCTGCTCCACCTGGGCCGGGGCCACGTTCTCGCCGCCGGAGATGTAGAGGTCCTTGATCCGGTCCACGATGCGGAAAAAGCCGTCCGCCGTGCGTTCCACCAGGTCGCCGGTGCGCAGCCAGCCGCCGGCGAGCGCCGCCGCGGTGGCCTCCGGGTTCCGGAAGTAGCCGGCGAACACGCCCGGTCCCGAGACCAGCAGCTCACCGGTGGCCGCGCCGTCGAGGATCTGGCCGGTGACCGGGTCCGCCACGGCCACGCTGACGTGCGGGTAGGGCTTGCCCGCGTAGCCGATCATGGAGGCCGCGTCTTCGTTGGGCAGGCAGAGCACGTTGGGCGAGGCTTCGGTCAGGCCGTAGCCCTGGCTCAGGGCCACCCCCCGCTTGTGCCAGATCCGCAGCAGCGGCGCGGGCATGGACGCCCCGCCCACGATGGCGTGCTGCAGGCTGGACAGGTCGGCGGACGCGAAACCGGGGTGCTCGGCCAGCATGGCGTACTGGGTGGGGACGCCCATCATGGTGGTGACCCTGCGCTCGGCGATCAGCTGCAGCATCCGGCCCGCGTCGAACGTTCGCTCCAGCACCACCGTGGCGCCGGTCCACCAGCCCAGCAGCGGCTGGATGTTCCAGCCGCCCACATGGAACTGCGGCAATGCGGCCAGCACCACGTCGGAACTGGAGAGCTCCATGGTCCGCGACAGCGAGAGGTTGGTCCAGAAGCAGTTGGCGTGGGTCAGGATGGCCGCCTTGCTCGGCCCCTCGGTACCGGAGGTGAAAATCATCAGCAGGGCATCGTCGTCGCGCACTTCCCGCTGGACCGGCGCCGTGGCGCTGGCCAGCCGCCGGGTGGGGCAGGGCACGTGCCGCTCCACTCCCGAGGGCCCCAGTGCCGCCGTGCGCGGCGGCAGCGGGAGCATCGTGGCGGCCGCCGCGGCCAGCGCATCGAATTCATCCTCCACCAGCAGCAGCGCCGGGTCGGCCAGCTGCAGCTGCTCGGCGATCTCCCCGGGAGACAGCCGCCAGGACAGCGGGACCAGCACGAGGCCGGCCTTGGCGCAGGCGAAGAACAGCACCACGTGGTCCGCGGAGTTGCCAGTCAGGGTGGCGATCCGGTCCCCCACGCCGTAGCCCGCGGCGCGCAGCTTCGCGGCGAGGGCGACGGCCCGGGCATCGAGGTCGCGGTAGCGCAGGCTGACCCCACGGTCGTCAATCGCCACCCGGTCGGGGGTGGACACCGCACGGTCGGCGGTCCAGCGGCCGAGGGTATGGAGACCGCCGGCTGGCGGATGGGGGTGCAGGTTCACTCGGCTTTCTCCAGGATTTCGCGCTGCCGGGCGGCTGCCTGGCGGCGCTGGCCGCGGCTGAGGGTGGCCCTCTGCACCGCGCCGGTGATGCCGCCGGGCAGGAACAGGACCACCAGGATGAACAGTGTACCGAGGATGAACAGCGGCTCCGAGAGCGGGATCCGCAGGATGTCCGGCAGGTTGGCAATGGCCTCCGACTGCGCCAGCGCGGTCAGCCGCTGGTCCAGCAGCGTGTAGAAGACGCCGCCGATGACCGCTCCCCAGCGCGAGCCCACGCCGCCGAGCACCACCATGACCAGCAGGGTGATGGTGAAGTCGGCCGAGAGGCTGCGCGGGACGGCACCGGACTGCAGCAACAGGTAGACCATGCCCACCGCCGAAGCCAGCACGCCGCCGACCACGAACACCAGCAGCTTGACCAGATAGGGCTGCAGCCCTATGACCCGCACGCGCAGCTCGTTCTCCCGGACCGCCGCGGCCACATGGCCGGCCCGGCTGAACTGCACCCAGCTGACGACGGCGAAGACCACCAGCAGCACGATCAGCGCCAGCCAGTACAGGTTGCGGGTGTTGGCCACGCCCAGCAGGGCCTCGGGCAGGTTCTCCGTGGCCAGGGTCAGGCCCTCTTCACCGCCGGTGGCCTGGCCAGGGTTGCGGCCCACCAGCACGTGGCCGGCCTCCGCGAAGGCCAGGGTGACCATGGCGAACGGGATGCCCGTCACGCGCAGGCCGACCGCGCCGACCACGTGGGCCAGCACGATGACCAGCAGCAGCGTCAGGCCCATGGCCGGCAACAGCGGGAGGTCGAACGTGTCCAGGATGACGCCGAGGCCGTAGACCCCGGCGCCGAAGTACAGCGCGTGGCCGAAGGACAGCAGGCCGGTGACGCCGAGCAGCAGGTGGTAGCTGAGCGCCGCGGCGGCCATCAGCATGCACATGGCGATCAGCTGCAGCGACCCCGGGGTGTAGGTGGGCCCGGGCAACACGCCGGGCAGGGAGAGGTTCAGCAGCGGCAGCAGGGCCAGCAGTACCACGGCCGCTCCCCCGGCGGCCCACTTGAGCAGCCCGCGGACTCCGCCGGCGGCAGCGCCGCCGTCGTCCTTGCCGTTCTGCCCGCGCCGCAGCGTCCTAGCGCCGGTGGCGCCCGGGGTCTCTCTGTGCCCGGCAGTTGCGGGGCCCGGATTCGGCTGCGCGTCCGACTGCGGGTCGGTCTTGCTGGTGGTCATGATTTCCTCCCGAGCAGGCCGGAGGGCCGGAAGAGCAGGACAAGGGCCAGGGCCACGACGACGACAAAATCCCCGGTGCCGTTGAGGTAGAAGTTCGCGAACTGCTGCAGCAGCGCCACCACCACTGACGCGATGGCCGCGCCGGTGAGCGACCCCAGGCCGCCGATCACGGTGACGATGAAGGCGAAAATCAGCAGCGACCCGCCCAGCAGCGGCGAGACGTAGCCGAAGTAGTGGCTGGCCAGCACCCCGCCCAGGCCGGCCGCGGCGCCGCCGATGGCGAAGACCAGCGTGAACGCCTTGCGGACGTCGATGCCCAGCGCGGTGACCATGGAGCGGCTTTCCACGCCGGCGCGGATGATCATGCCGTAGCGGGTGCGCTTGAGGAAGAACACCAGGCCCAGCAGCACGAACACCGCCGCGATGATGGCCACGAAGCGGTCGTTCGCGATGTCGGCGCCGAGGATTTTGGTGGTCTGGCTGAACCATTCGGGTCCGGAGATATAGACCGGGTCGGTGCCCCAGATCCCGTCGAACAGGGCGACCGACGCCAGCGAGAGGCCGACGGTGACCAGCACCTGTTCGATATGCCGCTCGTACAGCTTGCGGATCAGCACGAACTCAGTGAAGGCGGCGAACAGGGCCCCCACGACGGCGCCCACCAGGAGCGAGCCGAGGAAGGTCCACCAGTTGTCGGCGCCGGCGCGGCGGGCCACCTCCCAGCCGGCGAACGCGCCGAGCGTCAGGAAGGAACCGTGCGCGAAGTTCAGCACGCCCATCAGCCCGTAGATCAGGCTCAGCCCGGAGGCCACCAGGAAGTAGAGCGCGCCCAGGCCCAGGCCGGTGACTGTCAGCAGGACGATGGTACTCACTTGTGCACCCCGTTCGGGTCGGTGCGGGTCTCGGCGCGGGATGCGGCACTGGGGGCCGCGTCCCGGCCGTGCCGGGCGCCGCTGGTGGGGGCGCTGCCGTGTGCGCCGGCGGCGGGGGCGGCCTCGTCGCCGCGCCCGCCTTCGGCGTGGACGCCCAGCAGCCGCTGGGTCAGGTCTTCGTTGTCCAGGAACTCCAGCGCGCTGTCGGTTGTGTGGACCACCCTCCCGCCGGAGAGCACCACCGCGCCGGCGGCCAGCTGGCGGACTACCTGCAGGTTCTGCTCCACCAGCAGGATCGGCACCGTTTCGGCGGCCCGTTCCAGCGTCTCGGAGACTTCCTGCACGATCTTGGGCGCCAGGCCCTTGGTCGGCTCGTCTATCAGCAGCAGCTTGTTTTCATTCAGCAGCGCACGCGCCAGCGAAACCATCTGCTGCTGCCCGCCGGAGAGTGTCCCGGCCATCTGCGAGGCGCGCTTGAGCAGGTCGGGAAAGAGTTCCTCCACCAGCTGCCGGCGCGGGGAGGCGTCCCGTTCGGCCAGCCGCAGGTTCTCCGCCACGGTCAGCTTGGAGAAGACTTCCCGGTCCTCCGGTACGTAGCCCACGCCGCGGCGGATGATCTTGTAGGTCGTTTCCTTGTCGATCCGCGTGCCGTCCAGCATCACGCTGCCGCTGCGGGAGATCAGGCCGATGATGGCCTTGATGGTGCTGGTCTTGCCTACGCCGTTGCGGCCCAGCAGGGCGGTGATGCCGGTGGCCGGCACGGAGAAGCTGACGTTCTCCACCACCTGCTGGCCGGCGATGTGCGCGCTGAGTCCCGCGATCTCCAGCACCGGGCGGGCGCGGCCGTCCGGCCGTGCCGCGGCCGGCGACGTGGCCGTGGCCGCGGGCGCGGGCGCGGCGTGGTCCGGCTGATGACGGGCCGGGGCAATGGAGGTGGCGTCGGCCCGGTTTGGCCCGGGGGCCGCGTCCTGCGGCGCGGCCGCGCCGCGTTCCGGTTGCTGACTCATACGGGTTCTCCCAGGTAGGCGCTCTGGACGGTGGGATTGGCCATCACCGCGTCCGGGGTGTCTATGGCCAGCAGCTTGCCGTGGTGCATGACCGCGACGCGGTCGACCAGCCCGAGGACCACGTCCATGTGGTGCTCGACCATCATCACGGTGCAGCCGCGGTCGCGGTGCATCCGGCGGATGATCGCGCTCAGCCCCGGCACGTCGCCGGAGGCCACCCCGGCCATCGGCTCGTCGAGCAGGATGACCGAGGGGTTGCCGGCCAGAAGCATGGCGATCTCCACCTTGCGCTTGTCGCCGTGGGCGAGGTCTCCGGCCGCGGTGTGCAGCTTATCCTCCAGCCCGACCTCGGCCACGTTCTGCTTCGCGGCGGCGGTCGCGGAATCGGTCCGCGAGGGGAACCGGAATACCGTGACGCTTCCGCCGAGCGCTGCCTGCGCCGCCAGCCGGACGTTTTCCAGCACGCTGAGCCGCGGAAAGAGGCTGGACGTCTGGAACGTCCGGCCCAGGCCGGCGCGGGCGCGGCTGTGGATCGAGGCCGATGTGACGTCCTTGCCGTCGAGCGTGATGGAACCGGCCGTCGGCTTCAGGACTCCGGAGATGAGATTGAACAAGGTGGTCTTGCCGGCACCGTTCGGTCCGATCACACCGACCATTTCTCCGGTCGCGACGGAGAATCCGACATCCTCGAGGATGCGGGCGCCGCCGATCTGCAGGCCGAGGCCGTGCACCGTGAGCGCGGGCTGATCTGGGGAGGTCATCATGTCACTTTCTGTCCGGTCGAGGACCCTGTCCGCGTTCGGGGCGCCGCCGCCGGGTAGGTCGGCGGCGCCCCGGAACTGCAGCAGTGCGGGCCTGCCTGTGGTTGCTGCGGTTACTTGGCTTCCGGCGGAGCCACCGCGTCGGCCGGAATCGCCTTGATCAGCTCAGGCACCCACTCGCCGTCCTTCTCCACCAGCTTGGCCTGGTACATCTCCTGCAGCAGCGCATGGTCGGAGGCACGGATGGTCGTCTCGCCCTTGGGCCCTTCGAAGCTGTAGCCCTCCAGCGCCTCAACCATGGCGTCGACGTCGTTGCCGCCCTCCTTGACCGCCTGCACGATCATCTGGCCGGCGACGAAGCCGTCCGGGGTGAAGAGGTCGGCCTTCTTGCCCTCGGCCTCAACGCTTTCGATCATGGCCTTCTCCACGTCGTTGCCCGCTGCTCCCGGGAAGTAGTGGTTCAGGAAGCTGATCTTGTCCGAGGCCTTGCCGTAGGCGCCGAAGGTCGCGGCGTCGCCCAGGCCGGTCACGATCGGGGCGGCATCAAACGCGCCCTGCTGGCTCAGCGCCTGCCACATGGATCCCGACGTGGCGCCTGCCCAGGCCACGAAGACCAGATCCGGCTTCGCATCGATCAGCTGACGGGCGAACGGCGTGAACTCGGTGGCGTCTTCGGGTACCAGCACGTCGTCGACTTCGGCGCCCTGCTCGCCGAGGACGGCTTCGACGGCGGCGAGGTTGCCCTGGCCGAACGCGTTGTCCTGGCCGAACACCACGACCTTCTTGCCCTTGAGGTCGTCCACGAACGTGCCGGCCGTTGCCACGTCCTGCAGGCTCTGGCGGCCGGAGCGGAAGGTGTAGTCGTTGATGCCCTGCAGCGCGTCGGTGGCGGCCGGGCCGGAGATGTAGAGCACCTTGTTCTGCGCGGCCTGCTCCGCGAGCTTCAGCGCAATGCCGGACACCACGGTGCCGGCCAGGATCTTGTAGTCCTTGCCGATCAGGTCCTTGGCGACGTTGACCGCCTTGTCGGGGTCACCGCCGTCGTCGTGGTAGGTCAGGTTGAGCTTGGTGCCGTTGACCTCGCCGGTGCCCTCGGTGGCATAGTCGATGCCCGCCTGGAGACCCTGGTAGTAGGCCGCGCCATAGGCGGCCAGGGGGCCGGATTCGGAATAGACGATGCCCACGTTGATGCTCTCGGGGGCGCTGCCTTCCTCGCCGGCCGCGCCGGCGGTGTCGCCGCCGGCGGTCGGCGCGCACCCGCTCGCCGCCAGTCCGGTGACCAGCGCCGCGGCCATCAGGAACTTCTTCGTTGCCTTCACTCCGATGCCTTTCGTTGAAATCTGTCAAGGAGTAACTCTGGAACTGTCTGAACCTGATGGTCAGGCCCCCCAACCTGAAAGGTGATTCAGATTACGGCAAATCTATGGCGTGGCTCACAGGGGTGTCAACAGTCGCGCGGAGTCAGAAGGTCACGATTCGGTTGCAGGCGGCCGGACCTCCGGGGGCGGGCACACGCCTAGACGACGAAGCCCGGCCGCTCCTGAAGGATCGGCCGGGCCTCGTGCGACGATTCGCGGTTAGTTTTCCGCGTTGCGGTTGTTGGCGCGCCAGCGGATGCCGGCGTCGATGAAGTCGTCGATTTCGCCGTCGAACACTGCGCTGGTATTTCCGACCTCGTGTTCGGTGCGAAGATCCTTGACCATCTGGTACGGATTCAGCACGTAGGAGCGCATCTGGTCGCCCCATGACGCCTTGACGTCGCCGGCGAGCGCCTTCTTCTCGGCGTCCTGCTGCTCCTTCTTCAGCAGCAGCAGCCGGGACTGCAGCACGCGCAGCGCGGCGGCGCGGTTCTGGATCTGGGACTTCTCGTTCTGCATCGAGACAACGATCCCGGTGGGGATGTGGGTCAGCCGGACGGCGGAGTCGGTGGTGTTCACGGACTGCCCGCCCGGGCCGGACGAGCGGAACACGTCCACCTTGATCTCGTTGTCCGGGATGTCGATCGAGTCGGTCTGCTCAATCAGCGGGATGACCTCGACGGCGGCGAAGGAGGTCTGTCGCCGGCCCTGGTTGTCGAAGGGGCTGATCCGCACCAGGCGGTGGGTGCCGGCCTCCACGGAGAGGGTGCCGAAGGCATAGGGTGCCTTGACTTCGAACGTGGCCGACTTCAGCCCGGCTTCTTCGGCGTAGGAGGTGTCCAGCACCTGGGTCGGGTAGCCATGGCGTTCGGCCCAGCGCAGGTACATCCGCATCAGCATCTCCGCGAAGTCGGCGGCATCGACGCCGCCCGCGCCGGAGCGGATGGTCACCACGGCTTCGCGCTCGTCGTACTCACCGGAGAGCAACGTGACGACTTCGAGTTCGGAGAGCGCCTTCTTGAGCGAGGTCAGCTCGCTGGCCGCCTCGGCCATGGAGGCCTCGTCGCCGGCGTCCTCCTGGCCCAGTTCGACCAGGACTTCCAGATCGTCTATCCGTGCCGTGAGCTTTTCCAGCCGTTCCAGTTCGCTCTGCCGGTGCGAAAGTTTGGAGGTGATTTTTTGGGCGGCGGCCGGGTCGTCCCACAGATCCGGTACGCCCGCCTGCTCGCTCAGTTCGGCGATATCCTTCCGGATCGCCTCCGCGTCGGAGACGGCTTCAATGGATTCATATGTGGCGCGCAGAGCGCGGATTTCAGCGGGAAAGTCGATCTCAGCCATGGTTCTCCCAGCCTACGCCATGGCGGGGAATCCTCTATCCCGCGAAAGCGGCGCCTGACAGCCCCTAGCTCAAGCGCGGGCAGTTGCAATAACCTTTGGAGAGTGCGGGGTGCAGTTTGCGCAGGTGCCGCGTATGGGGCTGGGGCCTGAACTATGTCCATTAATTGGGGGAGGCTGCAATGCCCAGTCAAAGTCACGGATCCGTTCAGAGCCAGCGAAAGAGGCAGAAGCTCGGAAGCCGCCACGACGGGCCGCCACAATCAACCACATCGCGAAGAATTCTGGGGGCTTTCGGCGCGCTCGTGCTGGCCGCAGCAACCCTCGTCACCGCTTCCGGACCCGCCGCCGCGGGACCTGCTGCCGCGGGGGCCGCAGCCGCGGGGGCCGCAGCCGCGGAAGAAGAACACGGCTATACGGTCGTCCTCAAGGACAGCATCGGGAATGTCGATTCCACCGCCACGGCCCACGGGGAGAAGTACGGGTTTACGCGGTCCAACACCTACGAACACGCGCTGAAGGGCTACTCCGGCACTATGACGGTCTCGGAGGCGAAGCTGCTCGCCGCCGACCCGGCGGTTGAATTCATTGCACCCGAGCGGCAATTCGCCTTGCCGGAAAACGTGGCCGGCGACAATAACGAAACCAGCGGCGCGGAATTCCTCCCTCCCGGGTGGCTGCGGGTCGGCGGCACGCCGCAGGAGGCAGCCGCGGACGGCCGGCAGATCACGGTCAACTCCGCAGTGATCGACACCGGTATCGACAGCACCCACCCGGACCTGAACGTGCGCGGCGGGGTGGACTGCTCGTCAGGCACCCCGGTCGAGGTAGCTCCCGTCGACTTATTCGGACACGGAACCATGGTCGCCGGGATCCTTGGCGCGAAGAACAACAACGCAGGGATCATCGGCACCGCGAGCGGCGCACCGCTGTGGTCCGTCCGGGTTATTGCAGACGACGGCACCATCACAGAAGCTGCCCTGCTCTGCGGCGCCGACTGGGTCGTCTCCACTCACACGGACGAGGACCCGGGTAACGACATCAGGGTCGCCAACATCAGCATCGGCAGCCCCGGCCAAGAGCAGGGAACCTGCGGCAACGGGGTCGATCCCCTGCACAAGATGATTTGCCAGGGCGCCGAGAAGGGGGTCGTTTGGACGGTCGCCGCCGGCAATGCGACCGCGGACTTCTCGAACACTGTTCCGGCCGCTTATGACGAGGTGCTCACCGCCACGGCCATGGCTGACTACGACGGCCGCCCCGGTGGCAAGGGAACAGCAAGCTGCAGCGGAGCGTCTTTTCCCAACCCCGACGACGAGTTCGCCTTCTTCTCCAACTTCGCCACCCAGCCTGCGGACCAGGAGCACACCGTCGCAGCCCCCGGAGTGTGCATGACCTCCACGGTCCCGGGCGACCGGTACGCCACCGCACACGGCACCAGCTTCTCCAGTCCGATCGTCGCCGGCTCGGTGGCCCGATGCCTGGCGAGCGAGGTCTGCCAAGGCGACGGGCCGGCCGTGATAGAGCAATTCCGCGCAGTGGTCGCGGAGTACAACCACGAGAATCCCCAGTATGGGTTCATCGGTGACCCCCTGCGGCCGGTCCCGGGCCGATACTACGGTTACCTGACGACCGTGATGCCCTTCTAGGGCACAGGCGGCCAGCTGTGTAAGTTCCGCATCTTGGCCTGCCACCTCTACCGGGAGGCATGAGCCAGCACGCTGTTTCGAAGCGAGCATTCCGATCATCGCCTGCACGCACTCGGGGCCGACAACAGCGAAGAAGAATGGGGGGTCGTCGACCCGATCCTTTCCCGCCCGGTGTCCCGTGTCCACCTCCTCGGGACCCAAAGTGGCAAGAGAGACATCTCACCGCCACGGCTGCCGAGTCACGGAGCGGTGCAGCGCCCAGGCCGCAAGCGCAAGGAACACCAGGGCCTGGGCACCGAGCAGTCCGAGGTCGACGAGCCACTGCTCGGCGGTCGGGTCGTAGAGCGGGTCGACGTCCGGTGCGGGGGGTTGCTGGAGTCCCACGGTGACCGCTGTTGCGGCGTAGCCGAAGCGGGCGGGAAGCAGCCAGGACGCCTGTTCGAGACCGGCGCGTCCTGCGATCTCGAACAGCCCGCCGCACAGGATGAGCTGGGCCATTACCAAGGCGACGAGCGCGGGCATAGTCTGCTCCGTCGACGTCGCCGCGGCCGAGATCACGAGCGCGGCGACAGTCATGGTGACTCCGACTGCCGCCACCGCCACCGCCACCTCCACACGTCCGTCGCCCAGCACCCGGGCCTCGTCCGGCCCCGGAAGGCCAAGGAGCGCGAGCATGGTGAACAGCACGCACTGGCCGGCAACCAGCACGCCGAGCACCGCCACCTTGCTCAGCAGGTACGCCCCCGGGGAAAGGCCGACGGCCCGTTCCCTCCGGTAGATCGGCCGTTCCACAACCAGCTCACGCACGGAGAGGGCAGTGCCCATGAGCGCGGCACCGACCACGAGGACGACCAACCGCTGCTGGACCTGATGTAGATCACCTTCAGCTTCCCTCAGTGACAACCCCGCCCTTCCGGGAAAGGCGTGTGCCATCAGCGCGAGCAGCATGGGCATGCCGACGAGGAGGACAACGAAGAGCCGGTCCGCGGCGACGACGGCGACGTTGCGCTGGATCAACGTCCACAGCTGTCGCACCGGAGCCGCGCGCGGCGGCGGAGGCGCGTCAGCCGCCGGGACCGGTACTTGGGCGGACGCTGTCCGTCCAACGTAGGCGTCGCGGGCGGGCGAGCGGGCGTACCGGCCCACCCATGCCTGGTCCTCGAGCGCGGCAAACGCGGCCGGGTAATTGTCCACCCCGAAGAAGGGGAGCACGTCCGCCGGCGGTCCGAAGAACGCCACCCGTCCGCCTGGGGCCAGGACAAGCACGCGGTCGCACTCGTCAAGGGCAAGGACACTGTGAGTGACTACCAGCACGACACGGCCGGCATCTGCGAGCGCGCGCAGGCTCCCCATGACCTGCTTGTCCAACCCAGGGTCGAGCCCGGAAGTGGGCTCGTCCAGGAACAGCAGCTGGGGTGCGGTGAGCAGTTCCAAGGCGATCGAGGTTCGCTTGCGCTGCCCGCCGGAAAGCGAGTCGATCCGCTGGTCGATCTGCTTCGTCAGGTCGACCTCTGCGAGGACCTGGTTCACCCGCTCGTCCCGTTCGGCGGCGCTCGTGTCCGGCGGCAGGCGCAGCCGGGCGGCGAACTGGAGCGCACGCCGGACGGTGAGCTGCCGGTGGAGGATGTCCTCCTGCGGCACGAGTCCCACCAAGAACCGGAGCTGGGCGTACTCGGCGTAGAGGTCCCGCCCGTTCCAGGTGACGTGCCCGCGGGTGGCCGGGCGCAAACCGGTAAGCGCGCCGAGGAGCGTCGACTTCCCCGCGCCTGACGGCCCGATAACCCCCACGAGCGTGCCGGCAGGAACGGTAATCGACACGTCGTCCATCAAGTGCACGCCGGTTTTGGTGGTGACCTCAAGGTGCCGGGCACTGAACACGGGACGCTGCGGTGCTCGCATCGACAGGTGGATACCGTCCCATGTCAGGGTAGTGGACCCGATCCCGATAAGGTCACCCGGGCTGAGAGACACGTCGCCCTGGATGCGTTCACCATTGACAAAGGTGCCGTTGAAGCTGCTGGCATCACGCAGGACGGCGTGTTGTTCGCCGATCTCGGCGGTCGCATGGTGCCGGGAGGCGAGCGGATCTTTTACGACGACGTCGCATGACCGCGAGCGCCCAATCGTGAGCACACGCTGTGTCGCCGGTTGCCGGCGCGGTTCGGTGCTGAGGAGCAGTTCAGGTCCGTCCGGGCCGCCAAGACGGAGGCGGAGGCTGCCGGATTGGAGCGGTACCGGCCCGTCGATTACTTGGTCCGTCCCTGCGATCCAGGTGCCGTTGCGGCTGGCCTGGTCGGCGACCCACCACGCGCCGTCGCGGTGCCAGAGGCGGACATGCTCGCGGCTGACACGCTCGTCGTCGAGGCGGATGTCGGCGCGCGGGTCTCGACCCACATGGATCGTGTGTGCAGGCGGGAAGCTCCAGCCGCGCCCGTCCACGTGCACGTATAGCACCGTTTCGTTCGGGGACGGAGTCAGATGTTCGGGCATTGGGTACCTCTCACTCCTTCCGGCGCAGGGATCCGGCGACTTCGTCAAAGACCTCGAGGCGCTCCTCAAACAGTGACGAGGGGGCAAAGAACACCAGGAGTTGAACCGGGTCGGTCTCCACGACGAGAGCGCGGACCTGCAGCGTTACAGCGGACGAGAGGGGCACCGTGCCTTCCATGGCCTGGCCCTCGACCTCCCCGACTGTGGTCGCGCCGCGATCCACCAGGTGCGCGTCCCGGCCGGGCAAAAGGGCCTCGGCGGTGCCGACCCGGGCATCCGGAGATTGACCGCCCAACCCAGCGGGCCGGTGGTAGATGGTGAGCCCGACGACGCGGTCTGGGTCATCGGTGGCGGTCCGGGCTGCGGCCGCCGGAGCATCCGGCTCGTCGGCGAAAAGCGCAGTGAGATCAGCGTCGGACAGCACACTAACGGTGCTGTCACCCGCCTCGTGGGTGCGGGGGGTCCAACTCTCGGGGACCTCAAGCGTGTACGGGATGCCGTCGGCACGGAAGGTCACACGCTCCTCCGCGGAGAGCATCCGCGGGAGCAAACCAACAGCGAGAAGCAGGACGAGCACAGCGCCCAGCGCCGCCAGCAACCCGGCGCGTGCCCGCCGCGGCGCGCCCCGCACGCGTAGCGACCCGCCGCGCCGGCCATCCTGGGGAGCGAGGCCGACTGGTCGTCCTGCTTTGGTGAGGTCGTCATCGCCTTCCTTGTAAGGCGCGGTCCCTGCAGGCCGGGTGTCGGCGGTCGCATCTTCGGGGGACAGGGCCGGCGCATCGCCATCGGGGGCGCCGCCGGACATCATGGCGACCAGCGCGCCACAGGAGGCCGGCCGGTCCTCCGGTCGTTTCGCCATGCCGTCCAGGATGGCGAGCCCGACGGTGGAAGGGAGTTCCGGTCGTTCCTCGGAAAGGAGTGGCGGCTCCTCCGTCATGTGGGCCCAGAGCTGGGCCGAGTCGTCGTCGTAGTCGAACGGCGGATGGCCAGCGAGCAACGTATACGCGACGCACGCCAGCGCGTACACGTCGGCCCGACCGTCGACGTCTTCGCCGCGGATCTGCTCGGGCGCGACATAATCCAAGGTTCCGAGGAAGTGGCCCGCCGTCGTGATTCCGGTCGCAGACGTGGCTCGCTTGGTGAGGCCAAAATCGGTGAGGTAGATGTGCCGGTGGCCGTCCGCCCGGTCGTCAGAGAGCAGGATGTTGCCGGGTTTGACGTCCCGATGTACAAGTCCGGCCGCGTGTGCGGCGTCGAGCGCAGCGGCGGTGTCAGAGAGGATTCGAAGCACTTCGCCCAGCGGGAGCCGGCCGCGTGAGTCGAGCTCGGCCTTGAGGTCGGTGCCGCGTACGTAGCGCATGACGATGTACAACTGCCCAGACCACTCGCCGGCGCCGTAGACGGGCAGGATGTTGGGGTGGTCCACGGAGGCTGCAAGCCGGGACTCACGCGCGAACCGCTGGCGGAACTTTTCATTGGCCGAGAGTTCAGGCGCGAGGAGCTTGAGTGCGACGGAGCGGCTGAGCTGGACGTCGAGCGCCCGGTAAACGACGCCCATGCCGCCGCGGGCGATCAGTGACTGGATGCGGTAGCCTGCGATCTCGGTCCCGGGATTGAGATAACTTCCCAGATGCGCCACGGCTCAGCCGACCCGATGACCGCAGCGGACACAGAACCGCGCTCCCGGCAGAACCTGCCGGCCGCACTGGGGGCAGAACGCCACGGCTTGTGTGTTGGAGTCGCGGGGTGCCAGGGGAACCGCTGTGCGGGTGTGGTCGGCGGCCGCCGGACCTGGATTCGCGTCCGGAACCGGCGGTGCCGCTTCAGCAGCTGACCTGCCGGGTGCGGGAGGATGCCGCAGGGCGGGGGTCTGGTGCTCTGCGGCTTCGGTCCGGCCTGAACCAGTCCGTCCGCGGCCTGCTTGCTCCCGGTCGAGCCATGCTGCCGTCGTCGACCCAGCCCGAGTGGGTAGCTCGTCGGCGGTTTTGGAACGGTTCGCCGGGGCCGTTGCCCCGGGAGCTGGAGACGGGCGGCCGGCGCCCGCTGTAGTGGCGCCGCCACCCGCTTGAGTGGTCACGGACCGGCTACGCCGGCGCAGAGCGATGGCTCCGATGACGCCCGCCAGGAGCAGGAGCCCGGTGAGGATCGGCAGGAGTTCGGGCTGCAACGAGTCCCCCGTGTCCATTTCCGCCTCTGCCGCTGGTACGCCGTCGGACTGTCCGTCCCTCATGGTACGAGCCTCCTCGAGATGGCTCGCCGCCAAGGCGGAGTCGTAGTACGTCAAGGACTCCTCAAGCGCGCTCTCCGCCGATCCACCCCGGTTTCCGGACGCGAGGTGGTCGACACCCCGGCGGAACACGGCGTCGAACTTCGACGGCGTCACCGCCACTCCCGCCTTCGCCATGGCCGCCTGAATGGCGGCGGAGGGCACGAGCGTGGCACGTCCGTCCCGTTGACGCGGCCCGGCGAGGCCGAGGACCTGACCGGTCGCCGTGTCGAGCACAGGTCCGCCGGAGACACCGGCGTCCAGCGGCGCTCCAAGATTCTCCGGAGAGCTAATCCGGCTGGCCGCCGCGTCCACCTTCACCGGAATCTCAGCCGGGCCAGCCTCGGGCGCCGGCCGCTTGGTGAAGCCCAGCAGGACGCTGGCCGCGCCGGCCTCCGTGTCCGCCGGGGACAGCGATGCTGTAGGTGTGGCACCGCCGCCACTAATACGAAGCAGCGCAACGTCATGGGGCTTGGACGGGGCATTGAGCAACTCGGCCATGACGCCGCCGGGCTCAGAGGTGTAGGTGCGCACATGGTATTGCGGGACGCGGAAAAGGACACAGTGCGTCACTTGGTCATAGCAGTGGTGCAAGTGCGGGGCCCAATAGCGGTGTGGTGTGGTTCCCCGCCGGGCAGGGTTGCCGCCGTTGCGGACCGGCACACCAATCTCGTTGGCGAACAGTTCGTTCGCGGCATAAACGGCCACTGCGTCCCGGTCGACGGCGAGGTTCTCCCAAGTGGTTGCCACGATCCCGTCCGCAGAAACCAGAACGCCGGTGGCGGACCCGAGGGGCACGGTGGACCGGCCGCGCTTGACCTCCACCTCCCCGGTGGTGTGGTCGATGTGGGCAATCTCGGCGACCGCTCGAAGCTCGATCCGCACAAGCGCAGCCTTGGCACCCTCCATGCCGCTGTGCAGCCTGCCTGACGGGGACGGAACGGGGCTGCTTGCCGCCGTCAGCGCCACCGCCGTGAGAATGCCGAGGAGGATTAGGAATAAGGAAGCACACGTGTGGGCATCGCCGAAGCGTCCAGCCGACGACTTCAAGGATTCTCTGTTGACAAGCACAGTCCGCACTGCTGCCCCAACGTAAGTGGTCCCCTGCTCCCTTGCCCGTGAGGCTAGCAGGTCGCATCAGCGGCGGGAAGACATCGGCCCCTGCTCAGGATCCGAAGAGGCATATCGTGGCGGTTCCTGCAGCTTCTGTTGTCGTTTACGCCGCCTCGGTTCCCTGACCCCGAACCGCTCGGCGCCCTGAAGGAAATATACCTGGCGCTTTCCCGTTTGTTCAGCGCCTGAGTTCCGAGCGCGCATCGCTGGAAACGGTCACAGGGATTCCCGCCGGCATCAAGAAATTGACCACCGGCGGCCAGACGACCGCGCTCAGCACCACGTGCGCCGTACGCTGCTCCGGGGAGCCGGTGTCGCCGCCTACGGTCAGCTGGTCAAACCTCCCGTGCGCGCCCGTGTCGGACAGATACCCCGAGACGGATCCCCTCAGGGAATTGTACATCCCGCCCTACCCGGGACATGCAAAAATGTGGCCGTGCCATCAGCTCGTCAATCTGACCCCACATCCAACCGCGTGTTCTAGCCGGGTTTAACCCCTAGCAATGCTGCTCCAGTTTGCTTGATAACCAGGGACAGCTA
The DNA here is from genome assembly GCF_059090885.1 of Arthrobacter sp. Y3223065. NCBI lineage: Bacteria > Bacillati > Actinomycetota > Actinomycetes > Micrococcales > Micrococcaceae > Arthrobacter > Arthrobacter sp. Y3223065. Next base: position 20,544 of record NZ_JBNHGC010000001.1, on the reverse strand, counting down.
CCTGATGACATTTCGAGAATTACGTGGAGTCAGTTCCTGAATCTCCAGACGAACTGGCGGCCCTTTACCGGCAACGAGTCCAAGGCTGACCGTTTTCCTTTCCAAGCAGGAACTACGTACCGGCTGCGCTGACTCCGCTGCGTTTGGAAGCAGCAACGGATGTGTTCCGTACGACCATGCAAGCCGTAAGGGTGCCACGGAGGACGATGTCTCCACGAACATCGTTGGCTCCCCCGTCCTGGCCATGCCAGGAAGTTCAGCTGCCGAAACGGTCCCGCACCTGACTGCCCTGGTTCCCGCCTGGATGCGGTTCCAAGTGATCACCCCGGTGCCAGACCCGCTGGATGACGGCCTTCAGTTCGCGCTCGCACGGCTCCAGCCGCGCAATGCAGGCGGCCAGCTCCAGTGGCTTATCAACCAGCCTGCGCGGCCGTCCATCCCGGCGTCGTCCTCGTCTTCGAAGGCCGGCACTGGCAGTCAGCAGGGTAGTCAGCAGGCACAACGCGGCTACCGGATCGAGCTGCTCAAGGTTGCCCTCCGCCATGCGCGGAAGCCATAGATTGTCGGCGGCCTTAGTGTTCCGTTTCCTCGGGCTTTTCGTTCTTGCGCCATGTAAACCGTTCCTCCTGGGGAGTCCTTTCGATCAGTGTGGATTCGGCAGAGTGTCCGCTGCCTTCCCCTTCCGAGGTGTGCGGAGCCAGGCGGAACCCTCCCCATCGCAAAAACCCGGTGACATGCCCCGAGCGCCGGTTGTACGCTGGAAATCTGGGGGGCAATCCATCGCTCCACAGCAAAGGAACGGCCATGCGTGCGTTCAAAGAATCCAACCAAGCCCCCAACGAGCCAGGAACCGTCGTCCTTCCAAGGCGGCGGCAGCCCCGTCGTGCCGCCAGATTCCTGGGCACCCTGCTCGTGCTGGCCTCGTCATCCCTGCTCGGCGCCCCGCCGGCCCAAGCCACCGACGGGCATGCCACCTTTGTGAGCCCGTGGGTCGCATCTAAGGTAGTCACCTGGGCGGATTGCGAAATCAAAGTAGGCGCCGCCTTCGACAACAAACATGGGAGGCCGAACTTCCACTTCATGGGCGGCGCCGAGATCGCGTGTAAAACGGACCATGAGATTGAAATGCATGTGTACCAGCAACGGGACACCAACGGACGCGGAGTCAGGGGCGGGGTGGTTTACGTCGGTGACGTCGGATCCGGGTACGGGGTTGGCGGCAGCATGTTTGTCCACACCGGGCCCGCATGCAAAGGAGGCGGCATCAATGCTTCCTTCCGGTCGCTCGTGTTCGTGATCATCGACAAGGTTCCTCTTCAGACTGTTCCCAGTCCTTGGAGCCCGCCTATCGATGAGGGGTGCATGAACTACACGCCGCCGCAGCAGTAGCCGGACCCCCGCCGCGGGCGCTTTAGAACGGGGCGACCGGCTCCAGGTTCGATCCGCTCGCGCAGGTCGGCGTCCGCGGCGATTACCCGGCGGACCGCGGCCCTGGCCGCACCACGGTCGTCCCAGTGTCCGCTGACTCTTCGGACCGGCCCCTATTTGCGGGACCCGGCAGTAGGTATGCGCGATCAATGCGGCACGGGCGTCAGAAATCAAGACCCTCGTGTAGGCGCGCCGCCACTGCCCATCACCTGCCCCCACTTGAGGCGCTAGAAAACGGACTGCCTGGTGGATCAGGGTGCAGAAGCTCGAAGACGGGCAGTCCCCGGCAGGCATCCGCTACCCCTCAAAGTTCGGCCTCTCCGAGGATGACTTCTAACCCTAAGGAAGTCGCCGCTGAGATTGCCGGAAAGCCAGCCCGAAAGGCTAAGTGAGAAGCACCTTGGGCGGGCCCGAGGGCCGTGTAGCGCCAGACTAGGGTACGGAGACCCCGGTCCGCTCCACTGCCACCAGCAAATTGGCGGCAAAAGGGTTGCCGGTGACGGCGACAGATGGACCGGATGGCTGCAGGAAGGCAGCCCAGCAGGATTTGCCCGCTAATCTCGGCCCGGCCTCGGCCAAGTGGAAGCGGACGATGCAGACGCGATACTCCGATCCGCTCCGGCCTCGACCATATACGCCGTCTCGCCGCTCAAGGCGTCGAGTTGCCTGTCGAACTCGCAGAAATGCTCGCCCAGCTCGACCGCGTAAGGGCTGAGCTCGGCGCCCTGCCTGCCGCCGCCGACGTCATGCGCGACGCCGTCGCCGCCGCCAAGGCTGGCAAGCTCGCCAAGTCGACCCCGGCGCAAATCGCCGCGCTGGACACTCACCGCGAAATCCTCGACGGTGCCGTCTTTGAGCTGACGCATGAGATCCACCGCACCGCTTCCGGCCGCATCTCTCGGCTCGTCGAGGGCATTCGCGACAAGCTCCACGGCCCTGCCGCCGAGGAGCTCACCAAGGTCGCCGAGCGCGTCCCTGGCGGTTACAGCATCGACGAGTTGGTGAGGGCAGGCAAGCACGAGGAGGCCGCCTTGTTGGCCTCGGCGCCTTTCTACCGCGACAAGATCAACAAGGCCCAGCAAGCTATCGCGTTGCTCCCCGGCGTCCAATACGCCTACCCGTCCGGCGCTCCACGCGGTTCGCGCTACTGGAGCGACCCGAGCAAGGCGCCCCGTGAGGACACCCTCGACGCCATGCTCGACGCGATCCGCAACGGCGCACGGCCGATCATTGCCACGCCCGCCGAGGTCGCCGAGGCGATCGAGGCGCGCGAGGCCAAGCGCGCCGAGGAGCGGGCTACCGCCGAGCAGTACGTTAAGCGCAATTACAAGCGACTGACTTTCATGTAAGCCCCGCCAGCTAAGGAGCCCCGGAAACGCCGGGCCGGGGCTCCTTCCCGGCCAGGCGGCGTGTCTGTGCCCGTGACTCCACGAGGAAAGCCCCGCTGCGCCGTTGTGCCCGGCGGGGCTCTTTCTCGTTTCGAAGGATCTGCCGCGCGTAGCCTCGGTCGCCCTCTACGTAAGTCCGGTATGGGACTTTCTGATCACTGGGATTGGTGTCCTCGCCGGCCGCTTTGCTGTGGAGTGCACTAGCGTGTACCTGAGACGCTGGCAAGCCACGATTAAAAAATTAAACGTGATCTCCAACCCGGACACTTTGCCCACCCCCGACGACCCCGCCGGTCCTTGTCCGTGGTGTGGTCGAAATGCACACTTCCAAGTTGCGCAACACATTGCACTTGACACTGCCGAGATGGACGGGCTTGGATTCGATCTCATTACGCGGCGGCTCTCCAGCCTGACTTGCGCCGGCTGCGGGAGAGGCACGGCAGTAATCACTGACAAAGACGGATACGGGATTCACTGGTGGCCCGCCCCCGGGGCGGGAACTCTCGATCCGGCCGTAGAACCTGGTGTCGCTTCGGCCTACGACGAAGGCGTCCGGTGCCTGAGTATTCAGGCGAACCGTGCTGCCGCCGTCATGTTTCGTTCTGCGCTTGCCTTGTTCGTGAAGGACAAGGGAAGCGAAAAGGCCAAGGGCGAGCGGCACTTGAAGTCCGCTCTGAAGCACATGAAGAATGACGGCGACTTGCATAAGTCCCTATGGGATTGGGCTGATCATCTTAATCAATTGGGCAATGAGGGTGCCCACCCGGAAGACTACGACGACGTGACCGCCGAGGAAGCCGCCGGACTGGGCAAGTTCGTCCGTCACCTCATCCGCCACGAGTATGAGATGCCCGCTGAGTTGCGTCGGGATATGGGCAATCTCGGCAGCGCAGCTTCGTAGCTGAAGCCCCCACATAATCAGTGAGCCCCGGACGCCGGTTTTGCATATTCACGCATCTGACAACCGGCAGAAGGGGCTTGTCTTCAACCCTCCCCAGCACCCAGCCCGTACCCCTACCGACTCGGGAGACAATCCTGGCACTGGCTGCCCGCCGCTTACCTGCCCCTTATTGCAGCGCCCCCATGTTGCGCCGAGCCCCGGGCTGTGGGGCTGGCGCTGGGCTGGGCTACTGCTGGCTGGAGCTAGAACGAGAGCTAAGGCCGCGTCCTCGTCGACGAAACCAAGCGCAAAGGGTGCAAGTCCGAGCCCAGCGAGCGGCGAAATGGTAGTCAGTGACTGCGGTCCAGTCATCCCGCACAGCATTATCGCGGACACGTTCGCGTGCTAGGTTCGCAGCCATGACACACATTCCGCACGGAACAATCCAAACCGTTGATGTGCGGGTGCCGCGCCTTCCTGGCCCGAAGCTCGCCCCGGATGATTTCGCGCGGCGGCTCCTCGCGCTATGTACTGCCCTCGGCATCGACGCGAGACTGACCCCCGAGGGGGGCGGTGTCGAGTTCGTAGAAGGTCTTGAGGGCGCCGAGGCTGAACTGACGGACGGTCTGGCGGCTACCCTCCAAGCCCGCTTTCACATCTAATTCAAGACCTACAAGAAGGTAAGGGCCCCGGGTATGGCCCCTCCCCTCTCGCGACCTTCCCCGGCTTAGACGCATTTTTGTGTGCCTCGATATCGCCTCTGACTATCCGGCTATGAAGGAAGGCGGTACGAACTCAATTTCCCACGCTTCTCAAGACGACGGCGCATAGAGGGAGGCATGTTCCTCCACATCTCATCTATCCTGTTTTCCTGAAGCTTGATCTTCTCAGCATGCATGTCGGACCCGTCATCATTGGCGCGCAACTGGTCCAATTCTTCCAAGAAGTACAAGAGTTGATGCTCGTACCTTCTTATATAGAGGTCACCGCTGTCGTCCAGGAGAAACTCCGCGGACGAACCACTATTTGCCCTCACAGCCCGTTCCATTCGCCGCTCGATAGTTCCGAGGCGAGCGACGATTTGCTCCAAAACATCGGCTACCGCTTCGCCTCCATCGGCTGCATCGGAGCGTATGGTTACAAACCGATCGAAGCTGGACATAGGCGTTACTAGTTCGTCGACGTGCTCGATCGCATGCACAGCAAAATCGCGCAAATCCTTCTTGGCCAGCTCAACCGACTCCAGATCGGTGATGAGGTAATGAATAGTACGCATGTCGTGAATGTCGAAGGGGATTCTCTGCCCCTCGGTGATCAGGTGCACCACTGGTTTTTTGAGCCCATGAGCAACGGCCAGTTCGTAAAAGACGTTTGGATTGTGTCCTGACAGGTCCGCTACAACCAAGTCCGCTTCGTGCAAACTTCGAATGACGTGCTGACCTATCGAGTCTGGACTTTTCCCCTCATCCGCTCGATGAACTTCCCATTCGGGAGCGGGCAGTGCCGCGCGCACGAGATACTCCAGTACATACCGGGCATCTCGGTATTCATCGGTTCCTAGATGCCCTATGGGCGAAACAACAAATACCTTTTTCGGGAGCGAGTTCGCCAATTCATTCGTCACATCGCCAATGGTGCCACAAGTCACAGCAACTCGGCGCCAACTAGGCTACCGCAACGCTGCTGGCAACAATATCTTGTGACTATGGAACACGCTCGACGGCGACAGTGATCCCGTCGACGAACCTCACCAGCGCTGGCAAGCGGGTGCGGTGTGAAAAGTCCTGCAATGCCGCCAGCATCGGCGTGCCGGAGCGCATTTGTGCCAGCACCACCGCAAATTCGCCTGCCAGTTCGCCCTGGGCGCTGCGGCAGATTCTCTCCAATGCTCCCGTGGCGCTCTCTCCGGCACTGACGGCTAGTGCCATCAACTCCGCCAAGCTGGGAAATTCCGCCAGCATCTTTTCCTCACGGCGTTGGATTTGCACGCTCAGAAGGTAGTCCCGCAGCATGAATCCGCCCACTGCCAGGCCCAGGGTGAGAATCACCGCCAGTACCGGATCCAGCGAATTTCCTGCCGCCGAGGTGATCGTCCACGCAATACCGATGACGAGGCCCGCCGCCGCCCACAGCAATTGTTCGGCGCGGAAATCGACGGTGCCCTGCCGGCGTCCGGCCTGCAGCAACCGCTTGGACAGCAAGGTGGAACCGAAATTGAACCTTCCAAGCCAGGTGACCGAGTCACGGAGCACCGGGCGGAAAATCCGTTCCAGAGCGAATGGCGTGACGTTTTCCGGTCCGCCGTCGAGCAGCCGTGACTTCATCTCGATCGACTTCATTTGCGGGGCGATCCGGTCCGCGAAGCGCCTGCGGCGTAAGAATGGCAGCCGGACGACCGTTAGCCAAAGGCCCACCCCCAACGTGATGCCCAATAGCGCTGTCGTTGCAGCTGTGTGGCTCACCGGAGCACACGCTCCTCTTCGGGGAGCGACCCAATGCGCAGCATCAGTCGGTAGCACACGAGCGACACCACGAGCCCGCCCAGCAGGACGGCCGCCCCACCGGTCGTGTTGTAGGCAGCCACGGCTTCCGGCCGGGTAGCCAGCAGCATCAAGATGATCCAAGGGGCAGCAACGGCGAGCCGGGCGGCGTTGACAGTCCATGATTGGCGGGCCTCAAGTTCGCTGCGGGTCCGTGCGCTGTCACGGAGGAACTCCGCCAGCGTCCCGAGCAATCTGCCCAAGTCGGTACCGCCGACCTCACGCGTCATGCGCAGCGCCTCCACGATCCGGTCGGCCACCGGATCGGACAGCCTTGCTTTGAGCCGCTCCAAGGCGTCGTCGAAATTCCCGCCCGCGCGGTAATCGGAGGCGAATTCGCTGAAGGCCGGCAGCAGCTCCACAGGGCCCCGCGTTCCCAGCTGCACCAGCGCCTCGGGCAGCGAGAGTCCTGCCCGGATGGCCGAACGCAGGTGGTCGACGGCGTCCGGCCAGATTTCGCGCAAGACAGCGGCGCGCCGGCGAGCCCTCCAACTCACCAGGGCGAACGGGAGCCATCCCCCGAACAAGCCGAAACAGGCTGCGATGGGACCGGATGCTGCGAGTGCCAACACGATCAGGAAAGTTGCAGCTGCCATTGCCACGCAGCTGGCCAGAAGCGCACTCGGCGATACCTTCTCGATGCCTGCCTGGCTAATCATCTGCTGGAGCCGGCCCGGCCGCTTCCGCCGCACCTGCCGGGTGGGCGGTTTTTCCCAACAGGACCACCAAATCAAAAAGAGCCCCACGCCTCCAAGGAGTCCCGCCGCCGTCGTCATGGCACCGGTTCCAACAGTTGCATGACTTCATATCCTGCGCGCGCGAACTTTTCCTCCGCGGGGCTGGCAGAAGGACTCACCTCAAGCTGGCCGTCTTGGCGGCTGAACAACGTGGACGTTTCGATGATCCCGTTCTCCACCCGCCGGCCCAGCGAAACGATCTCCGCGACCTGCCTCCTGCCGTCTGGCCGCCGGACACAGTGGACCACGAGGTCGATGCACGATGCCACAGTCGGAACCACAAAGGCGGACGAGATGTTCTGTCCAGCCAGCAGCGGCAGGGTACAAATCTTGGTGATGGCGTCGTGGGCGCTATTGGCATGGACCGTGCACATCCCAGGCAGCCCGAAAATGCTCACAGTACAAAGGGTTTGCCCGCTTCCGGAAGGAGTGACGGAAGCCCCACTCGTGGGAAGGAATAATTGTTTGTAAAAGAAGAACGGTCCAAGCCTGTACCTACGAAGAGACACCGGCCTGGACCGCCCAGGTTAGAGAACCTTGCAGTCGTCGATTTCTACACCAAGGTCGCCGCCATCGGTGAACTCACCGCGCACGGTGACCGTACTGCCGGCCTGAATCTTCGCAGCCTGCTTCTTGGGCACGTCGCGGCAGTTCACGCTGACGAAGCGCCAAGGGTCTCCGTCAGTTAGCTGCACAGTGTACTCGTCCACGCTAAAGAACTCAGTGTCAACCTTGTCCACGACGCCGGTAACCTGAAGAACCTTGCCGTCATACTTCTCGTCGGCAGCGGCCTCGTTGCCCTCGTACTCGTTGAGCAGCGAGCCGGCATCAACCTTGACGGTGCGTGCTGCCTGTTCCGCCTTGAGCCTCTTGGCTTCAGCCTTGGCCTCCTTCTTGGCCTCAGCTTCTTCCTTCTTTCGCTGCTCCTCGGCTTCCTTCGCGGCCGCTTCCTCAGCGGCCAGCCGTTCGGCCTCTTCCTCAGCCTCACGCTTGGCCTGTTCCTCGGCCTCCTTCTCAGCCTTGGCTTCCGCCTCAGCGTCAGCCTTGGCCTGTGCCGCAGCGCTGGCGCTGGCCGCAGCCGCAGCCTCAGCCTCACGTTCAGCAGACCCGGCAGCGCCGCAGCTACCGAAGATGAACAGCAGGACGATAATGCCCACGATCCACGGCCACTTCTTCTTCTTGGCTTTAGGTGCCGGCTTCGGCGTCTCCCATGTTCCGGGCGGCGGGAATTGGTTGTTTGCGGTCATTGGTTCCCCAACTTTCAGGTATGTATCACATCACGTGCGAGTGAATGGTTTGATTATATGGCGATGGTCGGACAAAAATGGCGGCAGTCTTCAAGTGTTGCCCGGTCGTGCAGGGTTTAGGCAGCCCGCTGTTGAGGGCCACGAGCATGTCAAGGCTTTCGGCTTCCCGGACCTCACCGACAGTCAGCCGGTCGGGTCTCATGCGCAGTGCCTCCTTGACCAGCCGCCGCAGCGGTATGGCTCCTTCCCCATCAACATTTGGTTGCCAGCACTGCAGCCCTACGACGTCGCGCAGGGGCAGTTGCAGTTCGAAGATTTCCTCAACCGTGACCACCCGTTCCCGGCTGCCGATGGCGGCTGCCAGGCAGTTGAGCATGGTGGTTTTGCCCGCCTGCGTTGCTCCCGAGACGAGGATGTTCAGACCGCTGCTGACCGCCGCTCCCAGGAACCGGGATGCTTCCGGCGTCAGCGAGCCCAGATCGACCAGATGCTCCAACCGCGAAGCACGGGCGATGAACTTCCTGATGTTGACCGCCCAGTGCCGACGGGTGATGTCCCGAATGACAACATGCAGCCTCGATCCGTCCGGCCCCGAAAAGATTGACCTCTTCAAGGACTCGCAGGGGCGGTTTATCTCACTTCGGGAAATTGCGGGGAACTTGTCTATGATCCCTTCGACGGCGCTGCCGGCCGGCATGGCTCTTCTGGCGACTGGAGGCAAGCCCATAGATTCTGTACGAGACCCTGGGCGCCCTCAAGGAAATCACCCTGGCCGGCCGCGCTTTCCCCGTCCGGTCAGCGTCTGAGTTCCGAGCGCGCGTCGCTGGAAACGGTAATCGGTATACCTGCCGGAACGAGGAAATTGACCACCGGCGGCCGGACGACCGCGCTCAGCACCACGTGCGCCGTGCGCTGCTCCGGGGAGCCGGTGCCGCCCCCGACGGTCAGCTGGTCAAACCTCCCGTACGCACCAGTGTCGGACAAGTACCGCGAGACGGATCCCCTCACGGAATCCTCATCCAGGGATGGCACCGGCACCCCTGAATTCGTCTCGACGTCGGCTAGGGCGAAGGTGTCTGCGGCAGCGAGCGCAGCCCCATCGGCAACGAACAGCAGCTTCTTCCGTTCGACGTAGACAATGGAGACACCCATCACCACGGTCAGGATCAACAGGCTCAACAACACGAAGCCGATCAACAGAACCAGCACCTGCCCCTCATCATCGTTTCTGCCCCTTCGGCCTCCTACGCCGTTGGCGCAACGTGCATTCCGGGAGCCTGAAGATCTTCCGGGCATCATCGGTAGCGTTCCACTATTTGAGTCGCCGAGGAGTTCACGTTCGCCATGGTGAGGCCCGTGCCATCCAGCAACGGCAGCGGGATCGAAATCGCGACTTCCGTGGTGACCGAAGAGCCCGCCTCCAAGCACGCCCCATTGCCGCAGCTAATCCTGATATCCACACGCTCCGGGCCAAACCCGAAGTCCTCGGCGGCCAAGAGCGCCGCGTGCTGCGCGGCCTGACCAGCAGCTGCGGCCTCGTCCGACCCCGCATACACTTTCGCCGCTTGGTCCGCGGCATTCACGACGGCGAACGACGCCGCCTGCACCTGCGAGACCGCGATGACGAAATAGACCACCGGAACCAGGAGCAGCGTTCCCAGAAAGACGAATTCAACGACGGCGCTCCCCCTTTCGGGTTCCTCTCCATGCAGGCAGTCCTTCAGTCGCTGTCGCAAGCCCGTCACCCGCGCTCCTCCGGCACGTTTCGGGATGAGTCCGGCGACCGCTGGTGCCGGCGCCCCGTCCGGTGCCCCATCAGCGCGGAAGAGCCGCATGACCCTGGACTTCCAGCACACCCCGGGGACCGATCAGGCCGAGCGCAGGCAGCGGAGCCCGGACCGTGACCCGTAACGTGGGGACGCCGGACCGGACGATCTCTTCAACCTGGACATCTTGACCGTAATCGTCGGTCAGCGAAGCAGAAATCAAGTCAACAGTCCTTTCGTGCGCGTCGGCGGCGCCTCGATCGGCCAAGGTCCCGTAGCGGGCCCCGGACCCCGCTGCGTCGATAAGCGTGTTGCGCACATGCAGGACCAGGCTCAGCTGCATTATCGACACAAAAATCAGGGTGAGGACCCCGCCGACCAGCACGAAGTCCACGCTCGCAGAGCCTCGGTCGGAACGGTCCCGGCCCCGGTCGGAACCGCTGCCGACGCCGGAAGCGGTGGACCGCCGCACCCGGCGGGCACTTTCCCTCGATCCCATGTCAGGGCTGGGTCACGCGGCCAATGGCGTCGTTGAACAGTCCTTCCAGAGCCGGTTTGGCCAGGGCCAGGATGCCTGCCACGAGCACGGCCGACATCAGGGTGATCATCACCCACCCCGGTACATCTCCGCGTTCGCCATCATCGGACCGCGCCGCACGTCGCAGTCGGTCCAGCCCGCCGCTCCACAGCAGCGAAATCGTGACGGTGAACATGAGCGAGAGTTTCATCATGTCGTAGTTCCTCCCCTTTTAGACCCCCATTGAGAAATTCCCTCGGTGCACTTCACCAGCCGAGGTTAATCAGCGCAATGCCCGGATACACGGCAAACAGCACGGTCAGCGGCAAGACCCCGAAAACCAGCGGCACCATCATGCCGATTTCCTTCTTTCCGGCCGACTCCATCAGATTCCGCTTCGCCAAGTCACGCACGTCTTGGGCTTGCGCCCGCAGGACGTCCGCCAGCGGAGTTCCGCGCTCCACGGCAACGGTGATTCCGTCGACGAACCGCACGAGCGCTGGCAAGCGGGTCCGGTGTGAAAACTCCTGCAATGCCGTCAGCATCGGCGTACCGGATCGCGTTTGTGCGAGCACCACCGCAAATTCGCCAGCGAGTTCGCCCTGGGCGCTGCGGCAGATTCTCTCCAGTGCTCCCGTGGCGCTCTCTCCAGCGCTGACGGCAAGTGCCATCAACTCCGCCAAGCTGGGAAATTCCGCCAGCATCTTTTCCTCACGGCGTTGGATTTGGACGCTCAGAAGGTAATCCCGCAGCATGAATCCGCCCACTGCCAGGCCCAGGGTGAGAATCACCGCAAGTACCGGATCCAGCGAATTTCCTGCCGCCGAGGTGATCGTCCACGCAATACCGATGACGAGGCCCGCCGCCGCCCACAGCAATTGTTCGGCGCGGAAATCGACGGTGCCCTGCCGGCGTCCCGCCTGCAGCAACCGCTTCGACAATAAAGTGGAACCGAAATGGAACTTCCCGAGCCAGGTGACCGAGTCACGGAGCACCGGGCGGAAAATCCGTTCCAGAGGGCCAAACGGCGTGACGTTTCCCGATCCGCCGTCCAGCAGCCGCGACTTCATCTCGATCGACCTCAATTGCGGGGCGATCCGATCCGCGAAGCGGCTGCGGCGGAAGAACGGCAACCGGACGCCCGTTAGCCAGAGGCCCACTCCCAACGTGATGCCCAATAGCGCTGTCGTTGCAGCTGTGTGGCTCACCGGAGCACCCGCTCCTCTTCAGGGAGCGACCCAATGCGCAGCATCAGTCGGTAGCACACAATCGACACCACGAGCCCGCCCAGCAGGACGGCCGCCCCACCGGTCGTGTTGTAGGCAGCCACGGCTTCCGGCCGGGTAGCCAGCAGCATCAAGATGATCCAAGGGGCAGCAACGGCGAGCCGGGCGGCGTTGACAGTCCATGATTGGCGGGCCTCAAGTTCACTGCGGGTCCGTGCGCTATCGCGGAGGAACTCCGCCAGCGTTCCGAGCAATCTGCCCAAGTCGGTACCGCCGACCTCACGCGTCATGCGCAGCGCCTCCACGATCCGGTCGGCCACCGGATCGGACAGCCTTGCTTTGAGCCGCTCCAAGGCGTCGTCGAAATTCCCGCCCGCGCGGTAATCGGAGGAGAATTCCCTGAAGGCCGGCCGCAGCTCCACCGGGCCCCGCGTTCCCAACTGCACCAGCGCCTCGGGCAGCGAGAGTCCTGCCCGGATGGCCGAACGGAGGTGGTCGACGGCGTCCGGCCAGATTTCGCGCAAGACAGCGGCGCGCCGGCGAGCCCTCCAACTCACCAGGGCGAACGGGAGCCATCCCCCGAACAAGCCGAAACAGGCTGCGATGGGACCGGATGCTGCGAGTGCCAACACGATCAGGAAAGTTGCAGCTGCCATTGCCACGCAGCTGGCCAGAAGCGCACTCGGCGATACCTTCTCGATGCCTGCCTGGCTAATCATCTGCTGGAGCCGGCCCGGCCGCTTCCGCCGCACCTGCCGGGTGGGCGGTTTTTCCCAACAGGACCACCAAATCAAAAAGAGCCCCACGCCGCCAAGGAGTCCCGCCGCCGTCGTCATGGGACCGGTTCCAACAGTTGCATGACTTCATATCCTGCGCGCGCGAACTTTTCCTCCGCGGGGCTGGCAGAAGGACTCACCTCAAGCTGGCCGTCTTGGCGGCTGAACAACGTGGACGTTTCGATGATCCCGTTCTCCACCCGCCGGCCCAGCGAAACGATCTCCGCGACCTGTCTCCTGCCGTCTGGACGGCGGACGCAATGGACCACGAGGTCGATGCACGATGCCACAGTCGGAACCACAAAGGCGGACGAGATGTTCTGTCCAGCCAGCAGCGGCAGGGTGCAAATCTTGGTGATGGCGTCGTGGGCGCTATTGGCATGGACCGTGCACATCCCAGGCAGCCCACTGTTAAGGGCCACGAGCATGTCAAGGCTTTCGGCTTCCCGTACCTCACCGACAATCAGCCGGTCGGGCCTCATGCGCAGTGCCTCCTTGACCAGCCACCGCAGCGGTATGGCACCTTCCCCTTCAAGATTCGGTTGCCGGCACTGCAGCCCTACGACGTCGCGCAGGGGCAGTTGCAGTTCGAAGATTTCCTCAACCGTGACCACCCGTTCCCGGCTGCCGATAGCGGCTGCGAGGCAGTTGAGCATGGTGGTTTTGCCCGCCTGCGTTGCCCCTGACACGAGGATATTCAGACCGCTGCTGACCGCCGCTCCCAGGAACCGGGATGCTTCCGGCGTCAGCGAGCCCAGTTCGACCAAATGCTCCAACCGCGAAGCACGGGCGATGAACTTCCTGATGTTGACCGCCCAGTGCTGGCGGGTGATGTCCGGAATGACGACATGCAGCCTCGATCCGTCCGGGAGGGCCGCATCCACTAACTGAACAATAACTACTGGTGCTCAATACTGAGATCACTCTGCTTCGAACGGGATCACCAACCGTATTGGCGCTTGCCGTTTTTGTCAGGGCCATCGCCTACCCTGTGGACAAGGAGGAAAAATTGTCCGACATCGTACGTGAACTTAACCGCGCTCAGGCAGCATTCGGGCGCCCGGCCCTTGGGCTGCTCAACCAGAAGGACGCGCCACTGTACGTGGCGATCTTCCGAACAACGTTCTCTCGAGACGCCGGACAGGTGGCCACTACCGCCTTCCACGCCCACGTGCAGACCCTGTTCGAAGTCCTCGCCGCCAGCGGGTACGACGCCCCGGACCCGTCGGAAGCGCGCCAGTGGTGCCGGTTCTGCGTCAAGCGCAAGTGGCTGGTCCTTGACTCCCGCGAGGACGGGGAGGAGTTCTACGCCCTCACCTCCCACGCCCGGGACGCCATCGCCTTCGTGCAGGGGCTCAGCGGAGAGCGCGCCCTGCTCTCCGAATCTCGCATCCGCACCATCCTTGACGTTGCCCGACGCAGCGCAATGGACGCGAACCCAGACCGTGATGAGCGGCTCCAGTACCTGAACGAGGAGATCACTCGGCTGGAAACCGAACGGGACCGCATCCTCAACGGCGGGACGATCGAGACTGCCTCCGATTCCCGCATGTTCGAGGCGTTCATGAACCTCGCTGACCTGCTGGCCGACCTGCCCGCAGACTTCCAGCGGGTGGAGGAGAGCGTCTCCGGCATGCACCGGAAGATTATCGGCGACTTCCGCACCGATGAACGCCCCAAGGGGGAGGTCGTCGGTGACTACCTTCAGCGTTCCCGCGACGTGCTCAACCACTCTGCGGAGGGACGGGCTTATCAGGGAGCCCTAGACCTACTCGCCCACGAGGAGCTGCTGTCCGCGCTACGGCAGGACATCGAGACTATCCTTGCCCACCCGTTCGCGCGGTCTCTGCCCCGCAACGAACAGCAGCGGGTCACCGCGCTCGCCGCGCTGCTGATGCGCGGGGTGGAGACCATTCAGGACCAGCAACGGCACCTGTCCGCCACCCTGCGGACCAATCTGGCGCAGAAGGAGGCCCTGCGCAGCCAAGAGCTCGATCTGCTGCTGAACGATCTAAAGCAGAAATTGACCGACCGAATCGAGCGCTCCGGCGTGCGCACCAAGACGGACCTGCCGCTGACCCCGGCCAAGCTCGAAGTCGCCACCCTGCGTGAACGGCCCTATAACCCGGCCGAGCACGCGCCCCCGCCGCCGCTGGAGGAGGCCGGGCAAGAATCCGGTGCTCTGTCCGCCGAGGAGATCCGCCAGCAGGGCGGCCCGTCCTTTAAGGTGCTCCGTGGAGCCCTGCTGGACGGGCTGGCCGAGGACCGGACCCTGACCGCCGCCGAAGTGTTCAACCGTCTGCCCGCCGCCGATCGGCGCCCCGTCGAAGTGCTCGGTGTCTTGCACGTCGCAGGCACGGCGGTGGTCCGCAGCGAGGGCGAGGACGTCTTCGAAGCAGTCCGTAGCGACGGCACCCGGGTGGCCTACCGGGCGCCGCACCTGACCTTTACCGATGAGGAGCGCGAGGCGCTCGCCGAAGCCGAGGAGGCCCAGTGACCGACCAGATGACTGTTTACGACCTCGGGGACGCCGACGATGACCTCGACGATGTCGACCCGGACCTTGACGAGGGGGAGACCGGCGGCGGGCTGTTCGAAGGCGACCGGGGCGAGCTCACCCTCGCCCAGCGCCGGACGCTGGTAATCCTCCTCAAGCGCAAGTACCTTGCCGCCGATAAATACCCTCGTGAATGGCAGACGCTGCTGGAATCCCGCGCAGCGATCGCGTCCCGGCTGAATGACCTCTTTCAGGTGCTCGTGCTCGACGAGGAGCGGCAGTACGCCTACAAGCGCGGGGCCACCCCGGAGGCGGGCGGCAAGTTCCCGACCCTGCTGCATGACCGGCAGTACACGCTGGAAGAAACCGTCCTGCTGGTCGAATTGCGCGAACGCTACGCCCGGGAATGGGCTAGCGGCGCGGCCGCCGTGCACGTGGACCGCGAGGAACTGTTGCACTGGCTGCAAGCCTACCGACGGCCCGACGCCACGAACCATGTCGACGCCCGCAACCGCGACGAGAACGCGATCAAGGGTCTGGTCGACGAAAGCATCCTCATGAAGACCGATGGTGACGAGGAACGATTCCGGGTCGCCCCCGTGATCAATTCCGTGCTTACGGTCGAAAAGCTGCGCGAGCTGCGCCAGTGGGTCATCAGCGACACGGAAGGCGGTACAGACGAATGAGCGGCGCTCCCCTCTTCACCGTGGAGGACATTGACCAGTGGCAGCTTGACCGGATGCAACTGGTCAACTGGGGTACCTTCCACGGCTACCACTGCGTGGACTTTGAACGCACGACCCTCATCAGTGGCCCATCCGGCACCGGCAAGTCCACCCTGCTCGACGCGTACACCGCCCTGATGATGGATTCCAACACCCCGTTCAACGGCGCCTCCAACGAGGGCAAGGGCCGGGCGCGGGGCAAGGACCAGCGCAGCGCCCTGTCCTACATCCGGGGCGCGGTCGATACCGTGCGGAACGAGGAGACCGGCGAACTCGTCGACTACGTGCTCCGGGGCCGGGAGACCGCCACATGGTCGGCGATCGCAACGACGTTCCGCAACGACGACGGCCGGCGCTTCACGGCCCTGCGCCTCTACCACGCCAAGGTCGGCGCTTCGACGGCCGCCCACGTGACCATGCGCATGCTCACCGTGGACGGGACCCTGAACCTGAAGGAGATGGAGAAGTTCTCCGCAGACAGGTTCCCTCCCCGGGCTCTGACCATCCGGTTCCCCGGCATGCGCAACCACGAATACTACTCCACGTTCTCGCAGGTCCTGCACACCACCCTCGGCATCGGACAGAACGGGGATGGTGCCCGGGCCATGAAACTGCTCTCCCGGATTCAGGGCGGCCACCACGTTAAATCCGTAGACGCGCTCTACAAGCAGCTCGTGCTGGAGAAGCCCGAAACCTACGCCAAGGCCGACGAGGTGATTGCCCACTTCGATGATCTGGCCAAGACCCACGAGGCGATGCAGACCGCCGCCGAGAAGGTCGAGGTCCTCAACCCGATCCCCGGCCACCACGCGGACATGACCGCAGCGCAGCGCGAACGTGAGGAGGTCGACACCTTCAACATCTATGGCGAGGGCGCCACCCCGTTCCTGCTCTGGAAGCTGTGCACCGAACGGACTCTGCTCGACGAGGCCGTCGACGCCAACCGTGCCGCACACAAGGCCGCTTCGGAAAGGTACCGCACTGCGCTCGCAGAGGAGCGGGACCTGTCGCAGCAGATGGAGCAAAACCGAGAGAACCAGCGCGCCAACGGCGGCAAGGCACTGGAGGACATCGAACAGCGTCTTCAGAAGTACGCCGACGAGCGCGGAAACGCCGACTATGAGCGGCGGCGCTTCAGCGAACGCATCGAGCCTCTCGGAGTCTCCGCCCCGGAGGACCGGGAAGAGTACGAACTCCTGAGCCGGGAGGCGCAGGGCTTCGTGGACTCGTTCGAGGATCGGGAAGCGAAGAACACGGCCCGGCGAGACGAGATCAAACGCGAGGAGTGGACCCTCCAGCCGCAGCAGGAAGAGCTGGCCCGCGAATACAAGTCGCTAAAGGAGCGCACCACGAAGCTGCCGATGCACTATATCGACGCCCGCGCCAAGATGGCCGCACGTGCCGGAATGGACCCGAAAGACCTGCCGTTCGTCGCCGAACTGATCGACATCCTGCCCGAGCATGAACAGTGGCGGCAGGCGGCCGAACTGGTCATGCGCGGCTTCGCCACCGTGATGCTCGTGGACCGGGACAAAACAGAGCAATTCCGCCGCAGCATCGACTCGTTGCCGCTGAGCCAGCGCGTCAGTTTCCGGGCCGTGCCCACCGGCCTGTCCGGCACCGCCATCCCCGACGGGACGCTGGCCGCCACGCTGAACTTCGCCGACTCCCCGTACAACGGCTGGGTGCAGCAGGAGGTGGCGAATCAGTTCGACCACGAGCGCGTAGACACCGCTCGGGACTTCACCCCCGCCAACCGGCGTCAGGTGACCCTGAGCGGTCAAGTCAAGGACCGGGAGCGTGGCGCACACGGCGGCCGGACCGGCGAGTTCATCATCGGCTTCTCCAACGAAGCCCACCGCCGGGACGTGGCCGACCATCTCCACAAGCTGACCCTCCAGCTCACCGCGCTCGGCGAGGAAAGCGCACGACTCGAAGTTGAGGGCAAAAGCCTCCGGCTGCGCCATGGGGCGTACCGGTACGTCCTCGACACCCTGTGGCAGAGGATCGACGTCACAGCCGTGGACGCAAAGATCGCCGCCGCCAACGCGGAAAAGAAGCGGATTAGTGGCGCGAACTCCGTGCTGGCCGCCCTCCAAGACGCGTGGAAGGAGCTTAACGAGAGGCACATCGTCGCCAACCGCGAGCGAGTGACCGCCGAGACGACGATCAGCGCCTTGGACACCAAGCACGGCCCCCTCGTGGAGCGGCAGGACGAGGTGACTGAGGCCATCGAGGATATGGAAAACGGCACGGCGCTTACCGACGAGCAGCAGAAAGGACTCGACGCGGTCCACGCCGAGTACTGGACGCCCGGGGACCTGTCCCTGCTCCAGAATTCCTTTGAGAAGGTCAGGCGCTATCTTGCCGGGCGGGCGGAAGATGCTAGCGAGAAGGAATCCAAGGCCGCCGAGGCGCTGCGGAAGGCTTTCGAGACCTACCAGAAGCTCTGGCCGGATCCCGACCTCGGCGAGAATGTGGAGTCCTACTCGGACTACCGCCGGGTCCTCGACGGTCTCGTGGCCGAGGCCCTGCCCGAGCGCCGGGAGGAGTTCAAGCGGGAGATGGCCCAGTGGACCGGCCGGGACCTCGTGACCCTCGCCTACACCATGCGCGAGGCTATCAACCACATCGAGGAGCGACTCGACGCCGTGAACGCCATCCTCACCCACATCCCCTTCGGCCGCGATCGGGACCGGCTGCGCATCACCCTGCGCCGCCTGCCCAACCAGCAGGTGCGCACCTTCATCCAGCGCCTGCGCAGGATCGCGGAGGGGGCCACCGTGACCTACACCGATGAGGAGACCGACGCCCGGTTCAGGGACATTGAATCCTTCATCACCATAATCCGCACCCCGGACACCCTGCCCAAGGGCGCGACCAATACCCGGGACAACTATCTGGACGTGCACCGGCACGTCACCATAACCGCCGAACGCATCGACGAGGACGGAAACCAGCTCAGCGTCTACGACAGCCTCGGCGGCAAGAGCGGCGGGGAGACACAGGAACTCGTCGCATTCATCGTCGGCGCGGCCCTGCGCTACCAGCTGGGCGACGAGGAAAGCAGCACTCGGCCCCGCTTCGCACCGGTCCTGCTCGACGAAGGATTCATCAAAGCCGACGCCGAATTCGCCGGACGCGCTGTCGGGGCGTGGAAAAAACTGGGCTTCCAGCTCATCATCGGCGCCCCGCTGGACAAGGTCAGCGGCATCGAGCGGCACGTGGACCTGATGCTCGGCATAAACAAGCCGGACAACTACTCCAAGATCAGCCCCATCCGTGCAGTGCCCGCCGCCGAGCCGGAACAGGTGCCCGTCGAGGTCACCGAACGGGAGATGGTGTGAAGACCATTGAGCAGGTCCTGACCGCCTTGGATAAGTGGCTGGAGGCGAACTGGCACCGCTCCGTCCTCGACCCGGCCGCCGACTGGCCGCGCCGGATCAAACTCGGCGCCCCGTCCGGTGCGGCACTGGAGAAGGACTTCTCCGCCGCACTGGACTGGACCCACCGGTGGCAGGACTGGGCAGCCGTGCACAGGATGGCACTGGAAACCGAGGGGCGACGCGTCGCCGGGACCTCCCAGCACCTGCCCGCCTACCTGACCATCCCAGACCTCGACACCGCAGCCCGGCTGCTCGGTCGCAAATGGCCGACCCTGCTCCACACTGCTCGGGACCGAACCGCGATCACAGCCGTCTGGTTCCGGGACGTGGACCCGGGCCCCGTCCTGCGCGAGCTTACTGGCTTGTCCCCCGTCGACTTCGACCTGCTGCTCGTAGCCGCCGAGTGGTTCCGCACCCATGACGCGACCGGTCTGACCCCGAGGCAGGTCCCCGTCGAAGGGCTGGACAGCAAATGGCTGAACACCAGACAGCACCTCGTCCGCCACTTCAGCGGCCGGGACCACCTCGGACTTGTAGACCGTCCCCGCACCCTGCACTACACCTATCTCGACCCCGCACACCTGATGAACGGTGGCCGTCGCTACGACAGCCTCACGCTCGGCGACATCGCCGCACCCGCCTACCAGCCGAACACCGTTATCATCACCGAGAACAAGGACACAACCCTCTTCTTCCCGGACCTCGACCACGGCGTCGCTATACAAGGCGACGGGGACAGAGGACCGAAGCATATCCCGCACCTGCCATGGATTACTGTATGCGCCACCGTTATCTACTGGGGCGACCTCGACGCCGACGGATTTGAGATCCTCGACGGTTACCGCCGCAACGGCCTCAACGTTCGCACCATCCTCATGGACACCGCCGCCCTGCATGAATATGCCCGGTACGGCATCCGCGAAGACCGGGAGGGCAAGAGCCTGCTCCGGGCTCGCAGAATCCTGCCCCTGCTCACCGCAGAGGAACAGGCCGCCTACCAGATACTCACCGACCCAGACTGGGACGGACCGTACCGGGTCGAACAGGAACGCATCCCCCTCGACATTGCGCATGCTCTTGTATCGCAGGCAGGCTTCGCCATTGATGATGTGCAGGGCTACTCTAGCTGTTGCGATCAATAACTTGCCGCTGGATGCGCTGACATTTGACCCGGGATATGGGGAGTTTCGTTCCTCCTCCTGCAAACGAAGCGTGGCTTCGGCGGACGCCGATGGAGACTCTTGATAAGTTGCTTGTCACCTGAAGAGACCGGAGAGCGACCTCCGGCAGGTGGTGAAGACCGCAACACACACGGTAAGCCAAGAGTCCCAGACTGGGGGGGGGGGGGGGGGGGGGGGGGGGGGGGGGGGGGGGGGGGGGGGGGGGGGGGGGGGGGGGGGGGGGGGGGGGGGGGGGGGGGGGGGGGGGGGG